>NZ_CALLVK010000025.1:0-124319 GCF_938010525.1 uncultured Abiotrophia sp. | reverse complement strand
GAAGATGCAGGTTACCCGCGACAGGACGGAAAGACCCCATGGAGCTTTACTGTAGTTTGATATTGAGTGTTTGTGTCACATGTACAGGATAGGTAGGAGCTGAAGAATCCGGGACGCCAGTTTCGGAGGAGGCAACGGTGGGATACTACCCTTGTGACATGACCACTCTAACCCGCACCCCTCACCGGGGTGGGAGACAGTGTCAGACGGGCAGTTTGACTGGGGCGGTCGCCTCCTAAAATGTAACGGAGGCGCCCAAAGGTTCCCTCAGAATGGTTGGAAATCATTCGTAGAGTGTAAAGGCAGAAGGGAGCTTGACTGCGAGACCTACAAGTCGAGCAGGGACGAAAGTCGGGCTTAGTGATCCGGTGGTTCCGTATGGAAGGGCCATCGCTCAACGGATAAAAGCTACCCTGGGGATAACAGGCTTATCTCCCCCAAGAGTTCACATCGACGGGGAGGTTTGGCACCTCGATGTCGGCTCATCGCATCCTGGGGCTGTAGTCGGTCCCAAGGGTTGGGCTGTTCGCCCATTAAAGCGGTACGCGAGCTGGGTTCAGAACGTCGTGAGACAGTTCGGTCCCTATCCGTCGCGGGCGTAGGAAATTTGAGAAGAGCTATCCTTAGTACGAGAGGACCGGGATGGACGCACCGCTGGTGTACCAGTTGTTCTGCCAAGGGCATCGCTGGGTAGCTATGTGCGGGATGGATAAGCGCTGAAAGCATCTAAGCGTGAAGCCAGCTTCAAGATGAGATTTCCCATTCGAAAGAAGTAAGACCCCTGAGAGACGATCAGGTAGATAGGCTAGAAGTGGAAGTGGAGTGATCCATGGAGCGGACTAGTACTAATCGGTCGAGGTCTTAACCACAAGATTTGAGGTTAGGTTTGAGGTTATTCAGTTTTGAGTGTGCAAGCACTCATATAAGACAACACCCAAGTGTGGTGATAATGGCAAGAAGGACACACCTGTTCCCATTCCGAACACAGCAGTTAAGCTTCTTAGCGCCGATGGTAGTTGGACCTTTGGTCCTGTGAGAGTAGGTCGTTGCCATGCTGGGTGAGGTTGTCTTGATTCCGCAATAGCTCAGCTGGCAGAGCGCATGACTGTTAATCATGATGTCGTAGGTTCGAGCCCTACTTGCGGAGTAAAATTTTATATTGCCGCTTTAGCTCAGCAGGTAGAGCGCATCCATGGTAAGGATGAGGTCGCCGGTTCAAGCCCGGCAAGTGGCTTATCAAGAAGTATCTGACGATACTTCTTTTTTATTTGCCCGATATATCATATATGATATATTAGGCAATAGAAAAAGAGCCATCTCTTGCGAGACAGCTCTGTGCGAAAGTCTTATTTTTCTTTCTTCAATTCGTTTAAGATGTCTTGTAATAAGTCTTTCTCGCTTGGACCTGCAGGTGGCGCAGGTGGGTTGATCAAGTCTTTGCCTTGAGCCTTCCCTAAAGCTTTCAAAGTCATGAATAACAAGAAACCAATGATAACGAAGTTAATAACTGCTTGTAAGAAGTTACCTACACCTAGGTAAGTATTCCCAATGCGTAATGAGATGCCAGAAACGGTAGCTTGACCAGTTACAGCAACAATAATTGGCATGAAGATATCATTTACCAAACTAGTTACGATACTTGAGAAGGCACCCCCCAAGATCACAGCAACGGCTAAAGTTACAATATTGTCTTTGGCAATAAAGCCACGGAATTCTTCAAAGATTTTTTTCATTCGAAATTCCCCTCCTTTCATTTACTAATCATAACATGTTTAGACTAATTTGTGTAGTGAAAAAGGGCCAATTCTTAGACTTTTTTAATGTAGGACTCAATTGGATAAAGGCTTTGATCCAAGTCACAATGTCCTTCGCTAACATGCTTGACCCACTGATAACCTAGGAAGGGCCCACTTGTTAGACCGGAAGAACCTAGCCCACTAACAGCCCAAACAGAATTCAGTTCCGGGACAGGCCCTACTAACACAGCATAATCCGGTGTATAGGCACGTATACCCACTTTAACCTGATGGTAAGTAACTTGCTCTGACAAGAAAGGTAGCATGCTGCTGGCACGTTCCTGTAGTTCAGCCAATCTTTCGGCTTCAACACTTAAATCATAACCTCGGTCGTTCTCATGAGTAGCGCCAATGACGAGCTCGCCATTCTGGAAAGGGATGATGTCAAATTTACCGGGGGGCATAACAACTGGCCAAGTATTCCCTGCCCAGTCAGGTAGATAGACGCTAAAGAGTTGTCCCTTTTGAGGGCAAATGGCAACCTCATAGCCGAGTGGCTCTAGGATATGAGGTAACCAAGCACCACAGGCTAACAAAATAGCATCGTAGGATTTTGTATCCTTTTGTGGACCTAGAACGCTAACCTGATGCCCACTATCAGCTACAAGCTGTGCTTGTCCATGAATCAGCTTGCCACCTAGTTTTGGAATCAAAATATGAAGTTCTTGAATCAAAGCTGCACCATCCAGTCGCGCCCCACCACTGATAAAACTTGCTGGATAAGGTGTCTCTAGGAGCGGGAATTTATCCATGGCCTCTTGAGCAGATAAACTAGTAACCTCTCCAATAGAAGGTGAAGCGGGTCGTCGTTCTTGTGCTCGTTCCTGGTCACGAGTTAGAGAGCTTTCGTCTTTACGAACCAGTAAAGCGCCAACTTCTTGGAAGATTAGATCGGTATTCAAGCCATCTTCAGCCAAATCCGCCATGAAGCGCCGGTAAAACTCAGCCCCCTGAGAAACCAGATAATACCAGGGCTTGTTACGGCGTAAAGTGAACCAGGGACAGATAATGCCTGCGGCCGCCTTGGTTGCTTGGCCAGTGCCGTCTTCATAGAGGGTGACAGAGTGGCCTTCTTTGAGGGCATAGTAGGCCGCTGTCGCGCCGACGATCCCGCCCCCAATAATTGCAAGATTCTTCTTCATCTTAGTGCCTCCTTCAATTAGCTAATGGTAAAGGCTGAGGAAAAGGCTGAGGAATTACCTCAGCCAGTCTACCTGTCTATTTAGGATTGTGGAAATAGTTTTCTTTCTTCATGTCTTGAAAGACAACGTGAATGCGTTCGGTAGGCGCACCACTATGTTTGGACACGACCTCAATAATTTCTTTGGCCATGGCTTCTTTGGCTTGAGGGCTACGACCTTCTAATAGTTCAACGTGGATAAATGGCATAAAGGCTCCTCCTTAAGATTATTTAGTCTTTTCTTGGGTAAAGGCTTGAATTCGATTCATGGCTTCTGCCAATTTTTCTAAGCTGGCAGCATAGCTGATACGGAAGTAGCCTGATCCTCCAGGTCCAAAAGACTGGCCAGGGACTGCCCCAACCTTAGCTTCTTGAGCCAGGGCCAGACAGAAGGCGAAGTCATCACCTTGGAACCAGTCAGGTACTTTAACGAAGAGGTAAAAGGCGCCTTCTGGAAGCAAGGTTTGGTAGCCAATCTCGCGGAAACGGCCAATAAGGAATTGGCGGCGTTGGTCATAGGCTTGACGCATCTCATGAATACTATCATCACCTGAGTGATAGGCAGCAATAGAACCATATTGTGAGACGGATGGTGGCGTATTGATAGTTGCTTGGTGGACCTTGAAGATTTGGCTCAGATAGTCCTTAGGCCCTGCAATAAAGCAAGAGCGCCAACCAGTCATGGCATAGAATTTAGAGGTCCCGTTAATCAGAATGGTGCGCTCAGGAGCTAGTTCCGCCATGGAAACATGATTATCAGAATAGGTAAGTTCGCTATAAATTTCATCCGAAACAATCATGAGGTCATATTGGCGGGCCACATTGGCTAGAGCCTCCAACTCCTCTCGACTATAGGTGACGCCTGTAGGGTTGCAAGGATGGTTCAAGAGTAGAATCTTAATTTCAGGATGGCTTTCTAACTGAGCCTTGAGTTCTTCTGCCTCTAGCTTAAAGTTGCTATGGCTGACATCGTGACGAATGAGTTCTGCCCCAGCAAGACGAACTTGTGTTTCGTAGATAACATAGTTAGGTGCGGGTACAATGACTTTTTGGCCAGGGTTAAGTAAGCCAACCAGACTGGCAAATAAAGCTTCGGTCGCGCCAACGGTCACGATGATTTCTTCTTCAGGACTATATTGGAGTTCATAGTGACGCTCTAGAAAATCGCTAATAGCTTGGCGCAAGGCTAAGAGACCACGCGAATGAGTGTAGCCATTCAGGTCCTTGCGGATGGCCTCGATGGCGGCTTCCTTAATGAAATCGGGTGTTGGAAAGTCTGGTTCCCCGATAGTGAGGGGGATCAAGCCTTCAATTTTGCTGATTTGGTCGTTAAAACTACGGATAGGGCTCGGCTTAATGGCGAGCAGGCCTTGATTGACTTGTGGCGTTGACATCTGATGAGCACTTCCCTTTCTTCCTTAACTTCTATCTAATAGTTTATCATACATAGACCGACATAATCTAGAGCATGGTGAAAAAAGTCCAAGTAAAAATGAGAAGAACTCACCTCTTCATCAGAATTTTATCATAAAAGGCTTGACTTTTAGCTGGAATCTGGGTATAGTAGAGGCATATCTGAAATATCGTTGAACAGAAGAGTAGTAAAACTAGCGATTCAAGAGAGGTACCGGCAGGTGAAAGGTACTATCGAATAGGTTATGAAGATGGTCTGGGAGATAAATACGCCGATAGGTAGGTGTGTTCGGGTCATTCCCCCGTTACCAGGAATACCAGTTACGCTGTAAGGCCAGCTGGGTAGAGGGAAGTTTAGGCTTCCGAATAAAAGGTGGTAACACGATCACATCGTCCTTTTACTAACAAGAGTTAGTAGAGAGGGCTATTTTTTTTAAGATAAGATAATGCGATGAAATAGTAAGTAAGGTCGCCTCGCCTTCACAGAGAGCTTCGGGTGGTGGAACGAAGCAAGGCAACGACATGAAAATGGCTATGGAGCGAAGATTTCGAATGGCTTAAGCTAATTCAAGTCTCGGTGCGACCGTTAAAAGCAAAGAGTATCCAATCAGGGTACTCGCTAAGGGGCAATATGTGAGTATTGCCTGAACAAGAGGTGGTAACGCGTCATGACGCCCTCAAGGTAGGCAGCAGGCCGCCTTGGGGGCTTTTTTGTAACCCGCCCACCCACGAGCCTTGAAATAAGGAGGAATTATAGGTGATAGAATTAAAGAATATCTCTGTCACATTCAGACAGAAGGACCGCCAGGTCCAAGCAGTCAAAGACGTTGATTTGAAGATTGAAGAAGGAGATATTTACGGGATTGTCGGTTACTCTGGTGCTGGTAAATCCACTCTGGTCCGGGTCATCAACCTCTTGCAACGTCCAACAGGCGGGCAAGTGACCGTTGGTAAGGTAGCACTTCAGGGACTCTCTAGTCGACGATTACGTGAGGAACGTAAGAAAATTGGGATGATTTTCCAACACTTCAACCTCATGCACAGTCGAACAGTCTTCAATAATGTGGCTTTCCCACTTCAATATGATGGTGAGAACTTCCGCAAGTTTGGCCAGCATGTCGGTCAGGCCTTAGCCTTTTGGAAATGGTCCGGAAAGGCCGGCGAGAAGTTGGCCGCACCTTTCAAGTTCTGGTCTCAAGTTCGCAAGGAACGTCGCCAAAAGGTTTTAGAGTTACTTGAACTAGTAGGGATTGCTGATAAGGCAGAAGCTTATCCAAGCCAATTATCTGGCGGCCAAAAGCAACGGGTGGCGATTGCGCGGGCCTTAGCTAGCAATCCTAAGATTCTACTCTGTGATGAAGCAACCAGTGCTCTCGACCCTAAAACTACCTTGCAGATTTTGGACTTGCTCAAAGAATTGAACCAAAAGCTAGGTTTGACCATCGTCTTAATCACTCATGAGATGCAAGTAGTCAAGGAAATCTGTAACAAGGTAGCCGTAATGGAAAATGGGGAAGTGATTGAAGCCGGCTCAGTGGTGCCAATCTTCAGCCAACCAGCCCAAGCTCTAACCCGCGACTTCATTCGGACTGCAACCCATGTAGACCAGGCCTTAGCTACTATTCTCAGTCAGCCAAAATTCTCTCAACTTAAGGATGATGAATGGCTAGTAGAATTATCCTACTTAGGTGACGAAACCGATGAGCCACTGATTGTGACCCTCTACAGTCTCTTCAATGTCACCGCCAATATCTTGCATGGTAATGTCGAGATTATTGATAATACGCCAATTGGGAATTTGATTGTCACCTTGGCCGGGGCAGAAGCCGACAAGGAAGCTGCGGTTGCCTATATTAAAGAACAAGGTGTCAACCTTAAGTTTCTTAAGCGGCCGAACAGCGCCAAAGACTACAAGGGAGGTGCAAAAGACTAATGGCAACATGGTTAGCAGAGTTTTCCGATAATTTTGGTGCTTGGTTTAACCAAGCCTGGGCAAGTTTAGAGCCCATCATGCCTAACGTGGCTAAAATTCCTAAGGACTTTTTAGAGGCCACACAACAAACCCTTTACATGACTTTCTGGACGGCCCTCTGGTCGGGTATCTTCGGGATTTTGCTGGGTGTGATTTTAGTAGTTACCCATGACGGCGGAATTCTGGAAAATCGTTGGTTCTATAGAATCCTAGATCAACTGGTCAACATTTTCCGGTCCATTCCCTTTATTATCTTAGTCGCCCTCTTAGCGACGACCACTCGCTTCTTAGCAGGTACGACCATTGGTTCCAAGGCCGCCTTGGTGCCACTGATTGCAGGGGTTATCCCCTTCTTCGCTCGTCAGGTCGAGAATGCCCTCTTAGAAGTCAATCCAGGGGTTGTGGAAGCCGCACAAGCCATGGGGACTAGCCCTTGGGGTATTATCTTCCGCGTTTATCTCAAAGAAGGGCTGCCAGGTATCGTCCGCGCGTCAGCCCTTACCTTAATCAGCGTGATTGGTTTAACCGCCATGGCAGGTGCTGTCGGTGGTGGTGGTCTAGGGAACCTAGCCATCTCTCGTGGTTATAACCGATTCCAGACAGATGTCACCTTAATGTCGACCATCTTGATTTTAATCTTGGTCTTCATCACTCAATTTATTGCTCGACGTATTGAAAAACGCGTCACCCACTAATCAACTCACAATTTTAGGAGGAACACTCAATGAAAAAATGGATTAAAACACTTGCTGCAATTATCATCCCAGTTAGTCTAGGCATTAGCGCCCTAGCACCTGTCACTTCTGCTCAAGCGGCAGAAAAAGTTAAACTTGGTTTAGTCGGCGACGACACCCGAGTATGGGACAATGTCAAAGAACGCTTAGCCAAAGATGGCATCGAGCTTGAATATGTAAAATTCACAGAATACAGCCAACCAAACGCAGCTTTGGCTGACGGCTCAATTGATCTCAACGCTTTCCAACATCAAATTTTCTTGGATAGCTACTTACAAGAGCACAAGGATCAAGAATTAGTCTCTATCGGGAATACCGTTAACGCGCCATTAGGGGTTTACTCTAAGAAAATCAAAGATATTAAAGACTTGAAGGAAGGCGACACAGTGGCGATTCCTTCTGACCCAACAAACGGCGGTCGTGCCTTACGCCTCTTGCAAACAGCAGGCTTAATCAAAGTAGATGAAGCAAAAGGCTACAAACCAACCGTTTCTGACATCAAAGAAAACAAGCTCAACCTTAAGATTCAAGAGTTAGATGCTTCCCAAACGGCTCGTGCTTTAGATGACGTGACAGCTTCTATCATCAACTCAGGGGTAGCAGTTGATGCAGGTTACACACCATCCAAAGATGCTATCTACTTAGAGCCAGTTGATAAAAGCTCAAAACCTTACGTGAACATTATCGTGGCACGTAAGAAAGACGCAGAAAATGCGACTTACAAGAAAATTGTAGAAGCTTACCAAACAGAAGATACTAAGAAGGTTATCGAAGAAGTTTCTAAAGGTTCACTCTTACCAGCTTGGGAAACTTTCGGTACTAAATAAGCCTTGAAATAAAAGGAGGTGGGCCAATGACCCAGGCCTACAAAGATAGAATTCGCGAAGTTGTCGCGGAAAAATTAGCCACTTACCAAGACCATGCCAAGGCCATTTATGAGCGGCCTGAGGTCTGCAACACAGAATATTTTGCATCTGACCTACTGGCTAATCAATTGCGGCACGAAGGCTTTGAAGTCACCCAGAACATTGCAGGTCATGAGACTGGTTTTGTCGGGGTCTACCGGGCAAGCAAGCCTGGTCCTGTCTTGGCCTTCCTAGCCGAGTATGATGCATTGCCAGGTATTGGCCATGCTTGTGGGCATAACCTATTCGGTAATTATTCACTCCTAGCAGCTGTAGCCCTCAAAGCCGTTATCGATGATTTAGGTGGTGAAATCCGAGTATATGGAACACCTGGAGAAGAAGGCGGGGAGAACGGCTCTGCCAAAGGTTCCTATGTTAAGGCAGGTTTCTTCCAGGATGTCGATGCCGCCCTTTGTGCTCACCCAGCCCACAAATTCGCGCCGACCTTACGGCTCTTGGCTAATGCGCCAGTTGATATTGAGTTTTTTGGCCGGGCTTCACATGCAGCGGGGGCACCGGAAGCAGGCATTAACGCCTTGGAGGCTTTGATTCAAGTCTTCAACTCCATTAATGCCTTACGCTTAAATCTGACTAAGGATGTCAACATCCATGGTATTATCACCAACGGCGGTCAGGCTGCCAATGTCATTCCAGAATATGCATCAGGTCGCTTCTATCTCAGAGCTGCTGAGCGCAAGACCTTGGAAAGTGTCTACCAAAAGGTAGAAAATATTGTCAAAGGAGCGGCGCTAGCAACAGGATGCGACTACAAGTTTGGTCTCTTCCAGAACTGGGTGGACGATGTGGTACCAACGCCACTCTTTGACCAACTCTTCTTCCAAGAAGTCGCCGACTATGGCATTGACGAGTCCGAAATCGAAAGAAGCGAGCGTAATTCGCTAGGTTCTTCTGATGTCGGCAATGTCTCTCAAGTCGTGCCTACCATTCAACCTACGGTTTCCATTAGTGACAGCCCAATTCCAGGCCATTCCGAGGAGTTTAAAGCCGCAGCAGGTAGCCCTAAGGGTTATGCTTCCATAGCGGTGGCAGCCACCTTGCTGGCTAATACGGCCTTGGCGCTTCTGTTGGATCCGGAAAAACTAGCGGCCATTAAGGCCCAGCATCAATCATTGACACAAACAAATAATAATTAATAAAGGAGTCATGCAATATGAAAAAGTTTGTTAAAAAATTAGGGGCTTTAGCCCTCGCAGCAGGTTTAGTGTTTGGGGCTAGCTTCCCAACTGCACAAGCGGCCAAAGAATTTGAAGGCCAAAAAGTAAAAGTTGGGGTTGTCGGTGAAGCTGACAAGGAACTCTGGCAAGTTGTAGCAGAAAAAGCGAAAAAAGATGAAGGTATCGAAATCGAAATTACTAACTTCTCTGATTACAACTTACCAAACGCAGCAGTAGAAGACGGTTCATTAGACCTCAACGCTTTCCAACACATTATCTTCTTGGAAGAATGGAACAAGGCTAACAAGGGCAAAGTTGTGAACATCGGCTTCACTTACGTAGAACCTCAAGGTATTTACTCTGAAAAGGTTAAATCTTTGGATGAGTTAAAAGCTAAAGATGGGGCGAAAATCGCTATTCCTAACGATGTGACTAACCAAGGTCGTGCCCTCTTGACCTTAGAATTAGCTGGCTTGATTGAAGTAGACGATGCTAAAGGCATTCTAGCTAGCGTTAGCGACGTAACCAAGAACGACAAGAACATCAAGTTTGAAGAAGTGGACGCTTCTCAAACAGCACGTAGCTTGAAAGACGTGGATGCAGCAGTTATCAACGGGAACTATGCAGCAGATGCTAACTTAACCGTTAAAGACGCTCTCTTCGTTGATGCAACTGACAAAGCAAAATTGAAGGATGAATACAAAAACATCATCGCTGTTAAAGAGTCTGAAAAAGACAACAAACTCTACAAGAAAGTCGTAGAAATCTTCCAATCAGACGAAATCGCTAAGAAGATTGAAGAGTTAAGCAAGAACTCTAAGATTCCGGTATGGTAATCTGAGCTATCAAAAAATCCCGCATCTTATGATGCGGGATTTTACTTTAGTCGAGGTCATCAGCAAATTGTTGACTAGAAAAATGGACTTCTTGACTGAAGAGGGGACGAATTTGACCGTGAGGATCTTGAACCAAGAGATGGCCCTGATCGGTGATTCCTTGGATAATACCGGTGTATTCTTGTCCTGCTTGTTGGTAGCTAACTTGGCGCCCGACGCCCAGTAGATGTTCTTCATAGTGGGGTAGGTAGGTTTTGTCAGAGAGGGTACGGATATAGTAGGCTAATTGCTTAAGGTAGTCATGAATGACTTGGTTGGGATTGAAGTCGGTCGGCATTTCTTGTCCAAAGAGGGTTCCTGCAACAGACTGAGTTGAGGCTTCCGCTTGACTGAAGTCGCCACTTAAGTTGAGGCCGATGCCAATAATAATCGAGGATAGGCTACGACTTTCAATATCGGTCGTCGCTTCTGTCAGGATTCCGCCAATTTTACGACCACGACAGAAGATGTCATTAACCCATTTGATACGTAGCTTTTGTCCACTGGCTGCTTCCAGAGCGGCAACCATGGCACTGGCAGCTAGCAGGGTGTATTGGGGCACTTCTTCTAAATCTGTCACTTGGGGTTGGAAGACGATCGATAGATAGAGGCCGGAGGCAATATCGGAATGGAAATGGCGACCTGACCGACCACGTCCTTGAGTTTGTTTGCGAGCGATGAAGAGGCCGGCTTGGCCAGGTGCTTGAATAGCAAATTGTTTGGCTAGGTCATTTGTTGAAGTGACACTGTCATAAAGGGCGACTTGCAGCGATTCAAAAGGTGCATCCAAGTCACGTTTGATTTGCTGGGCATCAAGGGCATGGCTGACCCTCTCTAGCAGATAACCCTTCTTGCTTAGGCTGGCTATTTGATAGCCTTGTTGGCGTAAGCCTTCGACAGCCTTCCAGACAGCGGTCCGAGATAAACCTAATTGGTCTGCCAAGGCTTGACCAGAAATAGGCTGACTATCCTGCTCCAGTAAAACCGCCAAAATTTCATCTTGTGTCGACATCATGTGACCTCCTCATCTTCGATAATCTAAGTCTAGCAAATGTCTGGTCCGGGGTCAATTCCTGCCTAGCTAGTTGAAAATAGAGCTAGCTAGACCTATAATGAACTTGAGAGGGGAAGGCGAGCAAGTCATGCTTCCCATTTTGAAGGATAGAATAAGGAGAGTCTTTCCCATGAATCTTATGAAGAAGTTAGTGCCCCTGTTAGGTGGGCAACATCAACTGGGATTGCCAGGAATTCGCCACTATCTAGCTTGGCGCTACCCTCAGGTCAATTCGGATTTACGCTTTCGAGGCTGGATGACGGATATCCTAGTCGATTTCAAAAAGCCAGAGGACTTAAAGGCCTATAATCAGACAGGTCTTACGACCTTCTTAGTGCCCTTGCCCCAGGACCCGGACCTAGTCATCGAAGAAGTGAAGATTCCAAGTAGCCAGAATCCGGATTTAAGAGCCCTTATCTATCGCTCTAAGCAGCCACGACCCCAAGCGGTAGGCTTATTATGGCTACATGGGGGTGGCTATGCCCTGGGGCATCCGCGCTTGGAATTACCTTTCATTCGGCAATTTGTGCTAGAGACCAATACGGTGGTCCTAGCTCCTGATTATCGGCTGTCTGCTCAGGAGCCCTATCCGGCAGCCTTAGAAGATGCCTACGCTAGCCTAGTCTGGCTCAAGGAAGAAGCAGACCAACTAGGGGTCAATCCTGACCAACTCTTTGTGGGAGGACCTAGTGCTGGTGGTGGACTTACCATTGCCACAGTCCTCTATGCTAGAGATCGGGATCAGGTGCAAGTGGCTTTTCATATGCCCATTTATCCAATGATTGATGATCGTCTATCGACAGAGTCCATGAAGGGCAATCGGCAAATGATTTGGAACCAGATTAAGAATCAGGCAGGCTGGCAACTCTATCTAGGGGACCTCTATGGATCTGAGGAGGTGCCCATCTATGCAGCGCCCTATCGGGCATTAGACTTAAGTGGTATGCCTCCCGCCTACACGCACGTAGGGGACTTAGACCCCTTTTTGGATGAAACACTCGACTATATGAAGCGACTGCAGACTGCAGGTGTAGCTGCCAAGTATCGTGTTTATCCGGGCGCCTATCATGGCTATGAGGCTTTCGACTGCCCCTTAACGCGTCAGACTATGGCTGACTGGTTAGTAGCTTATAAGGAAGCTGTCGCTCAGTACTTTGCCCCACAAAAAGAATCATAAGCACAAAAATCCCCGTCTATCTGATGACAGACGGGGATTTTTATCGTTTAGTTACGCCATACGCTTTCTAGAATCATGGTTTGTTCGCGGTCTGGTCCTACGGATAAGGTGGCAATTTTAGCTCCCACTAATTCGCTAATACGACGGACATAGTTTTGGGCATTCAAAGGCAGGTCTTCCAAACGGCGACAAGACGTAATGTCTTCAGTCCAACCTGGTAATTCTTCATAGACAGGCGTACAAGATTTGAGCAACTTGAGGCTAGCTGGATAGTACTCAATCACTTGGCCATCTGGTGTCTTATAGGCGGTACAAATCTTAATGGTTTCGAGGCCGGTCAGAACGTCGATGGAGTTAAGGGAGAGGTTGGTAATACCGGATACCCGACGGGAATGACGCATGACAACAGAGTCAAACCAACCTACCCGACGAGGACGACCGGTCGTTGTCCCATATTCACGACCGACTTCGCGGATTTGGTGGCCAATTTCATCGAAGAGTTCAGTAGGGAATGGGCCATCGCCGACACGAGAGGTGTAGGCCTTGCAGACACCGACGACACGATTGATACGGGTTGGGCCGACTCCACTCCCGATAGTGACCCCACCAGAGACTGGGTTAGAGGAAGTAACGAAAGGATAAGTCCCTTGGTCGATGTCCAACATGACCCCTTGAGCTCCTTCGAAGAGGACGCGCTTGCCTTGATCTAAGGCATCGTTCAAGATAACGGAGGTGTCAGTCACGTATTGTTTAATTTCTTGTCCGTATTGATAGTACTCTTCAAAAATATCTTCAAAACGGAGGGGTTCGGCGCCATAAACGCGTTCAATAAAGAGGTTCTTCTCTGCCAAGTTAGTCCGTAGGCGTTCTTCAAAGATTTCACGGTCTAATAAGTCGGCAATCCGAATCCCAACCCGAGCAGATTTATCCATATAGGCTGGGCCAATCCCTTTGTTAGTAGTCCCAATCTTGTTATCGCCTTTAGAGGCTTCTTGGAGCTTGTCCAAGACAATATGATAAGGCAAGATAACATGGGCGCGTGAAGAGATACGAAGATTATCGGTTGAGACACCTTCGCCATGTAGGTAGGCAAGTTCTTCCACGATAGACTTAGGGTTAACGACGACGCCATTGCCGATGACGCTGATTTTGTCAGGGGAGAAAATCCCGGAAGGAATGAGGTGTAACTTGAAGGTCTTGCCACTAAACTGAATGGTGTGACCGGCATTGTCGCCACCTTGGTAGCGCGCGATGACTTCGGCATTCTCGCTTAGGAAGTCGGTAATTTTCCCTTTACCTTCATCGCCCCATTGAGTTCCTACAACAACAACTGATGACATAAACATACCCCTTTACTGATTGAGATTGGTTTGGAAATATGGTTCGACATGGACATCGACATCATACACATTATAATTATACGCTAAAATCTGTTCGATTTCCTCTGTTATGTGATGAGATTGAATAACTGAAAGATGACCGTCAATTAAAACGGTGATATCCACGTGGACATACTGGCCACAGAGACGAGCGCGAATTTGCGGCACAGCACGGATGTGAGGGTGCTTGAGGACAATTGCGCGATAGGCTTCTAGTTCCTCTTGGTCAAAACCATCTGATAATTCAAAGGTCGAATCTTTGAAAATGGTATAGGCAGTATGAAGAATAATGGCCCCGATGATGAGGGCTGTCAGAATATCTAGCCAGGCTAAGCCTAGACTTGAAGCAGCAATGGCCACCATAGTAGCAAGTGTTGTCAAAAAGTCACTGAAGAGATCCTTGGCACTGGCCTTGAGGCCCATGCTTTGAGTTTGCTGGGCTAAATAATGGATGTAGCGCTGGGTGACGAGTAAAATGACACTGGCAGCCAGCCCCACCCAAAGAGCTTGGAGGTCGGGTGTCGGATAATCCTGGGCTATAAAGCGTTCTGCTGAAGATTTGATGACTTCTAGGCCGACCGTAAACATGATGAGAGAGGTGGCGAAGCTGGCCAGGGGTTCAAATTTGGAGTGACCAAAATAATGATCTTCATCTGCTGGTTTACGGGCAATTCGAAGGCCAATAAAAATCAAAATCGATGAGATGATGTCCGTTAAGTTGTTAAGACCATCGGCTCTGAGAGAAGCTGAGTGGAAGAAATAAGCGGCGCCTAATTTGAGGCTAGAAATAATCAGATAGACGACAATGCCGACTAAGGCCCCACGGGCGGCAATTTTAAGTTGTTGGTTTTGTCTGTCGCTAGTTTGCATAGAATTTTCCTCCGCGAGATAATGCCAAAAAATCAGGAGCCTTAGCTCCTGAAATGATGCTTATTTGGATAGGGCCCAATAGTTGACGCCTTCTTCCATCATGGTTTGGGCTGGAATAGCCTTAATGCTGAACATTTTGCTTGGGTCATCATTAGGGTCGTTGACATAGACTTGGCCATCTTGGTAGCCACGAATGACGAGAATATGGCCAGTTTCAGTGAAGAGGCCTGGTTTAACCGTTGCTACAATGGCTTGGCCTTGGTTGACAGCCTGCATGGCTTCTTCAAAGTTATTACCGAAATTGGTGAACTGATAATTGAAGGATTGAGCGAAGTCATAGAAAATGTTCCAGGAAGTTCCTTGGTTGTGGACATAGTACTGGTCCTTGCTCCAATCCAGAATGGTCTGCGGTGTCACCGTAGCTTGCGGATTATAGTAGGCATGAATCATAGCCAAGGAGAGGATAGCACAGCCATTTTCGCCCAATTGGCGAGTGGTGTCCGTTCCGTATTGGAGGGTCCGCCATTTAGGGTCTTTTTGCAGATAGAGTGGAATGTCCAATTGTTTGACGTTCTGCAACTGGCTAACTTCGGCTGGTTTTTGAGGCAGGAAGAGATAGCCTAGCTCGCTGATATTTTGGCGGTGCTTGTTGATAGCAGCGACGATGTCAGACTGGGCATTAAGTAAGTCGTTCTGATAGTCCTGGGTTTGGATATCTTGCAAGACTTCAGAGAGCTCGTCCTTGGATAGGTTGTGAACTAGAGAATCATCCGATAGCTGCAAAGGGACCGTGTTGAAAGGTGCCGATTCTGACTCACTAGACGACTCAGGTGTGCTAGAGGTAGAGGTCACTTCACTACTTGGGACCTGAGCAATATGTTCTTGGCCAGCCACTTGGTTATTCAATTTTGATGCCTGATGCGTATTTTCCTTAAGGAAAACGACAATCGCCGTCCCGCAAATCAAGAGCAAGAAGAAGGTAACAACGGCAATCGTATTTTTACGACGTTTGCGCATAGGGCCAGCTCCTTTGGTTTAGTAAATCAATCATAAGAGAAGTATAACAGAGAAATATATGATAAATATGAATTTTCTGGCAAGAAATCAAAGAATTTCTCTGATACAATCCTTAGTTATTGTATCAAAACCTGGAACATAAAGCACCTAATCTGGTTGCCTGTTACAGAGACTTAATAAAGAGAGGCTGGGTGTTACACCAGCCTCTAACTTGTTGATTAATAGTTTTTGAAGTATTGTTCTAGTTCCCATTGGGTGACTTGCTTTTGATAAGCGAAGTATTCGGCAGTCTTCTCAGCGATAAAGTTCTGTGCGATGTGGTCACCCAAGGCTTCCAAAATGACAGGTTCTTTCTTGAGCTCTTTGAGGGCTGCACGCAAGGAACCTGGTAGGTCTTCTACCCCTTCAGTGAGACGCTCTTCGCGGGTCATGGTGTAGATATTACGGTCAACAGCAGAAGGTGGCATAATCTTATCTTCGATCCCCTTGAGGCCGGCTGCCAAGAGGACAGACAGAGCCAAGTAAGGGTTAGCCGCTGGGTCTACACTCCGCGCTTCAATCCGAGTAGAGTTACCTCGAGCTGCCGGAATCCGGATAAGCGGTGAACGGTTTTGACCAGACCAAGCTACGTAGACAGGGGCCTCGTAGCCAGGTACCAGCCGCTTGTAGGAGTTAACGAGTGGGTTACAGATAGCCGTGTAGGCACGAGCATACTTGAGCAAGCCACCGATAAAGTAGAGGGCGGTTTGGGAGAGTTGGTCTTCTGTGTCAGGATCGTAGAAGGCATTACCTGATTCGTTAAAGAGGGACATGTTACAGTGCATCCCGCTCCCGGCAATGCCGAAGATTGGCTTAGGCATGAAGGTCGCGTGCAAGTTGTGGCGACGGGCCACGGATTTCACAATGAGTTTGAAGGTTTGGATATTGTCTGCTGAACGAAGGGCGTCTGCATATTTCCAGTCGATTTCGTGTTGGCCAGGACCTACTTCGTGGTGGCTGGCTTCAATTTCAAAGCCAAGAGCTTCTAGTTCCAAGACAATATCACGACGGCAGTTCTCGGCCAAGTCGTTGGGCGCCAAGTCAAAGTAGCCACCGTTGTCGTTGAGTTGCATGGTTGGCTGGCCTTTTTCATCTAATTTGAAGAGGAAGAATTCTGGCTCTGGCCCAATGTTGAAGGATGTGAAGCCAAGGTTTTCCATGCGTTTGAGAATGCGCTTGAGGTTGCTACGAGGGTCACCTTGGAAAGGCAGACCATCCACACTGTTAACGTCACAGATTAAGCGGGCAATCTTGGTGTCGCCAGCGCCATCTTCCCAGTTGAAGACTAGCCAAGTATTGTAGTCAGGTACCAAGTACATATCGCTCTCTTCAATCCGGACAAAGCCTTCAATTGAAGAACCGTCGAACATCATTTTGTTGTCTAAGGCCTTTTCTAATTGGGAGACAGGCACTTCGACGTTTTTGATGGTTCCGGTAATGTCGGTGAACATGAGCCGAACATAGCGGACATTGCGTTCCTTGGCGTCTAGTAAGATACTTTCTTTGGTCCATTGAGTGGTTGGCATGGAAATCCTCCTTTTGATAGTAGGCTAGTCAGTCTAGCCAGACTTAGCGAAATCGACCTTGGATGTCTAACTCATCCCATAAAATCCGACGGACATCTTGGTCAGTCAGGGGCTGACTGGTAGTAGGTTGCCCCATATGAGGACGCTCGGCTTCTGACTCGAAGCGGCGTTTGATGCCCTTTAGGGTCATGCCTTCCTCGAGCAAATCACTAATTTCCAAGAGCCGATCTACATCGTTGAGCGAGTAGAGGCGGCGATTGGTCGAGCTTCTGCCGGGCACTACCAGACCGAAATCTTCGTAATGCCGAATTTGCCGGGCAGTCAAGCCTGTTAGAGTCATGACGGTCCCGATGGGAAATACGGCCAGAGATTTGCGGAATTCTTTGGCTGCCATAGTTGTCACCTTCTTTTATTGTTTATGATTATACGGAATGTCAAATGAGGGGTCAACTGCTTCCTGACCTCTTATGTTAGATAATATGACAAACGTTCGGATTCTGCAAGTCAAAGCCCTGAATAAGCTTTTAGACCAAAGAAAAAAACTCGCCAAGTTGGACTACTTAGCGAGCGAAGATTAAGCGGATGGCAGCAGGGTGCAGAAATAGCCTAGAGCCAAGAAATCGGCACTGCCGCCGGGGCTGAGGTGACGTTCGATGAGAACCTGGTCATAGGCCATGAGCCGCTCTTCGAGTTGGGGCAAGGATAAGTCAGGCAGCTGGCCTAAGAGTCGACTCATTTCGTCTTGAACTTGGGCCAAGGCTGACAAACCACCCCGATGGAGTAGGTTGCCATCTTGGACAGTAGCCATTAAATAGACCAGAGCCTGCAACCAAAGCTGGCGTTGATCCAGGTCTTGGCGCTGATAGACAAAGGGTAGCAAGCCTTGGCGTAAGACCGGATAGCCTGCTGCTGCTTCGCCCCGGACCCCGGTGATGCCATGTTCCAAGTAAAGTCGTTCGCCATAAGAGAGGGAGGTTTTTTGGGCCAAATGAGCAAAATCCTGGGTCACGAGATGCTGGGTCATGGCCTTAATCAAAGGCCAGCTAGCTTCCAGGTCGCCCTGGCAGGCTCCCAAGGCACCTAATAAGAGGGCGAAGGAAAAATTAGCCCCCTTGTGGGTGTTGACGCCAGCAGTCGCAGTTAACATAGCGGCTTCGGCTTCTTGTCCTAGCTGACGTAGGGCTTGGAAGAGCTGATCAGGCGCCCCCGCATGTGTTTGGCCTAATTGGACATAGCCCTTAAAATAAGGCCGTAAAGCCTCGATACTAGCGGCGAAGGTTTGGGGCGTCATATCCTGGTGGGCGCCATTGGACCAGGGGTCCACTAGGCCAGGTTTAGGTGCCAGTTGAACTTCAAAAGCCAGGGCTTGGCAGGCTAGGTCTGCCAGATAATCAGAAGAGAGCGTCTTATTAGTCAATGTGGAGTTTCTCCATTTGCTTGAGGATGAAGCGCAAGGACCGATCCAGATGTTCGTGGGTAATGAGGGTAATCTGATCAATATCGTGGTTGCACATACCGCGGTAAATCAGCCAGTGTTCTTCTAAGGCTGCGCTCCGGCGTTGGGAGGAGCGAATGGACAAGTCGCGGAAATAAATGACATAGGTCCGCAGCTCAGAGACGATATCTCGCAAACGCGTCATCTGGCTCTTGGCATAGATGAAGTCATTAAATTTAGTAAAGTTAGCCAAGACCTCATCCACGCGGTCGGCCTGGTTGAGCTGCTCGCACTCTTCTAGGATAGCTTGAAGTTCCTGGAAGTCTTCGGGTGTCATCAAGGTCATAGCCTTAATCGTGGCTAAGGTGTCTAGGGCCTTACGAATATCGTAGATTTCTAGGGCGTCCTTGATGCTAATGCCTTTGACAATAATGCCAATCTTAGGAATATGCTCTACTAAGAGTTCCTTAGTTAATTCTGTTAGGGCATAGCGGATGGGCGTCCGACTAATGTTGAGGGCTGTAGAGAATTCCTTCTCATTGATCCGGGTGCCAGCTGGGATTTGGCCCAAGATAATCGTCTTACGAAAGGCTTCGTAGAGCGAAATCTTGAGGGGTTTATTCTGAGTAATATCTAAGTTGCGTTTGACCGCCTCGATAATCGCAGACATAGGGATTCTCCTTTTCTTTTTGATGTCATCATGTCCATTATACCTAAAAATAGGGACTTTAGCCAAGCCAAGACCTTGTTAGGGCCCTTAGGATTTAGCGTGGCGGACAAAATATTGGATAGCTTGACTGACGAATGCTGCTAAATCGGGAGCAAAGCGATTGAGATTGTGGCGAAAATCGGGATTGTCTTGATAGTTTTGCCCAATGTAGCCGAAGACGGTCAGGGAACAGTCAAAGGCATAGGTATTGAGGAGACGGTAGAGTTCTTGACATAAGCTTTGGACAGGCTCCGACTCGATTGAAAGTCCGGCCTCAAAATGCTGAGCCCATTGGCGAAAGACCGCATTGAACTTCTCGGCGACCTCTATTTTCTGCCCCTCTTGGCGCTTTTCAGTCTCAATCATGACGTCTAGGCCGTAATCTTGTCGCGCTTGGCTAACATAGGGCAGCATATCTGGATAGCTAAAACCGCGAAATTGCGCTTGTGGTGATAGGGACTGGCCTGCTTTTTTAGCTTGGATGCTAGCCGTTAAGGTTTCTATTAAGGTGTCTAAACGATGGCGCTCTGATTGTAGTTGAGTCAGCTGTTGCTCCAGAAGTTGGAGGAAATTAGTGCTATTAGCCTCTAGCAACTTGCCAATGTCCTCTAGTGAGAGACCTAAGTATTTATAGTAGAGGATGAGCTGGAGACGCTCCAAATCTTCTTCTTGGTAATAGCGGTAGCCATTGGCCTCTTTCTTAGCTGGTAAGAGGCCAATGGCATCATAGTGGTGGAGTGTTCGAGGGGAAACTCCAGCTAACTGAGCAGCTTCTTTGACCCGATAAATCATGCCTGCTCCTCCTTTTTAGTAAAATCTAGTATTTAGTATAACATAGGGCTTGACCCTAACGTAAGGTTAAGGTGTAGACTAATAGAGAAAAAGGAGGAATTAGGATGAACTTAAAGATTATTCGTACAGATCAAGTCTATCGACAAGTCTTGACCTTATCCCCAGAGCAGGGCGAAGCCTTATTCAGGAAGGAAGTTTTAGCGCCTTTCCGGGGGAAATTTGCCCGCCAGGGTTTAAGTATAGAAGCTGGACAGGGGGCGGATGCCCTACAGATTTTGAGCTTGGCCAATCTAACACCCTTTAACTTAAGGTCTGAACATAGCGCTGATATTGAAGCACTAGACGATTCAGTTTATCAGGGGCTCGAAAAAGCTTTCCATCTGGCCATTGACAGTTTCGAGCAGGCAGGAATCCATCCACCATGCAAAGAATATGTCTTAGCAATCTTGCTAGGCAAGGCGGAGAGTCCTGTCATGCGCCTCAATGATAATTATCTGGGTGAAGGTGGGATTCCGGGCTACATCTTCTTGTCCTTGGTACCAAGCCAAGAGACCTTGCGACGTTTGCCAGCGGCCTTGGCCCATGAATGTAACCATAATGTGCGCTACCAATTTGTGGATTGGCAACAAGGCGCCCTGAAGGAACTTATGATAGCAGAAGGCTTGGCTGAGAATTTCGTGTTAAAACTCTACGGTCCCGACTATCTAGGTCCTTGGGTGACCAAGACCGATTTGGCGACCTTAGACAGTCTAATCAAGCCCAAAATCAAGGCTAATCTTGATATCTCTAACCTCTATGGGGCCGCTCCTTATCTCTACGGGGATGAATTGACTCAAGTGCAAGGGGGGCGCCCAGTCGGTCTGCCCTATGCAGCGGGCTATAGTTGTGGCTATCACTTGGTGCGCTACTACCTTAAGAAGACAGGCCTGAGTGTCGAAGAAGCCAGCTTGAAGACAGCTGATGAGATCTTGGCTCAGGTACCAGAATTCTGGGAGCAGCCAACTTCCCAACTCTAACCAAGCAATCTGGCTTTGCTACCCTATCTATCAATCTATCTATTGATAGATAGGGTCTGAGTTAGGAAATTTACGTGCATAAGTTAGCACAATTTGCATAGGGACACAAAAAAAGAGCTAGGACTTAGTCCTAGCTCTTTTGTCTTAAGTATTATTGTGCTAAGTAGAGTGGCATGTGGCCCATTAAGACGATGGTAACCACGAAGATAACGAAGACCACTGCAGCGTACTTAGCAGATTCACGTTGCCATTCGCCCATGTCCAAGCCAGTTAAGCGGAGCAAGAGGTAGATGAAGGCAACCAGTGGGCTCAAGAGGTGGAAGGCTTGCCCCATGAGAGAAGCCAAGGCCATTTGCATATCGGTGAAGCCATATTGACGACCGATTTCTGCGAATGGAATCAGCACCCCGTAGTAGAAACCATCGTTGGTTAAGAAGAAGGTCCCTGGTACGGAGATGAGGGCAATAATCAAGCTCCAGAAGCCTGCTAATTGTTGTGGAATGATATGGACGATGCTGTCGGTCAAGGCCTTGGCCATACCAGTCCCTTGGAAGAGCCCCATGAAGACCCCTGCCCCGAAGACGAGGAGGACCACTTGTACCGCATCCCCAGCGTTTTCACCAATACGTTTGGATTGAGTCTTGAGGTCTGGGTAGTTAATCATCATGGCTAAGCCGGTCCCGATTAAGAAGAGAACGACAGGCTTAACTTCGATAGCGTCGATGAAGGAGCCAGCTACTAACCAACCAATTAGGACTAAGGTCATAACGGCGTTAATCCAGAAGTTTTGAGGACGGCGGATAGCCAAGACTTCAGGGTCGGAAATAGTAGTCAATTCATCTAGCTCAGCATCGGTTAACTCTTTGATACCTAAACGAGCACGTTCTTTTTTACCCATACCACGGGCAACGAAGAAGATTACATAAAGGATAGAGAGAACCATCCCTGGTGCTAAGTAACCCAAGATGTCAGCTTCAACGCCCAAGACGGACATGGCACGAGCGGTTGGGCCACCCCATGGCAAGAGGTTCATGATGGTGTTTTGCAAGATAACTAAGACACCCAAGTTCATGAGTTTCATGTCGAGTTTCTTGTAGATTGGCACGAAGGCCGAGCAGCAAATCAAGGTAGTGGTCGTTCCGTCACCGTTCATGGAAACAGCGGCCGCAACAATAGCAGTAGCCACGAGGACTTTCATTGGATCGCCTTTAGCGTAGCGAATCATTTTGTTAGTGATTGGGTCGAAGAGACCGGAATCTAACATGAGAGAGAAGTAGAGGATGGCGAAGAGGAGCATAACCCCGGTTTCAGCCGTCCCTTTCATTGCAGTAAGTTTATCCTTGGAGTTGTTGCCAAAGAGACCTTGGCGAACGAGTGTCCCGATGTTGACATCTTGGACCACGCCAGTTAAGACTGCTACCAGCGCAAAAGCAAGCGGAATGAGTACTAAGGCAGTGAATGGTGACATTTTCTTCTTCATGATGACATACATGAAGACAACCATCATTGCATAAGCAAAGACTGTGAGTAACATCATATCTTCCTTTCTGAAATTAAAATAATAATAGCATGGGCAGGAGCCAAAAGTCGCTAAAACCTTCTGACCTAGACCCGACACGGCCATTCCATGAAATGAACGCGTTTACTTTATGCCTGTATCATAGCGAATGTTTAGACAAAAAGAAAGGGCTTTAGCTAAAAAGAACACTTAAAAAACAAGGGCTCAGGAAATTTGTATAGCCAAAAAAGACGCCTTGCTTAAATAGGAAGACTAAATCAAAATCTTGGCCTAATAGAACACAAAAAGAACAGTATTTGACTAGTGTAAGCGCTAGTTTAGGGTATAATACAAGTAGTAGATTAATCTGGAAGGGAGTGAAGAAATGGAACTACTCAGACGATTATTTGGCGGCCGACGCCGCGCTGAAGAAGCAGAGAGCCAAGCACAAGCGCAAGCTCAGCAGGCTGCTTTTGAGGCAGAATGGGAGCCAGTAGCAGCCTATGTGGCGGCCGACTCAGAAGAGGCGCTAGAAGTCAGCGTGATTGCTTCTGCTCTAGCAGCGGCCAATTATCCCGACAGTCAATTTGTGGTCAAGCGCGTCTTAAAACGCAACCCCGAAGCGACCACTGTATCGGTGATTGCGTCAGCCATTGCGGCTGGGGACGCCCCTGACAGCCAATGGGCGGTCAAGCACATTTATCAAAAACGCACATAAGGATTATGGATTTATTTAGGAGGAATTATACAATATGTTACGCAAATTCAAAATCAAAGTTGACGGCAAAGAATACTTGGTAGAAATGGAAGAAATTGGGGCCGTAGCGCCAGCTGCTCCAGTTGCACCAGCACCAGTAGCTCCAGCGCCTGCGCCAGCAGCGCCAGCTAGCGAACCTGCAGCAGAAGCAAGCCCAGCGCCAGCCGCTCCAGTTTCTGTAGCACCAGCCGGAGCAGATGCCATGCCATCCCCAATGCCAGGGACCATTCTCCGCATCTTAGTTAACGTTGGGGACACAGTGGCTGAGAACCAACCACTGATGATCTTAGAAGCCATGAAGATGGAAAACGAAATCGTAGCATCTAAAGCAGGGGTCGTATCAGGGATTCATGTGGCTAACGGCCAAGTAGTCAACCCAGGTGATGCCCTCATTACCATCAACTAATCTAGTCAGTAAAGGAGACAGACAGTGGAAACATTAATTCAAGGTATTACGACCATTAACATTGGTCAAGTTTTCATGATGGTCATTGGTGGCCTACTCATGTATCTGGGAATTAAGAAGGAATACGAACCAACCTTGCTGGTACCAATGGGCTTAGGGACGATTCTGGTTAACTTCCCAGGTTCAGGGGTTCTAGACCAAACCGTCGGTAACGTAACCCAACACGGGGTCTTAGATATTCTCTTCCGCGCCGGGATTGAGACAGAACTTTTCCCTCTACTTATCTTCATTGGGATTGGGGCTATGATTGACTTCGGGCCATTACTTCAAAATCCTTTCATGTTGCTCTTCGGTGCGGCAGCCCAATTCGGGATTTTCTTCGTCGTCGTAGTGGCAGTATTAGCAGGCTTTGACATCCGCGAAGCAGCTTCTATCGGGATTATCGGTGCGGCCGACGGTCCTACTTCTATCTTCGTAGCCAACCAATTGGCACCTCATCTCTTGGGGGCAATCACGGTTGCGGCTTACTCTTACATGGCTTTAGTGCCGATTATTCAACCAGTTGCTATTAAGTTAGTAACAACCAAAGAAGAACGCAAGATCCGCATGACTTACCATGCTGAAGGCGTATCTAAGATGACTAAAATCCTCTTCCCAATCGTTATCACCATCGTAGCTGGTTTTATCGCACCAATCGCCTTACCATTGGTAGGTTTCCTCATGTTCGGGAACTTATTACGTGAGTGTGGTGTCTTAGATAGTTTATCAGCAACCGCTCAAAACGAATTGGTTAATATCGTGTCAATCCTCTTAGGGATTACCATTTCAGTTAAGATGCAAGCTAGCCTCTTCTTGAATGTTCAAACCTTGATGATTATCTTGTTCGGTTTGGTAGCCTTCATTATGGACTCTATCGGGGGCGTTATCTTCGCCAAAATCTTGAACCTCTTCCGCAAGGACAAGATCAACCCAATGATTGGGGCGGCTGGTATTTCTGCCTTCCCAATGTCTAGCCGTGTGATTCAGAAGATGGCAACAGAAGAAGACCCTCAAAACTTCATCTTGATGTATGCTGTAGGGGCTAACGTTTCTGGGCAAATTGCCTCCGTTATTGCCGGCGGGCTCTTGTTGTCTTACTTCATCCACTAAGATTGCGAGGTAACACTTATGAATTTAGATAACTTACGACAAGCTTTTGAACTCATGCTGATTGGGATGGGTGGGGTCTTCTTGGTTCTCGGTATCTTATACGGGGCATCTGAACTCCTCATCAAGTACTTCCCAGTCGAAAAGGACTAAGACAAAATGGACGGCTATGTGACCAGACGCCTCTGGTTGGATCGTGACCCACAAGCTTTGCGAGATTGGCAGACCTTAATGCAAGCAGCCAATCTGAGTGACCAGGAAACGGTCGATTATACGATCGGCATCTATGATGGGACGCGCTTGGCAGCGACCGGGTCCTTGGACGGCAAGATTCTCAAGTGCTTGGTGGTTTGCGCCGCCTATCAGTCAGAGAATCTGCTGACGCAGGTTGTCATGGCTCTCCTGGAACGTTTGGACCAGGAAGGCTTGACCAATCGCTTCGTCTATACTAAACCAAAGAATCTTCCTTACTTTAAGGCCTTGGGCTTTCGGCTTCTGGCGCAAACCCAAGCCTTGCTCTTTATGGAGCAGGGCTTTCCGTCCTTTCAGGACTATCTGACCTATTTGAGGCAGTATAAGGTGGAGAGTTCCCGAAATGGGGCCATTGTCATGAATGCCAATCCCTTTACCCTAGGGCATCGCTATTTGGTAGAGCAGGCCATATCAGCCTGTGACCACCTCTATATCTTCGTTGTATCCGAAGATCGGTCCTATTTTAGCGCTCAAGATCGTTTCAAGATGGTCCAAGCCGGGGTGGCAGATTTAACCAATGTTACCGTCCTGCCTAGCCGAGATTATATGGTCTCGCAGGCTACCTTCCCCTCCTACTTCCTTAAGGAAAGGGCGGATTTGGCGGTGGCTCAGGTCCAGGCAGAGCTTGATGCGCAAGTCTTCAAAGCCTTCATTGCGCCTAGCCTAGAGATTGCCATTCGCTTTGTAGGGGAAGAACCCCTATCGCCGGTCACCCAAGTCTACAATCAGGCCTTGGCCCAAGCCTTCGGCCAGGACTTAGACCTAAAGATTATCCCCCGTCTAGAAAAGGACGGCCAGGTCATTAGTGCGACCCGCGTACGGGCAGCGATTCAAGCAGGGAAGCTAGCTGACTGGGTCAACCTAGTCCCACAGTCAACCTATCATTACATACAGTCACAAGACTTACTGGGCCAAGATGCCCAGAGAGAAAAGGTGGAATAAAGATGGAAATTAAAAAAAGTGCAGTTGTTGGCACCTTGGAATCAAGCGATATTATGATTACCTTGAATCCAAGTGATGCTGGACGGATTGACATTCAATTAGAAAGTTCAGTCGAAAAACAATTTGGGGCGCAAATTCGTCGTGTCATTGAAGACACCTTGACCCGCCTAGGCATTCAATCAGCTCAAGTAGTAGCAGTTGATAAGGGTGCCTTAGATTGTACCATCCAAGCCCGGACCATTACGGTGGCCCACCGTGCTGCTGAGTTATCAGAATATAACTGGAAGGAGATTGACTCATGGAACGCTTAAGAAGAACAATGATGTTTGTCCCTGGTGCTAATGCTGCCATGTTGCGCGACGCACCACTTTACGGGGCTGACTCTATTATGTTTGACCTAGAAGACGCAGTCTCCCTTAAGGAAAAAGACTCTGCCCGCACCTTGGTGCACTTCGCCCTCAAAACTTTTGACTACAGCAATGTTGAAACGGTTGTGCGGATTAATGGTCTGGACACTACCGGTGCTTTAGACATCGAAGCGGTAGTCTTGGCTGGTGTTGACGTGGTACGTTTGCCTAAGACCGAAAATGCCCAAGATATCGTGGATGTGGATGCTATTATTACCCGTGTCGAGCAGGAAAATAATATTCCTCTTGGTCGCACTAAGATGATGGCCGCCATCGAATCAGCCGAAGGGGTGCTTAATGCTCGTGAGATTGCTAAGGCATCTGACCGTCTGATTGGGATTGCCTTAGGGGCGGAAGACTATGTGACTAACATGAAGACTCGCCGTTATCCTGATGGCCAGGAACTCTTCTTTGCTCGTAGCATGATTCTACATGCAGCGCGTGCAGCAGGAATTGCGGCCATCGATACAGTCTACTCTAACGTGGACAATATGGACGGCTTCCGTGAGGAAGTAACCCGCATCAAGCAATTAGGTTTCGATGGTAAATCGGTCATCAACCCACGCCAAATTCCAGTGGTTAATGAAGTATATGCCCCAACTGAGAAGGAAATCCAACAAGCTAAGGAAATCATCTGGGGCATTCGTGAAGCCGAAGCTAAAGGCTCTGGCGTCATCTCAGTCAAAGGGAAAATGGTCGACAAGCCAATCGTGGAACGCGCTGAGCGGGTCATTGCCCTAGCCAAAGCAGCGGGACTCATTAGCGAGGAGGAAATTTAAGATGGTAGTCAACAAAGCAGGACGTGAAATTCCACAAGCAATCGCCGATCAATATGGCGTCTACGAAGGAGAGCTGGCACGGATTAAACCTTATGAAGCCTCAAGCCGTAAGGTAAAACCCGTTGAGCCGCGCCAAGAAAAACTCTTAGGTAGCCTTCGCGAAGCTATTGAAAAGACCGGCCTCAAAGACGGCATGACGATTTCCTTCCACCACCATTTCCGGGAAGGGGACTATGTCATCAACATGGTCATGGAAGAAATTGCTAAAATGGGGATTAAGAATCTCTCCATCGCACCTTCTTCTATTGCCAACGTACATGAGCCCCTCATCGAACACATCAAAAATGGGGTCATCACCAACATTACCTCTAGTGGTCTGCGTGACAAGTTAGGGGCTGCGATTTCTTCCGGTATTATGGAAAATCCAGTCGTTATTCGTTCCCACGGGGGACGTGCCCGTGCCATTACGGCTGGTGACATCCACATTGACGTAGCTTTCTTAGGTGCCCCAAGTTCTGATGAATATGGGAACGTCAACGGGACCAAAGGGAAAGCCACCTGTGGTTCCTTGGGTTATGCCATGATTGATGCTAAATATGCGGACCAAGTAGTGGTCATCACTGACTCCTTGGTGCCATATCCAAACACGCCAATTTCCATTCCGCAAACAGACGTGGACTATGTGGTCGTAGTAGATGCCATTGGGGACCCTCAAGGGATTGCTAAGGGGGCAACTCGCTTCACTAAGAACCCTAAAGAGCTCTTGATTGCAGAATATGCTTCTAAGGTTATTACAGGTTCTCCTTACTATAAGGAAGGCTTCTCCTTCCAAACTGGTACAGGTGGTGCCTCTCTGGCTGCAACCCGCTTTATCCGCGAACAAATGATTAAAGACGGCATTAAAGCTAGCTTCGTGCTAGGTGGGATTACCAATGCCATGGTTGAACTTTTAGAAGAAGGACTGGTTGAGAAAGTCATCGACGTACAAGACTTTGATCACCCATCTGCAGTGTCCTTAGGGCGCAATGCAGACCACTATGAAATCGATGCTAGCATGTATGCTAACCCATTGTCCAAAGGGGCCATGGTTAACCGTTTGGATGTCGCCATCTTGTCTGCTTTGGAAGTCGATACTGACTTCAACGTTAATGTCATGACCGGTTCGGATGGGGTTATCCGTGGGGCTTCAGGTGGTCACAGTGACACCGCCTTTGCTTCTAAGATGTCCATGGTGATTTCACCATTAGTACGTGGACGCATTCCAACATTCGTAGACACTGTTAATACGGTTGTAACGCCAGGGACTAGTGTGGACGTGGTCGTCACTGAGATTGGGATTGCGGTTAACCCTAATCGCCCAGACTTAGTTGAGCACTTCAAGTCTCTCAAGGTGCCTCAATACACCATCCAAGAACTCAAAGAAAAAGCCTACAGCATCGTGGGCAACCCAGAACCGATTCAATACGGGGACAAGGTCGTAGCGGTCATCGAATATCGTGACGGTAGCGTCATCGACGTGGTGCGCAATGTCTAAGGGACTCTTTGATGGACCTGAGGTCCATTTGGGCCAGGTTCTATCAGCCCGCGAGGCGCGGAGCCAACGCCAGGCGCATTTGCTAGAAAGGTATGCGCCGGCAGTCTTGGTTTCCATGACCCTCAATACGCCGGGACCTGTCAAAATCTCTGAGGGTCTAGCTAAAATAGGTCGCCAGCTAGCCCAGCTAGTCAGTGACCATTTGGCCCAAGAGGCGGTCCTCTACCAGGATGTGCTGGAGGCCGTGACAGGGTTAGAGGCCTATTGGGTGGTTAGCCAGGAGGCTGAGCTAGTTAAGCGCCATTTAGTGGCCTTTGAAGGGCAGCACCCCTTAGGTCGCCTACTGGACTTGGATGTGCTGGAACTGGTGGAAGGCATACCTTGTCCTATCAGTCGCCGGCAGTTAGGATTGGCCCCGCGCCAGTGCTTCCTCTGCCAAGCAGACGCCAAGCAGTGTGCTCGCTCACGCCAACACTCAGTAGCGGACATGCAGGCCTATATCAGTCAGGCCGTCGCTAACTATGAGGCCCAGACTGAATCCCCTTAAGGAAAGGAATAAACTATGAGCAAATTAATTCGTATCACTGAAACGGTCTTACGGGATGGCCAACAAAGCCAAATTGCCACTCGTATGACGACGGAAGATATGTTGCCAATTTTGAAAACTTTGGATCAAGCGGGCTTCCATGCCCTAGAAGTATGGGGCGGTGCGACCTTCGACTCTTGCATCCGCTTCTTAAACGAAGATCCATGGGAACGTCTGCGTCAAATCCGCGCAGCGGTCAAAAATACCAAGTTACAAATGCTCTTGCGGGGTCAAAACCTGCTAGGTTACCGTAACTACGCGGACGATGTGGTCAAGCTTTTCGTGCAAAAATCAGTCGAAAATGGGATTGATATTATCCGTATCTTCGATGCCTTGAACGATGTGCGCAACCTACAAACCTCAATCGAAGCAACCAAGGAAGCAGGGGGCTTGGCTCAAACAGCTATCTCCTACACCACTAGTCCCGTACACACCCTAGACTACTATGTGGACTTGGTAGGACGCATGGCCAAATTCGGGGCAGATTCTATCTGTATCAAGGATATGGCAGGGGTTCTAACACCGCAAGCAGGTTATGAATTGGTTAGCCGTATCAAGGATAAGGTAGATTTACCTTTGGAAGTCCACACCCATGCAACTAGCGGGATTTCTGAGATGACCTACCTCAAGGTAGCAGAAGCCGGGGCCGACATTATCGACACAGCCTTGTCATCCTTCTCTGGCGGGACTAGCCAGCCAGCGACAGAATCTATGGTTTTAGCCTTAGAAGACTTAGGCTTCAAGACAGGCGTGGATATGAAAGAAGTAGAAGCGGCAGCGGTTTACTTCAACGGTATCCGCGACAAGTTCCGGGCGGAAGGCATTCTCAATCCTAAGGTTAAGGACACCGAGCCTAAGACCTTGATTTATCAAGTGCCTGGCGGTATGTTATCCAACTTGCTCAGCCAATTAACGGAACAAGGTTTGGCCGATAAGTATGATCAAGTGTTAGCTGAAGTACCAAAAGTTCGGGCTGACCTAGGTTATCCACCACTGGTAACGCCATTATCACAAATGGTAGGGACCCAGGCGGTGATGAACGTTATCTCTGGTCAACGCTACAAGATGGTGCCTAAGGAAATCAAAGACTATGTCTTAGGCCACTATGGTCAAGCGCCAGCCAAGATTGATCCAGAAGTTAAGCAAACCATCATTGGGGACGCAGAAGTTGTGACGGTAAGACCTGCTGACTTGATTGAACCGCAATTACCAGAATTGCGGGAAGAAATTAAGGACTACGCTAAGTCTGACGAAGATGTGCTCATGTATGCCCTCTTCCCACAACAAGCCAAGGATTACCTAGGACGCCGGGAAGATCCCTACTACGATGTGCCTGTTCAGACAGTGGAAGTATCCCTGGATTTACAATAAGCTAGAGAGGATGGGAGGAATTCCCATCTTCTTTTTTGTTGAATCTGGACAGGGGACATAGGGAGCAAATCAAAAATTGTGCTTAAATCAGCACGTAAATAAGGGGGCTTTAGACCCTATCTATCAATAGATAGATTGATAGATAGGGAGAACAAAAACGGCAGCCAACCCAGTAAGGGCTAGCTGCCGTTTTCTCCTGTACCCGCGGAAGTGAAGGAAGTGAGGCGGGTGTTGAGGGGTTATAGATAGTGTGCTTGGAAATGGGCCATGGCGTCAGCGAAGCTAGCTACCACATGCGTGGCTTGTGCTTGCACCTCGACTGGGGCATGATCCATACAGTAGGAAATGTCGGCCACGGCGAACATGTCGCTGTCATTACCTGAATCGCCAAAGACTACTAGGCGGTCATAGTCAGGCCGGATGATGGCTAAGCCGGAGGCCTTAGAGACCCCTTGGGCCGTTACTTCTAGTCGGGTAGAACCTGATTTATAGGTAGCCAGTTGAGGGAACTTGGCTTGCAGGTCGGCCAGGTAGAAGTCGGCGGTCTCAGCACTTGGGCGGACATTGACCTTGTAGAGGCGATGGCCTTCCAAGGCTGGATAAGGGTCTGGCAAGCAAATCAAAGGCATATTCCAGAGCCGTTGCTTATGCTCGTGGTCGAAGTTACCAATGCGACGTTGACCGTCTAGGGCATCAAAGATTAATTTTTGCTCCTTGAAATAAGCCAGTAGCTTGGGCGTGACGTCTTCAGGTAAGTGATGCTCGGCCAAGAGTTGGGCATAGCGGGTCACCACCGCGCCGTTAAAGCCAATCATATGCGTGACATCGAGGTCATTGCCTTGGACAATGTACTGGATTTCTGCCAGGGAGCGGCCAGTGGCGATGGAGAAGTCGCCCAGCTCTTTGGCGGTATGGTAGGCCACCAAATCAGCTGCATTGACCGTGACAGAATCCTTGACGAAGGTACCATCTAAGTCTGTCACAAAGAGGTTACGCATGACTTATTCCTCCATGCCGAGGATGTCTTGGATCTCCATTTTCAAGACATTGGCGTGGGCACCATAAATCGATTGCATTTGCATGTCGTTTTCGGCAAAGCCCAGGGCACCTAATTGATGAACGATGGTGTCTTTATCTACTTGGGCTTTGTCTTTGACATTAATCCGTAAGCGGGTGATGCAGGCGTTGACTTCTTCGATGTTGTCTGGGCCACCGTGAGCGGCAATCAAGCCCAGGGCTTGTTGATGGATGCCTTCGGGATTGTCAGGAATGGTCTTCATGGCAGTGCCTGAGTTTAGTAGGGCTTGGTCTTCAGGGTGTAAGTCATTGTTACTGTTGTCTTGACCGACTTGGTTAATGGTAACACCCAGTTTATCGCGCGCTTCTTTCTTGCTTGAAAGTTTGACTTCATCGCTATCTTCACGACCTGGTGTCTTCAAATCGAATTTGAGGATGAGCAAGCGGAAGACATAGTAGTAGAGGATGAAGCAAGGTACGCCGACGATGAAGACTAACCACCAGTGGGTCTTAGGCCCTTGCAGGACGCCGTAGATGATTAAGTTGATAAAACCGTGACCGGTCGGTGTTGCCACCCCAGCACCTAAGAGGTGCATTACCAATAAGGCAGCACCTGCCATGAAGGCATGGGCAACATAGAGGATTGGGGCAACGAAGAGGAAGGTAAATTCAATTGGTTCGGTAATCCCGGTTAAGAAGGCAGTACCGGCAGCTGCGAAGAGCAGAGACCCTACGACTTTGCGTTTCTTAGGATCAGCTGTCTTGTACATAGCGTAGGCAGCCCCAGATAAACCGAACATGAAGTAAACGAACTTCCCGCCGTTGAAACGGGTGATGGATGGGTCGATTGAAGTAATGTTAGGATCCGCTAGGGAAGCTAGGTAGGCATTGATGGTACCCACAACGCGTTCGCCATTGATGGTCCAGGTCCCACCTAATTCAGTGGTACGCACTGGCCAGTTCAGCCCGTGGTGGAGACCAAATGGTAAGAGTGCCCGTTCAACTAGCCCGTAGAGGAAGGTGCCTAGCGGACCAGACTTGAGGATGAAGACGGACATGACTGAAATCCCTTGTTGGATTGGTGGCCAGATGAAGAAGAGGATAACCGAAACAAAAGCCATGGCAACGATGGTCACAATCGGTACGAAACGCGGGCCACTGAAGAAGCCGATTAGGGCAGGTAATTGTTTCTTAACCGCCCAACGGTGAACGAAGAAGACCACAATCCCGACGATAATCCCCCCGAAGACGCTGAGGTCCAGGGTTTGAATCCCCATGACCTTAGTCTGCATGGCATTGGCCATGGCTAGTTTAGCTTCAGCGCTGGATAACTTGCTAGTGTCCACCAAGCGATGGCTTTGGACTAAGAGGAAGTTGAGGACAGAGTGTAGGACGATGAAACCTAACACCCCAGATAGGGCAGCAGAACCTTTTTCGCGTTTGGCTAAACCAACGGCGACGCCGACAGCGAAGATAATTGGTAGGTTGTTGAAGGCTGTGTCCCCTAAGGTAATAAAGAATTTCATAATGAATTGGAAGATTTGGTTCTGAAGAACGGGGAACATCTTCAAGGTATCTGAGTTAGAGAAGGCAGTCCCAATCCCCTTAATAATCCCGGCCCCTGGCAAGACCGAAACAGGTAAGAGGAAGGATCGGCCAAACTGCTCAAAGGCATAAACAAACTTGTTTTTTTGACTCATTGTAGTCGCTCCTTCATAATTTGATAAGTCTATTCTAGCAAAAAAGCAAACGCTTTAGTTAAATGTGCTAAAAAGTTCCCAAGGAAGATAAAATTGACTCCAAGAGGTAAAATTACCTCTAAATTTTGTGGTGGCTCCCAGCTGTGGTACAATAGAAATGTAAACCCTTAGGGGATCAGGAGGGATGACATGTTTTTCGTCAATCTAAAGGCTCACTATGAAGAATTATCGGTCTATGAACAGGAAGTCATCGACTATCTCATGAAGCAGGACAATATCGAGGCCCAGACCCTTAAGTCGATTGGGGCGGCCCTGCATTTGTCGGCTTCGACCATTGTGCGCGCAGGTAAGAAGTTAGGCTATGCTACCTTCAATGAACTCAAGTATGACCTGCGCCGTAGTAAGGAGTCCAATCAGGAGTCCCATCATCTGGAGGCCAGTCATTTTGACTTGATGAAGGCCCAATTGACGGACGAGTTCCAACGGACCATGGCCCTATTAGACCAGGCTGATTTCGAGTCGGTGGCCGACCGGGTCTTGGCGGCGCGTCGGGTCTTCTGCGTGGGGATTGGGTCTAGCTATATGCCCATGTCTGACTTTAACCGTAAGCTCAAGCTCATTGATGTCTGGGCCAATGACTTCTTCGAACAGTATAGTATTGAACGCATTCCTGATATTGCGACCAAAGAAGATGTCATCGTAGTCTTCTCCCTAGGTGGGGCCAACAAGACGGTCAATGAGACCTTGCTCAAGGCTCGCCAAAAGGGGACCCATATTGTGGCCATTACCAGCCTGACCCATCATCCTTTGGCTAAACTCAGTGATCAACTGATTCAGATTTATGATGCGCCCAAGGCGCGTAAGAAGATTCGGTCCCGGCTCATGCTCAACCTGGCCGGCACCCTCCTCTTCGAGACCTTACTCAAACGCCAGGCCGCCCAACAAGAGCAGGCCTAGGCAGAAAGAAGCGATTGATTCATGCAAGCTGTAAAACTCGGCATACTCCATACCAATGACACCCATTCCTATCTGGATTTATTTGGCCAGCGGGCCCATATGATTAAAGGCCTGCGTGCGCAGTATCAAGCCAGCTTGTTGCTGGGGGCCGGGGACCTCTTTGTGGGTGGCCCTTACTTCCAGCTCTTTGCTGGTCAAGCGGAAATTGCCCTCTTGAACCAGTTGGGTTATGATGCGGTCACTTTTGGCAATCATGAATTTGATCTGGGACCTAGCTTTTTGGCTTCCTATCTGGCCCAAGCCCGAGTGCCTTTTGTGTCCAGTAACCTGGACTTTAGCCGAGAGCCGGCTTTGGCTGATTTGGCGGCGCAACAAGTGGCGCCTTACCGCCTCTATGACCTGGCGGACGGTGTCCGGCTGGCTATCCTAGCCGCCACAACCCTGGAAACCTTGGATAATTCTTCGCCAGGGGAGCTGATTGGTTTTGAAGAGCCTCGTCTAGCCTTAGAACGGAATCTGGCCTTGGCCCGTCAGGCCGGGGCAAGCCACTTTGTCCTCTTAAGTCATTTGGGCTATGAGACGGACCTGGCGCTGGCCCAAGAAGTGCCGGACTTTGCCGCCATTATCGGGGGCCATACCCATACGGTGACAGAGCAGCCCGCCCTGGTCGGTCAAACCTTGGTGGTGCAAGCCGGATACTATGGCCGCCTATTGGGCGAGCTTAGTCTCTGGCTCCATCCGGATGGCAGCCACCGGCTCGGCCACTACCAACTGCATGATCTCAGCCATTATGCCAAGGTAGCCCGCCCAGTGGCCAAGGAACTCAAAATCTGGCAAAGTCAGGCCCAGGCACGCATTAGCCAGGTCATCGGCCAAAGTCGCCAGGCCCTGGATGGCAGTCGGGAGGCCCTAAGTCAGGGCCATACCAATCTCAGCCAACTGGTCTGCCGGGCCTATGCGGCAGCTGCACGGGCCAAGGGCTGGCAAGTGGACTTCAGCCTCATTAATGGGCGAGGCGTCCGCGCCAGTCTGGATCAGGGGCCGGTGACCTATGAGGAGGCTCTGGCCATTCTGCCCTTTGGCTGTCAGCTCTGGGTGCTGGAAGTGTCGGGCGCCGATCTCAAGGAGGCGCTGGAATCCGGCCACTATCCTCGTATGATCGACAGTCAAGGCCAGCCCTTAGAGCTTGAGGAGGCAGTCAAGGGGCTGGACCCTGAGGCCACTTATCAGCTGGTGACCAATGACTTCTTAGGACGAGGCCGGGATGGTTATGAGGCCTTGGCCCGTCACCAGCTGCTGGATCAGCAGCTGGGTAGCGACCTGGATGCCTTGGTGGCCTACCTGGCCCAAGAGGCTTAAGCCTATTTAATAGTTACACTATTAAATAGGGTTTGAGAGGGCAAAAATTCTGGTTTTTTGGCAGTCACGAACAGAAAAAGTCAAAAATAAGCCGGAAACGTTCGTCTTTTGGCGGCGAAAGCCTGTCAGATCGGGATTTGGCCCCAGCCACTTATGAAAAGTCAAATATATAATCATTTATATAAAAGGGGGCCTCAGGCTCCTTTTTCTTTAGCCCTAGGCCAAGCAATTAGGTTGGCAAAAGGTCTGATTTGGTGTACAATAGTCAAAGAAAGTCAATGTAAGGAGGGGTAACATGTCAAGCCGCAATATGACCGACATCATTGAGGCCTACCTGAAGGAATTCCTCAAGCACCAAGAGCATGTCGAAATCAAACGTAGTGACATCGCGGAGCACTTCGACTGTGTCCCGTCACAAATTAACTACGTCATCAAGACCCGCTTTACCCAGGAGCATGGCTACCTGGTCGAAAGTAAGCGAGGAGGTGGCGGCTATATCCGCATTCTCAAGATTGAATTGGCCGACGAGGCAGCCCTGATTGATCAGCTGATTGAATTAGTGGGCGATAAGATTAGCCAACGCAACGGCATTCATATGATTGAGAATTTGATTGGCAAGGGCCTGATTACCAACCGCGAGGGGACCTTAATCCTGTCCGTGATTGAAAAATCCGTCCTCCATCAAATCAGTGAGCAGGAACAGGCGGCCCGCGCCCAACTGCTCAAGACCTTTTTGCAACAACTCAAATACAGCTATTAAGAAAAGGAGTGAAGACGCGATGTTTGAAGAACTATTTACCGAAAGTGCCCATCAAGTCATGATCATGGCGGCTGAGGCCACCTACCAATTGCGCCATTCAGCCATTGGTACCGAGCATATCTTGATTGGTCTAGCCCGCGAAGAACGTGGCATTGCCGGCGTCATTCTCCGTGAATTTGGCGTGACCCCGGAACTCATTCTGAACGAGTTGCGGGCCATCCATGGCGATGTAGAGGCGCCTATGCCTCGGGGGGAAGTAACCCTACCTTATTCGCCACGCGCCAAGAAGAATATCATGGATGCCTCCAATACAGCTAAGCGCTTGGGCGCTCGCCAAATTGGGACCGAGCACCTCTTATTAGCTATGCTGCCACAAGAAATTTTGGCCACCTTGATCTTACGCAACCTCGATGTTGATTTAGACGCCCTTAAAAAAGCCGTCTACCAAGCCATTGGCATTGATAAGATGCCAATGGGCCAAAGCAAGCCTCAAGCGCGGACCCAGAAAGCCAGCGAGACTGCGCCAAGTAAGACACCGACCTTGGATTCCTTTGCCCGCAACCTGACCCAAATGGCTAAGCAAGGCCAGATGGACCCAGTGGTGGGCCGCGAGAAGGAAGTCCAACGCATGCTGCAAATCATCAGCCGTCGTAAGAAGAATAACCCAGTCCTAGTCGGGGACCCAGGGGTAGGTAAGACTGCCTTGGCAGAAGGCCTAGCCCAACATATCGTGTCAGGTGACGTGCCGGCCGATATTGCTAAGAAGCGCCTTATGATGCTGGATATGGGGAGCCTGGTGGCTGGGACCAAGTACCGGGGTGAGTTCGAAGAGCGCATGAAGCGCATTGTGGAAGAAGTCATGGCCGACGGCCAAGTTATTCTCTTCATTGATGAGCTCCATACTCTGATTGGGGCTGGTGGATCCGAGGGGGCAATTGATGCAGCCAATATCCTCAAGCCAGCTCTGGCGCGGGGTGAGATCCAAGTCATTGGGGCGACGACCCTGAGTGAATACCAGAAATACATTGAAAAAGACGCGGCCTTGGAACGTCGTTTCTCTAAGGTACAAGTGGACGAGCCAACGCCTGAAGAAACCATCCAGATTCTGCAAGGGCTCAAGACCCAGTATGAAGTTCACCACGCCGTGACCATTACCGACCAAGCCATTGAAGCGGCGGTCAAACTCAGTGTCCGCTACATTACGTCACGCTCCTTGCCTGATAAGGCCATCGACTTAATCGATGAAGCAGCCGCTAAGGTGCGGATTGAAGAAGCTGTCTCTCACGATCCCCTTTTCGCCCTAGAGAAGGAAATGGCCAAGTTGCAGGCAGATAAGGAAGAAGCCGTGCTGGCCCGCAACTTCCCAGAGGCAGCTAGCCTTCGTGAAGCTGAACAAAAACTGGAAAAACGCCTGGCCCGGGCCCGCAAGAAAGCCCAAGCACAGGCTGGCCAGCCAGCACATTTAGTCGTAGATGAAGAACAAGTGGCTCAAGTCGTGGCTCTGTCAACCGGTATCCCAGTGACTCAAATGGCCATGAAGGAAAGCCAACGCCTGGTTAACTTAGAGCGGGAGCTTCACCAACGAGTTATTGGCCAAGAAGAAGCCGTGTCCGCTGTGTCACGCGCTATTCGCCGGGCTCGTTCTGGTCTCAAGGCGCCAGGCCGTCCAATCGGTTCCTTCCTCTTCTTGGGACCAACCGGGGTTGGTAAGACCGAATTGGCCAAGGCCTTGGCCCAAGCCATGTTTGGTTCCCAAGACAATATGATTCGGGTCGACATGTCCGAGTACATGGAGAAACACACCGTGTCACGTCTGATTGGTTCGCCTCCAGGCTATGTCGGCCATGAAGAAAGCGGCCAGTTGACTGAGAAGGTTCGCCAAAAACCTTACTCTGTCATTCTCCTGGACGAAATCGAGAAGGCCCACCCAGATGTCTTCAACATCCTGCTCCAAGTCTTTGACGACGGGCATTTGACTGACTCCAAGGGCCGCCAAGTCGATTTCCGTAACACCATCATTATCATGACTTCTAACCTAGGGGCAACCGCCCTACGGGATGAGAAATCCGTCGGTTTTGGGGCTAAGCAGTTTACCGCTGACCACTTGGCCATGGAAAAACGTATTCGCGAAGAGCTCAAGCGTTCTTTCCGTCCAGAATTACTCAACCGGATTGACGAAACGGTGGTCTTCCACTCCTTAACTAAGGAAGAAATTCGCCAAATCGTGAAGCTCCATACCAAGGATATTATCAAGCGCCTAGGCGAACTGGCCATCAAGGCTCGGGTGACCGATACGGCGGTGGATATTATCGCCGAAGCCGGATTCGACCCAGAATACGGGGCGCGTCCAATTCGCCGTGCTATTCAAAAACAAATTGAGGACCAACTCAGTGAGTTGCTGCTCAGCGGCAACATTGTCACCGGTGACTCAGTGACCATTGGCGGCCGGTCCGGTAAGATCAACATTGCCGCTAAGGACCATGAGGCTGGCTCAAGCAAGGCCAAAGCTAAGCCCAAAGCCAAAGCCTAAATAATCTAAGACAGGAGCTAGCCCATGTTTGAACAACTGCAAAGACTCTATCCCCAGGCCCAAGCAGTCGCACCGGATGCGGTGCTGCCCGGCTATCTGATTGTCCAATTGGGGGATCAAGGCCTAGCCATTCCTCAGGCTGACCTGACTAGCAAGGAAGAAGAACTCTTGCTTATGATGAGCTTGGCCAAGGCTACCCCCCAGGTGCCGGTCGTGGATTTAGCGCCACATCAACAGGCCTGGCGGGCCTTTCTCCTAGAGGGTCAGCCACTGGAAGGCCAAATGCGGGGCAGTCTGGTCTGTATCTATTTGATTATGCAGGCCAAGTCAGAGACCTTCGACCCTGTCTTGTGGCAGCAGACCCTGGAAGATTCTCTGGAAGCCATTGAAGTGGTCATTCCGGATGAAGCCAATCGCTGGCTAGTCTGCCTTCGAGGCATGGAACACGTTGGCGCCTTGGTGGACATTATTAAGACCTTGGACATTGACTTTGAGACGGTGACCCGAGGTTGTGTCGGCCTAGTAGCCAAGTTGGACCAGGATTATGTGGCCCATTTCCAAGATGAGCGACGGCTGGTGCACAGTATTCTGTCTCAGATTATGGAGCCTGAAATTGTGCCCTTGACCTCAGTCCTCTTGCGCCTGGTAGGGCGCGAGGTGACCAAGCAGTATGCCTTTATGGATCGACTGCACGATGTCCTCAAGCACAATCCTGACTATGCGGCGACGGTGCGGGCCCTCTTTGAACACCAGGGCAACCTGAGTCAGGCAGCCGATGAACTCTATATTCATCGCAACACCTTGACCTATCGACTGAGCAAGTACACCAAGGAGACGGGGCTCAACCTGCAACACCTGACGGATCTGATTGTCAGCTACCTGGCCCTGGAACATAAGGGGTGAGGCCATGATGGATGCAAGCCAACTGGCGCCAACCGACTTGGCCCAGCACGAATATTGGATGCAGCAGGCCCTAGAACTGGCCGACCAGGCCCAAGCCCTAGGCGAAGTGCCCATTGGCGCCCTTTTAGTTAAGGATGGCGTCCTCCTAGCTTCAGCCTACAATCTGCGGGAGGTCAACCACCAGGCCACGGCCCACGCCGAACTCTTAGCCATTGAAGCGGCCAACCAAGCCCTGGGTGCTTGGCGATTAGAGGGCTGTACCCTCTATGTGACCTTGGAACCCTGCCCTATGTGTGCGGGCGCCCTGGTCTTATCGCGAGTGGATCAGGTGGTCTACGGGGCGAGTGACCCCAAGGGTGGCTGCGCCGGCAGTCTCATGAATCTCTTGGAAGACAGCCGCTTCAACCATCAACCGCAAGTGATTAGGGGAGTTTTGGAAGCCCAGTGTAGCGACAAGCTCAAGATCTTCTTCCGAGGCCTTCGCAAGCGGAATAAGTTGCGTAAAGCGCAAGCCAAGCAAGCGGATGGACAAGATGACTAATTAATATAAAAAATGAACGATCAATCCAGCCTTTTAAAGGGCAGGTCTTGATCGTTTTTTGCTTGGTTGGGAGTATTACGAACATTTGAGATACAAAATTATCCATTTTCATGAAAATTAATCAACATCGGCTTTCTATTGTGCTAAAATAGGAACATTAAATCCCCCACTTCGTTCAAGAAGTAAGTGCAAGGAGCAAAAGCAATGATGAAAGTACTAGCATATGGTGTTCGCGACATCGAAAGACCCGTTTTTGATATAGCCAATCAAAAGTTTGGTTACGAATTAGTTTGTGTGCCCAATTACCTAACAGGTCCGGAAGAGGCTTGGTTAGCTCAAGGTTGTCAGGCCGTTATTTTACGTGGTAACTGCTGGGCTACAAAGGAGGTCTTAGACATCTACAAAAAATTAGGGGTAGAATATGTTCTGACGCGGACAGTAGGTGTCGACCATATCGATCTTACCTATGCTAGGCAATTAGGCTTCAAGTTAGCACACGTCCCTTTTTACTCACCTAATGCGATTGCTGAATTAGCTTTGACCTTGGCCATGACCCTCTTGCGGAATGTCGCCTATACAACGCACTTAACTAGCCAGCATGATTTTCGTATCCACGAGCAAATGTTTTCTAAGGAAATCCGTAACTGTACCGTTGGTGTGGTTGGGATTGGCCGGATTGGGTTGACGACCGCAATGCTCTTCAAGGGCTTGGGCGCGAATGTCTTAGCTTACGACGCCTTTCCAAAAGAAGGAGTCGACCATATCTGCACCCAAGTAGAGCTGGATGAGCTCTTAGCTAAGTCAGACGTGATTTCCATTCACGCGCCTTACATTCCAGCTAATGGTAAGGTCATCACCAAGGAATTCATCAGCAAGATGAAACCAGGGGCCATTCTAATTAACACCGCGCGCGGTGAGCTTCAGGATGTGGATGCCATCATTGAAGCTATCGAATCTGGTCATTTGGCTGGGGCGGGCTTAGATGTCTTAGAGAATGAGAGCCAAGTCTTCTTCAAAGACTTGCGCGGTCAAGAGATTAGCGATCCTGCGGTTAAGAAGTTGGTTGACCTCTATCCTAAGGTCTTATTAACGCCTCACATGGGTAGCTACACCGATGAGGCAGTAGAGAACATGGTGGAAACTAGCTTTAATAACCTCAAGGACTATCTGGAAACAGGAGAATGTAGCAATGATTTCTAGGTAAATAAAGAATTTGCCTCAAAAATAGACAAAAGCGAAAGAACTGAGTGCTGAATAAGCAGCGCTTTAGTCCTTTCGCTTTACTTATATAGTAGGAAAATATGAAAATATAGGCTTCACTTGCTAGTTCATCTTAGCTAGCTAAACTTTTAGGACGCTTAGTCATAAGTTATCCTAACTTAGATAAAAGTTGATAAATAGTATGGGCTACCCCGTCTTCTGCATTGCTAGGAGCCTCATAGCTTGCTAAGTCTTTAATGGCTTGACTGGCATTAGCCATGGCATAACTATTAGGGAACATGGCTAGCATAGAGCGGTCGTTGGCCGAGTCTCCGATGGTTAGGACTTGATGCTTAGTGAATCCATGGTGCTGGCAGTAGGTTTTAATCGCTAAGCCTTTTTGGGCCTTGAGACTGGTAATTTCTAAATTATCTGGGCCAGAAGAAGTCAGATCAATGGCAAAGTCCTTGAGGAAATGGCGGGCAGACTCTAAGACTTCAGGGCGCCGGTCAATCAGCATAAGCTTAAGTGGTGGATCCAAGTCAGGGCGATAATCCTCAAGGGGTTGAAGCTCCTTGAAGTGGAGTTCAATCTGGGCCAGACTATCATCGCTGGCCGCTTCCTTAGCGTGATTTAGGAAATCTTCCATGCGGCGCCGATAGAGGGATAGGTCATTGACATAATAGCCGTTCAGAGACTTGAGCGACACCAAAGTCTGAGTTTCAGGCACAGCAAATCGTTGGATAAGGGTCTGGGTATCAGCTAAATCCAGGGCAAAGACATCCTCCAAATTTCCTTTGACATCATAAGTTGCAGCACCATTGACGGCAATGATGCGAGCGGTCAGTTGGTGTTGATCCAAAAGCCACTTAGCAGATCGATAATCTCGTCCAGTAGCAATCAGAAACTCAATATCCGATTGAGCTTGAAGGTCTCGAATGGCTTGGGCGGTAGTGTCGCTAATGACATGGTTTGGGTTTAATAGAGTCCCATCCATATCGGATGCAAAAAGTTTAATCATCGGCAACCTCCATAATTCGTTATAATTCTCGTATAAATAGTGTACCACGAAATCGTCAAAAAATGGTATGATAGAAGTGAGAAAATTTAGCTTAGAAAGGATGATAGAGATGATACAACCGATTTTCTTAAAGCCTGTGTTACAAGATAAGATATGGGGTGGCCGTAAACTTGAACTAGAATTTGGCCTCAAAGGTCCTAGCGACACGGTAGGGGAAGCTTGGTGTATTAGTGCTCATCCAAATGGGGTGTCGACCGTCACTAGTCCTGCTCAATATGTAGGCCTGGGCCTAGATCAACTCTATCAAGAACATCCAGAATTATTTGGCAATCCTGATCAAGAAGTTTTTCCTCTCTTGATTAAAATCCTAGATGCAGCGGCCGAACTCTCTGTCCAGGTCCATCCTGACGACGCCTATGGTCTTGAACACGAAGGAGAACTAGGAAAGACTGAGTGTTGGTATGTGATTTCTGCAGAGCCAGGGGCTAAGATTGTTTATGGGCATAAGGCTCAATCACGGCAAGAATTCGAAGAATTGGTGGCAGCCGGTCGTTGGTCAGATCTCTTGGTGGAAGTACCGGTTAAGGCGGGCGACTTCTTTGATGTGCCGGCGGGGACTATCCATGCGATTGGTGCGGGGGTGGTCATTCTGGAAACACAACAGAGCTCAGATACCACTTATCGTGTCTACGACTATGATCGTCGTGATGCTCAAGGCAATCCACGTGATTTGCATCTTAAGCAGGCTGCGGATGTCACTTTCTATCCCGATCCAGAGCGTCAGTTGCAGGTTAAGACCCAGCAAGTTGGTCATAGCCAAGTTATCCAGTACCTGGAAAATGAATTCTTCACTGTGACCAAATGGGAAGTCGTGGATAGCCTGACTTTAAGTCTGGATAATGCCTATACCTTGGCGACCGTCATTGCAGGGAAGGGCCGACTATGGCTGGATGGTATATCTTACGACTTAGATTTAGCAAGTTCCTTTATTTTACCGCACGGCGTTTCTGAAATTCGTTTGGAAGGGACCTTGACCTTAATTAGTTCTCACCCAGCTTAAAATAGAGGAGTGTGTCAGCAGATAATGAGCGAACAATACTTTAAATCCAGTCCCACCAGTCAGCATTCTTTGCACCAGATTCAAGATGGTGTGGCAGGTCTAACTTTGAGCTTTCAGACCGATAATGGCGTCTTTTCTAAACAGCGCATGGACTATGGTTCCAAGGTGCTAGTGGAAGCTTTCGCTGATTCAGTTCCTGCAGGGACTTATCAAATAGTAGAACTGGGGAGTGGCTACGGTCCGGTCACGATTGCCTTAGCAAAATTATACCCTCAAGCTCAAGTGACAGGTGTCGAGATTAATGAACGTGCCTACCAGTTGGCGCAGGCTAATAGCCAGCTTAATCGAGTAGAGAATACAGCCTATCAATTGGCTGACGCAGGCCAATGGCAAGCTAGTCAAACACCTGATTATATAGTGACCAACCCACCTATTCGGGCTGGCAAGCAGGTCATCCAACAATTCGTACGCTCAGCCAAGGCTAGTTTAAGACCTGGCGGTGAATTATGGCTCGTAATCCAGAAAAAACAAGGCGCCCCTTCTATGGAAACTTTTATGGAAGAAGCCTTTGGGAATGTTGAGTTAGTGACCCGAGATAAGGGCTATTGGATTTTGAAAAGTCAAAAAGCATAGTAGTAAATTATACAGAAGTCATTTTGATAAATTCATCAAAATGGCTTTTTGTAATCCCACGAAAATTAATGAGCGATGCTGTCGGGAACTGTCGTGATTATTAGTGATTAATATTATGCTATATTATCTAACGTTCGCCTTTATAGGTAGAGAAAACACATGGAAATAAATTTGTGAATTTTCGGTATAAAAACGTATATTTCCTTTCTAGTATGTGGTAGAATGAATTGCAAATTAAGTATAGAAAGGTAAGACATTAGTGAATTACAAAGGGAAAATTCAGCGTCCTAACCAGATCCAACGCTTCTCTATTCGGAAATTTTCCGTTGGTATTGCGTCGGTAGTGATTGGGAGCTTTTTTATAGGTCATATGGCACCAGTTTCGGCCCAAGCTCTGGACAATCCAAAATCTAATTATGTATGCACCAAACTATGCGACTGGGGAAAACACGACAGGCTCACCGGGCGGCCTCATGTTTAAGCGCATGGCTTGGGAGATGATGGCCTACAAGGGTTATGAAGATGGTTTTGTACCGTATGCCTCTGATAAGCTTCAGAAGGAAGCAAAAGCAGCTGGGAATGCAGAACTAAGTGATACCTATGTCATTAAATCTGTCTCCAGAGGAGAGTTCCAAAACATGACGGTATTTAAGCAAGCCATGTTCAAAGAGCGTATCGATAAGTTGAATCAATCTCTGATTCCAATTACTGTTAATGGGACTCAGGTTCGTACTTTTGCTGATATCCAGCAACTCATCCATCAAGCGATGGAAGCAGATATTAAGGCTAACTTCCTAACAAGAGGGGACAATAATGTTCACAAAGTGAAGAAGGAAATTTATCGTCAATATCTATTGGCAACAAATGATTTCAGAACCTCTATTTTCCAAGGGCAGTAAGCTGATAATCTTGATCCTACGGCATTTAGCCGTAGGATTTTTTATATGGAGAAAGTTAATGTAAATAAACACGTGGTAAAATTTACTAATAATGAAGTCATTATAATGTATTTATAAGACATAGACGATGTTTTTTGATTGACTAGACATATTGTTTTTTGGGTATTTTCAATGATTTTTCTGTAATCTGGTTGAAATAGATTAATTTGGTATATCTTTCTCGGAAATAGTGTGGTAAAATACAAAAAGATTAATAATGTATCAAGAGAGGATAAACATAATGAAAAAATCTAAGGATTCCAGCAGCCTTAAACAAATTCAACGCTTTTCCATCCGGAAATTTTCGGCTGGTATTGCATCTGTTGTAGTGGGGAGTTTCTTTGCATCAGCATGGATTAGTCCCGCTGTGAATGCACAGGCCACTACACCAGCATCTAACACTCATTCGGTGGCAAAACAAGTCACGACACAATATCAATACCTTGCGATTGAAGAGTTAACTTGGGCGCAACGTCAAGCAATCAAATCAGGCACTCCTAGTCAAATTGCCCAAACGGATCAAGTTTATTATTTTGTCTATCAAGCAAAACAAGGTGCTCGTCAATTACCAGTTACTGGTGAAGGATCCACCTTGTTGGGGCTTACAGCAGGCGCGACCTTGATTGTATTTGCAGTTGGCTTGGTTCGTGATAAGAAGAAAGCACTGACCAGCTTAATGCTTGTGACCTTAGCAGGACAGGTGGCATTGGTGCCGAATTCACAAGCAGCTCAAGCGCGATTGCTAGAACAATTCAATCAAAGTTTCCAAACGCCAGTGGGACAAGCCTTGCCAAATCCTCAAGTTCAGATAGAAGGATATGAATATGTAGGGTATTTTGCCGCTCAGGAGCTGGCGCAAGTAGCACCTAATCCTTCTGTAGATGGTGCGATTAGTGGATCAACTGAATCCAAGGCTTCTTCAGCGGAATCAAGCGCAAGTCAATCCTCTGAATCCAAGGCTTCTTCAGCGGAATCAAGCGCAAGTCAATCATCTGAATCGAAAGCCTCTTCAGCGGAATCAAGCGCAAGCGAAACATCTGAATCAAAAGCTTCTTCAGCGGAATCAAGCGCAAGTGAAACATCTGAATCAAAAGTGTCTTCAGCGGAATCAAGTGCAAGTGAAACTTCTGAATCAAAGGCATCTGCTGAAGAATCCAATTCAAGTGTAACACCAGCACCAGAGCCACCTAAAACGCTAGATTTCAAAGACTTAGATGTAGCTTTACAGGCAGCGAATAAGCAAGTGGCTAATCTGGAGGCTGTTAAACTTAGCGATAAGACTCCAAAGTCCGTGAAAGCTTTTGAGGAAGAATTAGCGAATGCTAAGAAGGATTTAGACACACTGGTTAGCAGAGCGCAAGAGCTCAAAGGTAATCCTAAAAATACTGAGCAAGTGGCGATTAACGATTTAACTAAGCAAGTTCAGAACTTAGCTGATAAGGCATCTAAATTATCCGATAACCTAATTGTTCAAGCAGACAAGACGCCATTACAAACGGTGATGACGGCTTTAGCAGAATTGGTTAAAGAAGCTAAAAACGTAGGGTTAATTGATGAAGTAATCAAGTCCCAAGCGGCTTTGCAAAATGCGCGTTCAGTGGTTAAAGATCAAGATGCTACCGAGAAAGATGTAGCGGCAATGGTGAAATCAGTTGAAGCCCTAATAGAAGATTTAACGTATAAGTTAAAGGCTCAGCAACCAGCCCCAGCTCCATCAAAAACGCTAGATTATAAAGCTTTAGATGCCTCATTGCAGGCTGCTCAGGCTAAGGTTGCTAACATAGAAGCAACACCTAAGAATGGTAAGACCCCTAGTTCTATTGCAACTTTTGAGAGTGAACTTGCTAAAACTAAGGAAAGTTTGACAGCACTCACTAATCAAGCTCAAGTCCTCAAGGGGAAAGCTGATGCGGCAGAGCAAGCAGATATTGATGCTCTCAACCAACAAGTTCAGGCATTAATCAACAATTCTGAGAATCTGGCTAGTCTTTTAGTAGCTCAAGTGGACAAATCGGCTTTACAAGCAGCGATGTCGTCCTTAACCGCAAAACTTAACATAGCGAGAAATTTGGGCTTAATAGATGAAGTGATTAAGACTCAAGCAACTTTACAAAATGCGCAATCAGTGATTCAGGACTCGGAAGCAACCGAGAAAGATGTTGAAGCAATGACTCAGTCAGTTGAAACTCGGTCTCAAGGCTTACAGTATATTTTGGATAACTTAGAGTCTAAAGAAGCGCAACCGTAATCTCGATAGATAAGCTAATTGTTTGAGATAGTAGCACAAAAAAGAGTGTTGATAGTTCTGGCTATCAACACTCTTTTTGCGCAATCAGGTTGTTTGATGAAGCTATGAATCGAGATATTAAGAAATTATAAAATGATGAAACCTCGATGTTATTAGTTGGTTACGCCATGTGTTGCTTTAATTAGACTGTTAGGTTATTTTTGGCAACGATGAAAACCATTGATTTATCAATAAAATATGAGAAATTACAGTTTAAGCATATATTTATTATTTTTTTTGTGGTAAAATACACTAGCGAATAATAATATACTAAGAAAGGGAAAACTCAATGAAGAAATATAAGAGCTCTAGCAGCCTTAATACAGTCCAACGTTTTTCCATCCGGAAATTTTCTGTTGGGATTGCTTCCGTTGTAGTAGGAAGTTTTTTTGTGCCAGCGGTAGCGGCACCTGTCGTTCAGGCACAGACTGCCACGACAGTTACAAGTTCTCAACAGGTAACCAAACAAGTGTCCACTCAGTATCGGTATGTATCTATTGAGGAATTATCTTTGGAACAGCGTCAAGCCATTAAAGCAGGAACCCCTAGCCAAATTGCTGAGGTAGATCAAGTCTACTATTTTGTTTATCAGGCAAATACAGGGAAAAATCATTTGCCAGTCACAGGCGAATCATCAACCCTATTAGGTCTAGCAGCCGGTGCGGCGTTGCTTGTGTTTGCCGTCGGCTTAGTTCGTGATAAGAAGAAGGCTTTGACTAGTCTGATGGTTATAACCATGACGGGACAGGTTTTGCTGGCCCCAAGTTTACAGGCGGTTGAGACACGCCTACTAGAACAGTTTAATCAAAGCTTTCAAACAACTGTAGGACAAGCATTACCCAATCCAAAGTTAAGTATTGAAGGTTATGACTATGTAGGGTATTTTCCTGCCAGTGAGCTAGAGCAAGTGGGACCTAATGTTTCTAGTAATAGTGCAATTAGTGCGACGAGCAACCTCCAGTCAGTAGTTTCTTCAGAATCCTCTAGTGAAAGATCCACGCGAGTAAGTAGTGAAAGCCCTGTGGCGTCAGTGCAGTCTGAGAAACCAAGTGCAGATGTTTTGCCGACGCTGCAACCAGAGGAATCGAGCGCCAATGTGACACCGGTGTCAGCGACCAAACCTGAAAAGCCAAACACTAGCACGGCTCCAGCGGAGAAACCGAGCACCAACGCGACACCAGCGCCAACGCCACCAGCAGAGAAACCGAGCACCAACGCGACACTAGCGCCGACGCCACCAGCAGAGGAACCGAGCACCAACGTGACCCCAGTACCAACTCCGCCAGCAGAGGAACCAAGCACCAACGTAACACCAACGCCAACGCCGCCTGCAGAGGAACCAAGCACCAGCGTAACACCAACGCCAACTCCGCCAGCAGAGGGACCGAGCACCAATGTGACACCAGTACCAACGCCACCAGCAGAGGGACCGAGCACCAACGTGACACCAGCACCTAATCCTCCGAAGCCTTTTGAGTATAGAGTCTTAAATTTGACTTTGGAGTTGGCAGAAGCTCAAGTGGATGACCTAGAAGTGGCTGTCACGGAAGGGAAAACCCCTAGTTCAATTGCCTCTTTCAAGGAGGAATCCTCTAAACTGAAATCCCGTCTTGCAACGCTTGTTAATAAGGTAAAAGAAATCAAGGCTGCACCTGAAACTACAGATCAGTCAACAATTGATAGCTTGGCTCAAGAAGCGCAAGAGTTAGTTAATCGTACTAAGAACTTGTCTGACGTTTTAGTAAGTCAGGCAGACAAGTCGCCATTAGAAACTGCTATGGCAGCTTTAGCAGAGCAAGTAAAAACAGCCAAAGCTCTTGACTTAAGTAATAAGACGCCAAGTAGCCAGCAGGCCTTGGCTGATGAAATTCGCAAAATACAAGCAACACTCCAGAATGCTCAGTCAGTAGTGAAGGATCCAGAAGCAACAGATGCTGATGTAGAAGCGATGACTCGGTCAGTAGTCAACCAAGCCAAATCCTTGGAAGCTGCCGTCAAGGCTCTCCAAGCCAAGGCAGATACACAGGCGCTAGCAGCAGCTTTGGCTTTACTAGATGCGCCTGTTGATACAGACCAGAAGACACCGCAAAGTATTGCGGATTACCAACAAGCACTAGATTTATTGAGAGACAGTCTAGAAGCTGCTCGTGCTCAAGCGCAAGCTATCTTAGCTGATCCAGAGGCTAAGCAGGAGCAAGTGGATAAGGCCTTGGTAGCAGTAAATGAAGTGCAGGCTAAACTTGATCAAGCTAAAGCTTTGCTACGACAACAAGCGGATAAGTCCGCCTTAGAGAAAGCCAAAAATAATCTGGACCAAGCGATTCAAAAACCAGTTGCGACAGATCAGAAACGACCAAAGACCGTTCAAACATACCAAGCAGCAAAAGACCTTGCCTTGCAATTGAGCCAAGAAGCCGCTCAACTATTAAAAGATTTTAACGCGAGTCCGGAAGCGGTTTTGGCAAGTACGGAAAAACTCAACAAGGCTTTCCAACAGTTAGAATTAGCGGAAGCGGGTATTTTGGATCTTGTGGACAAGGCAGACTTACAACGAGCTTTGACTCAGTTGAACCTACCAGTTGACACGACAGGTAAAACACTGCGAAGTGTGAATAATTTCAGCCAGGCACTTGTAGGGCATCGAGCTACTATTGATGAAGCAAAAGCTAATGCTCAAGCTTTGATAGCTAATCAAGATGCCACACCAGAAGAAGTAGCTTCCGTAATCAAGGCTGTGGAAGCCGCTCAAGCGCTGAAAGACCAAGCGCAAGCGCTCTTGATGGATCGTGCAAATAAAGAGGCACTTAGCCAACAGGTTGAGGCCGCACAAGAAGTTATCGCGAATCGTTATACCCCAGCTAGCTTCCAGAAAGTTGCCGACCAACTCAAAGCTGCTCAGGCCGTTTTAGAAGATGGCGATAGCAACCAAGAAGCGGTTGACCAAGCGACTCAAGCCCTTCGAGAGGCCTTAGCGCAATTGGAGCAGGTAGAACCCAAATATACAGCTGTTAACGTTGAAGCACCTACATCTGATTTATCTCGGAGCGTCACCCTGCGATATCAATTAGAAGACCCTAACCAACTTTACCGAGGAGGTAAGGTGCAAGTTTTCCAGGGGGATCGTCTAGTTAAGACAGTCCCAATCCAAAATTTGACCGCAAATATTGATGGGTTGGATTATCATGTATCTTATCGTCTCCATACCGTTATGGATTTTGAGAACCAGCAAGGTGCTCAGTCGAAAGATCAGTTAGAGGACCAAGCAATAGAGTTAGATTTGAAGAAGATTGAGCTCAAACAAATCAAGGGTGTGCAGCTCTTCCATCGACAAGCTGACGGTAGTCATCAGTTGGTGGCTAGTTTGAGTCAGGCTCCATCTGATTTATCTAATTATTATGTTAAAGTACAGTCTGACCGCTTCAAGGATGTCTATTTGCCAGTTGCTTCTATTGAGACAGTTAGTCATGAGGGTCAGTCTTATTATCAAGTGACTACCCAGGCCCCTGAGCTAGTACAAAATCAAGGTGGCTCAAGTGACTATCACCAAGGCTATCAATTCCTAGTTGGTCAAGAACGTCCAGCGGATGGGAACGTGCATTATAGCTTTAAGAGCTTGCTTGAGGCTATACGCCAAAACCCAGCTGGAGACTACATACTGGGTGCTAACCTATCAGCGTCCGAGGTCAGCTTAGCAGCCAACGCGACCGCCTATTTTGTGGGAACCTTCACTGGGACCCTGTCTGGCCAGACTGCAGACGGCACGCAACATGCCATCTATAATTTGGTAGCACCACTCTTTGACCAGTTAAACAAAGCGACCATCAAGCATTTAGACCTCAAACAAGTAGCCATTGAATCAGGTAATTCTATGGCTGCGCTAGCCAAGCGGGCGACTAATTCGACAATCAGTGATGTGGCGGTTTCTGGGCGCGTGTCAGGGACGACCAATGTGGCAGGTATCGTTCATACCGTAGTGGGTGGTAGCAGGCTTGAGAATGTACGTTTCCAAGGTGAGATTAGCCAGAGTGGCCAGCCTAACCAGGCCCAAGAAGTGGGCGGTTTAGTAGGTTTGCTCGAACAATCTAGCGTTACCAACGCTTATGTTGATGCCAAACTGAACGTAAATCTAAACGCGCAAAGTGCTCGCGCAGGCGTAGCCTTTGGTCGAGTTGTGTCCAGCCAAGGCAAGGCAGTAGTCAAGAATGTCCTTGTTAAAGGAAGTCTTAACAATACAGGTTCTACCGTTCAAGGTCGAAGTGGTGGACAAGTAGGTGGGGTTGTCGGCTCTACCTGGATGGATGGACGTTTAGAAAACATCATCTCAGATGTGGCAGTCACTAACGGCTACCGAGTCTACGGGGATAATGGCGCTATTTCAGAGGGCTATATCCGTAATGATCAAGTGGCTTGGAAGATGACCGAACGCGTAACCGGTGTGGAAGAACCAAGCTTTAAACCTGCTAAGGCCAGTCAAGCCGATGTGGACAGATTAGCTAGTCAACTAGAAGCGGCCGGTGGGGTCCTGACAGATACTCCTGCGAGCTCCTATGTCGATCAGATCAACCAACAAGCAAGCGATTATAGTCGTTTGGCTAATTATCAAGCTAATCGCGCGCAGGCCTATGCCAACATGGAGAAACTCCTGCCATTCTATAATAAGGAGCAAATCGTTAAGTATGGAAACTTGGTTGCGCCAGACAGCAAGTTGGCGACTCAAGTGCTCTTGGCTGTTACGCCAATGCAAGGTAATGCTTTTGTGACGGACTACAACCAAGCAATGGACCGGATTATGTTGCACTTTGCTGATAAATCAGTGCAATACTTGGCCTTAGGTGCGAAATCTGAGTTCAAACAAACAGGCGTAGTTGAGTATCAACTAGAGGATTCAGGTCTCATCTATACACCTAACCAAGTGTTGAAATCAGTAGATGATATTATGAATGCAGTCCTAGATATCATGAAAGAGACAGGTTTATCATCTGATGCTGTTTGGCAAGCCGCAGGTGTCAATAATCTCTACACAGATGTAAGTACCAGAGTCAAAAATGATCGCCGCACGGCCTTAGAGAACAAACTTGGCCGACAAGCGACTGAGGACGAAATTGCAGAAGATTTAGAAGTCTATCGTCGTGAACAACGTGCATATCAGATTGAGACGCTCTTCTTCAATGCGACCTTTGGAGCCTTCCAAGATACGTTAGCCAATGACTTGGTGAAGATTATTCGTCAGGAGGCCAACTACCTAGGAGATAATGAGCAGGCGCGTGCTGCTTTGATCCAGAAACTCAAGGATAATCGTGGGGCACTGCTCTTAGGTTTGGCTTATCTCCAAGACCACTACCGTGTAAACTTTGGGGAGCTTAATTTAGGAGAAATTGCGACCTATCAGACAGACTTCTTCGGTAATCAGAAGAGTATAATTGATAAGTTGATTAGTATTGGAAGTCAGGGTGTTCAAACCTTGCGTTCTAAGAATAGCGCCAAGACATACAGCAGAATCTTAAGTGCTGACAGCAAATTACCAACGGTTCTTGATTATCTAACTTATTTCCGCGAGTTATGGACCAAGTTTGATCAATACGAATGGTTCCGAGATGCAACTAAGGCTAATGTTACCATGGAGGAACGTCCGTCTCTTGAAGAAGGGCTAAATAAATCTCCTTATAAGGTCTACGATCGTTTATCTGTGCCGGATTATCGTGATTACATCTTGCCTTTACTCAACCTTAAGAAGAGTCGAATTTTCTTAGTATCCAATGTTTTATCGCTAACCTTGGGGTCGACAGATCGTCGTCCTTACCTAGCGCCAGAAGAGTTTGACAAACGCGTTAAGACTTTAGCTGATCGTCAGCAAATGCACGTTGATACCTGGTATCGTGTAGCCTTACCAACTGTCAAAGAGCGCATGGCTCGTAGAAATGCTATGCTAATCTGGGATGGTTATGCTAATGGCAAGAACGGTGGTTGGTATGATAGGCTAGGCAATGACACCTCCAATCGGCCAGTTAAATATCCATCTATGGGTATTAAGGAATTCTTTGGTCGAATCGATCGTTTCTATGAAAACAATGGAGCTGGAGCATATGCTGATACTAGCAATGGTGTGTATTTTGTCTTCACAGATATTTTATCCGACTACGTTGGAACGTCCCACTATACCCATGAGCTAGTCCATAATATGGAAAAATCAGTCTATCTTGGTGGAAACAGCTGGCGTCCGGAGGAAGTCTGGGAAGAATATGCTCAAGGGCTCTTGCAGTCACCTGAGGGACCAGAGTATGATCATATTGGGCTTAATACTTCCTTTGACTGGAGTGACAAAACTGACCGCTTCTATAATGCGACACCATCACGCTTCCAGTCTGCAGATGACTGGGGTCAATATGTACACCGACTCTTCGATATCCTCTACTTGCTAGACTATGCTGAAGCCAAAGCAGTCTTAGAAAAGGGTCCAGATGCCATGAAACAATGGTTCAACCGCTTCATTAATGTGCCGAATGGGCCTAACCATGTCAATAATAAGGTAGTAGAGATTAGTGATGAAGAGTGGACAAACTTTAATATCCAGTCGATTGATGACTTCATTGATCGTAGTTTAGCGCCAAAACGCTACTTCCGTAATGGTTTTGAGACGGATCGCAACTCTTATGAACGAGTTAATATGTTCCATCCAATGTACGGGACAGGCCAAAATGATAAAGGCTCACCAGGCGGTTGGTGGTTCAAACGAATGGCTTGGGAACTGATGGGTTATAAGGGTTATAAAGATGGCTTCATCCCTTATGCTTCCAATCAATTAGAACGTCAAGCTAGAACGGATGGGCAGACCCTAAATGATCACTATATTATCCAGAAGATTTCTAACGGTGATTTCCAAGATCTTAATGCCTTTAAGAAGGCTATGTTCAAGGAACGTCTGGATAAGGTTGCCAATGGGGCAACATTGCGTCCAATTACAGTCCGTGATCGCCAAGTAAGCACCTTGGCGGATATTGAAGCACTGATGAAGGAAGCAGTTGACAGAGTGCTATCAGCTCGTCAAACAGGTAATATGCGGAATGATGTCTATAACTTGAAGCGCGAAATTTACCTTCAACTCTTCAAGGCCTCTGATGATTTCCGTCAATCTATTTTTGCCAACGAATAGAAAGCAGAAAAACAGCAGCTAAGGCTGCTGTTTTTTGTAGTTTGGATGGAATAAAATAGTCTCCCTTGCGTTTTAAGGGCAAAAGGAGTATCATATAGACAAAAGTTATTTTAGAGACAACAGTCTAGAAAGGCGGTGCCTATGTTAACGCCTAATGAAGCCAAGGTGCTTGCCTTGATTGAGGAAGACCCTTTCCGCACCCAGCAAGAATTGGCGACATTGATGGGAATTAGTCGGTCAACGGTGGCTAGTTTAATTTCCTCTCTGATGCAGAAACATCAGCTACGCGGACGAGCTTATATTTTGAATGAGGCGCGGCGAATTTATTGCATCGGTGGGATGAATATCGACCGTAAATTTCGTCTAACCGGCGCAATGCAGCTCGGTACTAGTAACCCTGTCACCTCAACTCTCAGTGTGGGCGGCGTAGTCCGCAACGTAGCTGAGAATTTAGGACGATTAGGTCAATCAGTTCAATTGCTGTCAGTGGCGGGAGTGGATCAGGATTACGACTGGATTAAGCAGCAAACTCAGGCCTATGTGGATATGAGCCAAATAACTCAGATTCCAGAGGCAGCAACGTCAACCTACAGTGCTATTTTGGATGAGTCCGGGGATATGCAATTGGCGCTAGCCGATATGGCGATTGCCGACCAGATGGATTTAGATTGGATTAGTCAATTTGCTCCACGGCTTAAACTAGCAGATTACCTGATTCTGGATTTGAACTTGCCATTAGAAACCGTGACTTATTTGATTCAACTTGCAAAAGCCGAATCAATTCCGCTTGCCATTATTCCGGTCAGTGGTCCCAAGATGAGTCACTTGCCAGAAGATTTAAGTGGCGTTAGCTGGCTCGTTGTCAATGAGGATGAATCCATCAGTCGCTTTGGAAATTTATCGGCAGCGGACTTAGTGGATGCTTGGTTAGCAACCGGCATCTTGCAAGTGGTCATGACCAGGGGGACACGTAGTAGTTTCTATGGACATCAGGATGGCAGCCGCCAGGAGGTCCAGCCTCTCCTAGCGCAAAATGTAGTAGATGTAACAGGGGCAGGCGATGCCTTCTCTGCTGGCCTTCTCTATGGCCAGTTGACAGGGCATGATGCTAAGACATCTATTTATTATGGGATGGCCAATTCCTATCATACGGTTCAAGTCAAGCAAACCGTTCGACTCAATCTCTCTGCTAGCCAGTTGGAGAGTGACTATCAGACATTAAAAGAAAGAGGTTTAGCCTAAGATGAAAAACTTATTATCTATTAGTAAAGAAGTACAACACGCTTTAGATCACAACTTACCTGTTGTCGCTTTAGAATCTACCATCATTTCCCACGGGATGCCATATCCACAAAACGTTCAAATGGCTAAAACAGTAGAACAAATTATTCGCGATAATGGCGCCGTGCCAGCAACAATCGCCATCATGGATGGTCAGTTTAAGATTGGTTTAGAAGAAGCTGATTTAGAACGTTTGGCTAGCGAGAAGCCAGTTGCTAAGGTATCTCGCCGTGACTTGGCAGAAGTCTTCGCTAAAGGCATCTTAGGGGCTACGACAGTCGCAACGACCATGATTGGGGCGTATTTAGCGGGTATCAAGGTCTTCGTTACTGGCGGGATTGGTGGTGTGCACCGCGGTGTAGAAGAAACCATGGATATTTCTGCGGACTTAGACGAATTAGGTCAAACACCAGTGACGGTCGTTTGCGCGGGCGCCAAAGCTATTTTGGATTTACCAAGAACTTTGGAATATTTGGAAACCAAAGGGGTGCCTGTAGTGGGCTACCAAACGGATTACCTACCTGCCTTCTACACACGGACTTCAGAATACAAGCTCAACAGTCGCGCAGACAAGCCAGAAGAAATTGCGGCCATGATGGACTACTCTGAAGCGCTTGGCCTTAAAGGTGGGATTTTGGTGACGAATCCAATTCCTGCTGAGCACGAAATTCCACATGAAAAAATTGATGCCATTATCGATGCGGCTGTAAAAGAAGCAGATGAGAAAGGGATTCGAGGCAAAGATAGCACGCCATTCCTATTAGCTAAGATTGTTGAATTAACAGATGGGGCTAGCTTAAATACTAATATTCAATTGGTTTATAATAACGCCAAATTAGGGGCACAGATTGCTAAAGCCTATCAAGAACGTTAAGCTTATTTATGGCAGCCGGGACATCTAGTCCCGGCTTTTTGTATATGATGTTAGTGGGAATAGAGTGATGCTGGGCATGATTTTATGTTGATTGGTCGATAGATAACTAGAAGGGCTTGACTTTTCTACTAGATATCGTATAATAAAATCACAAACAGTTGAATGATTGTTCAAACGATATGGAAGAGGGGTTAAGATGTGCTCTCATCATCACAATTCTCATGCACATTCGCATCAGCATCAGCACCATGACCATGCTCATGACCGCGTTCATGCATTTAGTTGGGCAGTTTTTGCCTATATGCTTGGTCTCCTTGCTTTCATTACAGGGCTTCTTCTAGGGCAAGGTTCCCTACTGGCTAATGTGCTCTATAGCTTGACGGTAATCCTGTCTGGCTATCATGTCCTAAGTGAAGGTTTGTTAGAGACTTGGCAGGCTAGCTACAAAGCGCGCCGTTTTTGTCCGAATACTCACTTGCTAATGGGGCTGGCGGCTATGGGTGCTATGCTTATTGGGCAATTCCAAGAAGCAGCCTTGCTAATTTTGATATTTGCTGGTGCTCATTTTCTGGAGGACTATGCAGAAGCTAAATCTAAGAAGGAAATGACCAGTCTCTTGGCTATGCAGCCGCAAGAAGCGCGCCTTTTGGCGGAAGATGGAAGCGTGACGATTGTGGCAGTGCAAGACTTAATGGTTGGTAATCGAGTGCAAGTATTGAATGGCGACCAAATCCCCATTGATGGCAAAATTGTGAGTGGTCAGGCGGTCGTTAATGAAGCCATGATTAATGGTGAGAGTATGCCGCAAGAAAAAAGCGTAGGGGATTCAGTCTATGCCGCTACCCTCAATGGTAATAGCAGCTTTGTCATGCAAGTAACAAGGTTGGCAGATCAAACTACTTTTGCCAAAATCCTTGGTTTAGTCAGGGAGGCGCAGGCAAAGCAAAGTCCGGTTGCGACCCGAATTCAGCGTTTGGAGCCGCTCTATGTTAAGGGGGCACTCCTCTTCACGGCTTTATATGCGCTTTTGATGGCGTTAGGGACTTCGCTTTCATTACATGAAGTAGCCTATCGAACACTGATTATGCTCATTGCCCTTTCGCCTTGTGCTTTAGCAGCCAGTGCCATTCCGGCTACCTTATCAGCTTTATCGAATCTGGCTAAGCAAGGGGTGCTGGTCAAGGGTGGAAGCCACCTCCATCAAGTCTCGGGACTTGGAGCCATCGCTTTTGACAAGACGGGGACCCTAACCCAGGGTAGACCTCAGGTGACGGACGCCATCTTATCGGCTGAAGCTGAGAAACTATTGGCTGTCTGGGTGTCCATGGAGCGTCAAGCTAATCATCCTCTAGCGCAGGCCATTGTGTCTCATTATGCTAGTTTGCCTGTTCTAGATATAGAGGTAAGCAATAAAATGGGGCAGGGTCTCTATGCTGATTATCAAGGTCACAGCTATCAGGTGGCTAAGCCGACTGCCTTTGAAGCGGTGGAGCCAGACTACGATCGGCAATGTCGAGAATGGGAAGGACAGGGCAAGACGGTGGTCTATTTGGCTCAAAACCAAGAAGTCATAGGGGCGATGGCCCTAATGGATATTGCCAAAGATGACGCCCGCCAAACCTTGGACTACTTTAAGCAAGTCGGTGTTAAAACCGTCATGTTAACAGGGGATTCCGAGTTAACGGGGCAGGCTATTGGCCAGCAACTAGGAATCCAATCTGTTCAAGCCCAAGTTATGCCTGACCAGAAGGCAGAAGAAATCCGTAAGTTAATGGACAAACACGAGATGGTAGCTATGGTGGGAGATGGCGTCAATGATGCGCCTGCCTTAGCTAGTGCTAGTCTGGGGATTGCGATGGGGCAAGGGACGGATGTAGCCATGGAAACGGCGGATGTGATTCTCGTTCGAGATCAACTTCAGTCTCTGTCTTATCTGCATCGCCTTGCCAAGAAGCATGACCGGATTATCTGGCAGAATATTGGCTTTTCCATGCTAGTTGTGTTAGCCTTAGTTATAATGAATGTCGGCCAAGTTTCCAATATTGCCCTAAGTGTAGTGGGGCACGAAGGATCAACCCTTCTAGTGATATTAAACGGGTTACGACTTCTAGTCCCCTTATCATCACGAGGTGAATCATAATGTATGACGAACAAGTAATTGAAGAGCTAGCACAATTTTTTAAGGCGGTAGCAGATGTTTCCAGGCTCAAGCTTTTGCTATATTTAATGAAGCAAGAAGCCAATGTGAATGAATTAGCTGAGGCGACTGGCTTAACTCTTTCGGGGGTCTCCCACCAACTTAAACTTTTGAAGTTAATGAAGTTGGTTAAGGCTAGTAAACAAGGTAAGTATGTCTATTATAGTTTGGACGACGACCACGTTAAACACATTATCACAGACTCTCTGACGCATTTGTCTGAGGATCGTTCTGAATAGCGGACAGGCGGCTTTGGCTGCCTGTTTTTTCGTGGCAACCAGAGATGCGAACGTTCTATTGAGAAAAGTTAACGATTTTCGCCTTAGGCATTCTGTTAGTCTTGGACTTATGCTATAATGGGTAAAATTTTAGAAAGAGATGGTGAACAAATGACTGTCAAGACAAGCTTCTTAGGGAAACCCTTAGCCAATCCCCTCATGAATGCATCAGGGGTCCACTGTATGACGGTGGCCGAGATGGATGAGTTAGCACAAAGTGCGGCTGGAGCCTTCGTAACCAAGACGGCAACGCGGGACTATCGAGCAGGCAATCCCCAACCGCGTTATGTGGATGTGCCTCTGGGCAGCATTAACTCCATGGGCTTACCCAATGAAGGATTAGCTTATTACCTAGACTATTGCTTAGCGCGCCAGGATCAACAACCCCTACAATTCTTGTCGGTAGTAGGTCTAAGCTACGATGAGATTGTTGAGAACCTGCGTACTATAGAGGCTAGCGCCTATCAAGGCGTGACAGAATTCAACTTGTCTTGTCCTAATGTTCCGGGCAAGCCTCAAATCGCCTATGACTTTGAATTGACAGAGCGACTCTTAACAGAAGTCTTTTCTTTCTTCACTAAACCGCTAGGGCTTAAGTTGCCGCCTTACTTCGACATTGCTCATTTTGACCAGATGGCAGCTATCCTTAATCGTTTTCCGCTGACCTATGTTAACTGCGTCAACTCCATTGGCAATGGTCTCTATATTGATGTAGATAAGGAGCAAGTGGTGATAAAACCCAAGGGAGGTTTCGGGGGTCTAGGTGGAGACTACATTAAGCCAACAGCCTTGGCTAACGTGCGGGCCTTCCATCAACGACTCAATCCATCTATTAAGATTATTGGCACCGGGGGTGTCAGAACCGGTCAGGATGTTTTTGAACATATTCTTTGTGGGGCTAGTTTAGTTCAGGTAGGGACGGCCCTTCACCAAGAAGGCGTAGGCATCTTTGAGCGTCTGGTCGCTGAGCTGGAGGCTATTATGGAAGCAAAGGGCTATAAGAGCTTAGATGATTTCAGGGGTAAATTACGTGAGATTGACTAAGTTTAGTAGATAAACAATCACCGAGCCCTTTGCTCTGCAGAGGGCTCGATGCTTGGGTTTAAGAGGCTAGTCCCCCTTGACAAAAGGACTTGAAATCCGTATAATATTCAGATGCAAGAGTATGCACTTTAGAAAGTAAATGCGGCTTGAAATCTTGTCCAAGCCGGTGTTTGAGGCCTAAACAACATGTAACGTCACTCCGATGAGTTGGTTCTGTTGTCTTTTTTTTGCGCTTCAAAGACCGAAAAATGTCATTTGTTAACAATTATTAATAATTGTAACCTTAATGTAAAGTGGTGTTCTTAGATTATATTATAGGGGTGAATCGCTTGAGTCATATCGTGAAATACGGTAAAAAAGCTGAGCGTCGAAGCTATGCGCGTATCGACGAAGTCTTAGAGTTGCCGAACTTGATTGAAATCCAAACGGATTCCTACAAATGGTTCTTGGATGAAGGGCTAAAAGTGATGTTCGAGGACATTTCGCCGATTGTCGATCATTCGGAGAACTTGGAACTTCATTTTGTAGACTATGAGTTCAAGGAAGCTAAGTATAGCTTAGAAGAAGCTCGTAGCCATGACGCTAACTACTCAAAACCAATCTATGTAACCTTGCGCCTGTTCAACAAAGAGACAGGTGAAGTCAAAGAACAAGAAGTCTTCTTCGGGGACTTCCCAATCATGACCGAAATGGGGACCTTCATTATCAACGGGGCGGAACGGGTTATCGTTTCCCAGTTGGTGCGTTCTCCTGGTGTCTATTTCCACGACCGTATGGACAAGAAAGGCCGCCACAGCTATACTTCTACGGTTATTCCTAACCGTGGGGCTTGGTTGGAATTTGAATCAGATGCTAAGGGGATTGCCTATGTCCGTATCGACCGGACCCGGAAGATTCCATTGACTGTCTTGATGCGTGCCTTAGGTTTTGGTTCAGATGACGAGATTTATGATATCTTCGGCCAATCTGAGCTCTTAGACTTAACTATCGAGAAGGATGTTCACAAAAATATTCAAGATTCTCGTACGGAAGAAGCCTTGAAGGACATTTACGAGCGTCTTCGTCCAGGTGAACCTAAGACCGCAGAAAGCTCACGTAACCTCTTGGTTGCGCGCTTCTTCGACCCACGTCGCTATGATCTAGCACCTGTAGGTCGTTACAAGATCAATAAAAAGCTCCACCTCAAGAACCGTTTGATTGGCTTGACCTTGGCAGAAACCTTGGTTAACCCAGAAACAGGCGAAGTGCTCTTTGAAGAAGGAACGGTCTTGGATCAAGAACGCGTTCAAGCTTTGATCCCTCATTTAGAGTCTGGCTTGAATAAGGTGACCCTCTATCCTTCTGAAGATAGTGTGGTAGCTCAACCAATCGATTTACAAATCATCAAAGTTTATTCACCTAAGAACCCAGAGCAAGTGATTAACTTAATCGGCAACGGGAATATTGAGAAGATTAAGTGCTTGACGCCAGCTGACATTATTGCGTCAATGAACTACTATCTCTACTTAGACCAAGGAATTGGTGTTACAGACGATATCGACCACTTGGCTAACCGTCGTATCCGTTCAGTCGGTGAATTATTGCAAAACCAATTCCGTATCGGGCTATCCCGGATGGAACGGGTAGTGCGTGAGCGTATGTCGCTCCAAGACGTTGCGACCATCACGCCACAACAATTAATTAACATTCGTCCAGTGGTAGCGGCTATTAAGGAATTTTTCGGTTCCTCCCAGTTGTCACAATTCATGGACCAAGTTAACCCACTCGGGGAATTGACCCACAAACGTCGTCTATCAGCCTTAGGGCCTGGTGGTTTGACGCGGGACCGTGCCGGCTATGAAGTGCGGGACGTTCACTACTCTCACTACGGTCGTATGTGTCCAATCGAGACGCCAGAAGGTCCTAACATCGGGTTGATTAACAGCTTGTCTTCTTATGCGAAGATTAACAAGTATGGTTTTATTGAGACGCCTTACCGTAAAGTGGACAAATCGGTTACGCCACACCGTGTCACGACCGAAATTGACTACCTAGCAGCGGACGAGGAAGACTTGTATGTAGTAGCCCAAGCCAACTCTAAACTCAATGAGGACGGAACCTTCGCGAAAGACCTAGTTATGGCGCGTTTCCGTTCACAAAACATTGAGGTTAACGTTGACCAAGTAGACTACATGGACGTGTCACCAAAACAAGTTGTCGCTGTCGCGACTGCTAGCATTCCGTTCTTGGAAAACGACGACTCCAACCGGGCCTTGATGGGTGCCAACATGCAACGTCAAGCTGTGCCACTTATTAATCCGCAATCCCCACTGATTGGGACTGGGATGGAATATAAGGCAGCGCACGACTCAGGGGCTGCGCTCTTATGTAAACGCGCCGGTGAAGTGATTTATGTCGATGCTAACAAGGTGCGCGTACGCACACCAGAAGGTGAAGTTGACGAATACCGTTTAACCAAGTTTGCACGTTCTAACGCTGGGACCTGTTACAACCAACGTCCAATCGTAGAATTAGGTGACCAAGTTGATGCTTTGGAAATCTTAGCAGATGGTCCATCTATGCAAAATGGGGAAATGGCCCTCGGTCAGAACCCATTGGTAGCCTTCATGACTTGGGAAGGGTATAACTATGAGGACGCGGTTATCATGTCTGAACGTCTGGTCAAAGACGATGTTTATACTTCTATCCACATTGAAGAATATGAATCAGAGTCTCGTGACACCAAGTTAGGGCCTGAAGAAATTACACGCGAAATTCCAAACGTGTCCGAAGATGCCCTCAAGTACTTAGACAAAGACGGAATTATCTGTATCGGTGCGGAAGTAAAAGACGGCGATATCTTAGTTGGTAAGGTAACACCAAAAGGTGTGACCGAGTTGTCTGCAGAAGAACGCTTGCTCCACGCTATCTTCGGTGAGAAGGCGCGTGAAGTACGTGATACTTCCTTGCGTGTGCCACACGGCGGGGGCGGGATTGTCCACGACGTTAAAATCTTTACCCGCGAAGCTGGCGACGAATTGGCACCAGGTGTCAACAAGCTGGTCCGCGTCTACATCGTACAAAAACGTAAAATTAACGAAGGGGATAAGATGGCCGGTCGTCACGGTAACAAAGGGGTTGTCTCCCTTATCATGCCGGAAGAAGATATGCCATTCTTACCAGATGGTACCCCAGTTGATATCATGTTGAACCCGTTAGGGGTTCCATCCCGTATGAACATCGGGCAAGTCCTAGAGTTACACTTGGGGATGGCTGCTCGCGAAATGGGCATCAAGATTGCAACACCTGTCTTTGACGGTGCTAGTGAAGAAGATGTCTGGGCAACAGTTAAGGAAGCTGGCTTAGAAGCTGACGCTAAGACTATCTTATATGATGGTCGAACCGGTGAACCATTTGACCGTAAGGTCTCTGTTGGGGTTATGTACATGATTAAGTTGGCCCACATGGTCGACGACAAGTTGCACGCTCGTTCAACAGGTCCATACTCTCTGGTTACCCAACAACCATTGGGTGGTAAAGCTCAATTTGGTGGGCAACGTTTCGGGGAGATGGAAGTTTGGGCCTTGGAAGCTTATGGTGCCGCTTATACCTTGCAAGAAATCTTAACCTACAAGTCTGACGACGTAGTCGGCCGGGTGAAAACCTACGAAGCCATCGTCAAAGGTCAACCAATTCCACGTCCTGGTGTGCCGGAATCCTTCCGCGTCCTTGTTAAGGAATTGCAAGCCCTAGGCTTGGATCTCAAGGTCTTGGATGAACATAATCAAGAAATCGAATTACGCGATGACGACGATGAGGATGAAGTAATCAACTTCAATGCCCTCGACCGCTATAAGGCTGATCAAATGGCCCACCATCATGCAGCAGAAGCCGAAGATGAAGGTGAAGAACCAAAGACTGAGATTAACCTTGACGAACAGGCAATCGCGGAAGACTTGATCGATTCAGCGGTTGAAGACGAACTCGATTCATTAGACTAAGTTTTAGGAGCCCCTAGCCTAGCAAGTCTAGGCTAGGCTGGCAATCCTAACAGAACAATACAAAAGAAAGAGGAGGTCAGCCCTTTGATCGATGTAAATAATTTTGAAGCGATGCAAATTGGCCTAGCGTCTCCAGAAAAAATTCGGAGTTGGTCCTATGGTGAGGTCAAAAAACCTGAAACTATCAACTACCGGACGCTAAAACCAGAAAAAGACGGCTTATTCTGCGAGCGCATCTTTGGTCCAACTAAGGACTGGGAATGTAGCTGTGGGAAGCTCAAACGAATTCGCTATAAGGGTCGGGTCTGCGACCGTTGTGGCGTCGAAGTAACGCGTGCCAAAGTCCGTCGCGAACGGATGGGGCATATTGAGTTGGCAGCGCCTGTCACTCACGTATGGTACTTCAAAGGAATCCCAAGCCGGATGGGCTTGGTCTTGGACATGAGCCCACGACTCTTGGAAGAAGTTATCTACTTCGCTTCATATGTTGTAATCGACAGCGGTGACACCCCATTAGAACGCAAGTCTCTCTTGACTGAGATGGAATACCGTGAGAAAAAACGCGAATACGGTGACCGTTTCTATGCTAAAATGGGGGCAGAAGCCATCAAGGAATTGTTGGATGCTGTTGATTTAGAAGCAGAATGTGCGGAATTGAAGGAAGTGCTCAAGACCGCTACAGGTCAAAAACGGATGCGGGCGATTCGTCGCTTGGACATCTTAGATGCCTTCCGTTTATCAGGCAACAAGCCATCTTGGATGGTCTTGGATGTACTGCCTGTTATCCCACCAGATATTCGTCCTATGGTCCAATTAGAAGGTGGCCGGTTTGCAACAAGTGACTTGAACGATCTCTATCGTCGAGTAATCAACCGTAACAACCGTCTCAAACGTCTCTTGGACTTGGGCGCACCAAACATTATCGTTCAAAACGAAAAACGTATGTTACAAGAAGCGGTCGATGCCTTAATCGATAACGGTCGTCGTGGCCGTGCCGTAACAGGTCCAGGTAACCGCGCCCTCAAGTCTCTCTCTCACATGTTGAAAGGGAAGCAAGGTCGTTTCCGTCAAAACCTTTTAGGGAAACGGGTCGACTACTCTGGTCGTTCAGTAATTGTCGTGGGGCCAAACCTCAAGATGTACCAATGTGGGTTGCCAAAAGAAATGGCCATCGAACTCTTCAAGCCTTTCGTTATGAAAGAATTGGTGGAACGTGGTATTGCTGGCAACATTAAGAATGCTAAACGCATGATCGAAACACAAGATACAGCCATCTGGCCAGTAATTGAAGAAGTTATCAAGGAACACCCAGTTCTCCTAAACCGGGCACCTACGCTCCACCGTTTGGGGATCCAAGCCTTCGAACCAACCTTGGTTGAGGGTCGGGCAATCCGTTTGCACCCACTGGTCTGTGAAGCCTACAACGCCGACTTTGACGGTGACCAAATGGCCGTTCACGTCCCATTGTCTGAAGAAGCTCAAGCTGAAGCACGCTTGCTCATGTTAGCGGCGCAAAACATCTTGAACCCTAAAGATGGTAAGCCAGTTGTTACCCCATCTCAGGACATGGTCTTGGGGAACTACTACCTGACCTTGGAAGAGGCTGGGCGTATTGGTGAAGGTTTGGTTGTAAGTGATGTCTCTGAAGCAGAGATTGCTTACCAAAACGGCTACGTTCACCTTCACACCCGGATTGCGATTCCTGCTAAGGCTTTAGTTGGTAAGCCATTCACTGATTGGCAAAAGGAACGCCTCATGGTAACGACCGTTGGGAAATTGCTTTTCAACGAAATCATGCCACCAGAGTTCCCTTACCTCAATGAGCCTTCACACGAGAACTTAACTGAGAAGACACCAGATAAGTACTTCTTAGAAGCTGGGGTAAATGTACCAGAAGCGATTGCGGCGATGGACTTAGTCCCACCATTTAAGAAGAAAGACTTAGGGCGCATTATCGCGCAAGTCTTCAAACGTTTCAAGATTACCGAAACTTCTGTTATGTTGGACCGCATGAAGAACTTGGGTTACAAGTTCTCAACTCGTGCCGGGATTACTGTAGGGGCGGCCGATGTATTACGTCTGGAATCTAAGGGTGAAATCTTAGAAAAAGCCCACAGCCGTGTTGACAACATTACCAAGCAATACCGTCGTGGTTTGATTACAGACGACGAGCGTTACGAATCCGTTATTCGGACATGGGAACAAGCTAAGGATCAAATTCAAGAAGAATTGCGTAAGTCCTTGCCACGCTTGAACCCAATCGCGATGATGTCTGACTCCGGGGCCCGTGGTAACATCTCTAACTTTACCCAGTTAGCTGGGATGCGGGGTAACATGGCGGCGCCATCAGGCCGAATCATTGAATTGCCTATCACCTCTAACTTCCGTGAAGGTTTGTCTGTCTTGGAAATGTTTATCTCGACCCACGGGGCACGTAAAGGGATGACCGATACGGCCTTGAAGACCGCCGACTCTGGTTATTTAACTCGTCGTTTGGTTGACGTGGCGCAAGATGTCATTATCCGTGAAGATGACTGTGGTACTGACCGTGGTATGACCGTTCGTGCCATTATGGATGGTAACTCCGTCATTGAATCTCTGGAAGAACGTTTGATTGGGCGTTACGCACGTAAAACGGTTCGTCACCCAGAAACTGGTCAAGTATTAGTAGAAGCTAACCACATTATTACGGAAGACATGGCAGATGCCATCGTGGCAGCAGGGATTGAAGAAGTAACCATTCGTTCAGTCTTCACCTGTGATACCAACCACGGGGTATGTAAGAAGTGTTATGGTCGCAACTTAGCGACTGGTTCTGAAGTGGAAGTCGGCGAAGCAGTGGGTACCATTGCCGCTCAATCCATCGGGGAACCTGGTACCCAGCTGACCATGCGTACCTTCCACACCGGTGGGGTTGCGGGTGGTGGCGATATCACCCAAGGTTTGCCACGTATTCAAGAAATCTTCGAAGCTCGTCATCCAAAAGGGCAAGCAACGATTACTGAAGTGGCCGGGATTATTGAATCAATTGTTGAGAAAGAATCCGACCGTAGCCGTGACATCACAGTTAAGGGCGTGACGGATACCCGTACTTACAATGTGCCTTACACTTCCCGTCTCAAGGTTGCGGAAGGCGACAGCGTAGAACGTGGTCAAGCCTTAACTGAAGGTTCAATCGATCCTAAGGAATTACTCCGCGTAACCGATGTCTTGACCGTAGAAAACTACTTGCTCCGCGAGGTTCAAGCAGTATACCGTGGTCAAGGGGTAGAAATCGGCGACAAACACGTCGAAGTAATGGTTCGTCAAATGTTGCGTAAGGTTCGTGTTATGGACCCTGCTTCAACTGACATCTTGCCAGGTGCCTTACTGGATATCTCAGACTTCGCCAAGGCCAACACCAACGCTATTCAAGCCGGTGAAGTGCCAGCGACAGCTCGCCCAGTCCTCATGGGGATTACCAAGGCTGCCTTGGAAACTAAGTCCTTCATCTCTGCTGCATCCTTCCAAGAGACAACTCGTGTCTTGACTGATGCTGCTATCCGCGGTAAGAAAGACGCTCTCCTTGGTCTTAAGGAGAACGTTACAATTGGTAAGTTGATTCCAGCCGGGACCGGGATGACCCGTTACCGTAAGTTGGAAACCAACATTCAACCACCTGTTGTCGAAGCGGAAGACGAAGACATTGAATTAGAAAATCAAGCACCTGCTAAGGCCTAGACCTTCAAGTGCTAAGCCAATAGGCTGGGAATCTTCCCAGCCTATTTTTGTATTGGAAAGGGCCTGAATTTTCCCTAGGAAATCGAGTTTTAGAGACAGGATGTTGTCCGAAAGATAGTGGAACCGATTCTCTAAAAGTTCCAAAAACACGCAACATTATACGGACGATCAGGCAGAAAAATGGCCTAATTTTCGAGTGTGTCAGTGATATTTTGCTGGTGATATGCTATAATAGAGGCAAAGGGAGGTGCTCATATGGTAACAAAAGAGCTGATTCAACAACGCGCCGTTTTCCTAAGTGCCCTTTGTCGAGATTTGGAGCAGGAGCCCTGGGTAAGAGGTTTTTTTCTGGCTGGCCATGCGCTTCAAGGTCAGGATGATCCCTACTCGGATATTGATCTTCGCTTAATTGTCATCGACAAAAAAGCAAAGCGCCAGGTCTATGAATGGTTGGCGACCTGGTCACCTGATTTGCTCTTTATTGAAGAGTTGAATGACGTCAATGCCTCCTTTTACTTTGAGCATTTTATCAAGTTGAAAGTGCTGGCCTATTATGCTTCAGAACTTGAGCCAAGCATCTGGTTCAAACAAATTCAAGTCATTTGGGACCCGGAAGGCATGATTGAACCGATGCGACAATCTTCCTTGGCCTTGGAATTGTCAGTCAATCAGGCCATGATTGACCACTATTTGACCAAGTACTACGCCCACCTCCATACCTTATGCAGAGGTATGATGCGAGGCGAGATTAACTACTGCATGCAATGCATCTTGATGATGCGCAATATTTTGTCGGCCCTCTGGTGCCTAGAAAAAGGCCACTTGCCCAACGATATTGGCGACTGGTCTCGCTATGAAGGCGCCCGCTCAGTTCTCAGCCAATCCCAACAGCAATGGATGCAGAAGGTGATTTCGCTGGACAAGCAGTCAGTCCGTCATTTCTGCTTGGATGCTAATCAACAAATCAAACAGGTCTTAGTACGATTTGGTTATGATACCCACCAGTTTGACCGGCTGACCCTCCATGTCTTGGAAGAGACTCACTAATTGGCTTATTCTCTTACGCCCACCTAGCTTGCTAGGCCAATCGGATGCCCCCGTATTGGTACGCCAGCTAGGTGGTTTACTTGTCTCCCGCTATTTTTGTCTGCTTAGGTGAAAAAGTCATGACATTTAGGCTTTTTTCAGGTACAATAAAGACGTATGGGCTTTTTTGATAAGAGCCGTCAAGACAGCATTAGGAGGAAATTAAATGACTGAACAACATCAAGATGTCCAGGCTGAACTTAACGACCAGCTTTTGGTTCGTCGTGAGAAAATGGCCCAAATGGCAGAAGCGGGCGTAAACCCTTTTGCGGCGGGCTTTAGCCGGGACCATTTATCTGCCCAAATCTTGCACGACTACAGTGAGATTGATAAAGAAGCCTTAGAAGAAAAGAAAATCCCTGTTCGTGTGGCAGGCCGTATGGTCTCTAAACGTGGTAAGGGTAAGGCTGGTTTTGCCCATCTCTTAGACATGGATGGCAAGATTCAAATCTACGTCCGCCAAGATTCAGTAGGTGAAGATAGCTACCAATGGTTTAAGGCCGCAGACTTAGGCGACATTGTCGGTGTTGTCGGCTATGTCTTCAAGACCAATACAGGCGAACTTTCGGTCTTCGCTCAAGAATTCCATCCCCTAACCAAGGCTTTACGTCCTCTGCCAGATAAATACCATGGCTTAACCAATGTAGAACAACGTTACCGTCAACGTTACTTGGACCTTATTAGTAACGAAGAAAGCCGCGAACGCTTTATCTTGCGTTCTAAGATTGTGCGCGAAATCCGCCGTTTCTTAGACGACCAAGGCTACTTGGAAGTTGAAACACCAGTTCTGCATACCATCGCGGGTGGGGCAACCGCTCGTCCATTCGTAACCCACCACAATGCCTTGGATATGGAGCTCTATCTCCGCATCGCGACTGAGTTGCACCTCAAACGCTTGGTAGTTGGTGGGATTGAGAAGGTTTATGAGTTAGGGCGGATCTTCCGTAATGAAGGGATTGATACCACCCACAACCCAGAATTTACCACTATCGAATGTTATACGGCTTACCAAGTTTATACAGATGTCATGGACTTGATTGAAGGCATGCTGAAGAAGGTGGCTGAGCGTGTCCTCAACAAGACTAGCTTGGAGTATCACGATCACACCATTGACTTAGGTCAACCTTGGGCTCGTCGCCATATGGTAGACTTGATTAAAGAAGTTACAGGTGTGGACTTCTGGCAAGCCATGGACTTCGACCAAGCCAAAGCCCTGGCTAAGGAACATGGCGTGGAATTGAACGACCACGATACCACTGTGGGGCATGTCATCAATGCCTTCTTCGAAGAGCACTGTGAAGATAAGTGTATCCAACCAACCTTTGTTTACGGTCACCCGGTGGAAGTATCGCCATTGGCACGTAAGAACGAAGAAGACCCACGCTTTACTGACCGCTTCGAGCTCTTTATTGTAGGTAAGGAATACGCCAATGCCTTTACAGAGTTGAGTGATCCAATTGATCAACGCCAACGTTTTGAAGCGCAAATGGAAGAAAAGAACAAAGGGAACGATGAAGCTCAGCCAATGGATGATGAGTTCATTGAAGCGCTGGAATATGGGATGCCACCAACCGGCGGTTGGGGCTTAGGGATTGACCGTCTGGTAATGCTCTTTACGGGCGCTACTGCTATCCGCGACGTCCTCCTCTTCCCAACTATGCGCCACCATTCATAAAACAAGTGTATCAAAAGAGGACTTCTATATAAGTCCTCTTTTTTACTTGAAGTAAGAGGGAGGTTAACGAATATACTTGGAAATTAGCGCTATAAACACGATAGGTAGGACCTTTACCTTCACTCAAGAATACCCTTACAAAAATAGTTGACACGAGTCAAAAATACGTGTAAAATGAATTCGTAAACAATTGTTAGCGTTTTCTGTTTTGAGGAGGAGTATTGATGAAGGATACATTATTTCATCAACGGTTAAGAGAAAAAGGATTCTTAATCTTAACCCATCGTGGTATGAGAGGAGGAAACATCCCTGAAAATACGATAAAGTCTACTCAGTTGGCCTATCAGTTAGGCTCAGATCTAGTAGAAGTTGATATTGCTCGTTCTAAAGATGGGGTCTACTATTTGTTCCATCATAACAACGAGAAAAGATTACTAGGGGTAGAAAATGGCACATTAGAAAAATTGACTAGTGCTGAGATTGATGCACTCGCTTATTTGAATGGGATTGGTGATGATTCGGGATATCATCTAGAGAAGCTGAGTGATTTTCTTGCTTGGTTGCCAGCTGATGGGCTGGTAAACATTGACCGTTCATGGTTTTATTGGGACGACCCAGCTTTTATGAGACTATTTGTAGATACACAAACACTAGATCGCGTATTCTTCAAAAGTCCACTAGAAGATGAACTGTTGGATAAGTTGAATTCGCATAGACTCGATGTGTTTTACATGCCGATTTTACGCGAACAAATGGAGATGTCCTATTTTGATGCTTATCCTTATGTTCATTGTATTGGAGCGGAATTATTGCCGACAGAGGAAAATTCACCTCTGCTTGCTGCTGATTGGCGATCTTCGCTCCGTGAAGCTGGATACCTAGTGTTACTTAACGGTATTAATATTGGAGTAAGACACAATCTTTTTTATCAATTTGACGAGGACCAAGCCGTTCTCAATCCATCAGAGGGATGGGGACATATTGTGGCACATCGTCCAGATGTTATTCAAACAGACTGGCCATTTCTGCTCGCAGCTTATCGCCAGAACTGCCAAAAATAAGGAGGATTAAAATGTTTAAGAAGTTAAAGATGTTGTTTGCTGGGTTAGCAGTATTCTCAACGGTTGCAAGTGTTACTGCAGTTCAAGCTGAAGCAGACAAGTCGCAAGAGCTCGTTGTTTACTCGAATGCAGTATCTAGCGGACGTGGCGATTGGTTAATTGAAAAAGCTGCAGAAGCAGGGTTTAAAATTAAAATTGTTGAAGTTCCCGGTGGGGAGATTGCTGATAGATTAATTGGGGAAAAAAATAATTCAATTGCAGATGTAACTTTTGGCTTAAATGTTATCGAATATAATAAGCTTAAAAAAGAAGATGTTTTGAAACCATATAAGCCGGCTTGGGCAGATGAAGTAACTGAGGGGCTCGCAGACCCAGACGGTAACTATTGGCCAATTACGGTCGTGCCATTGGTTTTGATGGGGAATGAATCGCAAACTATGCCGAAAGACTGGACTGATTTAACAGATCCTAAGTATAAAGATCAGTACGGGATTTTTGCTCTCTCAGGTGGGACGCCAAAAATGATTTTGGCTAGTATCCTAGCGCGCTACGCAGACAAAGATGGTGAGCTTGGAGTATCAGAAGAAGGATGGGAAGTAGTTAAGAAATATATTCAAAATGCCCATATCTATACTGAAGGGGAAGATCACCGCACCGCCATTATTGAAGGTAAGTACAAGTACGGTCAAATGTGGGGGAACGGCTTACTTCAACTAGAGAAAGAACGCAACGTTAAAATGCAATTTATGCAACCAGAAATCGGGATGCCTTTTGTTTCTGAACATTTAGGGATTGTTAAAAACTCTAAGAAAGCAGAATTAGCTGAGGAATTCATCAATTGGTTCGGTAGCGCCGAAACACAATTGGCTTGGAGCAATCAATTCGGTACAATTCCTGCGAATAAGAAGGCTTTGGAAAAAGCTCCAGATTACGTTAAAGAGTTTGCTTCAAAGACTAAACAACAAGATATTGACTGGGAATTTGTTGGTCAACACATTGACCAATGGGTAGAAAAGGTTACCCTAGAATTTATCCAATAATCAACGTTTAGGCTATAAACAAGAAGAGGAGATTACACAATGATCAAGTTCACAGATATCCAAATCAGTTATGGTGATTTTGTGGCTGTGGACAACCTGAATTTAGAGATTCAAGAAGGTGAATTTTTCACCTTCTTGGGCCCTTCAGGTTGTGGCAAGTCAACGACCTTGCGCGCCCTGGTGGGCTTTAATATTCCAACGCGCGGTAAGATTGAAGTAGGAGGCCGAGATGTCACACGATTAGAGCCTGAAGCCCGAGAGATTGGGATTGTCTTCCAGTCATATGCCCTCTTCCCAACTATGACAGTATACGAAAATATTGCTTTTGGTCTCAAAGTCAAGAAGATGAAACCGGAAATTATCCGTGAGAAAGTAAATGAAGTTGCTAAGAAAATTAAGATTACCGAGAAGCAATTGCAGCGCAATGTCTCGGAACTATCTGGGGGACAACAACAACGTGTGGCGCTAGCGCGTGCACTTGTTTTAGAGCCTAAGATTCTCTGCCTTGATGAACCTCTATCCAACTTAGATGCTAAGCTTCGGGTTGATTTGCGTAAGGAACTCAAGAGGCTCCAAAAGGACTTCAAAATTACGACTTTGTATGTTACGCATGATCAAGAAGAGGCCTTGACACTTTCTGACCGCATAGCCGTTTTCGATAACGGAAAAATTGAACAAGTCGGGACACCGAGTGAAGTTTATAACGCATCTCAAACAGAGTTTGTTTGTGACTTTATTGGAGACAACAATCGTCTTGATGAGGGCACTATGCTGATGCTAAGCCAATCTTCAGGCCATACCTTTAAGGATAAGGCCGGCTATATTAGATTGGAACGTGTACGTTTCAATCGAGACTATCCAAATGATGTGGAGACTAAAGGGGTTGTCTTGGATATGGAATTTGATGGTATTCTTCTCAAGTACACCGTCAAGTTAACCAATGGGAAGCATATTCATATTATAGATAAAAATGATGGATTCGCTAAACGTGAGATTGGGTCTGAAATTTCTGTCTTTATGAATCCTGCAGATATTCTGCAGTTTTAGGAGGTACTCCTATGAAATTCGACCATAAAATCATACAGAAGATTGCTTTGCGCTTATTGCTGGTTTGGCTGATTCTGGCCTTTATTGTCTTGCCTAACTTTAATTTGCTCTATACAGTCTTCGTCAATAACGGACAAGTATCCTTTAGAGCGATTGAAAAAGTCCTGAAATCTGAACGAGCTCTAAAGAGTATTTTTAATAGTTTTATTTTAGCATGCTCTATGGTGGTCACTATTAATGTGGTAGGGACTTTAGTAGTTCTATTTACCGAGTACTGGGATCTGAAAGGGGCAAAAATGCTTAAGATAGGCTATATGACCTCTTTGATATATGGTGGAGTAGTCTTGGTTACGGGCTATAAATTCCTGTATGGGGATACTGGCTTCTTAACTAATGCGATGGCAAGCTTTATTCCGGGATTTAATCGGCAATGGTTTGTAGGATTCGCAGCTGTACTATTTGTAGCAACTTTTTCTAGCACTTCCAACCATATTATGTTTTTAACTAGCGCAGTTCGAAACGTAGACTATCACACAATTGAAGCAGCGCGAAATATGGGGGCTAAGCCTTTCACAGTTTTCTGGAAGATAGTTTTACCAACCCTGAAACCAACTCTCTTTGCCTTGACGATCTTTACTTTCTTATCGGGGCTATCGGCTGTTTCGGCGCCCCTGATTGTAGGGGGAGCGGACTTCCAAACTATTAACCCTATGATTATCACTTTTGCTAAGTCTAGTAGTTCAAAAGATATTGCAGCGGTTTTAGCAATTTTCTTAGCTATTATGACAATTACACTTCTAGTAGTACTAAGTCGTATTGAACGGAATGGGAATTACATCTCAATAAGCAAGACGAAGGCTCGACTCAAAAAGCAAAAGATTGAATCTCCTCTGTGGAATGCAATTGCTCATTTAGTGGCATATGTTCTGTTCTTAATCTACATGCTACCGGTGGTGTTAATTATCTTGTTCTCCTTCCAAGACCCAGTGGCTATTGAAAAAGGGCAACTAGATTTTAGTAATTTCACCTTAAAAAATTATAGCCAACTCTTTACCAATGCGGAATCCTTTATGCCATATGTAGTCAGCATTGTGTATGCTGCTTTGGCTGCAGTGATTGTGACGCTCTTGGGGGTTGTTATTGCCCGGTTAGTTCATAAGGCTGAGTACAAAGTAGACAAGCTATTTCAATGGGGCGCTTTAATGCCATGGATTTTGCCAAACACCATGATTGCTGTAGCCTTTCTCTTTTATTTCAATAACCCGCAAGCTGTTGTTTTCAATCGAGTGCTGATTGGAACCTTGGCGATTATGCTAATTGCATATGTAGTAGTGAAAATGCCATTCTCATATCGGATGACGAGGGCTGCTTTTTTCAGTATTGATAATAATATGGAAGAGGCCGCTAAGAGCATGGGGGCATCAACCTTCTATACCATGACGCGGGTGATTATTCCATTCTTGCTACCGGTGCTCATGTCAGTGATGGCGCTCAATTTTAATTCTCTGTTAGCGGATTACGACCTATCCGTTTTCCTTTACCATCCGCTTTTCACTCCGTTAGGGATTGTCGTGCGGTCGGCAAGTACGGAAACGGCTACAACTAGTGCCAAGGCCATGATTTTTGTCTATACAGTGGTCTTGATGATTATGACATCAACCTCATTATACTTAACGCGTACTAAGGATCGGAAAACTCCGAAGAAAGCACGTAAGTAATTGGTGATTGATTCAGTAATATGAGCGATAAATCGGCATAACTGCTGCTATAGTTATGCTGATTTTTTCATAAGGGCGTGCTATAATTTGTGTTAGTGAGGTGATGGGAATGGCAACGATGGATGATATTGCGCGAAAAGCTGGCGTATCACATGGGACGGTTTCAAATGTCTTAAATAAGCGCGGAAATGTGAGCGCTAAAAAAATTAAGCTGGTTGAGGATGCTGCTAGAGCATTAGGATATTATGTCAACGAGTCAGCGCAAACCTTACGTAAGGGTATGTCAAAGGTTATCCATTTGATTATCCCATTTGAATTGAGACGAAAATATGATTCCTTTGTTTCTGGTGCCTATCTCGCTATAAGTGGCACCGACTATAAAATTGAATTGACATATTTTCGGATGCGTCAAGACTTAGATAACCTTGTAGAACAGTTGGCTACTGCAATACCGAGCGCAATTTTTTGCCTTGGGGCGGCGCCGAAGCAGGCAATTTTGGATAATTATAAAGCTGACACCCCGTTACTTTTGGTAGACTGTCTAATAGCGGAGCAACCTCTATCCTCTCGCGTATACTATCTCGATTTTAATCAGGAGACGGTTGGTCATATGCTAAGAGCTTGGGTTGATGGGAACCAGCGAGTGGTTGTATTGAGTGATCGTCAGGGCTTTCAAGTCGCCTATGAATCTTTGATTCAGTCACTTTTACCTGAAAGTGAGATAACTGTCATTGGAATTGAAGGAGATTATAAGTGGATTGAACTAGCCGATATACTTGACGACTTGACAGAAAATGACATAGTAGTTGCATTGAGCCCTAGTTACAAGGAGCAGTTGGAAGAGCTGAGTAATTGGTTGTATTTACCTCTTAAGTGCTCTGTGATTGTGTTAGGTGAACCTACGCCCTTTCATGAGTGCCCAGGTGGTGTATTAGACTTGAAACAACTGGGATATCGCGCTCTGCAACAGGTATGCCGACAAGTTTACCAATCCGAAATTTTGCCAGTTGATATTTCAGTTGTATCTAGCCCGTCCATATTAAAAGAAAGCAAGCCATTGCGTTTTCTGACCATTGGAACGCCAATGACTCAAGCAATTAAGAAGATTGCCCAACGCTATAAGAAAGTGTATGGGGTTCCTGTTCGGGTTGAAGAATTGGGCTACGAGGCTATGTATGCTCTCCTAAATCAATATGGACCGATTGATGCAGATATTGTCCGTTTGGATATAGCGGGAATGCGAAGTGTGGATTGGTCCGCTTTTGCTCGCTTAGATTCGATACCTCAAGTGGCAAGGATTAACCAATCTCTAATAGAAGGGATCCCTAAGGAATATACCCATGTGTCGGGATATCAGTACGCCTTGCCGCTAGATATCAGTTTGCAAATGTTGTTCTACCATAAGCAGTTTTTTGAAGATAAATTAATACAACGAGAGTATTTTGAACGTTATCGAGAGCAATTAGCAGTGCCAACGACTTTTGCTGCTTTTGACCGAATTAGCCAATTCATACAGAAAGCTCAATTTAAGAAAGGGCTCGTTGGGCATTCGCTTATCCAGGGTGGCCCCCTAATTACCTATGCAGACTTCGTTCCGCGTTTACTAGAGAAAGCCCATCAGTTAGATGGAACCACACCTGAGACGGAAATCTTCTTAGAGTGTTTAAAAGCATATCAAGAGAGTCTTGCGAATAGCGCACAGGTTTTCGATGGTTGGTGGGGAGATGCGGCAGCAAACTTTGCCAGTGGGAATTCTGTTATGGAAATCATTTTCTCCAACTACGGGAGTGATTTAGTAGGGAGTGCGTCGCATTTCCATTCGAGTGATATTGGAGTTTCAGCCATTCCAGGAGGGCGCCCACTCTTAGGTGGCGGAGTACTTTGCGTGTCTAAACCTGCTATTAAACGTCCAGAAGTAGGACACTTTCTTGAGTGGCTCTATAGTGATGAAATAGCCAAACCTCTTGCATTACTAGGTGGGCTATTGCCAACTAGTTCAGTTGTCGATAATCCTGTTATCCAAGCTGAATATCCGTGGTTAAGTCAATTAAGGGCCAATCTTCAGACTGGTTCTCGCTTTGGGATATGGGCAGAAGAATATGCCTTACAAAATGAAGTGAATCTAGGTGCTGCGGTAGCGCAAGCCATAGAAAAGCAAAGAAAGAAGGAATAAAGTGGATTATCAAGTGGTTAGTCTGCGACTTTTTATGGCGATTCTGTGTGCCGGATTAATAGGATATGACCGGCAGAAGAAGAACCGTCCAGCTGGTTTGCGGACACATATTTTGGTATGTATTGGTGCAACAACAATTTCGATGATTCAAGCAGCTGTTTTCTATGAAAAATTACAAGTGCATCCAGAGATTAACGTTGACCAAGTAAGGCTCCTTGCGCCTATAGTCAGTGGGATTGGTTTTCTCGGTGGTGGAACTATTATTGTTACTAAACAACGTGTTGCGGGATTGACTACAGCGGCCTCGCTGTGGACGACAGCTGGTATGGGGATTGCTATCGGGATGGGGTATTATGAGATTGCCATCTTGACTTGTGTGGCGGTTATGTTTTCGCTCACTGTGATTCGGCGTATTGTCCATATGCCCAATGTCAAGAGACTAGAAATTAAGTATATTCATCGGGTAGCAACTAAGGAATTTCTGACTAAATTCTTTGAGTCCCGAGGGATTGAACTAACGGATATTCTATTTGATGTAGAAAACGCAGAAGGACGACGACTTTACCGAAATATTTTTACAGTCCATGTCCCTGAAGAATTGTCTCTGCCCCAATTAATTGAAGAATTGGCTACTCACCCGGATATCCGGAAAATACATTTGGTATCTATATCAGAATAAGTAATTTAGCGACTGAGTGCGTTGTGCTTAGTCGTCTTTTTGTGACCTTAAATGAACAGATTCAAAGTAGGTATGGATATTTATGATGTAAAACATGTTATAATAGTAGAAAAAGGTCGGGAGGCGAGCGAGATGCGCAGTGAAGTCATGTGGCAGGATTTTTGTAGGCGTCAGGGGCTAGCGAAGGATACGTCCTATGAGGCTTTTAGTTTCGGTGGACCGGGGAGTTCCATTGCGGACCCTTTGGCTCAGCTGGTCTTGGCGGGCAAGAAGACGGCCACCTGTTCAGCCAAATTGCTCTATGAGGTGGAGGATGAGCCCCTACCGGAAGTTGGAAGCTATAGCGTGATTCTGGATAGCCGTAACCAGGCTCAATGTGTCATTCAAACCACGGGGGTGGTCACCATGCCCTATGAAGAAGTGACCGAAGCCTGGGCTAGAAAAGAAGGAGAGGGCGACCTCAGCCTAGAATATTGGCGCCAGGCCCACTGGTCTTTCTTTGAAGCAGAGTTTCGCTTAGTCAATCAGGTTTTTACCCCTGAACAGGAATTGGTTTTCGAAGAGTTCCAGGTAGTCTATCGCTTGCCAGAGGAGATCTTAGGCTGATTTTGTTGGCTCAAAAATCAAGATAGAAAAAGACCAATATATCATATATGATATATTGGGAAAATAAGGAGGACGTCAGAATGGAATTTGTAAGAACAGAAAGAGGCTTTGAAGGCTATAATGCAGCGGGAGAGGTCGTGGCTGAGATTACTTATCGGCCGACAGAGGATCCCAAGGTGGTCATTGCCGACCATATATTTGTGGACGATAGTTTGCGTGGCCAGGGTGTTGCCCAAGAACTCTTGGACACCTTAGTTGCAGCTATGAAGGCTGAAGGCAAGAAGATTAAGGCAGAATGCTCTTATGTAGTAGCTAAGTTCCAACGTGACTCGCAGTATGATGCGGTCAATGCTGATAAGGACTAGTCGGATGCCAGAAGTATGGGAACTAGTCGATGTCAATAAGCAATTGACTGGCATCAGACATTTGAGGGGGCAAGAAGCCCTCATCCCACCAGGTCATTATCACCTGGTGGCGCGCGTTTTGGTAATGGATGCAAAGGGTCAGATTCTACTGACCCAGCGTAGTCATGGTAAGGCCCATTATCCTAATTATTGGGAATTTGGCGCCAATGGCTCAGTTTTGGCAGGCGAAAGCTCGGAACTTGCTGCTTGTCGCGAGTTGTGGGAGGAGACAGGGATTAAGGTGTCACCTCACGATTTAGTCTGGTTGGAGGACTATCGCTATGACAATTGGTGGCTAGATATCTACGGAGTTGTTTTATCGGATCTGGCGCCCGCCCTTGTTTTGGACCCAGAGGAGAATCAGGACTGGCTTTGGCTAGCGCCAGACCAGTTGGAGCAGTGGCAGGCCAAACTTGTGCCGGGCGACTGGGAACGTTGGCAGGCGATTGCTAGCAAACTGCTAGAACTAAGAGAGGAGCCTGACAAATGAAGGTTAAACTAGGTCAGCCTTTGAGCCAGGCCACACTAGCAGAATGGGGTTTTGAAAATGGTCAGGCGCGGCAGGTCTTGGCCGAGGGGGAATTCGAGCTTGTCATGACCTTAGCGGACCAGGAGCTAGAACTGGTGGTCTATGATTTGGCCATGGAGGAACCCTACACCTTATTTGAGGTAGCCAGTGCCAGTGGTGCGCTGGTAACAGCCCTACGCCAGCAAGTGGATGATATTCTCAATCGGATTTTAGGCCAGCAGATTCAAGACAATCCGCTAGTAGAGCGATTGGTGGAGCATGTGAAGACGACTTACGGGCTGGCACCAACCCATCCCTTTAAGCGCCATCCGGAAATAATAGGCTTCAAGGTGCCGACGGTCGATAAGCTATTTGGTATCTTTTTGCCGGTCGACTACTGCCGACTAGATAAAACGAGTACGCGGACTGACCAGGTGCTGGTGCTTAATCTTAAGGGCCAGCCCGACCAAATTCTTGAGCGCATCGATAATTGCCGCTATTTCCCTGCCTATCATATGAACAAGAAACATTGGTTTAGTGTTCTGCTAGATGCACAGACGGATTGGGATCAGCTGACCAGCTTGTTAGCGGAAAGCTATCGCTTAGTTAAGAAATAAGGACATAAGAAGCCCTGCTCTCTAGTAGGGCCTTTTACTTTTAACAGAACTGCTCAAAAATTCGAGCCAATCGCAAAAAAAAGTCTCCATACCCCCTTGACGAAAGAGAATTTTATTGGTACATTAGTAGAGGTGTTTTTATACGAGATTCCTGAAATTCAGTCGTGCTGACTGGTATAGAAGCAACATTATTATTTTTCCATAAAAATGGCACACTTGGATGTGTGGACTAGATTAAAGCAAAGGGAGGAGGAGCTTGGATGCCAACTATTAACCAATTAGTTAATAAACCTCGTAAAACCAAAGTCGTTAAGTCAAACTCACCTGCATTAAACAAAGGGTACAACAGTTTCAAGAAGACCCAAACGGACAACAACTCTCCACAAAAACGTGGGGTATGTACTCGTGTGGGTACCATGACACCGAAGAAACCTAACTCAGCTTTACGTAAATATGCCCGTGTACGTTTGTCTAACCTGATGGAAGTGACAGCTTACATCCCAGGGATTGGTCACAACTTACAAGAACACAGCGTTGTTTTAATCCGTGGTGGTCGTGTAAAAGACTTACCAGGGGTACGTTACCACATCGTTCGTGGTGCGCTTGACACTGCTGGTGTTAACAATCGTAAACAAGGCCGTTCTAAATACGGTACCAAACGTCCTAAAGGCTAAGAGCCTCATCATTAAACATTCAGAAAGGAGGATTTTGAATGCCTCGTAAAGGTGCAATCGCAAAACGCGAAGTTTTGCCAGATCCACTCTACAATTCAAAATTAGTTACTCGCACAATTAACCGTTTAATGCTCGATGGTAAACGCGGTAAAGCTGCTACTATCTTATATGCTGCTTTCGATATCGTGCGCGAACAAACCGGTCAAGACCCAATGGAAGTTTTCGAACAAGCAATCGAAAACATCATGCCATTATTAGAAGTTAAAGCTCGCCGTGTGGGGGGTTCTAACTACCAAGTACCAGTTGAAGTACGTCCAGAACGTCGTTACACCTTAGCCATCCGTTGGTTGGTAAGCTACTCTCGCTTACGTGGTGAAAAGACCATGGAATTACGTTTAGCGCGTGAAATCATGGATGCAGCTAACAACACTGGTGCATCAGTTAAGAAACGCGAAGATATGCATAAAATGGCAGAAGCCAACAAAGCATTCGCTCATTACCGTTGGTAAGATTTTCAGTCATATCACTAGCTGTTATAAGCTAGTGGTTTTTGACTACTATGCACACTCTCAAAACAACTGAAAAGGGGTAAAACAAAAAGATGGCAAAAAGAGAATTTTCGCTAGAGAAAACTCGTAATATTGGTATCATGGCCCACATCGATGCTGGTAAAACCACCACGACTGAACGTGTCTTGTACTATACCGGCCGTATCCACAAAATTGGTGAAACCCACGAAGGGGCTTCTCAAATGGACTGGATGGAGCAAGAACAAGAACGTGGGATTACCATCACCTCTGCCGCAACTACTGCGCAATGGGCTAACCACCGGATTAACATCATCGACACACCAGGGCACGTGGACTTCACTGTCGAAGTAGAACGTTCTCTCCGGGTTCTTGATGGTGCCGTTGCCTTATTGGATGCTCAGTCTGGGGTAGAACCTCAAACTGAAACCGTATGGCGTCAAGCTACCACTTACGGTGTTCCTCGTTTGGTCTTCATCAACAAGATGGACAAGATCGGTGCGGACTTCTTATACTCTGTAAGAACCTTGCACGAACGCTTACAAGCAAACGCTCATCCAGTTCAATTACCAATTGGTGCTGAAGATGAGTTCTCAGGTATCATTGACTTAGTGGAAATGAAAGCCTACAACTACACTAACGACTTAGGGACTGACATTGAAGAAATCGAAATCCCAGGTGACTTACAAGATTTAGCTGAAGAATGGCGTACTAAGTTAGTTGAAGCAGTTGCTGAAACTGACGAAGAACTCATGATGGCTTACTTGGAAGGCGAAGAAATCGACGTACCTACCTTGAAAGCAGCAATCCGTAAAGCAACTGTTGCAGCGGACTTCTACCCAGTATTCTGTGGTTCTGCCTTCAAGAACAAAGGGGTTCAATTAATGTTGGATGGGGTTATCGACTACCTTCCATCTCCATTAGACGTTCCAGCTATCAAAGGGATTGACCCTGATACTGACGCTGAAGTAGAACGTCATGCAAGCGATGAAGAGCCATTCTCTGCTTTGGCCTTCAAAGTTATGACTGACCCATTCGTAGGTCGTTTAACATTCTTCCGTGTGTACTCTGGTACTTTACAATCTGGTTCTTACGTTCAAAACGCTACTAAAGGCAAACGTGAACGTGTCGGCCGTATCTTACAAATGCACGCCAACCACCGTCAAGAAATTCCTGAAGTATTCTCTGGGGATATCGCAGCAGCTGTTGGTTTGAAAGACACTACTACTGGGGACACTCTCTGTGACGAGAAGAACGAAGTAATCCTCGAGTCTATGGAATTCCCAGAACCAGTTATCGAAGTAGCGATTGAGCCTAAATCAAAAGCTGACCAAGATAAGATGGGTGTAGCCTTACAAAAATTGGCCGAAGAAGACCCAACCTTCCGTGCTTACACTAACCAAGAAACTGGCGAAACAGTTATCGCAGGTATGGGTGAGTTACACTTGGATATCATCGTTGACCGTATGCGTCGTGAATTCAAGGTTGAAGCTAACGTGGGTGCTCCACAAGTTTCTTACCGTGAAACCTTCCGTTCTGCAACTCAAGCAGAAGGTAAGTTCGTTCGTCAGTCTGGTGGTAAAGGTCAATACGGTCACGTATGGATCGAATTCACACCAAACGAAGAAGGTGCTGGTTTCGAATTCGAAAACGCAATCGTCGGTGGTGTGGTTCCTCGTGAATACATCCCAGCGGTTGAAGCTGGTTTGAAAGACGCTATGGAAAATGGTGTCCTCGCAGGCTTCCCAATGGTAGACATCAAAGCTAAGCTTTACGATGGTTCTTACCACGATGTCGACTCTTCTGAAACTGCTTTTAAGGTAGCGGCGTCCTTAGCACTCCGTGCAGCTGCTAAGAAAGCTAACCCAAGCATCTTGGAACCTATGATGGCAGTTGAAATCACTGTACCTGAAGAATACTTCGGGGACGTTATGGGTCACGTGAACTCTCGTCGCGGTCGCGTTGAAGGTTCTGAAGTGCGCGGTAACGCTCAAATCGTTAAAGGTATGATTCCATTGTCTGAAATGTTCGGTTACGCAACTACCTTGCGTTCTGCAACTCAAGGGCGTGGTACCTTCTCTATGACCTTCGACCACTATGAAGATGTGCCGAAGTCAATTGCAGAAGAAATCATCAAGAAATACGGCGGCAAGTCAGAAGACTAATCTGACTCGACTTGCTTGGAATAACGAATAAGCGTTATTCCCAAAGCCTAGAAAATGGTGCAAAATCTTGAATTTTGCCCCATTTCTAGGTATAATACTACTGATAGATTTAATTGAAATCTATAAAACAAACTCAACTATTTTTAGGAGGCAGAAATTAAAATGGCAAAACAAAAATTTGACCGTTCTAAACCACACGTAAACATTGGTACAATTGGTCACGTTGACCATGGTAAAACTACCTTATCAGCTGCAATCGCAACTGTATTAGCTAAACAAGGTTTCGGTGAAGCTCGTTCATACGACCAAATCGATAACGCTCCAGAAGAAAAAGAACGTGGGATCACAATCAACACTTCTCACATCGAGTACGAAACAGCTAACCGTCACTACGCTCACGTTGACTGCCCAGGTCACGCGGACTACGTTAAAAACATGATCACTGGTGCTGCTCAAATGGACGGCGCGATCCTCGTTGTATCTGCTGCTGACGGCCCAATGCCACAAACTCGTGAACACATCCTCTTGTCTCGTCAAGTTGGTGTTCCTTACATCGTAGTATTCTTGAACAAAGTTGACATGGTTGACGACGAAGAATTGCTCGAATTAGTTGAAATGGAAGTTCGTGACCTCTTGTCTGAATACGACTTCCCAGGCGACGACACTCCAGTTATCGCTGGTTCAGCTTTGAAAGCTTTAGAAGGCGACGCTGACTACGAAGCTAAAGTTTTAGAATTGATGGAACAAGTTGATGCTTACATTCCAGAACCAGAACGTGACACTGACAAGCCATTCATGATGCCAGTCGAAGACGTATTCTCTATCACTGGTCGTGGTACTGTTGCAACTGGTCGTGTTGAACGTGGTCAAGTTCGCGTTGGTGACGAAGTTGAAATCGTTGGTATCGAAGAAGAAACTTCTAAGACTACCGTTACCGGTGTTGAAATGTTCCGTAAGTTATTGGATTACGCTGAAGCTGGGGACAACGTTGGTACCTTGTTACGTGGTGTAACTCGTGACCAAATCCAACGTGGTCAAGTATTATCTAAACCAGGTTCAATCACTCCACACACTAAGTTCGAAGCTGAAGTGTACGTATTGTCTAAAGAAGAAGGTGGTCGTCACACTCCATTCTTCTCTAACTACCGTCCACAATTCTACTTCCGTACAACTGACGTAACTGGTGTTGTTACTTTACCAGAAGGTACTGAAATGGTTATGCCAGGCGACAACGTACAAATGGTTGTTGAATTGATCCACCCAATCGCGATCGAAGAAGGGACTAAGTTCTCTATTCGTGAAGGTGGCCGTACTGTAGGTGCCGGTGTGGTATCTAAAGTCTTAGCTTAATTCTAAGCTTAATATGCCTTTCCAAAAGGGTCTCTCCGGAGGCCCTTTTTCTATATCCAAAATAAGCCCCCTGTGTCAGATGACATAGGGGGACTTTATTTGTAGATAGGTTTTAGAGGTCGCGGCGCTTGAAGGTATAGATGCCGGCGAGTGTAAAGATGAGACTTAAGGCCAAGGCGAAAATAGCAGTCTTACTAGTCATACTAAAGCTAGCTGTACTCTCATAGACAAATTCCATGACAATAGCCTTAAACCAATCATTATTTGGGTCAATCAATTCGCCAGGGATTTTCAAGAAGATAAAAACGGTAAAGTAGACAATAAAGACCATACTGTAGTTGCGAGTCAGGAAGAGGACGAAGCTGGTAACGCAGAACCAAGCATAGGTACAAAGGCACTGAATCAAGAAGGTAATCAGAAACTTAGGCCAAAAATCTGCTGGTAGACTACCCATCTGGCCTCCTGACCGTAAGAATTCAATGACGTAACCTGCTGCGTAGAGAAGGAAAAATTGTAAGAGAATAAGACTAGCAATGGTCAGAGACTTAGCTAGGTAATACTGGCCACGGGTTTTCCCGGTGGTTAGATTATTATGATAGAGTTTGTTGTTAAGGTCGACTCCTAAGAGTAGGGTGGTCACCACATTGCAGGCGATAAAAAGTAGGCCTATGTTATAAGATACGGCATCCATGGCGAAGAAGAAGCCAGAACTAGAAGTAGTAACTCGCGAAGTAAAAATGGCTAGAAGAATGCCTAGGACACAGAAGGCTTGAATGCCCCAAAATCCGACGGATCGAACTAGACGGTAATAATCGGCTTTGATACTATTAAGCATACTGTTTTCCTCCTTGGACTTGAATTAAATCGATAAAGTATCGCTCCAAATCTTTATGGGCGTAGTAAATTGCGCTGATTGGAATGTCTGCTAAAACCAAGGCCTTAGCAAGGTCTGGTATCTCCTCAGCTTTGCCGATTAACTGTAATTGGTCGGTCTGATGGCTCGGTTTAAGGCTAAAACCTAGTTGTTTTTGGACAAAGTCCTTAGCCATTTGAACCTTTTGGGACTGAAGGATAATATAATCGCCACTTTCGCGGTCGAAGTCCTCCTTGGAAAGCTCCTGGATTAGCCGACCTTGATGAATGAAACCAAAGCGGCTAGCCACCAAATATAATTCTGACAAGATATGGCTAGAAATAATCAGGGTCATGCCTAATTCGCGGTTAAGGCGGAGAACCATCTCACGAAATTCTTGAATTCCGACAGGGTCGAGACCATTGATTGGTTCGTCTAAGATGAGTAAATCAGGACGAGACAGGATAGCGATGGCGATACCCAGACGTTGTTTCATTCCAAGAGAGAAGTCCCGAAATTTTTTGGCGCCAGTTTGGCTTAAGCCAACATAGTCCAAGGTTTCCTTAATCAGATTATCCGGTTTTTTGATGCCACGATCCAGGCAGTAAAAACGGAGATTGTCGTAGGCAGATAGATGTTGGTGGGCCACAGGTGTTTCAATGACAGTACCCACATGTTGGAGGGAACTAGTCCACTCTTTAGGGGTGCGTGAGCCCAAAATGGAGACGGTGCCTTGACTTGGTGCGATTATTTGGGTAATCAACTTGATTAGGGTGGTTTTACCTGCACCATTTTGACCGATTAGTCCATAGATTTCTCCTTTCTTTAGTTTGAGGCTGAGCGGGTCCAAAGCCACTTGGTCGCCGTAATGCTTACTAAGATTTTGAATGACTAAGATATCTTCCATGATCTTACTCCTTTGCTTATTTCTTATCTATAGCTTATCAAGTGAATTTCAAATATCTCTCAAGCAAATCTCAAATCTTTCTAAAGTTTTGGGAGAGCGCAAGAATGTTTTCTGAAAACACAGAGTTTTACGAAAGTAAGGCGCCGGAAAATCAGCATTTGAATGAAAATGACCGTTTTATGAATGAAAATGACCGAAAACGATTGAATGATGACCGAAAGCGGTGTATAATCTGGGTGTGAGGTGATAAGAGTGTTAACTCAAACGCGACATCAACTAATTCTATCAGAACTAGAGCAAGCGCATGTTGTCAGCCTACAAGATTTGATGGCCAAGCTGTCAGTATCAGAGTCCACTATACGGCGGGATTTATCTCAGCTGGAAGAAGCAGGGCGCCTGGTGCGAGTTCGTGGCGGTGCCAAACGCGTCTATCATTTGGATCGCGAATCTAGCTACAAGGAAAAGCTGGGGCGGAACAGTGGTGACAAGGCCCTTATTGCTGAGGCAGCAGCCGCACAAGTGTCGGCAGGACAGGTGATTTATCTAGATGCAGGCACCACGACCTTGGCTATGATACCGCATTTGGTGGGCCAGGGCGTGACGGTGGTTACAAATGGTCTAAGTCAAGCCGACTTGCTGTGTGACTATGGCGAGTCCGTCATCTTGTTAGGTGGTCAAGTTAAGCCCAAGACACGGGCCATTATTGGAGCGCAAGCTCAGGCTCAATTAGCACGTTATCGTTTTGATCATGTTTTTATGGGCATGAACGGAGTGGATGCTGAATGGGGCTATACGACGCCAGACCAGGAGGAGGCAGCCCTAAAACAACAAGCCATGCAGCAGGCCAACCAAGTCTATGTTTTGGCTGATGCATCCAAGATGGGACGGGTCAGTTTCTGTCATGTCGCCAATTTGGAAGAGGCGATTCTTATCACTCATGCCTTAACAGAGGGGCAGCGGGCACCTCTTGTGCAAGTCACGACAGTGAAGGAGTGTTAAATTTCGTGATTTATACGATTACCTTTAACCCTGCCGTCGATCTCGTAATCCAGGTTGACCAATGTCAGCTGGGAGAGTTGAATCGATCCAAGGGAGAGGCCTATGTTGCCGGAGGTAAGGGAATCAACGCATCCCTTGTCTTACAGCGCTTAGGGCATGTCAACTACGCGACTGGATTCGTAGGCGGATTTACCGGTCAATATATCAAAGACACCCTCATTCAAGAAGGTGTCAAACCACTTTTTGTTGAAGTGGATGGCATTACGCGGGTTAATGTCAAAGTCAAGTCTCAAGAAGAGACAGAAATCAATGCTGCAGGCCCCCAAGTGAGCCCGGAAAAGTTTGCAGAATTATTGGCAATTTTTGAGCGAGACTTAAGCGCAGAGGATGTGGTCTTCTTAGCAGGGAATGCGGCCCCTGGACTTGATGTTAAGGCCTATACTGCCATCGCCAAACTCTGCCAAGAGCGGGGTGCAAAATTTGTGCTGGATACCAACAAGCAACTCTTAACCGAGTGTTTAGCTTATCGCCCATTCGTCATTAAACCTAACCATCATGAATTAGGTGAAATCTTCGGCGTCACTTTAAGCGATGAGGCAGAAATAATCCATTATGCCAAGAAGCTTCAGGAATTAGGAGCACGTCACATTATTGTATCTCGCGGTGGTGAGGGAGCCTTGCTTCTAACGGAGGATGGCCAAGTCTTTAGTTCAGATATCCCTAAGGGAAGAGTGGTTAACTCAGTCGGGGCGGGCGATTCTATGTTGGCAGGATTTGTGGCAACCTACCTGGAGACAGGCGATTTTGCATGGTCCTTAAAACGCGGTGCTGCAACCGGGAGTGCGACGGCCTATTCTGTTTGGATAGCTGAACGTCAGTTAATTGATGAGCTAGTAGACCAGATTCACGTTGTCGCGCATTAGCCTAGGAAATTCAAAGGAGAAATAGAAAGTGAAATTATCAGAATTATTTGTTAAAGAGGCCATGGACCTCCAATTGAGCACGACAGATAAGCCGTCAACGCTTAAGTATTTGGCAGAACGTTTCCACCAAGCAGGCGGCGTCTCCGACGTTGAGGCTTACGTAGCCGCTTTAGAAGCCCGCGAAGCCCAATCAACAACTGGTGTTGGTGATGAGATTGCCATTCCTCATGCCCAACATGAATCAATCAAATCAGCTGCTATCGTCTTCGGACGTAGCGAAGCGGGAATTGACTGGGAGAGCTTTGATGGCCAAGCTGCCAAATATGTCTTCATGATTGCGGCCCCTGCAGGTGGCGGTGGCGAGCACTTGCAAGCCTTAGCTAAATTATCTTCTGTCCTCATGCAACCAGAAACTAAAGCGGCTTTAGCAGTAGCAAAAACCCCTGAAGAAGTTGTGGCAGTTTTTACCGCAGCTGAAGCAGAAGAAGCGGCCCAAGCGACTGTGGCTGAGCCAACAAGTCCTGCGCAGGAAGATGTGTATGTCTTGGCCGTAACGGCCTGCCCAACGGGGATTGCTCATACTTTTATGGCAGAAGAAAAACTCAAACAAGCTGGTAAAGCAGCGGGAATCAAAATTAAAGTCGAAACCAACGGACAAGCTGGGGTTGGTAATCGTTTGACTGCAGATGACATCAAAAAGGCGACAGCCATTATCGTGGCAGCGGATAAGCAAGTTGAAATGGCGCGCTTTAACGGCAAACCAGTCATTGTCACCAAGGTAGCAGATGGTATCCACAAGGCTGATGAATTAGTAGCCAAGGCAGCAAAAGCAGAGGCGCCAATTTACCACGCAGCAGAAGGTGCCGGTGCGGCAGACCTTGAGGTCGGCAAAGAATCCATTGGTCGTCAATTCTACAAGCACTTGATGAACGGGGTTTCTCATATGCTGCCGTTTGTGGTATCTGGTGGGATTTTAATTGCCTTGTCCTTCTTCTGGGGGATTAATTCCTTTAACCCTGAAGATGCTAGCTATCATCAAATAGCACAATTCCTCTTTGTAACAGGTAAATTAGCTTTTGCTATGATGTTACCAATGTTAGCTGGTTTTATTGGTCATTCTATTGCTGACCGTCCTGGTTTGGTTGTTGGTTTTATGGGTGGGATTTTAGCTAATCCATCTGTCTTGTCTGACTTTGGAGCGGTAGGTCTCTTTGAGAAAAGCATTCCGTCAGGTTTCTTAGGCGCCTTAGTAGCCGGTTTCTTAGCTGGTGGGATTATCTATGTACTACGTCTAGCCTTTGCTTGGTTGCCAAAATCACTTGAAGGTTTGAAGCCAATCTTCCTCTTCCCAGTCTTTGGGGTTCTGATTATGTCCTTCCTCATGCTCTTCGTTGTGAATGGCCCAATGGGGGCTGTTATGCAAGGTTTGCAAGACTTCCTCAACGGTATGAGCACAGGTTCAGCCTTAGTGTTAGGTTTCTTAGTCGGCGCTATGATGTCAATCGACATGGGTGGTCCAATTAACAAGGCCGCTTACGTTACCGGGACAGCCTTAGTGACACAATCAGCAGGCGCAGGTTCAAACGTTATGGCAGCTGTTATGGTTGGTGGGATGGTACCACCATTAGCGATTGCCTTGGCAGCAACCCTCAACAAAAACCTCTGGCCAGAAGAAGAACGCAACTCAGCCCTAGTTAACTACGTTATGGGAGCAGCCTTCATCACGGAAGGGGCTATTCCATTTGCTGCAGCTAACCCATTGAAGGTTATTCCACCATTGGCAGTTTCTGCCGGTGTAGCGGGTGCCTTAAGCATGCTCTTTGGTATCGTCAGCAAGGTGCCACACGGCGGGGTCTTCGCTATGTTAGCGGGTGGTGTAACGAATCCATTGCTCTATTTAGCGATTTGGGTTGGTGCCAGCTTCTTAGGTGCCTTCCTCTTGAGCTTGACCTTACGCAACAATAATAAAAAATAAACCAAAAGAAGCCAAGATTGCGGTCTTGGCTTCTTTTTTATACCTAAAAAGCACCTGGCGAGAAGCCAGGTGCAGATAATGGATTTGATAGGGAGATTAGTTTTCTTCTAAGCGAGCAAAACCATCGGCAGTAACTGCTTTGAGGGTGTTTGCAGAGGCTCTCATCTTGTCCAACTCAGAGTCGTTAAGTGGAATTTCAATGACAGAAACAACCCCTTCGCGACCCAAGATAGCTGGAGCCCCGATATAGAGGTCTGATTGGCCGTACTCACCGTCTAAGTAAACAGAGAGCGGGAAGATTGCTTTTTCATCGTCTAAGATAGCACGGCAGATACGAGCTAAGGTCACCGCAATCCCGTAATAGGTTGCGCCTTTTTTAGAGATGATTTCGTAAGCTGCGTCACGAACTTTGAAGAACATTTCAACTAAGGCTTGTTCGTCAGTGTCTGGGTGGTTTTTAACCCATTCATAGATAGTCAAGCCACCAACGTTAGCGTGAGACCAAACAGGGAATTCGGTATCCCCGTGTTCCCCTAAGATATAACCGTGGACGTTACGCGCATCGACACCAATAAGTTGTGCGATTTCTTGACGGAAACGAGCGGTATCTAAGGTAGTCCCAGAACCGATAACGCGTTCTTTAGGGAAGCCAGAGAACTTCCAAGTTGCATAAGTTAAGATATCCACTGGGTTGGCAGCAACCAAGAAAATACCGTTAAAACCAGAGTCTACGATTTGTTTGATAACTGATTTGTAGATGCTTAAGTTTTTGTGAACGAGATCCAAGCGAGTTTCACCTGGTTTTTGTGCTGCGCCAGCTGTTAATACGACGATATCTGCGTCACCGCAGTCGCTGTATTCAGCAGAGTAAATCTTCTTAGGTGAAGTGAAGGCTAAGGCGTGAGAGAGGTCTAAAGCGTCCCCGACTGTCTTGTCCTTGTTGATATCAATGATGCCGAGTTCACGGCCGATGTTTTGGTTAACGAGAGAGAAAGCAAAGCTAGATCCGACTGCGCCATCGCCGACTAAAATAATCTTGTTCTTTGGTTGTTTCATAGTGAATATCTCCTTTCTATCACTTGGCTATATTATACCACTCTTTTCAAAAATGTGAAGAGTAAATTTTTTGATTAGTACAGTTTATTGAGGTGAATAATACAGATTGCTTCGTGAATCTTTCTGTTAGTGACATGTTCCAAACATGTGTTATAATAGAAAATGCAGAGGAGGGAGCAGGATGAAGTTAATCGTTGGTTTAGGGAATCCTGGGGACAAGTACCAGGGGACGCGCCACAATGTGGGTTTTGATGTCATTGATGCCTTGGCGCGTCAAGAAGGCTTGCAATTGACTGATCAGAAATTTCGTGCCGACTATACCATTTGGCGAGTGGATGGCGAAAAGGTGCTTTTGGTCAAACCCTATACCTTTATGAACCTATCGGGCGAAGCGGTCTTGCCCCTTATGTCTTATTATAACATTAGCCCCGATGAGCTCGTGGTGGTCTATGATGACTTGGATTTAGAGCCGGGCAAGTTGCGCCTACGCCAGTCAGGTAGTGCGGGTGGCCACAATGGGGTGAAGAGTATTATTGAAATGCTAGGGACCCAAGACTTTAAGCGGGTCAAGATTGGCATTGGCCGACCTCAATACGGACGCAAGGTTGTGGACCATGTTCTAGAACGTTTCGATACAGATGACCGCGCTCTAATAGAACAGAAAATTGACCAGACAACCGACCTGTTGACGGCCTGGGCTAAGGGCGAGACTTTCGTCCAATTAATGAACCAATATAACTAAAAGATACCATAAGCCTTAAGATAGGTTGCGACTCTCCCAGGGGTGGGTAGACGTTGCAGCCTCTTGTGGCGTTAGCTGACTCAAAACCCTGAGCCAGTTTTACCAGAGAGAAAGTAGGAAAAACATGGAATTTGCGCAAGATGCTTTTCATTCGGCAATAAAGGCCATTAATCAAACAGAGCCGGGTAGCTTACCCCAGTTAGTGACTGGAATTGATGATAGTGCCCGTGCTGTCATGCTGGCTCAGCTTTTCCAAGCTCGCCCTCGGCCACTCTTGATTGTGGAGCCCATTGCTAGCAAGTTGGGACAGTTAGTAGATGATTTAACACAGCTTCTGCCACAGGTGTCCGTGCAGGCCTTTGTAGTGGAGGAGGCCCTAGCCATTGAATTTGCCTTTGCTTCAGAAGATCAGATGCGGGATCGGATTCAGATCCTTAACCGACTGGCTCACGGCGAGCCCTGTATTGTAGTGACTAATGTGGCCGGTTTACGAAAACAATTGACTCATCCTGATCAATGGCGCCAAGCCCAACATACCTTAGAACTAGGGGATAACTGGGAACGTCGCCAATTAGAAAGTGTCTTAACTGCTTGGGGCTATCATCGGGCTAGCTTGGTAGAACAACCGGGTGAGTTCAGCGTACGTGGGAGTATTATTGACTTCTTCCCAGTATCCGCCGACCATCCAATTCGTTTGGACTTCTTTGATACTGAACTAGATTCTATCCGGGCCTTTAATGCTGAGACTCAGGCCTCGATTGAAAATCTAGACTCTGTTCAAATTATGCCAGCTCAAGATGTCTTATTTGGCCTAGAAGCACAACAAGCCCTCTTGCCGCGTTTAGAGGATATGAAGGCGCGCGCCCTGAAGAAAGTGAAGGATCAAGAACTAAGAGAGACCATTGAAGCGGGTCTCAGCAATCAGTTGGATCAGTTGCGCCATGGCGAGCCCCTCAAATATCCTCATGCCTATCTGAGTCTAGTTCAGGATGACCAAGTGGTGACGCTTCTTGACTATTTAGGAGAGCAAGGACTTTTAGTTCTGTCAGAATTTGATAAGCTACAGCAACAGGCTCTTCATCTGGTTGAAGAAGATCAGTTTTGGATTGAGCAGGAGACTCAGAAAGGTCTGCTGATACCTGGATTGGCTGTTAAAGCAGATTTTCAGGCTTGTGTGCGAGCTTACTCAGGTGCCTTACTCTATCTATCGGTTATGCATCGAGGTTTGGGGCATCAGTCTTTAGGAGCTGTGCATTCCTTCCAGTATCGTACCCTCAACCCTTTCTTTAACCAGATGCCTCTCGTCAAAACGGAGATGGATCACTGGTTGAAACAAGGCTATACCATTCAAGTAGCTGTAGGGAGTTTGGAGCAAGCGCGGAAGGTTGAAGCACTTTTTGAGGAATTTCAAATTGGCCCTAGCGTGGTGACAGAAGGCAAACCCCAAGCTAAAGTTATTAATATCGGAGTGGGCGCCCTGTCAAATGGTTTTGAACTGCCGGTCTTGAAGTGGGTAGTAGTAACTGAAAAAGAACTCTTCAATAAATTGAAAAAGCGTCAGGCTCGTCAATCTCGCACTAAGCTAACCAATGCTGAACGGATTAAGAGTTACTCGGAATTAGAAGTTGGTGACTATGTAGTCCATGTTCATCATGGGATCGGTCAATTCCGTGGTATGGACACCATCGAAATGAATGGCATCCACAAGGATCTCTTGTCAGTTGTTTATCAAGATGACTCACGCATTCTGATTCCAGTCGACCAAATTCATCTGCTACAAAAGTACGTCGCATCAGAGGCCAAGACACCTAAGCTTAACAAGCTAGGGGGCACTGAATGGGCTAAGACTAAGCGCAAGGTAGCGGCTAAAATTGAAGACATTGCGGATGAATTAATCGCCCTCTACGCTAAGCGAGAACGAGAAGTTGGGTATGCCTTTGGGCCTGACACACCAGAGCAGTCTGAGTTCGAGTCGGCTTTTGCTTATGTGGAGACAGAGGACCAACTCCGATCCGCTATGGAAATCAAGGCAGATATGGAAAAAAGCAAGCCAATGGACCGCCTGCTAGTCGGTGACGTAGGTTACGGTAAGACGGAAGTAGCCATGCGGGCCATTTTCAAGGCGGTCATGGACGGCAAGCAAGTGGCCTTTTTGGTCCCTACTACGATTTTAGCTCAGCAACATTATAATTCTTTGGTTCAGCGTTTTGCTGACTATCCTTTTGAAATTCGGCTGATGAGTCGCTTTGTATCTAAGAAACAACAAGACCAGACCATTGATGACTTGCTAACGGGGGCCGTGAATATTGTGGTAGGAACTCATCGCTTGGTCTCAAAAGATGTCCAGTTCCAAGACCTAGGCCTATTGATTGTCGATGAGGAGCAACGTTTTGGGGTCAAGCACAAGGAGCGACTCAAGCAACTCAAGTCACAGGTTGATGTTTTGACTTTGACGGCGACTCCAATTCCTCGTACCTTACACATGTCGATGATTGGTGTTCGGGACTTGTCCTTGATTGAGACGCCACCCAATAACCGTTTCCCTGTGCAGACCTATGTCATGGAGCGCAATGATGGAGCGATTAAGTCAGGTATTGAGCGCGAACTAGCGCGAGAAGGTCAGGTCTTCTATCTCTATAATCGGGTGGCGACTATTGAGCGTCGAGCCATGGAAATCCAGGCTTTGGTACCAGAGGCTAGGGTAGCTTATGCTCACGGTCAGATGTCGGAGGTGGAACTAGAGACGGTGCTGGTGGACTTTATCCAAGGGGCTTATGATGTCTTGGTGACTACCACCATTATTGAGACGGGGGTCGATATTCCTAATGTTAATACCCTTTTTGTCGAAGATGCCGACCATATGGGGCTATCCACGCTCTACCAATTACGTGGTCGGGTAGGGCGAACCAATCGGGTGGCCTATGCTTATTTGATGTATGAGCCATTTAAGTCACTCAGTGAGGTCAGTGAGAAAAGATTGCAGGCTGTCCGCGAATTTACAGAGTTGGGATCAGGTTTTAAGATTGCCATGCGCGACCTATCGATTCGAGGAGCAGGTAATCTGCTGGGTAAGCAACAATCAGGCTTTATTGATTCTGTTGGTTTTGACCTCTATTCCCAAATGCTCAAAGAAGCTGTTGACATTAAGCGGGGCAAGAAGGTTGGACAGATACCAAGTCAAGCTAGCAACCAGATTGAATGGCATCTCTTAATCGACGCCTATATTCCAGCCAGCTATATTGCCGATGAACGGCAAAAGATTTCAATCTATAAGCAAATTCAACAAATCGATTCAGAAGAGGCCTATCGTAATCTGCAAGATCAGTTGATTGACCGCTATGGTGAATTTCCGGATGAAGTGGCGGATTTACTGGAGATTGCTTTGATTAAATATTATGGCCTCGAAGCCGGCATTGTTAAAATTCAGCAGACTCCACGTCATGTCAAGGTCAGCTTCAACCAGATGGCCTCAGAACAATTACGGGGCGCCAAGCTCTTTGAAGCCTTGGCTGGCATTTCCCAGAAATCCACCGTGTCTCAAGAGGGCTCGCGGCAGGTGATTAGCTTGGATATCCTAGAACAGCCATCCTATGTTTGGTTAGGAGCCCTTAAGCAATTAGCTCGTCAGGTAGCCAGCCTCTTGTCAGACGACACTAGTAAGAATAAGGAGAAGTAAGATGAGATTAGATAAGTATTTAAAGGTTTCCCGTTTGATTAAGCGTCGGACCATTGCCAAAGAAGTGGCGGACCAGGGTCGTATTACGCTCAATGGCCAAGTAGCTAAATCTAGCTCTGCTGTGAAGGTAGGCGATGAGTTGGTGATTCGCTTTGGTAACCGACTATTAACTGTACGAGTGACCGACCTCAAAGAAAATTCCAAGAAAGAAGAAGCAAGTAATCTCTACGAAATCTTGGGTGAAGAGCGCCTTAATAATGAAGTTCGTCAAGTAGACGAGTTTCTAGCTTAAAATAGGGCTTGGCTAGGGTCTCAGCTATGCTGCCTCAAGCCAAGCTCGCAAAAAAACTTGGAAAAACGACAAGTTTGAATGGAAATTAGGCGCGAATATTGATATACTCAAACTAGGTTTATCATGGAGGTGAAAAGAATGAATTATAAATTAGATCCACAGGAATCTGTTCAGACTTCCTCACCCCGTCAGACAAAGCAACCGCACTCTCACGGACGACGCCTGATATTTCATGTCATTCTGATTGGAGCCCTTGCTTTCGCAGGGATTCCATTATGGCGGGCCTATCAAGACCAAGTGGCAGCCGAGCAAGCCTATCAAGAGGTCAAGGCGGACCAAGAGCAAGCCGTTAAAGAGAACCGTGAAGTTTTCCAAGCAACTCAACAAATGAAGGATCCAGCCTATCTAGAGGATGTGGCGCGACGTGATTATTACTACACCAAGCCAGGTGAGATTATTTTCGAGTTAGGAACTTCGCATCAGGAAGACACCAAGCATCCTTAAGGGATGAGAGTTACTGAATAGAATATAAGGATGAAAGAACTTAAGGGAGGATAAGACATCATATGTCAATCGAAGTAGGGCAAAAAATCACAGGGAAAGTCACAGGGATTACACACTTTGGGGCTTTTATTAGCTTGCCAGATAATAAAACAGGTTTAGTTCACATTAGTGAGGTTTCAGACGGCTATGTTAAGGAGATTAGCTCCGTCTTAACAGTCGACCAAGAAGTTGCGGTGAAGGTCTTGTCCATCGCTGACGACGGTAAAATTAGCCTGTCTATTCGTCAAGCCAGTGACCGACCTGCAGAGGCACCTGCACGACCTAAACGTGAACGTCAAGAAGGCGCTGCACCACATAATCAACGTGCCCCACGCTTCAAGAGTCGTCAAGATGAGGGTGGAAATCGCCCTAACTTCAACAATGCGGGAAATAATAACAGCCGTAAGTTGGATGATTTTGACCAATTAATGAGTAACTTCCTAAAGGACAGTGAAGATCGTCTGTCCTCATTAAGACGTAACACCGAAGGCAAACGCGGCGGTCGTGGTGGCCGACGTAGCTAGGGATGTCTTGCTAACGCGCGATGGCTTTCTTGTAGTGCGCTAATACAGGATATAAGAGCAGCCTTTTAGGCTGCTTTTTGTATCTAAAGGAGAATCTAGATGGAAAAATTAATGCGGGAAGTTAAGGCTCAGCTAGAGTCATGGCCAGCTTGGCTAGAGGCTAAGACGGTAGTCTTAGCTGTATCCGGCGGGGTTGATTCCATGGTCATGCTTAGATTAATGCATGAATTGAATCAGTTGCGGCAGTATGCTCATCTGCAGTTGGTAGTTGCCCACTTTAATCACAAGCTACGACCAGAGTCAGACAATGAGGCCGTCGCTATCAAGGAAATTGTGGCAGAGTATGGCTGTGTTTATTTTGCGACAGAGTGGGGCCAACCGGCTACCACTAATGTGGAAGCTCAGGCGCGCGAGGCCCGTTATCAGTTTTTCGCAGAGGTCATTCGAACAACTGAAGCGGATATTTTGATGACCGCACACCATCTTAATGATGTGGCCGAGACCTTCTTGATGCGGATGACGCGCGGCACTTCCATTCGGGGCTTACAAGGGATTCGGGGATGTTATCAGCGTCTGATGAGTGACCCAAGTGGTCATACTGTCATGCCAACCATAATGAGGCCCTTTATTGGGGTGACCAAGGCGGAACTAGAGGCTTATGCTGAGAAGTTTAATGTGACTTATTTTGAAGATGCTTCTAACTACATGGATCACTTCGTGCGGAATCGATTCCGCCATACCTATATTCCGCAACTGATGCAGGAGAATCCTCAATTATTACAGAATCTCCTGACCATTCAGCAGCAAATTCAAGATTCCTACACCGTTCAGTATGCGGATTATCTGAATCTTGAGCCTCAGCTGCTCATGTATTCAACTAATCATTACTGGTTGCTCTATATTCCAGCCTTTCTGGCTTTGCCTGAGGCAAAATTCAATATGTACCTGCGAATTTTCTTTGAGGAACGCCTAATCGAAGATGTACCCGCTTATAATCGCGATTTAGTAGGTCAATTGCAGCAGATGATGCGTAATCGTCGTGACCCCAATCAACGTTTGCAGTTAGGACATGGTTGGGTGGCGGTCAAACGCTATGATTATGTCCAAATACTACCAGAAGAGGCGGGGCCTAAAGCCTATTTTGGCCAACGTTTAGTTTTAAGTCGACTTAATCACTGGTATGCTCTAGATGGCGGCGCAGAAGCGGGGATTTTTGCAGCTCATCAGGTATCTCCGGAAATGCGTGAAGCGGCTGCTGGTTGGACAGGTCTGCACCTGAGCCAAGCCCAAGAGACGGCGCCCCTGAATTTCCAGCTAAGGCAGCGTCAAGACGGCGATCAAGTAGCTCTGACCGATGAATTAGGGCAAGTCTACCACAAGAAGGTGGGGCGGATTTTGATGGATTTGAAGTTGCCTAACGATGAGCGGGATCAAATCAAAGTGCTAGTAGATGATACAGGCGAGATTGTTTGGTTGGGACCAGTTGGTAATTCCCCATTGTCTCGCGGGCCACAAACTGATAAAATAACTCATATATTCCTTTATCGGAAGACACGGCAGTAAGACACTAGATAAAAAGGAGAGAAAGCTCAATGTTAGAGAAAGACATTTTAAAAGTACTAGTAACCCAAGAAGAAATTGCAGAAGCAGTGGCCCGTCTAGGCAAAACCTTAACGGAAGACTACAAAGATAAAGAAGTAGTGGTTGTTGGGATTTTACGAGGGGCAGCAATCTTTATGGCCGACATTATTCGTGCTATGGACTGCTACTTAACGATTGATTTCATGGATGTATCGAGTTATGGCGAAGCCTTCCAATCATCGGGTGAAGTCAAGATTGTCAAAGACTTAGACACTCGCGTTGAAGGTAAGGATATCCTGATTGTGGAAGATATTATCGATACCGGCCAAACCCTTAAGTATATTGTGGACTTACTCCACTACCGTAAGGCTAATTCCGTTAAAGTATGCACCCTCTTGGATAAGAAAGAGCGCCGTGTAAACAATATGGAGGCAGACTATGTGGGCTTAGATATCCCCAATGAGTTTGTGGTGGGATATGGTTTAGACTATAAACAAGAGTACCGGAATCTGCCTTATATCGGTGTCTTATCACCTGCTGTTTACGAAAGCAAATAGGCCATGTGCCAGACCCTAGACTGTGATCTAGGGTCTTTTGGCGAAAATAAACCTTAAATATTGGTAAAGCCCAGCCTTACAGGGGCCTTCCATTAGGACCTAATAGCAAAATATGATAAAATACAAGAATGAACAGAATGATCAAGACAAAGGAGTCGAACAGCATCTATGCAAAACCCAAATCGTAATTCGACGCGGAACATTCTGACATCTATGATGGCATTAGCCATGCTCTTTATGCTCTTCCATGCCCTATCAGGGGCTCTAGGGGGTGGCCAAGTCAAGGAACTCACCCAGAGTGAGTTGATGACAGAGATTGCTGACGGCAAGATTGCCGAGATGGATGTCCAGATTGGTTCCGGTGTTTATAATGTCAAAGGTAAATATAAGACTGGGACAACACGCTCAGAACAAACCAACTTTGTGGCCCTCTTCCAAGGCGGAAGTGAGACTGCCAGTCAATTCACCAGCCGAGTGCTAGGCAACGATAGCACGCTCAAGTTATTGACAGAAACAGCGACCCAACAAGGGGTTAAGATGAAGACCTTGGCCGAATCCAATATGGCACTGTGGGCCAATCTCCTACCAATGCTACTCTTAATGGGTATGATGGGCTTCTTCCTCTACAACATGTTCCAGAGTGGTGCTGGCGGTGGCGGTATGCGAGGGGCCATGAACTTTGGTAAGTCACGCTCCAAGGATATTTCCAAGCAAAAAGTCAAAGTCCGCTTCAGTGATGTAGCGGGTGCTGAAGAAGAAAAGCAAGAACTGGTAGAAGTAGTAGAATTCCTTAAGGATCCTAAACGTTTCACCAAGTTGGGGGCGCGTATCCCAGCTGGTGTCTTACTGGAGGGACCTCCAGGGACGGGTAAAACCCTCTTAGCCAAGGCAGTGGCCGGCGAAGCGGGTGTTCCATTCTTCACCATGTCAGGTTCTGAATTCGTCGAGATGTTCGTCGGGGTCGGGGCTAGCCGGGTACGGGATCTCTTCGAGAATGCTAAGAAGAATGCCCCAGCTATTATCTTCATCGACGAAATTGATGCCGTAGGTCGTCAACGGGGCGCAGGTCTCGGGGGCGGACATGATGAACGTGAACAAACCCTTAACCAATTACTGGTTGAGATGGATGGTTTCGAAGGGAATGAAGGGGTCATCGTCATTGCGGCGACTAACCGTTCGGATGTCTTAGACCCAGCCCTCTTACGTCCAGGTCGTTTTGACCGTCAGATTCTAGTGGGTAACCCAGATGTTAAGGGACGGGAACAGATTCTTCAAGTTCATGCCCGTAACAAGAAATTAGAAACAGAAGTTGACCTTAAGGTCGTGGCACAACAAACGCCTGGCTTCTCAGGGGCTGAGTTAGAAAACTTACTGAACGAAGCGGCTTTAGTAGCAGCACGTTTTAACCATAAGGCCATCACTCAAGCGGACATCGCAGAAGCCCATGACCGGGTGATTGCGGGGCCAGCTAAGAAAGACCGGGTGATTTCTGAACAACAACGCCGTACCGTGGCTTACCACGAGGCGGGGCATACCATCATTGGTATGGTCCTAAGTGATGCACGTGTCGTTCATAAGGTGACCATCGTGCCACGCGGACGTGCAGGTGGTTATGCGGTCATGTTACCTCGTGAAGATGCTTATATTGTGACCCGTAAGGAACTCTATGATCAAATGGTAGGGCTCCTGGGTGGTCGTGCTGCCGAAGAGATTGTCTTCAACACGCAATCTACTGGGGCCAGCAATGACTTCCAGCAAGCGACTAAGATTGCCCGTAGCATGGTCACTGAATATGGGATGTCAGACCGCTTAGGGCCAGTTCAATACGAAGGCAACCATACCGTCTTCGTTGGTCGTGACTATGGCCAGAAACCTGCTTACTCGGATCAGGTAGCCTATGAGATTGACAACGAAGTGCGTCAATTATTGAACCAAGCTCACGAAGAGGCACACCGTATTATCAATGAGCACCGTGAGCAACTCAACCTGATTGCAGAGAAACTGCTTGAAGTTGAGACCTTAGAAGCAGCGCAAATCGAGTCTCTCTTCAAGACTGGGAAGATGCCTGAGCAAGTAGCGAAGCCTGAAGAAACAGACGCTCCTGCTCCGGCAGAAAGCCAAGACCAAGAAGTGGCTCCTTCACGTGTAGAAGAAGCACTAGAAGCTGGTGACCGTGTCATTGCCGATGACCAAGTGTCGTCTGACCATCATCAAGCCTAAGAAGAAAAATCAGGCCCTTGAGGTCTGATTTTTTTGCCTACTAGCGCTAGGCCAAAGACTTGCTAAACTGGTGGGGTCTGCTATACTTAGAAACGGAATATAATGACTCCCATTGGGAGATGGAGGAAGCAATCATGTCAGATCAATTATTAACAGCCTTGGCATTCGATGGCCAATTACGAGTTTTGGTTTTGGATGCTACTGGCGTTGTCCAGGAAGCAGTCAATCGCCACAAAACCTGGCATACCGCAACGGCTGTTTTGGGGCGGACCCTGGTGGGGACCCTCTTATTAGCAGCTAATTCTAAGGGCGACGAACGTTTGCGAGTAGAAATTCTCGGAACGGGACCAGTAGGCCGGATTATTGCGGAAGGAGATGCCTACGGTCATGTACGTGGCTTTGTATCTAATCCGCAGGTGGCCTTAGAACTCAATACAATTGGCAAGTTAGACGTTGCTGGGGCAGTGGGCATGCCGGGCAATATGGCTGTACGCAAACTCTTAGGCAATAAGGAACTCTTCTCTGGCCAAGTGCCCTTGGTGAGTGGGGAATTGGCAGAAGATTTCACCTATTATATGGCTGTGTCTGAACAAACGGCTTCTTGTATTGGCCTTTCTGTCTTGGTTAATCCGGATGAGTCTGTGGCTAAGTCTGGTGGTTTTATGATTCAAGTGATGCCTGGGGCCACTGATGAAACCATTGACTTCATTGAAAAACGCATTGCGGATTTAGGCCGTTTCTCCGATCTCTTGGAGTCACAACCAAGCTTAGAGGCTCTACTGGATCTCTTGGTTGGGCATGGTAATTCTGAAGTTCTGTCTAAAAAGGATGTTTCTTTCTATTGCGGTTGCTCTAAGGAAGCCTATGGACACGGTATTCAGTCCTTAGGTCGTAAGGAAATCCAAGCTATGATTGATGAAGATGGGGGCGCTGAAGTAGTCTGCCATTATTGTGAGAACCACTATGATTATAGTGCTCAAGATTTAGAAGCCATCATCGCAGCAGGTGAAGCTGCAGGGCAAGAAGCAGACTCAGAGGAGGTATAACTTGTTCAAAATTAGAGAAATTGAGATTCCAAACCCGGTCGTGGTAGCACCCATGGCGGGAGTATCAAATGCGGCCTTTCGGACCATTGTAAAACAATTTGGTGCAGGCCTAGTTGTTTGCGAGATGATTAGTGACAAGGGGATTCAGTTCCGTAACGACAAGACCCTAAGCATGCTACACATTGAGCCAAATGAGTATCCTCTCAGCATTCAAATTATGGGAGGCAACAAAGAAACTTTGGTAGAGGCGGCTAAATATGTTGCTGAAAACACTGAATGTGCCATTATTGATATTAATATGGGTTGTCCTGTTAACAAGGTCATTAAGGCAGAAGCAGGGGCACGTTGGCTCTTAGATCCGAACAAGGTTTATGAAATGGTGGCAGCAGTAGTGGATGCCGTTCAGAAGCCAGTCACAGTAAAAATGCGGACTGGTTGGGATGATGAACATCTTTACGCCATTGAAAATGCCTTAGCAGCTGAACGCGCAGGTGCTTCAATGGTGGCCATGCACGGCCGGACCCGGGTACAGATGTATGAAGGCAAGGCCAACTGGGATATTTTGGCGCAAGTTAAGAAAGAACTCAAAACCATTCCTTTTGTTGGCAATGGGGATGTTAGAACGCCTGAAGAACTCAAATACTTGCTTGATACGACGGGCGTAGATGGTGTCATGGTGGGGCGTGCAGCTCTGGGCAATCCATGGGTTATTCAGCAGATGGTCCACTATGTTGAGACCGGTGAACTCTTGCCGGCAATGACGGCGAGACAGAAAATTGACACGGCCATCGACCATCTAGAACGCTTGGTAGACCTCAAGGGTGATCGGACTGCAACGCGAGAATTTCGGACCCAAGCCCATTACTATCTTAAAGGTATTCCGCGTTCTTCTAAGGTTAAGGTGGCGGTCAATGAGACTGAAGATCCAACTGTTGTGAAGCAGCTTCTACGTGATTTTGTAGATCAGGTGGAAGAACGTGAAGCTAAGGAATTAGCGCGCAAGGCTAGCCAAGAGTCTGTAGTGGAGGCTTAGTCCTTGTAAGCAGATAAAAAAATAGGCTGAGACAAAAGTCTCAGCCTATTTTTGTCTGCCTTAACGCGGTAAGGCGAAGTAGAGGGTTAGAGCCAACAACCCGATAATCATGCCGATGATGATGTTGAGGGTGCGCTCTGATAGATGAATGCCCTCGTATAGATTGCTTCGTCTAGGTGAAGTTTTGCTTACCTCAGGCTTGTTTTCGGTGGATTCTTGGGTGGTCATCATGTTCCTCCTGGTGTGGATAAAGCAAGGCAAGCTCCAGAGGAACTTGCCTAAAGGAGATACCCTTCAATAATAGCCTATTGGCCGTTGAAGGCTTGGTAAGGAATACGTACAGCAACTTGAGTGTCGTCGTACTTGTAGTCAGTGCCATCTAAGAAGTCTTTGCCTTGACCTGCATTGTAAGAGAGTGCGAAGACAGCTTTTGCCATCCCTTCAGCATCTTGTTTGACAGTACCAGTCATAATGCCACGTGCAATGAGGTCTACTGCTTCTTCAGTCGCATCTACCCCAAATACAGGAATCTTCTTGTCAGCTTTAGCATCAGTGTTAAAACCAGCGCCTTGGAGGGCAGCAATAGCACCAGAAGCCATTGAGTCGTTATTAGAGATGATGACGTCGATATTGTCAGCGTCTTTAGCTAACCAAGCGTCAGTTGCAGTTTTTGCTTTGTCTGGGTCCCAGTTAGCAACTTGGTCACCTAATTTGTTCACTTCAATCTTAGCTTCGGTTAAAGTATCAACAGCGTATTTTGTACGAGCGATTGCTTCTGGGTTTTCTGGGTCACCGATTAACATAACGTAATCTAATTTGCCGTTACCATTGCGGTCATATTTCTTGTCAGATTTCCATAGTTCCGCAATCATCTTACCTTGGATAATCCCAGCTTCTTTAGCGGTTGTCCCAACGAAACGGGCTTTGTCGTATGCTTTAACAACGTCAGTCGCTGGTTCACGGTTGAAGAGCACGAGCGGAATATTCGCGTCTTTAGCTTTTTGAACGACTGCTTCTGCTGCCCCGGTGTCCACCACGTTAATCAAGAGGACATCAACGCCTTTTTGAATCATGACATCGATTTGGTCGTTTTGTTTAGCTTGGTCGTTTTGAGAGTCATTGACGATGAGTTCAACGTTAGAATGCTCTTTGGCAATTTTTTCAAGCGCTACACGTACGGAAGACATATAAGCGTCATCGTATTTGTAGAAAGCTACCCCAATTTTGATGTTCTTATCTTCGGCTTGAACTTTAGGGCTGAGACTAGGAACTAGCGCTAAGCAGAATAGGCAGAAGATGGCGCACCATGTAATGACTTTTTTCATAAAGATCGACTCCTTTAAGGATTTTATTTTGTTGAATTGAGTATAACACGGCATGTAAAACGATTACATTGATTTTTTTACACTCCAGGTTAGAAAATTTACGGTCTTATTTGCGCTTGATGTATTTACGTACGTCGATTGCTACCGCCAAGATAATGATCAAGCCCTTGATGATGTATTGGTAGTTAGGGTTAACACCTACATAAGCCAAACCATAGTTGATGAATTGGAGGATGATCGCCCCGATAATAACGCCAGGAATGGTCCCAATCCCACCAGAGAAGGAGACACCCCCGATAACGGAAGCAGAGATGGCATCGAGGTCGTAGTTAAGACCGGTGTTAGAGGTAGTAGACCCTACCCGAGCAGCTTCCAGATAGCCAGCTAAGCCATAGAGAATCCCTGAAATCAGGAAAATGATGAGGATATTCTTAACGATATTAACCCCGGAAACTTCAGCTGCTTCGATGTTGCCCCCGATAGCATACATGTTCTTACCAAGTTGGGTCTTATTCCAGATAATCCACATAATCACGCAGACGACAATGGCGTAGAAGACTACATAAGGGATTTGAATATCTTTGGTAAAGTTGACGGTGCCATTAACTAAATTACGGTAGCGGTCGTCAAAGTTAGCAATCGGTTGTGCGCCCCCTGCTTGTTGTTGTTGATAAATCAAGGCAATCCCGTAAGCTACTAATTGAGTCCCTAAGGTAATAATGAAGGCGTGGACTTTAAGAACGGCTACCCCAAAACCGTTAATCAAACCGAAGATCCCGCCGACTACAATAACGATGATGAGTGGCAACCAGAGTGGCAATTGAGGTAAATCGGGATACATACGCGAAGCGTAGGTAGTTGATTGAAGGAGGGAGGCAGCAATCAGGGAAGTTAAACCCAAGACGCGGCCGGCAGACAAGTCTGTCCCGCCTAAGATGATAAGCCCGGCAGCCCCGCAGGCCATAATGATCCGAGTAGAGGCTTGAGCCAAGATGTTAATGAAGTTTTTTGGTGAAACGAAAGAAGTGTCCATCGAAATAATGATGGCGATTAAAGCAGCAAGCACAATATAAAGAGAAAAGTCTAATAATAGCTCGCGCGGTGTTTTATTGGTGAAGCGTAGTTTTTTACTTAGTTCCATAGAGACATCCTCCTTAGAGATAGAGTGCACTCAAGCGAAGAATTTCTTCTTGGGTGAGTGATTCGGTCTTTTCGACGCCAGCCAAACGACCGTTAGACATGACTGCGATGCGGTCAGTGATACCGAGCAACTCGGTCATTTCACTGGAGACAACGATAACGGTCTTGCCTTTCTTAGCTAAGTCTAAAATGATTTGGTAGATTTCGTACTTGGCTCCGACGTCAATCCCCCGCGTTGGCTCGTCGAAGAGATAGATATCCGCATCGGTTAGTAGCCAACGGCCAATAATTACCTTCTGCTGGTTACCACCTGATAAGGAGCGGATTTGTGTTCGTTGACTTGGTGTCTTGATGGCCATGGCATCAATCATGCGTTGGGTATCGCTACCCATGGAAGCATTGCGAATCAGACCTAACTTACCGCGATAGTGGCGCATATTAGAGATAACCGTATTAAAACGAATGTCCGCGATTGGGAAAATCCCAGTTGCCCGGCGTTCTTCTGTCACCAAGGCAAAGCCGTTTTTGATAGCGTCGCGGGAGTTGTTATTATGAATTAGCTTGCCATTCTTATAGATTTCGCCACTGGCTAGGCTGGCAATTCCGAAGATACATTCAATCAACTCAGTCCGACGAGACCCCACCAAACCGGCAATCCCCAAGACTTCGCCTTCGTGAACGGTTAAGGACACGTCTTGGATGCTTGGTTGATATTTAGCGGTCAAATTGCGCACTTCTAAGGTTACCTGGCCAGGATGGTTGTTACGTGGAGGGAAACGATGGCCGATATCCCGCCCCACCATGAGTTGGATGATGCGTTCCATGGTTAGGTCTTTAGCTGCTTCTGTCGCAATCCATTGACCGTCACGCATAATGGTTACTTCATCAGAAATGGCTAAAATTTCTTCCATCTTATGAGAGATATAAACCAAGCCACAACCTTGATCCTTGAGTTGGTTCATGATGCGGAAGAGGTGCTGAACTTCTTGCTCCGTTAGAGAGGAAGTTGGCTCGTCTAGGATAATTACCTTGGCATCGTAGCTGACTGCCTTGGCAATCTCAATCATCTGACGTTGGGAGACGGAGAGTTTACCAATGATAGTCCGTGGATCAATATCCAAGTTGAGTTGCTGGAAGATGGCCTTGGTATCTTGGTACATCTTATGCTCGTCAATTAGACCAAGTTTGGTCTTTGGGAAGCGGCCCAACCAGATATTTTCCATGACGCTACGTTTAAGAACCTGATTCAGTTCCTGATGGACCATGGAGACGCCTTGTTCCAATGCTTGTTTTGGGTTGTTAAAGCGTACGGGTTGGCCATTGAGTTTGATACTACCGGAGTCCTCGATATAGATACCGAAGAGACATTTCATCATAGTTGATTTACCAGCACCGTTCTCACCCATGAGGGCGTGAATGGTACCAGGGCGAACTTTAAGTCGCGCACCGTCCAAGGCTTTGACCCCTGGAAACTCCTTGACGATATCTTCAATATCCAATAGGTACTCTGCGATTTGTGTCATAATGTCACCACCTTATAGGATTTGAGTCTATTCTACCCCTAACAACGAAACGCTTACATAGAATAATTTACGCATAAGGTTCGAAAATTTACGCTATCGCTAGATTGATTCAGACTTGTAATCGCGTTATAATAGGAAGAAAGAAAATACATAAGGAGGAAAGAAGATGTCAATTTTAGATGATTTAACATGGCGTGGTGCCATCAATCAACAGACTAACGCTCAAGGCTTAGAAGAACTAGTAAATAAGAAGGCGATTGGCTTATATTGTGGCGTCGACCCAACAGGGGATTCCATGCACATTGGACATTTAATTCCCTTTATGATTCTTAAACGATTCCAACTGGCTGGGCATAAACCAGTAGTGCTGATCGGGGGCGGCACGGGCTCAATTGGGGATCCGAGTGGGCGTAATAGCGAGCGGACCTTGCAAACCATGGATGTGGTAAAGGAAAACGCGCGTAAGCTAGCAGACCAAATGAACCGTCTCTTCTTAAAAGGAGATGTCCAAGCAAGTGGTTTCCGGATTGTAAATAACTACGACTGGCTTAGCCAGATTTCGCTCTTAGATTTCTTACGTGATTACGGCAAACACTTCAACATTAATAATATGTTGGCTAAGGATGTTGTCGCATCTCGTCTAGAAGTAGGGATTTCCTTTACTGAGTTCAGCTATCAAATTCTGCAATCCATTGACTTTGCCTACCTATATAAAGAATACGATGTCCAATTACAAATTGGGGGCGCCGATCAATGGGGCAACATCACGGCAGGGTTGGATTATATTCGTCGGACTGAGGGGCATGAAAGTGAGGTCTATGGGCTGACTATTCCGCTTATGCTCAAGTCTGACGGAACTAAGTTTGGTAAATCAGCAGGTGGGGCAGTTTGGTTGGATCCAGAAAAAACAACGCCATTTGAGTTCTACCAATTCTGGCTCAATCAACAAGATGGTGATGTGGTTAAATTCCTTAAGTACTTTACCTTCTTATCTCATGAAGAGATTGATGCTCTAGCCGTAGAAATTGAGACCCAACCTCACTTGCGGGTTGCCCACAAGCGTTTGGCTGAAGAAGTGACGCGTTTTGTTCATGGACAAGAGGCTTTGGATGAAGCGATTCGGATTACAGAAGCTTTATTTACGGGCGAAGTGGGTTCGCTCACGGTTCATGAAATCGAGCAAGGCTTTAGAAATATGCCGCAAGCTAGCGCCGTAAGAGAGGAAGCTAACCTAGCTGTTTGGTTAGTAGATACTGGTATTGTTAAATCACGTCGTGAAGCCAGAGAGTTTATTTCTAATGGCGCGATTACTTTGAACGGCACTAAGGTAACCGATGTGGAAGCTATGATTACGCCTCAAGATGCCATTGGTGGTAAGTACGTAGTCGTACGCCGGGGCAAGAAAAATTACACGCTCGTTACCTTCCAAGATTAAGATCTGAGAAGCAGGCTTTTGGGCCTGCTTTTTTTTGCTCACGAGTAAGGTGGGGTGAGCAAGTAGGTGGGGGATTGTCTCAATTCCGAAGCAGAAAACGCCGCTAATAGAACTACAAACAAATACAAATGTTGTGTCAATATAACAGATTTTAGATTTACTATATGTATAGCATCATCTTCAAGACTATCTTTTAGGATAGCTAAATAGGCCTAAAGGTCTAGACAAAAGCAAAAATCAGCTCTGTCGCTAATTTTCGTCATTTGTAGAACATCGAGAGGCAGGTATATCTGCCTATCTATTGTGGCAAAAAAGTGTCAAAAAACGAAAAAAACCAAAGTAAAATTACAGCTGTGTTACAGATGCTATACGAATCGTCGAAAAACCGCACCTTAGCAAAAACTTGTGGTATTATGTAGGCATGTCATAAAAAGATAAACCAAAGCTTGTGTCCGACACAAGAGTGATATACAAAATTACGAGACTAAAAGGAGTCAAATCGCTTATGAACAAGAGATTATTCAAAACGTTATTAACTTCAGCCGTCGTATTAGGGAGCGTAGCTGCACCTGTGGCTGCTTTCGCACAAGACTACGATTCATTAATCGGGCAAAGTGAAAGCCAAATCGAAAACTTATCTGCTGCGCAAGCACAACTTTACGCGCAATTAGCAAGCTCTTACGCTAAGTTGCAAGAAGTTCAAGCGCAAGCAACTACTCTTCAAGGGAATATCCAAGAAAATGATGCAGCAATTGCAAGCTTACAAGCAGAAATCAAAGACTTAGAAGTAGCAATTGGCAAACGCGAAAGCCTCTTGGCAGACCAAGCTCGTGCTGTTCAAGCAACAGGCGGGGCAGAAAACTATGTTAACGTTGTAGCTTCTTCTAAATCTGTTAGCGACTTTGTTGGTCGTGTAGACGTTGTGAAGAAGATGGTTTCAGCTAACAAAACACTTTTAGGCCAACAAAAGGCTGATAAAGAAGCTGTTGAAACTAAGAAATCTGCGGTAGAAACGACTAAAGCAGACAACGTTGCTAAGCATGTACAATTAGAAGCTCTTAAAGGTGCTTTGACTGAAGAGCAAGCTAACAACGAAGCAGTATACAACCAATTGACTTCTGACTTATCATTAGCACAAAATGCTCGTGAAGCTTTAATTGCTGAAAAGGCTGCTTACCAACAGCGTCAAGCAGAAATTGCTGCAGCACAACAAGCAGCAGCAGAACAAGCTGCCGCAGAAGCTCAAGCACAGGCTTTAGCACAACAACAAGCACAAGCAGAAGCAGCAGCCCAAGAACAAGCCGCTCAAGAGCAAGCAACTCGTGAATCCCAATTAGCTGAGCAACCAGCACCAGCAGCTGAAGAAGCAAAACCAGCTGCACCAACTACAGAAGCTGAAGCAACTAGCCAAGCAGAAGCAACTGAAAGTCAAGCGCCTGAAGCTTCTGCATCTGAAACTCCAGCAGCTGAAGAGTCAACTGCTACAGAAACTCCTTCAACTCAAGAAGAAGCGTCAACAACACCAGCTCCACAACCTGCTCAAGAAGCACCAGCAGCTGAGGAAGAACCAGAAGCTCCAGCAGCTACTACTGAAGAAGAGCCAGAAGCTCCAGCAGCAGAAGCTCCAGCAGCTTCAACATACGGTGATGTTTTATCAACAGCTGCTAAATACGTAGGGACTCCTTATGTATGGGGCGGTAAGAGCCCAAGTGGTTTTGACTGCTCAGGTTTCGTACAATACGTCTTCAAAGAAGCATACGGTATCGATGTAGGTAGCTGGACGGTACCACAAGAATCTGCAGGGACTCGTATCTCTGTATCAGAAGCACAAGCGGGTGACCTCTACTTCTGGGGTGACGCAGGTTCAACTTACCACGTAGCGATTGCAACTGGTGGCGGGAACTTCATTCATGCTTCTCAACCAGGTACGCCATTAGGCTACAACAACATCCAAAACTTCACACCACAATTTGCAGTGCGTGTACGTTAATAAGAAGTATATTAAAAGCTGGGATTTGTATCCCAGCTTTTTTGTTACTATATAATAGAAGAGAGTTGGCAAGGGCCAACTCTCTTTTGTATATGCTGCTTACTGCAAGCAGTATTTTATTCCAAAGGGAAGAGCCAACTGGCAAATTGGGGATTGAAGAGGTCTTGCGCCTCGATCCATTGATAGGTAAGCTTAGTGGTTACATCACTAGCCTTATCAGGCTGATTTTGACCAGTTTGTCCTGCTGCATAGCCTAAAGCATAGGGGTTGGGCGTGAGATTACGGCGGATGTCCCCTGCTTCGATAGCGCTAAATACCTGAGGTTGATAGCCGATGCTGTAGATGTCAGGAATAGCTAAACTTTGATGTAAGTAACGGGCTAGCTCTTGTATAGAGACTTGATCGAGTAAGACGACAGCCGGTTTGGAAGCTAAGGCTTCAACGGCACGAAGCATAGCCTGTTGATTTTCGAGTTTGTCGCCTTCTAAAGCAAGTGTCTGGTAGGCTTGGCCAGACTGATCTAGGACGTCCTGAGCTCCTTTTAGGCGCTTGATGCTTTCTTGGTTGTGTGCCTGATAGGCTAAAATGAGAGGAGTCTCTGTCCCACTATTGGCTTTCAATGCTTGTGCTAAGGCCTGGCCTTGCTCCAGAGGCGCCCAACCAAGTTGGCTTGCTTGGGATAGTTGGACTTTTGGGCTATCGATTAAGGACACTTTAACTTCTTGCTTAAGCCAGTTTTCCAATTGAGATGTTAACTCAAGGCTATAGGTAGAGTGAAGTATCACCTGATCGCCTGTTAGGAGTTTTTGCTGGCTTAAGAGGGCCGCTTGTTCATCAACATTTTCTGGTAAAGCTAGGGTCTGAATCTCTATGTCGTCAGATGGATTGATTGAGGCTTTGAGCCCTGCCAAAAGTTGTTGGTTGTAGGGCTGGCTCAAGGCTTTACTGCTAGCAAACAAGATGCGATGTGTAATGGTCTGAGCAGGTTGACCAAGCCAAAGGCTCAATGCTAAAAGGCTAGCTAAACTGACTAGGATAAGTCCTAATAATATAGTAGAAAGTTTTCTCATGATGGCAAGTCCTCCCAATCTAAGCAAGGAATCGAGAGGCTAACGCAGGTTCCTTGGTCTTCTTGGCTATCAATTGTTAGCCCGTATTCTGGCCCAAAATAAATCTGCAAGCGCTCATGGACGTTGCGCAAGCCAATCCCAGCCACATCAGATGGTTGTTTTAGCTCTTGGCGGAGTTCTTCCAAACGCTCCACACTCATGCCTTGGCCGTTGTCCTTAATTTGGATTAGAATTCCTTTTTCTGACTGGCTAGCCTCAATTATCAGCAGGCCAGGTTCATAGAGGTTGGCCAAGCCATGTATAATGGCATTCTCTACAATAGGTTGTAGGATTAGTTTGATAGTAGGGTATGAGCGAACTTGCTCAGGCAGCTTGAGCTGGTAAGTGAATTGCTGATTATAGCGAATTTGCTGAATTTCTAGATAGTTCGTGACATGCTCAAATTCACGTTCCAAGGGAATGTACTCTTTGCCCTTACTTAAGGTAATACGGAGTAGCCGACCTAAGGCAGTCACCATATGCGAAGCATCTCTGGTATTTTGACTTTCTATCATCCACAGGATAGACTCCAAAGTATTATAGAGAAAATGAGGTTGGATTTGGGCTTCTAGGACATTTCGCTCACTTTTGCGTAAAGCGGCTTCTTCAAGTTTAATTTGCTCCATGAGTTGGTCCACTTGGTTGAGCAGTTGGTGGTAGGCATGATAGAGCTCATTGGCTTCATCGTAACCAGAAGTCTCATAGTGACCAGTCGGAAGATCCTGAAAGTCTTGCATATGGCGCGCCAGGCGACGAATAGGACGGGCAATAAAACGAGCTAGTAAGTAGGCCAGAACGTTAATTAAGAAGGTTAAGGCTAAGAAGAGAATAAGCGAGGTCTGTAGAATTCGTGACAGACCACTAGCCAACACTTCTTGTAGGTAGGTCTTTCCGACAACGCGCCAATGGGTACCGGCCATAACCTGACTGGCTAATACGACATGGTTATCCTTATCTAATTGGACTTTTGTGGGCTCAGTTCCTAAATCTGGAATAGTTTCCTGCTTGAGTTCAGCGGTCATCAGGGCTTGGTGGGGATGGTAGATGAGTTCTTGTTGGTCATCTATCAAGTAAGTGTAGCCTTGCTTGCCAATCCCTCCAGTCTCAAAGAAACGCTGGAAGGTTTTGATTTTATAGTCGATAAGTAGAAGGCATCGCTTGCCTTGATGGTTGAAGGGGATGGTATTAGAGATAACCCAAGGAAACTCTCCCTGGAAAAGGTGTTGAATATGAGGTTTAGAATAGAGCGTCTGATCGTGTTGCGCTTCTTTTTGATACCAATCGGGAGATAAAACCGGATGTTGGCTATTTGTTTTAAGTTGAAAACGGCTAGGTGCAAAATCTAGTACTTGGCCTTGTTCATCCAGCACCGCGATAGATTGGATATCTCGGTTAAGGGTGACGCTAGAATCAAGCAAGTCATGCAAAGCTTGAGGTGTTAGGCTTTCGAGTGTGATGCGGCGGATGATTGCCTCGTTGGCAACATCCATTGTCGCGATCATAGTTTCTAAGGCTTCTGTCGAGCGAGCTACATGCTGTTCGGTTAGGGTCATGGTCTGCTTAATTAGGAGATCGCGTGCAATCTGATAATGGCCCCAGAGACTAATTCCCAGAATAGAAGTAGACAGGAGGAAGCAAGTCAAATAAATCACTCGGTGCAAGGGTTGTCGCTTGGTAGGGGTCATAGTGAAGGGCTCCCTTCTTGGGCGGCCTCACGAATTTGGCGCGGAGATAAGCCAAAGTAGCGCTTAGTACTATAGGAGAAGTAGTGAGTGTCGGTATAGCCAACTGCTAAGGCTACTTCTTGGACTTTAGCTGAGCTAGTTAGTAAGAGCTCTTTAGCCTTATTCATACGAATTTGAATCAAGTGTTCCTTGAAGGATTGTCCTGTCTCGCGAGTGAATAGAGAGCTGAGATAGTTAGGGCTGACATGCATTAACTGAGCCAAGCGTTTGCCTGTAAAAAGTGGGTCTTGATAATGTTGTTGCATTAAACGCAAGCCTTGCTGGGTTAAAGATTCTTTGAGAGTTTGGCGTTCGCTCTGGATTAAGAGTAGTAACTTTCTGCTGTGAGCCAGGAAGGTCTGCATTAAATCCGCTACTGGGGCTTGGTTAGCTACTACCATTTGAGACATAAAGGACTCAATCAGCGGCGAGTTTTGGATGCCGGTGAGGTTTTGGCTGATGCGAATAACCCGTGAAGTTAATTCTAGAAAGAAAAGATAGTCGGCCGAAGGCGTAGAGGATTGGCGATGACTTTGGTTAATTAAGCTCACAATGTAATCCTCAAACTCAGGGTAGGAAGCAATCTTAATCAAAGACAAGAGTCGTTGATCAGGGGTCGCATCGTAGTCTAGGTTTGATTCCATCTCGACGCTGAAATCGCCATAGTAACATAGGGCAGTATTTGGTGCCGATTGGCAGTAATCATAAGCCTGAAGGGCCTGATGGTAGAGGCGTTTTAAGTCCATCAAGTGTGAGGATGCTTGACTAATACCCAGGTAGAGGGTGCGCCGATAATTTTTTAGGAAGGTTTGCTGGATATCTTGCAGCAAAAGGTCTAGGTTTGCTGAGATATCAGGCTTATCATGGCTGAGGATGATGATTAACTTACCAGCAAAAGGGAAGGCTTCGGCTGGCAAATATTTATGGCAGACTTCTAGGACAGTTTTGCGATAGGAGACCCAGCTAAGCTCTTCGGCAAAGAGAATATCTCGCATATCCGGGCTGATGGCGTGGATAGGGCTAGAAGACTGGCGTGGACAGAGGCTAATAACGGTATAATGAGGGCCGGGAATTTCTAATTGATAGAGATTAATACGGTTTTGCCAGTAAGAGGTGTCTTCCAGGGATAAAGGCTCGGTTACAAGGCTAATAAGCAAACTCCGACGGGAGGCCTCAATGGTTGTCATATACTCCCGTGTCATTTCCTGCATATCCAGAGCACGCTGGCGCTGAGCGTCTAGGTTCTGGCTAACGCGGGTTAGAGCAGCTTGGATATCTGTAGGAGTGATAGGTTTCAGTAGATATTCTTGAATATTTAGACGAATGGCATTTTGAGCATAGTCGAATTTGTCATGACCGCTGATAAAGATAATCTTGATAGTGGGATCAAATTCGTAGATGGCTTGACTCAATTCAAAGCCGTCCATGAGTGGCATGCAAATGTCGGTAATGACAACATCAGGACAAGTTTCTTCGATAATGGCTAGGGCCTCTTGTCCATTGCTGGCAGTGCCTACTAGTTCGTAGCCCAAAGAAGCCCAATCCATTAGGTTGACAATGGACTGGAGCACAAAAGTCTCGTCGTCTACAAATACAAGTTTTCGTCGGGTGGTCATGCAAGTCCCTCCTGAGGACATGAAATAGGTAACGCTTTCTATCAGTTTAACACAATTCATGAAGATATCATAGGGCCATATATAAAAAGCCACAAGTCATCAGACCTGTGGCTTTCTAGTTTTAAGCTTATTTTTTAAGTTGGAAGGTAATATCGCCGGATTTAGTTAAGGACTTAAAGTCTTTGTCATAGAGGTTGACGTTCAAAGTAAGTGAGCGATCTTTGTAGAGATCATAGTCATCCTTGCTGTAGACGAATGCTAAGTGGTAAGTATACTCTTGGCCAGGTTCTACTACTTCCTTATCTTTGGCCGGCTCAACTTCAACCATGCCTTCGTGCATTAATTTTAGTTGGTCATTGAAAACTAAGTTACCAGCGGTCTGGCGTGCGTTCAAGGCAACTTTACCCTTGTTCTTAACGGTAATTTCAGCAGTTAAGACTACCACACCACCTTTAAGCTTTTCGAAACGGCTAGCCTGATCTTCATTAGGTTTGAAGTCAACGATTTGATAGCCGTTCAAAGTAACGTCATAGCCTTCAAAGCTAACGTTTTGCTTGTCAGTACTTGAGCTAATGAGGGTCTTGGTTCCCCAATTTTCAGCAGTTAGCTTGTCTGGGTAGAATTTGCTAGCTGATGCGCGGTTGGCTTCCCCTTCTTTAGAAGTTGGAAGAATAGTAGATACCGTAGGTACAATCGCATCCGTAAGTTTGTCCCCTTGATTAGCTAATACAACGAGGGTATCGAATGATAACTCGCCACTTTTGTTTAATTGTTTGAGGGCGTCGCCACCAATTGCTAGGGCAACTAAGCCGCGAAGCTCAGTTTTAGCCTTAAGTACATGCTTGGCGTCTACAACAGCCTTGGTTAGGTCCTTAGTCTCATCTACTAGGTTGTTGTTGTGGCTCACTGCTCTGTTATAGCCTACAATGGAGCCAGAGAAACCGCCGGTAATATAAGTGTCTTTATCTGAGTCATTCTTAAGGGAGACATCAAGTACAAGAACAGCGCCAGTTTTGGTGTCGCCGCCAAAAGGAATCTCTAAGTCTTTGGAGAAATCTTTGAGGGAGATTAAGCTGTAGGCATGGATGGTCTCCGTAACAGGAGCCTTGCCTAAGGTGATAGGGGTTGAGTTTGTGTAAGTTACGCTGGCTTCTTTAGCAGAAGCTGCAGCCTTGATGGCCTCAGTTACCGCCTTGAAGTCTGTGCTAGACTCTGAGTTAGCGGTACTTTCTTGGCTACTAGCGCTTGACTCGCTGCTTGAAGATTCTGCCAAAGCGATCGATGGTCCTGCTAAGAGGGCGGTTAACGATAAGCTGCATAGGAAGATGCGTAAAGTTTTTTTCATTTCATTACCTCCAATAGTAAATCCTAGTAATATTATAATACAGAATGGATAGGCATGCAAAGTTGTCTAGTACTATGACTTGATAGGGCCCAAGAGCATGCTAGCCCAAGCTTCATGGAGTGATTCTTGATCGGAAGGTTGGAAGAGGCCCGCCAAGACGTCGCGATAGAGGCGAGAAAGTTCGTTTTGGCTGAAGTAGGCTTGTCCCCCACAAGCGCGAATCACTTCTTCGACTGCTATTTTAGAGGCTTCAACGGAACGGTTTTTTAGGGCGGACAGGCGTGGCAACCAGCTCAAATCATAAGGTTGACTTTGATCTAAAGCCTGGCAGAAATGATTAAGTTGAGGTGGGATGGCATCGAGTTGGATCGCGGCTTCAGCCAAACGCCAGCGAATGTTTTTGTCTTGATCGTAGGTCGTCTGGTTGCTTGCGGAATAACGTTTTTTGACCGTTTCTAGGCCCAGTTCGAGGGCTCGTTGCCCAATGCCTAAATAAGTAGCAGCAAGTAGAATCTCGAAATAAGCGAAAATACCGAAAACGGTGGGCTCTAATCTTGGGCCAGGAGCCAGTTTGGCCAGGATTTGTTCAGGTCTTACTTGCAGCCCCTTGAGCGTCACGCTGTGTGATTGAGTGGCGCGCATACCAAGCGTATCCCAGTTTTCGTGAATCTCTAATTGATTATCTTGTTTGTGGGCATAGGCAAAGACAGACTGGGCTTGTTCTTGGCTGGAGTCGGTCGCAAAGGTCACGAAACGGCTGCAGGCCTTAATCATAGACAGGAAGACCTTGTCACCGTAGAAAAGATAGCCTCCATCTGATTGGGGTTGAGCCTGGCAGATAGAGCCGAAGAGGACACGGTCATTGGAAGGTTCCGAGATGCCGAAGGCTAGGAGGTGACCTTCAGCCGCGTCTTTTAGGATTTGCTGGCCTGCAGCTTGGCCATGAGCGACTAGATGACGACCCAAGCCCACAATAATCTGGTGCATATTAATACCTAGGGCAGTACCAGGTGCTGCCTTGGCTAGGCGGGTTTGTTCCTGCGCGATTTCTTGAAGTGTGAGACCGTGCCCACCAAATTCTTTGGGGACAAAGGCTTTGTAGTAGCCAGCTTCTTTGAGAGCTTGATAGTCTAGCTCAGGAAATTCGTTGCTTCGATCGTAATAATCTGCACGTTGATGGATAGAATCGAGTAGTGAATCAGATAAAAACATAGCGGACACTCCTTGGAAAGTAGTAAGTAAAATAGATAGATGCTTGATTACCTTCCTTATTATAACATGATTGCTGTGTGTCGCCTTGCTAAACGCTTGCAAATAGCGAGTGATGAGGCAAATGTGATACAATGAGACTAGCAAAAGGAGGGCAAGAAAAATGAGATTGTTACTAGCAGAAGATGAATTAGATTTAGCCAAGGGGATCCAGGCTATTCTCAAGCATCATCATTATGATGTGGATCATGTAGCAGATGGAGAAGAAGCCCTCTTGTATGCACGCTCTATGGAGTATGATGGCCTAATTTTAGATGTCATGATGCCTAAGAAATCGGGCTTCGATGTCCTAGCGACTTTACGGAGCGAGGGTTCTCAAGTGCCAACCTTGCTTTTAACGGCTAAAAACCAAATTGAGGACAAGGTGCAGGGGCTTGATCTAGGAGCGGATGATTATTTAACCAAGCCCTTTGATATGCAGGAACTCCTCGCGCGTATTCGGTCTATGTTGCGACGTCCGGCCAACTTGGTAGACAATGATTTGCGTTATGGTGATTTAACCCTCTACCGCCAACGGGCCAGTCTAGCGGTAGGGGCGGCGGAACTCGCCTTGAATAAGCGAGAGTTTCAACTGATGGAGATGCTTTTGTTGAACCAACAACAGGTTTTGTCCTCCGATTTAATTATGGAAAGAATCTGGGGCTTAGACTCCGACGCAGAGATTAATGTGGTCTGGGTCAATATTTCGTCCTTACGCAAAAAATTACAACAGCTGAGTTCTAAAGTAACGATTAAGGCCTCGCGTGGCTTAGGTTACCAGTTGGAGGTGGCGCATGATTAAAGAGATGCAAGGCCGTTTTGTTCAGATTGCCATGCTATCTTTTACGGCTGTGCTCTTGTGTCTGCTCCTAGGTTTGAATGGATTAAACTATTGGCAGACGGTTCAAGAGTTGGATGGCGAAGCGAGTCATCTAATGGATCAGAGTCAGAATCAGCATCAGGGTAATCAGGAGAGACCCCCTCTGCCGAAGAATCAAGGCTTTGATTGGAGTAGACTATGGCAGAGCTATCAGGAACCGAATTATCACACGGCTCGTTATATCTATGCTAAAACCGATGCCGATGGTAAGTTAGTGACTAGCCAATTAGACCGCATGGATGATTATGACCAGGGAACTTTGGCGAATATGCTTAGTCCACTCTTGAAATCTTCTAAAAACCGGGGCTGGATTGGCGTCCTGCGCTACTATCAGCGGACGAATTCGCAAGGAGAAAAGGAATGGCTGTTTGTAGATGCTGGTCGCCAACTTCAGGCGGTAACTCGCTTGGCCATGATTTCGCTGGGTATCTTGGTCTTTACCTTACTCATCGTCTATGGTCTACTTCGATACTTTTCTAATAGAGCCATTCGACCTTTGATTAACAATATTAAACGTCAACAGGAATTTATTAGTAATGCTAGCCATGAGATTAAGACGCCCTTGGCGGTGCTATCTACCAATAACGATGTCTTAGAATTGACAGGTTGCAAGAATGAATGGACCCAAAGTAATCGCAGGCAAATCCAACGCTTAAATGCCTTAGTGGAGCAGATGCTGCAATTAGCTCGCTATGATGAAGGTCGAATCGCGCTAAATCCAGAGTCTCTGGATTTAGTCGCCTTGTTAAAACAAGCGCTGGATGACCTTGGGGGATTGCTTGAAGCAAACCAGGCGCAGGTTTCCTTGAATTTGCCTGATAGCATTCCGTTAACTATCGACAGGGCTTCTTTTCAGCAGGTCAGCCAGGTTCTACTCGAAAATGCCCTTCAGTATCATCTGGCAGGGACAGAGATTGAAGTTGGTTGGCGACAAGCTGACAAGAGATTGTATGTGGCCAATCATTGTCAGAAGATGAGCCAAGAGCAGGCAGAGCGCTTATTCGAGCGTTTCTACCGGCCAGACCAAGGGCGCCAACGTGACCAAGGGGGCAGTGGGATGGGCTTGTCCTTAGCTCAAGCGGTAGCAGAAGGTAATGGCTGGCGTTTAAAAGTCGGCATGCGTTCAGAGACTGAAATAGAATTTACCATTCGATTCTAGCTTGGCGAGCAATCCTGCTTGAAGTCGTTAGGGCAGAGTACTAAAATAGGAAGTGCGATACATATTATATAGTAGAAAGAAGGAATAGGATGGAAATCAATGAAACTTTGTTGCGTGCCTTGAGTGAAGTCAATGGGATTGCGGGTAATGAAGGTGCGGTTCGCCAACTTTTCAAAGAAGAAACGGCACCTTATGCGCAAGGCTACGTTCAAGATGGTCTTGGTGGCTTATTTGCGGAGCATATTGGGGATGCCAACGGTCCGCGGATTATGATGGCTGCTCACTTTGATGAAGTGGGGTTTATGGTTAGTCAGATTACGGATAAGGGCTTCCTAAAGTTTGTGCCAATCGGTGGTTGGTGGAGCCAGGTAGTTTTGGCCCAGCAAGTGACCGTTACGACACGAGACGGCAAAACCTACCATGGTGTGACGGGCTCTAAGCCTCCACATGTTCTGCCTGCGGAAGCACGCAAGGTAGCGGTCGATATAGCGGATGTCTTTGTGGATTTAGGGGCGACTTCTAAGGAAGAAGTGCTAGAATGGGGCATTCGTCCGGGGGATATGATTACGCCTTATATCGAGTATCGTCGTCTCAATGGCGGACCTTTTCTCTTGGGGAAAGCGTGGGATAACCGCATCGGCGTAGCAGTTGCGATTGAAGTATTAAAATATGCGGCTAGCCAAGGTCACGCTAGCCAGCTTTTCATCGGGGCTAACGTTCAGGAGGAAGTTGGTTTGCGTGGTGCTAAGGGTGCTACCCACAAATTGAATCCTGCTATCAGTTTTGCTTTAGATACAGGGACTGCGGGTGATACACCGGGTATGACACCTAAAGAAGCAGATAGCGAATTAGGCAAAGGGCCTCAAGTTTTAATCTATGATGCGTCCATGATCCCGCACAAAGGCTTGCGTGACTTTGTGATTGATGTGGCGGAAGAAGAAGGGATTCCATTCCAATTCACCAGCATTAAGGGTGGCGGAACGGATGCTGGAGCACAGCACCAAAGTCTTGATGGCGTGCCATCTATTGCTATTACCATTCCGGTTCGCTACTTACACTCCCATACTTCGATTATCCACGAAGATGACTTTAAATACACGGTGGCGCTGATGACCGCCTTGCTCAAACGTCTCAACAGTCAGACCGTTGCCAACATTGTGGCCAATGTCTAGGGGGTAAGGTAGATGCATATTCATTGCTTAGGGTGTGCTGGTGGCTATCCGATGGGAGACAATGGCACGACGGCTTTTGTGGTTTCGAGTCAGGACCGGTCCTATCATATTTTGCTTGATGCAGGAAGTGGCGCTGCGCGTGCCTTAGAAAATTATCTAGATGTACTAGAGCTTAATGCTGTCATTATTTCCCATGACCACGCTGATCACGTGGCGGATTTAGGCACTATCCAGCATTTATTGATGTTGAAACCTTCAGGTGCTAAGCATGCGCCAGTGCCTATTTATTTGCATGACCAATCGGTATTTCCGCCATTGGCCATTCAGGACAAAACCAGCCAATTGTTGAGCTATAGGGAAGATAGTGTCTTAGAATGTGGGCCTTTCCGCGTAAGTTTCTGCCAGACGGTCCACCCACTTCCTTGCTATGCTATGCGTTTGGAAGAGATAGAGACAGGACAAATCCTAGTCTTTACAGCTGATACGGGCTGGTGTCCAGAATTGATTGAATTCAGCCAGGGCGCCCATGTGCTAATTGCTGATTCGGCTTTCACTAACGAACGGGGGCAAAACGAGATTCATATGACAGCGGGCGAAGTGGCGGAGTTGGCCAATCAGGCCCATGTACAAACTCTGGTAGCCAGTCACATGGCACCACATGCGGATCAAACTCTCATCCTCCAACAAATAGCAGCGGATTTGAACCCGGATATTAATTTAATTCATTGTCAGCCGGGTCTGACGATATCACTTTAAGAGGGAGCGTATAATATGTATTTTGTTGATAATGGCAACAACTATGATGCAAGTCTGAATATTGCTTTGGAAACTTATTTGGTAGAGAACCGATTGGTCGATGAGCCCATCTTACTCTTTTACATCAATGATCCTTCTATTATAGTAGGAAGAAATCAAAACACCATTGAAGAAGTGAATCAAGCCTATGTAGAAGAAAAAGGAATTCGGGTAGTGCGTCGCATGTCAGGCGGAGGCGCCGTCTACCACGATCGAGGCAACTTTTCATTTTGCTTCATTAAAGACGATGATGGCTCCTTCCGGGATTTTGCTAGCTTCACGCAACCGGTAATTGAAGCCTTGCATAAAATGGGAGCCAAAGGCGCTGAGCTCAAAGGACGGAACGATCTACTAATTGATGATAAGAAGTTTTCGGGTAATGCTATGTATGCAAAGAATGGCCGTATGACTGCCCATGGGACCATCTTGTTTGATGCAGATCTAGACGAGGTCACCAAAGCGCTTAAACCTCGCAAGGAAAAGTTCGAATCCAAGGGGATTAAATCGGTGCGAAGCCGCGTGACTAATATTAAACCTTATGTGTCACCGGAATATCAAAAACTCACTACCGAGGAGTTCCGTGATTTACTCTTGCTTGAAATATTTGGCGTGGAAAGTCGGGACCAAGTCAAAGAATTTAAGTTGACTGAAGCAGATTGGGCCAAAGTCCGGGAGATTCAAGCTGAACGCTTCGGCAATTGGGAATGGAACTATGGACAATCGCCAGCCTTTGCAATCCAAATGAGTCAGAAGTTCCCATTTGGCTTTGTCGATTTCCGCTTCAATGTTGAGCAAGGGGTTATTAAGGAAGTTAAAGTCTATGGCGACTTCTTTGGCCTAGGAGACATTAGCGATGTAGAAAACGCGCTAGTAGGCGTACGCTTCGAGCGCGAGGCAGTAAAACAAGTGTTTGAAAACTTAGACTTCAACAAATACTTTGGTCGAGTAACAGCAGAAGAAATTCTGACCTTAATCTTCGGCTAGAATTGGCACTATATATAGGAAAGCTACTTGGCTATACAACCTATATATAGTGTTTTTTTTTAGATCAAAAAAAGGGCTGAAAAGTGGCTAGAAAGTGTTGACTTAGTGGGCTTAGTCATGGTATATTACATTATGTTCTTAGGAACACACGAACCATTTCCTTAAAATCATCAAAAGCATTCGAAAAAGCTTTGACATTGTCAGGAGATGGTGCTAATATATAGAAGTTGTCGCTGAGACAAGGGCCAAGCAAAAACTTCGAAAAAACTTCTGAAAAGTTGTTGACAGGAAGTAAGGCTTGTGCTAATATATAGAAGTTGTCACGTGGTGGCAACAAGCACATTGAAAACTAAACAAAGACACACCAAGAATGTGAGGGTCATCGAGGTAAAACTTGATGAACAACCAACAATTCGGCAGCAGACAAGCTGGGTAAAAAACAAGC
>NZ_CALLVK010000024.1:0-140268 GCF_938010525.1 uncultured Abiotrophia sp. | reverse complement strand
ATTGTGAACATCTAACGAAAATTTGATATGTATAATATTGGGAAATGCGGTATAATGTCTATACAGGATGTTAGTGTCTTGCTTTAAGTGTTTCTTGGAATATTTAAAGGAGGGCAGTAGCAGCCCTTCGAACAAATTGAATCTATGTCCATATGATCCCCTTAATGAACTTTATCATAGAAGATTTAGATTTTTACTTCAAGGTGAACGTGCCGATTTTACATTGTTGATAAATCACTAAATGCTTCAAGTCAGAAGTCGTATGGGTATAGGTAATCAATTTAAACCTTCTTAGTCAGGTTAAGGACTAAGTTATCCCTTCTTACGATAGGTATCCCCTAATGCCTATTGTAGAAGTCCCCTCTTGATACGGATATGCCGAATCCGTTGCAGCCGAGTTCCCTCTCGGCTGTTTTTTTATTATCTTTTCTATCGAGATTTGTTTGCTCTCAAAAAAACAGCAATTTTCCTCCTTATATCCGCCAAGTTCAAATTATAGATAATTTTCAACTATCTCCTATTTTTGCCTCTTAGGTAAAAATGGCTCTATATAAGGCTTTAAACCAGTTAGAGGCAGGTTAATGTAAATTTCGCTTACATGTACTTTTGAAAAGTTTTCATTTTTCAAAACATTTTTCAAGGTAAGTCTATAAAATAGGTGATAAAATGTAAGTAAAACGCTTGCTAAAGTGTTTTTTTTGTGGTATTTTATAAGAGTATAAAAGTGTTTACCTAGGAAGTGAGGCAAAAGGTATGGAAAAACAAACTATTACCATCTACGACGTTGCTCGTGAAGCTGGCGTCTCCATGGCGACAGTATCTCGTGTGGTAAACGGCAACCCTAACGTTAAACCGTCAACTCGTAAAAAAGTATCAGAAGTTATCGAACGCTTGGATTATCGTCCTAACGCAGTCGCGCGTGGCTTGGCAAGTAAGAAGACCACTACGGTTGGGGTGATTATCCCTAACGTCACCAATGTCTTCTTCTCGTCTTTAGCACGGGGGATTGATGACATTGCGTCGATGTACAAATACAACATTATTTTGGCCAACTCTGATGAAAACCCAGAGAAAGAAGTGCAAGTATTCAACACCTTGTTAGCAAAACAAGTGGACGGAATCATCTTCATGGGGAATGACATCCAAGAAAGTATCCAACATGAAGTTAGCCGTACGCGGACACCAGTTGTCTTTGCTGGGACCATTCTATCCAATACAGAACTATCTAACGTTAACATCGACTACCGTCAAGCAACTAAAGAGGCAACTGCTTTGCTCTTGGCTCATGGCCGTAAAGTAGGTTTGGTGACAGGTCCTGGGGAATTTGATATTAACCGTGATTTCCGCTTAGAAGGCTATACTGAAGCCCTCAAGGAAGCCGGCGCTAAATTCAAGCAAGACTTAGTCATTCAAAAGCAATTCACTTATGCCGATGGGGATAAGATTGCGGCGCAATTGATCGCGGCCAAGGCCAATGCCGCTGTCATTTCTGACGATGAAATTGCAGTAGCTGTCCTCAACGCCTTGACAGATCGTGGCGTAAAAGTCCCACAAGACTTTGAAATCATTACCGGCAATAACTCTATGTTAACCCAAATGGTACGTCCTAAGTTGTCCAGCATCCAAATTCCGCTCTATGATATCGGTGCGGTAGCAATGCGTCTATTGACTAAAATCATGAACAATGAAGAAGTGGAAGAGCATCAAATTATCTTACCACACAGATTTATTGCTCGTGGCTCAACCTTAGAAGATAAAGACTAATCGTAAATAAAACCAAGGGTTTATAGGCCCTTGGTTTTTGGTCTATTATAGTGGACTTTTTCCGTTCGGTCTATTATAATGGACTTTATTTTAGGGGTCTGTTATAATGGACTTAAGAAAGGAGGCTACTATGAATCAATTCTATGCTTTAATTGGTGACATTATTGAGTCGCGCAGTTTAGCCAATCGTGCCAAAATGCAAGAAGCCTTAAGCCAAGCCTTAAATAGCCTGAATGAGCGATATCAAGGCCACCTAGCCTCATGCTTTAGTTTAACATTGGGAGATGAATTCCAAGGACTACTTAAAGTAGGAGCACCTATCTTTCAAATGATTGATGAACTTCGCCTGGCCTTGCCTGACTTAAATCTGCGTTTTGGCCTGGGCTTAGGTGAGATTCTGACTAGCATAAATCCCGCAGTCAGCTTAGGGGCGGATGGTCCGGCTTACTGGCGGGCGCGTGAGGCCATTCAGCAAGTTCATCAACAACATCATTACGAGACAGTCCATATCTATCTGCTGACAGGGCGAGATGAGCGGGATGCGGTTTTGAATCATAGTTTGGCTTTGAGCGAGTTTGTCCGTTCCTCCTGGATTCAATCGCAAATGGAAACCTTCCGGACAATCTTAGACTTGGGTTACTATCAGTCGCGCTTTGATCAGAAACGGGTGGCGACAGCCCTAGGTCTGTCTTCTAGCGCTTTCGCTAAACGCATGAAATCGAGTGGAATCAAACTCTATCTAGATGTCAAAAATGACCTCAATCAGGCCATTGAAGACCTGGCCAGACAGGCAGAGCAAGGAGGGGAGAGCCAATGATTACGACTTATTCATTAGCTATCTACTATGCGCTAGGCTGGACCCTAATCGAATCCTATTATCGACCTTACGGGCGGGCTTTCTTAAAAGGACGATTGACTTGGCTAGAGCCTTGGATGCTCTATCTGGTTTGGGGCGCCTTGCTGCTGGGCCTTAATCTGGTTGCAGGTGGCCTACTAATGGGCCTAGGACTGGTGCATACTAGCCTAAGTAAGCTACTTAAGCCCAAGCAAGTTTCCCTCTTGATGGCGCTACTTTTATTTGGCGCCAGCCTTTATGCAGCGAAGGCAGGCTGGACTTGGCCTTACCATGCAAACTGGCTGTGGACGGCCCTCTATGCCTTGTGGTTAGGAGCTCCTGTTAACCAGATTTTCCATTTTCTCTTCCGACGCTTTCAACCTGAAATTGAGATTGATGACGCGACCATTGAAGGAGCAGGAGCGACTATTGGGATACTAGAGCGCCTGATAACGGGCTTACTCTTGGTTAGCCAGAATTATGCTGCCTTGGGCTTGGTCTTCACGGCCAAATCCATTGCCCGCTATGATAAAATTTCCAAGAACAGTGCCTTTGCTGAATACTATCTCATTGGCTCGCTCTTTAGTCTTTTATCCGTCTTAGTTCTCTATCAGCTCTATCAATTAGGCAGTTGGTAGGACCAGTCTAGTAAAAAATAGCCCCACCAGTTTGGAATAAGCATCCAGACTGGTGGGGCTATTAATTTAGGCTATTAGGAATGTGCTTCTTTGCTTGCTTGAGCTTGGGAGCTGTCGGCTTGGACGCTCTCCATGATTCGTGCTACAATCGCGACAACAATGGTAATGACAAAAGCCAAAATAGTCCCGCCCACTATATCATATTGGGCACGAGTGAGTGAGCTACCTAGGTAGTAGACAATTTGCCCTAGGATGAAGCTCCAGAAAAATGTGACGATATATTTCATACTTTCCCTTCTTTCCTTTACAGTATAAGTGTAGCATATTTGCCAAATAATACAATGAAAAAGTTTTTGTTTCTAGTTCTTAACCAAATTTCCTGAAAGCCAAGCTCTACCTTGTGCTTTAAGGCATTTCATGGCACAATAAGAAGAGAGTGGTCGAATGCCTGTTCGGACCACAAAAAGGGCTTGAGAGGAGGAAATGCCATGCTATTTAATGTTCATTCTGCTAATTCACTCTTAGCGAGTACTTTGACGGTTCCATCCTATGTGGAAGCTGCTAAACAAAGGGGCTATGAAATCTTGGGTTTGGCAGATGTCCATAGTCTTCAAGGGGCGCTAGATTTCTATAATCGCTGTCAGGCTGCTGGTCTCAAGGCCATGATTGGGGCGACCATTAAGTTGCCTGGGGCGCTCAAGCAAACCCACATTTATCCCTTCCTGGTTTATGCCCTCAATCAAGCCGGTTATTATGAATTGATTGGCCTCATTCGACGTTTGAGCCATCAGCCCCTGTCACCAGGCGCTATTTGGGATTATCTGACCCAGTCCTGCCACAATCTAGTCTATATTTCCTGTGGCCATGCCAGCGAAGTGGAGCAAACCCTGATTCATAGTGGGAACCAAGAAGCTAGCTTAGTTCTGGAGCGCTTGGAGCAAGTCTTTGGGCCAGGTAATGTCTATCTGGGGGTGGCGGCTTTTCCTTATAATCCAGTTGAAGGCGAGGCCGTGAAGGCCTGGGCTAAGAGCCAACAAGTTCCGCTAGTAGTGGGGCAAGGAGTGTCAACCTTAAATCAGGGTGACGCCTTCAGTCTCAAGGTGCTGGAAGCCATTGGGGCTAATGAGACCTTAGACGTGGAGCTAAGGGCCATGCAGGGGGTCCACTATGTCTATAATTGGGCTGATTTGGAAGCCCAGTATATCCGATTGGGCTTGGCTGACTGCTTGACAAATAGTCGACAATTAGCAGACCGTATGCAGCTATCCTTGCCACAAAATCAAGCCTTCCTGCCAAAATTCCCGACGCCAGACCACTTGCCAGCTAGCCAATATTTGCGAGACTTAACTCAGTCGGCATTAGAAGCCATGAGGCCTGCAGATTTGGCGGTCTACCAGCAGCGGCTTGACTATGAGCTAGAAGTGATCGATAGTATGGGCTTTAGCGACTATTTCCTCATTGTCTGGGACATTATTGTTTACTGTCAAAGTCATGCGATCCGGGTAGGACCAGGTCGGGGTTCGGCAGCTGGTTCCTTGGTTTCCTACTTACTTGGGATTACGCGCGTCGATCCAATCCAATACAACTTACTCTTTGAGCGTTTCCTGAATCCGGAACGTTATAACATGCCCGATATTGATATGGATATTCCCGATAATAAACGGCAACAAGTCTTACATTACGTGGTCGAGCGCTATGGCCAAGAGCAGGTTGCGCAAATTGCCACCTTGGGGACCTTCGGGGCTCGGGCGGCCATGCGGGATACCTTACGGGTTCTAGGTGCGGATAGTGAGACCTTGCGAGTCTGGGCGCGCGCCATACCAAAAGAGTTAGACATCAGTCTGCCTCAGGCCTATCAGAAGTCGGCAGCCTTACGCCAGTTAGTCAGTCAATCTGAGACTAACCAGCAGCTCTTCCAAGTGGCGCAAACCATCGAGGGACTGCCGCGTCACATTTCAACTCACGCGGCGGCGGTGGTCATCCATGACCAAGCCTTGGATCAGGTCATTCCAGTTGTGGAACGACCTAACCAACCTCTTATGACTCAATTTACCATGTACGATGTGGAGAAGGTTGGCTTGCTTAAGATGGACTTCCTTGGCCTGAGAAACCTCAATCTGCTAGATACCATCATTAAACAGGTTCAGAAGAGCCAAGCTGATTTTGAGATTGAAGCTATTTCCATGGAAGATGCTCAAACTCTGGCCCTCTTCAGGGCGGCGGATACTAACGGGGTCTTCCAGTTCGAATCAGATGGTATTAAGCAAGTCCTACGCAAGCTGCAACCAGAGCGTTTTGAAGATATTGTAGCCGTCAACGCGCTCTTTCGTCCTGGGCCAATGAAACAGATTGATCATTATGTAGCGCGCCGCCATGGCAAGGAAAGCTACCAAGCCATTCATCCAATTCTAGAAGAGATTTTAGCTCCTACCTACGGCATTATTGTCTATCAGGAACAAGTCATGCAGGTCTGCCAACGCATGGCCGGTTTCAGCCTGGGACAAGCCGACTTGCTAAGACGTGCCATGGGTAAAAAGCAAGCTCATGTCATGGCGCGAGAACGCGAGCATTTCATTAGGGGGGCTAGAGAGCAGGGGATAGGAGCTGAGATTGCGTCAGCTACCTATGATTACATCTATGAATTTGCTAGCTATGGCTTCAACCGTTCACACGCGGTGGTCTATTCGACCTTAGCCTTCCAACTGGCCTATCTCAAGGTGCACTATCCTCTGGCCTTCTATCAAGCCCTCCTAAACATGGGCAGTTCCAACCAGACGACCATGGCCGACGATATTCTGGAGGCCAAACGTCATACGGGTCCACTCCTTGGCCTCAATCTCAATGAGAGTCAGATAGGCTTTAGTGTCAGTGGACAGCAACTCCAAATAGGTCTCTCAGCCATCCGGACCTTACGACATGACTTTGTCAGCCACATTGTAGAGGACCGCCAGCTCCTAGGGCCATATACCGGTCTCTTGCATTTTATGCAGCGTCTACCTAAGAAATGGCTCAAACACGAGTGGCTTGAAAGTCTGATTAGTGTAGGGGCCTTGGACTATACCGGCATGAACCGGCCGACCTTGCTAAAGAACCTAGACAAGCTCATGCAAAGTGTCACCTTTAGTGGTGGCAATTTGTCGCTCTTCCCAGAGTTAGAGCCACGAATTGAATGGGTGGAGGACTGGAGCCCTAGTCAAAAGCGGGATAAGGAAGTGGAGATATTAGGCTTCTCCTTAGAGGGGCATCCAGTGGCAACTTATCAAGCCTTTGCAAAGTCCCATCCCAACTTGCTGTCAGTAAGAGATATCTTAGCGGCCCAACCAAACCTCAAGGTCCAAACCCTAGTCTTAGTCAAAGGCATCCGGGTCATTAACACTAAGAAGCAGGAATTAATGGCCTTCCTCGAACTAGAAGACGAAGTAGCTAGCATTAGCGGGGTAGTCTTCCCGCAAAGCTATCGACACTATGTCTCGCTGCTTAAGGAGGGACAGGTCTTGCTTGTAGAGGGGACGGTCGAACTAGACCGCCAGGGACGTCATCAGCTGATTATTAAGCGTCTAGCTCAAGTCAATGAAGAGGAAGACAAGGCGCCAACTAGTCCTAATCAGCATCCTTTTCAACGTTGCTTTGTTCAGGTCAAGGCCTTCCAGGACCTCAAACCTTATTTGCCAGGCCTAAGAAAATTTGCCGATCAATATTCTGGACCAGTGGCCATGATTTTGGTAGATGCCAATCGTCAGACCTTCCAATTGGATGACGCCTATCGGGTCTCCTATGGCCAGAAAGCGCAAGCAGAATTAGCCAAATTACTGGCTCCTTTCAAAATTATCTACAAGTAATCGATTACATCTATTATTTTCGAAAAAATGTATGACTTTAGCCAATAAAAGTGGTAAAATAAGCCTTGGATATCAGTCCAAGTCGATTGATTACAATTCAACTTAGAGGTGAGAAACATGAAGCGTATTGCAGTCTTAACTAGTGGTGGCGACGCTCCTGGTATGAATGCAGCAGTGCGGGCTGTCGTAGAGCGTAGCTTGCATCATGGCATTGAAGTTGTAGGTGCTTACTATGGTTTTAAAGGCTTATATGAAGGTGACTTCAGACCTTTAGACGTAGCGACTTGCTCTCATGCCTTAAGACGGGGTGGCACTTTCTTATATTCTGCTCGATTCCCAGAATTTAAGGAGCCTGAAATCCAAGAGAAGGCAATTGAACAGATGAAGGCACATGGCATTGATGCCTTAGTTGTTGTGGGTGGGGACGGTTCCTTTACTGGGGCCTTGAAATTAACCCAAAAAGGTTTCCCAGCTATCGGGATTCCTGGGACCATCGATAACGATATTGCAGGGACAGAATACACCATTGGTTTTGATACCGCGGTTAATGTGGCCCTAGATGCTATTGATAAAATTACTGACACTGCTTCCTCCCACAACCGGACCTTTATTGTCGAAGTAATGGGCCGTCATGCAGGGGATATGGCTAGCTGGATTGGGGTGGCTGCTGGTGCAGATGCCATTGTGATTCCAGAAGAAGCCTATGATTTAAAAGAAATCGCAGAAACCATCGCTGCTAATCGTCGCGCCGGTAAGGATCATTCCTTAATCGTCTTGGCCGAAGGCGTCATGACAGCGGCTCAATTCCGTAAGGAATACGAAGCTGTCTCTGGTGACGATGTGCGTGATGTAACCTTGTCACACATTCAACGTGGGGGCAACCCAACAGTGCGTGACCGTGTCTTCGCTAGCTTGATGGGTTCCAAGGCGGTTGACCTCTTGTTAGAAGGTCAAGCTGGGATTTTCTTAGGTCTTAAGAACGAGCAATTGGCAACTTTTGACATTGTGGAAACCTTGACCAATGAAAAACACCAAGTCCGTCGCGATCTTTACCAATTAAACCAAGGCCTTAGCGCTAAATAAAAAAGAGAAGGAGTTCTTTTAAAATGAAAAAAACTAAGATTATTTGTACCATGGGTCCTGCTTCTAACACAGCAGAACAAATGGCAAAGTTGATTGAAGCGGGGATGAACGTTGCACGTTTCAACTTCTCTCACGGTTCTCACGAAGAACACTTAGAACGCTTCAACAACTTGAAGGCTGCCCGTCAAGCTACCGGCAAACTTTGTGCCATCCTCTTGGATACCAAAGGTCCAGAAATCCGTACTAACGACATGCAAGACAATGCCATCGACTTAGTTAAGGGCGCAACTGTTCGTATTTCTATGACTGAAGTCTTAGGGACTAAGGACAAATTCTCTGTAACTTACGCTAACTTAATCAACGACGTTGAAGTAGGTAGCCACATTCTCTTGGATGACGGTTTAGTTGACTTATTGGTAACTGAAATCGACCACGCTAACCAAGAATTAGTGACTGAAATTCAAAACTCTGGCGTAATCAAATCTAAGAAGGGTGTTAACGTTCCTAACGTTTCCATCAACTTGCCAGGGATCACTGAAAAAGACGCTGCTGACATCCGCTTCGGTGTTCGCGAAGGGATCGACTTCATCGCTGCATCTTTCGTTCGTCGTGCTAGCGACGTTATGGAAATCCGTGAAATCTTAGAACAAGAAGGTCGTCCAAACGTTAAGATTATCTCTAAGATTGAGAACCAAGAAGGGGTCGACAACATCGACGAAATCTTGTCTGTATCTGACGGTATCATGGTAGCTCGTGGTGACTTAGGGGTAGAAATCCCAACTCACGAAGTGCCAATCGTTCAAAAATACATCATCAAGAAATGTAACCAAGCAGGTAAACCAGTTGTAACAGCTACTCAAATGTTAGACTCTATGCAACGCAACCCACGTCCTACTCGTGCAGAAGCTGGTGACGTTGCCAACGCTATTTTCGACGGGACTGACGCGGTAATGCTTTCTGGTGAAACTGCAGCAGGGGACTTCCCAGAAGAAGCGGTTAAGACTATGGCTGCTATCTGTGTTCGTACTGAAAAAGAATTGCACGAACACGACGCATTCAGCATCAAACGCTTCGACCGTTCTGACATGACTGAAGCAATCGGTCAAGCAGTTGGTCACACTGCTAAGAACTTAGGTATCGAAACCATCGTCGCACCTACAAGCTCAGGTCACACTGCTTTGATGATTTCTAAATACCGTCCAAACGCTCACATCGTGGCAGCTACTTTCGACGAAGAAACTCAACGTTCATTAGCTGTAGCATGGGGTGTTATCCCTTACGTTATCGACCGTCCAACTTCAACAGACGAAATGATGGATAGCGCAACTGCTTTGGTTCAAGAAAAAGGCTTCGCTAAAGAAGGCGACTTGATCTTAATCACTGCAGGTGTACCAGTTGGTGAAGCAGGGACTACTAACTTGATGAAAATTCAAGCCATTGGGACTCAATTAGCGAAAGGTGAAGGCGTCGGTAACGGCAATTTTATCGGTAAGGCTGTATTAGCAACTGATGCGGCTACTGCCAATGCGAAAGCCACTGCTGGGACTATCTTAGTAACTCGTGCAACTGACAAGGACTTCTTGCCAGCATTCGATAAAATCGGTGCCCTTGTTACTGAAGAAGGCGGGATCACTTCTCATGCAGCCATCATGGGGCTTGAAAAAGGGATTCCTGTCATCGTAGCAGCTAAAGATGTGCTTTCTAACGTGGCAGATGGTGAATTAATCACTGTAGATGCGCGTCGTGGTTTAATCTATCGCGGTGCAGCAGCGATCATCTAAGCTCACCTCACTTATAATCATCAACGCTCTACCATTAGGTAGGGCGTTTTTTTGTGCTGTCATGCAAATTTAATAGAGGATTTTCGGATTAAATCAGGGCAAAGGGGTATATATATATGAAGACTTGTAGAGGAGGCATTATATGGAACCCCAGTATCAACTCAAAACAGGTGCAGCTAAGCTAAAATGGTGGTTAGTTGGCTCATTTGCCATAGGAATTATAGGCATTGTCATTGGCTTAATATGGCTTAACTTGCGCGCAAGACGGCCCATAATGCAAGAAGAGTCTTCTATCAGTTCCAGTACACTTGCTGAGCCAAGCTCTTCCCAGCAATCCTCCAAGCCCGACAAGATTTATGTAGACCTCAAGGGAGCTGTCAAACATCCAGGCGTCTATGCCCTAGACCAGGGGAGTCGGGTCTTTGACCTGCTGGAAATGGCGGGTGGTTTGACGGAAGAAGCGGCTGAACGGGCCCTAAACCAGGCTCAACTCCTGGTGGATCAGCAGAGTCTCTATGTACCCACTATGGAAGAATGGGAAGCTGAAAGCCATGGACCGCAAGCTAATGGGACTGGAAGTCAGGCCCCCTTAGTTTCTAGTCCTAGTGCCAACAGTGGCAAGGTTAATATCAACCAAGCTGACTTAGCTCAACTAGAGACTCTGCCCGGTATTGGGGCTAAAAAGGCCCAAGCCATTATCGACTACCGGACGGCAAACGGCTCCTTTCATTCGCTTGAGGACTTAGGCAAAGTCAAGGGCATAGGGCCTAAGATGCTAGAGAAGTTGAAGGATCTGGTGATTTTTCAATGAATGATATGGTCAAAAGATATTGGACTAGTGGCTGTCTAATGCTAGCAAGCAGCCTTGAGTCCTTGAGACATAAATGGTTTCTGCTATGGATCTTTGCTGCAGTTTTCATTGGCATGCTATACCACGAATACTTGGCTTGGAGCCTAGTCTTAGCCATCCTAATCGTGCGAATTTATGGACTAGGACTAAAATGCAATCGTCGAAAATGTCTCTTGGTCTGCTTGCTTCTAAGCGCTTGGTGCTTGGGAATATGGGGCTGGCATCACTATGAACAGGCTCAAGTTAATCAAGTCATAGTGCCTGATCAGGCACAAAGCTATCAGCTTGTGCTAGCTCCTAGCCAAGTCAACTATCGATCCACAGGTTGGCAGGGGGTGGGCTATTTAAGATTAGCAGATGGCCGACTTCTGCCAGTTCTGGCAAAAGGGCAGGGCGACATTCAATGGGCTTTAGGCCATGAGGTGATGGAAGTTAAGGGACAAGCCAGTCTAAAAAAAGCAGAGAGAGCCCGAAACTTTGGAGTCTATGATTATCAGCAAAGCTTAGCAGATAAGGGGATTGATTGGGTACTTGACTTTAAGGTGGTGTCTGCTATTCAACCGAAGCCACTGGCTTTAGGAGCTATGGAAGCCCTACGACAGTGGTGTTTAGCGCCTTTGGCTAGGTGGAAAGGGCAAGGGTCTTCCTGGACCAGTTTGGTTATCCGGCTTCTATTTAATCAGCAGACCCCAGGCTTTCGCGACCAGTCGGTGAGTTTGGGGGTGTTGGGCCTTAGTCATTTCTTCGCTATCTCTGGCTTTCATTTGCTCTATTTAAGACGGGTGCTGAGTCGTTTCTTTTTGCGCTTAGGTTGCCTTAAAGAAAGTGTTGCTTTCTGGCTGCCTCTCTTGCTCTTCTTCTATAGCTGGCTATGTGGTTGGCCTATTGGCAGTATTAGAGTCTTAGGAGGCTGGGGGCTAGTAGCTTTTTCCAAGTCTTATGGCGACCAAAGTATGACGTCTATGGACCGGCTAAGTCTTGTAGGACTGGCCTGTTTACTTTGCCAGCCTGGCCTAGTCTTTCAACCGGCCTACTTGCTGAGCTTTGGCTTGTCAGCTGTACTCATATTTTCCAATCAAGCCATGGAGCACCCAAAACACTATACTTGGCGCCATCAAGTCTACATACTCTTAGCTTGTTTACTCATTACCTGGCCTCTTATGATGGATTGGCGTTATGAGTGGTATCCGCTACAAGTGCTGGCCATATTTCTCTTAGGTCTTGTCTTCGAAGCTTTTATTATGCCGCTAGCCTTGGTGTCAGGGCTGACCATAATCATGCCAGGATTAGACAGGCTAGCAAGTTTATTGGATGGGATTTATCAATGCTTACTAGAAATGCTAGCGCCTCTGAGCAAATTCTTCTCCTGGCATGTCATAACTGGGCGTTTAAGTCTTATTTACTGGCTGATATTTCTGACCCTATTCCTAGTCTGGTTACGATGGGGATGGCGCCATCCTTGGTCAACGGCAGTTATTGTCTGCGCTTATGCCTTAATACTGATACTTAAACCTTATTTGCATTGGCAGTCTAGTGTCACCATATTGGATGTGGGGCAGGGGGATAGTCTGGTCTACCAAGCTGCCTGGTCCAAGGAAGCCTGGTTGATTGATACAGGCGGCAGACCCCCTTATCCGGCAAGCAAGGAAGGGCCAAGTTTTGATAGGCAATATGGCTACTATAATCTGATTCCAGCCCTCAAAGCGCAAGGGATTGCTTCATTGACGGGAGTCATGATTACCCACTCAGACTTGGACCATATTGGTAGCCTAGCTAGTCTCAGTCAGGAAGTCGCCATCGACAATCTCTGGATTAGCCAGCATACCGCTAGTCATCCGGTATGGCAGGAAATCAAGCCCTATCTGGCGGCAAAGACCCAAGTCCATATCTTAGGACCAGGTCAAGCCTATTCAATCAAAGAAGGGCTGACCTTCTACACCAATGACTTTAATCTGTCGACGGCCCCAAATGACGCCTCCATTGCAGCGACCCTAGATATGGGCAGGCACCGTTTGCTAAATTTAGGTGATATGTCGGGCGATTATGAGCAGGCCTTGATTGAACGTTTCCCTGACATTCAGGCCGATATTCTCAAATGCGCCCACCATGGCAGTCGCTTTAGCAGTTCAGAGGTCTTGCTCAACCACCTGCAGCCTAAGTTAGCCTTGTTGTCTGCTGGAGTCCACAACACCTATCACCACCCTCATCCTGATACCCTAGCTAAACTAAGTAATAGGGGGATTCCCTATTTTGCAACTCCCTATCATGGCGCCATCCGCTATGAGTGGAGTGATTGGGGCTGGGATGGCTGGCAAACGGTTCTAGAAGCCCCTTAATCCACTTATCCCAAAAGTGAGCTTAGCCATTCAAAAAGATGAGCTAATCTTGTATGCCAATAGCTAAAGTGCTATACTGAATACGTAAACATTATTATGCAAAAACCTGTAGAGAGTGGGTGTTTTTTGTGTTAGAAGTTAAGCATTTAGTTAAGCACTTTGGCGACTTATGTGCTGTCAATGATGTCTCCTTTAGGGTGGAGCCAGGTAGTATTATGGGGATTATTGGTCAGAACGGGTCAGGTAAGACCACGATTTTCCGGATGATTCTCAATTTTTTGAATTTAGAACCTGGTGCCTCTATTGAGTGGCAAGGTCAACCCATGAGTAGCCAAGTCTATGATACGGTAGGCTATTTGCCAGAAGAACGTGGCTTGTATGATAAGATGACCATCGAAGATCAGATCGTTTTCTTTGCAGCATTGCGGGGCATGAAGAAGGCCCAAGTTCTTGAAAAAATTGATTATTGGATGGAAAAATTCGATGTAAGAGGTAAAAGAAGCGATAAAATTAAGAGCCTGTCCAAGGGTAACCAACAGAAAGTGCAGCTGATCGCTACCTTAATTCATGAGCCAAAACTCATGATTCTGGATGAGCCATTTTCAGGCCTAGACCCAGTTAATGCGGACTTACTCAAACAGGGCATTCTAGAACTGAAGGCTAAGGGTTCTTCCATTATCTTCTCTAGCCATAATATGAATAACGTAGAGGAAATTTGTGACCATTTGGTGATGATTCACTATGGCAAACAGGTTCTATCAGGAACGGTTGACCAGGTCAAAGAATCCTTTGGCCGGACCCGTATCTTCATAGAAAGTCCTGACTGGAATCAAGCCCAACTTGAAGCCCTGCCAGGCGTTAAACAGGTCCGTCACCTAACCGGTCATCGCTATCATCTGATTCTAAGCGATGAGTCCGCTGGTCATGCCATTTTTGACGCGGTGACACAAGGGAAGTATATTGCCCAATTTAGTCAACAACCGCCAACCTTAGACGAGATTTTCAAGTTGAAAGTAGAGGTGTCAGACCATGAGTAAATTATGGATTATCGCCAAGGAAGTCTATCGCAAAAATGTCAAGAGTTGGGGTTTCTTCTTTATGGTTTTTGCGCCCTTTATTATCATGGGGGTTTCTGCCTTGATCGGCTACTTTATTGCCAATGATGAATCGAGTCATGCCAATGAGACCATCGCGATTGTCAGTCAAGATCAGGGCTTAAAAGATAGTTTGGCCCAGGATAATTTGACTTATAAGTTGGCCTATTATGATGATGAAGCCAGTGCTCGCCAATCTCTTAATCAAAAAGGGGTTAACGGCTATTTAGTGGTCAAAGAAGACAATGGGCGCGTGCAAGCTACTTATTACCAAAAGTCTACCGCCCATAGCCTGACCTTGTCTGATTTGGCTGAAAGCCTCAATCGCTATCAACTCAGCAAAATAGGTCAAAGTCTTAACCTAAATGGTCAGCAAATTGCCACCATTCGTTCCAGTAAGGTGACAATAGGTAAGATTAATCTTAAGGAAAGCAAGGACGGGACCTATTCAGAAGAGGATGCTAGGTCCCTTCAAGTCATGGCCCGCATGGGGGCTGCCTTTGTGGCCATTATGCTATCCTATATGTTGATTTTAGCTTACAGTTCAATTTTTGCTCAGGAAGTGGCCTTGGAGAAGGGCAACCGGGTCATGGAAATTATCCTATCCTCCATTCCTGCCAAACAACATTTATTAGGTAAGATTCTAGGTGCTTCACTGATAATGGCTACCCAAATTGGTATTTACCTAATCTTGGGGATTGGCTTTTACTTCTTGACCGGCGTCTCCAGTATTTTTAGCTACCTAGAGCCATTCAAACCGCTCTTGCTAGGGATTTTGCCTAGCTTTGGTCTAAGTCTAGTCTTTGCTTTGATGGGGATGTTGGCCTACATGATTCTATCCGTTCTGCTAGGATCCATCGCTACACGGCTAGAGGATGTCCAAAAGTCCATTCAGCCGGTCATCTTCACTACCATCATTGGTTTCTATATTGCCGTCTATGGTCTCCAACAACCTAATTCACCTGTTGTGGTCATCGGCTCTTGGGTGCCATTTACTTCTCCATTTGTCATGCCGGTTCGTCTAGCTACAGAGACGGTGTCAAATTTGGAGATTGTTCTTTGCCTACTTGGCTGTTTTGCCTTTATGGTCTTTTCCTTCTGGTTGGCCCTGACCTTCTACCAGGCGACCGTTCTATCAACTAGTGACAAAGGGGTTATCCATGCCTTCAAGCGGTCTTATTCTCTCTGGAAGAGTGAAAAAGGCCAAAAGGCTTAAGTTTAGAAAGCGAGTTTTATTATTACATGAAAAAATCCACCATCATTTCCTTGCTTAGTCTGGCTTGTCTTTTGACAGCCTGCCAAGCTAAGCCGCGCGACGCTGCGCAGGGTGGGGACGCCCTCTATGGTCCACCCGAGTCAGCTACTAGTCAGTCTTCGCTTGATGAAGCGACGCGTCAACGTTATCAAGCCCTCAATAAGGTGCACGAATTTTACGAGAAATTGAGTGCTGTTCAAGTTAACACTTGGCTTAATCAAGAAGGAGGAGACTGGCAATCAACCGCTGACAGCCAACAATTTTATGAAGCAGGTGCACTTAAGGCCTATCGTACTAAGACCGTGACCACGGTCAAGGATGCCCACTATGACTTGGAGTTTTACTTCGACGGGGAGCATCATTATGTGGCCTCGCCTCATGCGGCCTGGAGTCAAAACGACAATACCAAGAACTCCATGAGCTACCTCTATTGGGCCAAACTCCTAATTGAGGGAGATGACAACTCAAAGCTAGATTCTGAGGCACCTGAAGGTCAATGGCGGATTAATAGGACAGTGACCAACCCTGACTTGATCCAGGGCCTAGTTGGCCTGCTGGATTTGCCTGAAAGTTTCTCAGCTCAAGCAACTTATCAAGCAGACTTGACTTACCTAGTTGACAGTGAGACCGGTCAGATGCTTGAGGCTGCTCTTAAGCTGACCGTAACAGATGGGGAATCCAGCCATGTCTATCAAGCCAAGAGCACCACCAAAGTCCCAGAGGAATCTGTGACTAAGGATAGCCTTAAGCCTGATTTAGAGGCACAAGCAAGTCCCTTAGAAGTAGCAGAAGGCCAGTGGTTAGAAGCTTTTAAGGCGGCCAATCCAACTCAGGCTATTAGTACTTACGAAGTGACAGAAGGACGTCAAGCAGGCGACCAAGATAGTAATTTGCTTTATCTGACCAATAGCCAAAATGGTCAGGTCCTGGCACAAGCCATTGGGACTATCCAGGACAAGCAAATCAAAGGCTATCTCTACCAACTCGGTCAAAAGCGCTATAGCAAGGCAGAGGATGGCAGCCTTAAAGAGGAAAGGGTGGAGCCAATCGACTTCTATTATTTAGCAGTGCAGTCCTTGATTGATCATTCTGATCAGATCCAAACCTTTAATCCAACCGATGAAGCTGGCCAACCAATCAATGACCCAGCAAATGCCACAGCGACAACCTATCGTTTGACCTTTGAGAATGACTACGATGGCCTAGCTAAATTGGCAGGCGCCATCGATATCTCTAACCTTAAGCGCGAGGGGGATGCCGTCTATGGGGTGGATTATGTGGTCAACAAGGCCAGTCTAGAGCTTGAAGGCTTCTACCTATGGAGTTTGACGGCAGAAGATACAGCTATCACGCATGTCAATCGCTATAGTTTCCGCCATCTCAATCAGCAGGCCCCATCTCTGATTCAGTTTTTGGTAGATCCTGAACTGGCTAAGGCAGCCAAACCTTAAGTCATAAGAAAATACCCCATCACCAAGAGGTGATGGGGTATTTATATAAGCTCTCGCTAAGGTTGTCCCGTGTTACCATTTTGACCAGGTTGATTTTGGTTACCTGGTTGGTTACCGTTCTGGCCTGGTTGGTTAGGCTGACCCGGTTGACCCGGCTGGTTAGGTTGGTTGCCCCGGTTGTTAGGTGATTGCGGGTTATTTTCTCCTTGCTCATTCGGATTTGGTTGGCTACTTGAAGAGCTAGACTCGGACTTGAGACTCACAGTGATTACTAGCGTATCGGAACTACTGTTACCATCCACAATTCTCAGTCGTAAGACGTAATCCTGGATTTCATGGGCAGGAATATCAAAGCTTGTACCTGTCCCTTGGTAGACCACTGTCCCGTTGACGGATAACTCAAAGGTGCCGGAACCAGTTAATGGTCCCCAAGTGGCGTGAATGGTACGCGTTTGTTGGTTGTAGTTAGCGTCGAATCCAGTAGGAGCAGCAATATGGCGGCCATAGTTGAGGGATTGTTCCTTAGGTTCCGACCCCTTAATGAATAGCTCGGAGGAAATCATTTCCCGTGGTGTGTATGGTCCAGGGAGTAGCAAGGGTTCCGTATATTTCTCAATATCAGCCTTGACCAAGCTACTTGGCATGGTCCAGTCAGCCTTGCTTTGGTTAGCCATAAGCGAGGTCATGAGTTTGGCATAGATTTTTTGAGGAAGGCGGGTTTGCTCCAGGGTCAGATAATTACCGGCTTCATAGGGGTTATCGTAACCGACCCAGGTAACCATGGCATACTTGGTAGTGAAACCAGCAAACCAACCATCTGGTGCGGCGTAGGTGCTAGCATCCAGACCTAATTGGCTAAGTTGCTCAGCTGTATAGTTGGTTGTCCCGGTCTTACCTGCGTTAGGGATGCCGTCTAGTTTGGCTGCTGCTGCGAATTCGCCTGGTACCCCTTTGAGGATATCGGTCAGCATATAGGCGGTAGAATCTTTCATGGCACGAGAACCCGGTGAATCGAAGTCGCGCACGGTCCCAGCAGAGGTTACGACACGACGTACTGCATAAGGGGCATGGTATTCACCATAGTTGGCAATAGCTGCGTAGGCTGCTGAAAGCTGGATAGGGGAGACTTCCCCACCAATGGCATTGGCCTCAACTAACTCTTTTTTGCCATTATTACTGATGTTAATGTTGAGTTTTTGTAGGAAGGCATAGGCATTGTCCATGCCTACTGCATGCAGCATCTTGAGGGCAGGGATATTGCGCGATCCAGCTAAGGCTTCACGTAGAGTCATCTTGCCCTTATATTCAAAGTCAAAGTTTTGGAGCTCGCCACCATTTTTATAGGTATAAGGCTCATCGACCACGGTGGTCCCAGTCGAGTAGTTGAGGTACTCGAAGGCAGGCCCATAGTCAGCCAGTGGTTTCATGGTTGAGCCGACACTGCGGTTAAGTGTGTTGGCCCGGTTGAGACCAAGGTAGACGTTCTGCTTACGACCGCCAATGACAGCTTGGAGCTGGCCGTTGGTAACATCCACAATGGAAATAGCCGTCTGCATCTTATCATTTGGGAAAAGGGAAGGATCATTGTTAACCAAGTCATAGGCTTGTTTTTGGGCATCCCAGTTGAGGTTAGTATAGACTTCCACACCGTCGGTGAAGATATCCAGATTCATTTTGTCCTTCACTTCCTTGGCTACCACATCCAAGTAGGAATCTAAGACCATATCGGTATTATCCATGGTGTTTTGATCCAAGGGTTTGAGCATGGAGCTGACGGATTGGGCGACTGCCTCGTCGTATTGGGCCTGACTAATCAATTTGCGTCGTAACATGACGCTCAGGACGGTATCGCGACGCTCTTGGGCAGCTTCTGGGAAAGAATAGGGGTCGTAAGAGGACGGGGCTTGTGGAATCCCTGCTAAGAGGGCCGCTTCACCTACTGTTAACTGACTGAGTTCCTTGCCGAAGAAGAGGCGGGCAGCCGTCTTGGCACCGTAGGTATTATTAGAATAGAAGAGCTTGTTGAGATAGAAGGTCAGTATTTGGTCCTTGGTATACTCGCGCTCTAGTTGCATGGCTAGCCAGGCTTCTTGAACCTTACGTTTTAAGGTTTGGTCCTTAAAGTCCGTCGAGAAGACCGAGTTCTTGACTAATTGCTGGGTAATGGTCGAGCCACCTTCGGAAATTCGACCTCTACGGATATTGCGGACAAAGGCACCTGCAATCCGAATGGGGTCAATCCCGTTGTGACTATAGAAACGACCGTCTTCAATTGCAATCACGGCATTTTTTAGGTTTTCAGGAATTTCATTGGCCTGCATCAGGTCACGGCTCTGATTACCTAACTCCTTGATTAGGTTGCCTTTTTGGTCATAGATTTTACTTGGCATCTGACCGACCAAATCTGCTTCCGTGATTTGTGGGGCAGAAGAGGAGTAGTAGATAAAGATGGCGGCACCTGAGGCAACCGCTAGAATAAAGAGGCTGAAGAAGGCAATCAGGCAGAATTTAAGGATACGGCGCCAACGGGGTTTCTTACCAGCTTTTTTACCTTTCTTCTTTTGTCGGCCTTGATTCTCAGAGGAATCAAGAGGCGTAGATTCTTGTTGGGAGGCTTGATATTTCTTGCGTTCGAGACGACTTCCAGTTACCAAGTCAATCCCTCCTTTCTTGTCAAACTAGTGAGCTTGGAGCCAGAGATCCACAGCTGCTAAATAATCAATCATAGGAAAGACCCCTTGTTGGCAGAGGTAGCCATGGCTTTCCAGGTAAGTGAGTGGCAAGCTCTTACGCTTCTGACTTTCCAACCACTGATTGAGAGCTGGGAAGGGAAGTAGATAGACCTTGTCATGCACTTTGAAACTAATGATGAGAAAGACGATACCGCCTTGTTGGTGGCATTGTCGCATGTGTTCAATCTGATGGTCTGGTAAGTTAGCCAGTGGGAAACTAGTTTTATTAGTCGTTTCCTTAGCTTCAAAATCCAGATAGCGACCTAAATAGAGGCCGTTGTAGTCTGTTGTCGAGGCTTGGCGATAGTAGGCCTCGGTAATCCGGGCAGCGCTACGACGCGGAAAATCCACTTTGACGACTTGAATCGGCGTCGGTTTCTTGTGGATTACCGCCAGATTGTGGCTGAGGTAGTATTGGTTGGATTGATTAATACGATCTTCCAAGGACATGCCCCGGCTACCATACTGGGTAGGCTTTTTAGCTGCCTTGAGATCTTGCATGGCCCTAGCTTGAACTGGATCTAGGCTTGGCCCTGCTGGCTTATTAATGGCGCTTCGCCGGGCTGAACCAGCTGGATATTTAACCATTCCACTCACTCCTTCACCTTATTATACTAGAAGCAAGCCCCTCCCGCCTAGTATTTCGCTATAAGTGCCCTGAAATTACACAAAAAGTTCATAAATAGGCACTATTTTTAAGTAAGTCAGTTTTCCCAATCAAAATAAATGATAATCTAGCAATTAGGACGTATAATAAGGATGTAATTATTCGCAGGAGGGGTTTTATGTCCATATCTTATTATTTAACAGTCTTTGGGGCGGGAATTCTGTCCTTCTTATCGCCATGTGTTTTGCCATTGTTTCCTTTGTATATGGGAACCTTTATGGGGGAAACTGGGGACAAGAAGGTAAAAATTGGTAACTATAGTTTTTATCTCTTGCCAGTTTTGAAGGTTCTGGCTTTCATGTCAGGCATTTCACTGATTTTCTTCATGTTAGGTTTTGGGGCCAGTCTCTTAGGACAGATCGTTTATGGGCACTATACCCGCCTTGTACTAGGGACTATTATCGTGCTGATGGGGATTTATCAGCTGGAATTAGTGGAGATTCCATGGCTTAGTCGCCAAAAGACCGTCCAGATGGAGGCTAAGAATGCTGGGGAATTAACGCGAAGCTTTCTCTTGGGACTGAGCTTTAGCTTTGGTTGGACGCCTTGTGTCGGGCCAGTCTTGAGTTCTGTCTTGGCCTTAGTGACCACCACAGGGGCCAGTGCTTGGTATGGTGGTAGCTTGCTCTTCGTCTATGCTTTGGGTCTGTCAGTGCCATTTTTACTCTTGGCTATTCTATCTTCATCCTTAGTCAAATGGCTGAATGTAGCCAAAAAGCACATGATGCTGATCAAACGGGTCGGGGCTGTCCTGATTATTCTGGTCGGCATTCTAGTAATGTTCAACAAAATCTAGGAAAAAGAGGAAAAAAATATGTCACATTTTACGCGTAAATTTTGGCAAGTCTTAGGATTAGTTAGTTTAAGTTCGGGCTGTTTAGCGGCCTGCCAACCTCAACAGGAGGCAAACAATGCCAAGCAAGCATCTAGCACCGCCCAAACAACCGCTTCTTCTCAAAAGCAAGAAGCAGGGCAAAGCTTAAGCGGGACCTTTCAAGATATTCATGGCAAGACTTATAAGCTAGAGGATTTACAAGGCAAAAAAGTTTACATCAAATTCTGGGCATCCTGGTGTTCCATCTGCTTGGCAGGACTCAAGGATGTCGACGCCTTAGCTGATGAAAGCAATCAAGGAAATGATGTGGTCGTCTTATCCATGGTGGCACCTGAAATTCGAAATGAAAAGCCCCTGGCTGATTTTACCAAGTGGTTTTCCGGCTTAGATTATACGCATCTACCGGTTTTAGTGGATCAGTCGGGTGACTTTATGAAGCAATTAGGTGTTGTTGCTTACCCAACTTCGGCCTTTATCAATTCCAAGGGGGAACTAGTTAAGGTACAACTAGGTCATATGGATCGGCAAAGTGTCTTAGACCAATTGGCTAGCATGGACTAAGGAAGATTCTTAAAATCTGAAAGAAGGAAACTATAATGGATAAACGTTATTTATTAACCGGCTTAATTGCGGTTCTAGGGGTAATTACGCTTGTCTGGTGGCGGACCTCTCATTCTGGCCTGACCACCCAAAATATCGAAAGCCGGGTAGAAGCCGCCCTTGCGGCAAATGCGACTAGTTCTTCTAGTACTTCAAGCAAGGAAGAAGTTAAAGCCGAGAACCTCAGAACCCTCTATCTAGCGGGTGGCTGCTTCTGGGGCCTAGAAGCTTATTTTGAGCAAATTGACGGGGTGCTAGATGTGGAATCTGGCTATGCCAATGGGACGTCAGATATCACCAACTATACCTTAATCGGTCAGACTGACCACGCCGAAACGGTTAAAATCACCTATGATGCCAGTAAACTAGATGTGCGTCAACTCTTGCTCTATTACTTCCGGGTTGTAGATCCGCTCTCTCTTAATAAGCAAGGCAATGATGAGGGCCGACAATATCGGACGGGTATTTATTATGAAAGCCAAGAGGATAAGGCCGTTGCCCAAGCAGTAATGAAGGAAAAGGCGGATGAACTGGGCCAAGAACTCAAGGTTGAATTGGAGCCTCTTAAGAACTATGTTAAGGCTGAGGAAGAACATCAAGACTATTTGACCAAACATCCTAACGGATACTGCCACATCGATCTCAAGAAGGCACAGGATCCCTTGATTGATGCCAACCTCTATCCCAAACCAAGTGATCAAGAACTGAAGGAAAAATTGAGCCCTGCCCAATACGCTGTGACCCAGGAAAATAACACCGAGCAGGCCTTCTCCAACCAATATTGGGATAATAAGGAGCCAGGTATCTATGTGGATGTCGCTACTGGGGAGCCACTCTTCTCCTCTAAGGATAAGTATGACTCGGGGTGTGGCTGGCCTAGCTTTACCAAGCCAATCTCAGCGGATGTAGCCCGCTATAAGGAAGACACCAGCTTTAACATGAGACGGATTGAAGTCCGGTCACGTTCTGGTAACTCTCATTTGGGACATGTCTTTGATGATGGGCCTAAGGACAAGGGTGGCCTCCGCTATTGTATTAACTCAGCTTCCATCACCTTCATTCCTAAGGATCAGATGGAAAGTAAGGGCTATGGCTACTTACTTCCTTACGTGGAATAGCTAGAGAAAATAGGTGGCCTCACTTACTTGAGTCAAATCTGAGGAAAAGTCAGTAAAAATAGGGTAAATCTGTTTACAAATTGGATGCTTTCAGTTAAAATTGTGGAGTGTGTAAATAAACAAGAAGCTATGGAGGAAAGTTACATGGTAGCGAAATTCGAAAAACAAGCAACAAATACAGGGGTATTAACCTTTGAAATTCCAGTAGAAGATGTGAAGAAAGCTTTAGACACAGCATTCAAGAAGGTACAAAAACGTTTGTCAGTACCTGGCTTCCGTAAGGGGAAAGTGCCACGTCAAATCTTCAACAATGTGTACGGGGAAGCAGCGCTTTACGAAGATGCTTTAAACGCTCTCTTACCAGTTCATTTATCTAAAGCCATCCAAGAGGCTGAATTAGACGTAGTGACTGAACCAAAGATTGATATCGAAAAACTCGAAGCAGGTCAACCTTGGGTATTGAAAGCTGAAGTTGTCTTAAAACCAGAAGTTAAATTAGGCGACTACAAGGGCTTAGAGGTAGAAGCTCAAGACCGTCAAGTATCTGATCAAGATGTCAAAGACGAATTAGAATCTCGTCGTTTAGGTTTGGCTGAGCTCGTTGTTAAAGAAGGCGCAGCTGAATTAGGCGATACGGTTGTCATCGACTTCGAAGGTTTCTTGGGTGACCAAGCATTTGAAGGCGGTAAGGGTGAAAACCACTCATTAGAACTTGGTTCTAACAGCTTCATCCCAGGTTTTGAAGATCAATTAGTAGGGACTAAAGCAGGTGACCAAGTGGAAGTGAAAGTAACCTTCCCAGAAGCTTACCATGCAGAAAACCTCAAAGGTCAAGACGCTGTCTTCAAAGTAACAGTTCACGAAGTAAAAGCTAAAGAATTACCTGAATTAGATGACGAATTCGCTAAAGACGTGGATTCAGAAGTTGAAAGCTTAGCTGAATTAGAAAACAAAATCCGCGTTCAATTAGAAGAGTCTAAAAAAGCTGCTGCTAAGGAAGTTGTAGAAGACTTAGCTTTACGTCAAGCGGTTAAGAACGCTGAAATCGTTGAATTACCAGAAGTAATGGTAGAAGACGAAATCAACCGTCAAGTATCTCACTTCACCAACAACTTGAAACGTCAAGGCATTAATGAAGACTTATACTTCCAAATTACAGGGACTAACGCTGAAGGCTTACGTGCTCAATTCGCTGAAGAAGCAGAATTACGTACTAAGACTAACTTAGTATTAGAAGCAATTGTCAAGGCTGAAGACATTCAAGTAACGGATGCTGAAATCGACGCTGAAGTTGCTGACTTGGCATCTCAATACAACATGTCTGCTGACCAAGTCAAACAATTTGTGTCAACTGATATGTTAACTGCTGACATCCGTATGAAGAAGGCAATGAGCTTAATTGTTGATTCTGCGGTAGAAAAATAATAAAATAAACCTATTAGAATAACTATAAATGAGGGTTGCGAGAGTCTTATGTTCAACGATGACTATCTGCATCCCTCATTATGTACGTTAGAGGAAGGATCGATTACCATGACCAGTAACCATACCGGGAATCATGGCGGCTACTATTGCTCGTTCTGTGGCAAGTCCCAAGATGAAGTCAATAAGATTATAGCGGGGCCAGATGTCTATATTTGTGATGAATGTGTGGGCTTATGCGAGGAAATCATTCGTCAAGATATGGTCAGTGATTCTGAAGGTTTTAGTGGCGTGAGCGTCCTCAAACCTGCTGAAATCATGGCCCATCTTAATCAATATGTCATCGGCCAGACTGAAGCCAAGAAATCCTTGGCAGTTGCCGTCTACAACCACTACAAACGTATTAACGCTAGCATTGCAACACATGAAGCGGATATTGAATTGCAAAAGAGCAATATCTGTCTGATTGGGCCAACGGGTTCCGGGAAGACTTTTCTGGCTCAGTCCTTGGCCAAATTACTGAACGTGCCTTTTGCGATTGCTGATGCAACTAGCCTAACTGAAGCCGGCTATGTGGGGGAAGATGTGGAAAACATCCTACTCAAGTTGGTTCAAGCAGCAGACTATGATATTGAAAAAGCTCAACACGGCATTATCTATGTCGATGAAATCGACAAGATTGCCCGCAAGAGTGAGAATGTCTCCATTACCCGCGATGTCAGTGGGGAAGGGGTCCAACAAGCCTTGCTCAAGATTTTGGAAGGGACAATTGCCAACATCCCACCTAAGGGTGGCCGTAAACATCCTAACCAAGAGTTCATCCAACTGGATACCTCGCAAATTCTCTTTATTGTAGGGGGCGCCTTTGATGGCATTGAGACCATCGTCAAGGAACGCTTAGGTAGCAAGGTCATTGGTTTTGGTAGCAGCAATGGCAAGTTGGATCAATCCAAGTCGCTTATGCAACAAGTCACGTCAGAAGACCTCTTGAAGTTTGGTTTGATTCCAGAGTTTATTGGGCGTTTGCCTGTTATGGCCATGTTAGAGAAGTTAACCCAGGATGACTTGGTTCGTATCTTAACAGAACCTAAGAATGCCTTGGTTAAACAATATCAACGCCTCTTCCAAATTGATGGTGTAGAGCTAGAATTCAAGGAAAAGGCCCTGATTGCCATTGCCAAGCAGGCCATTGAACGCAATACTGGCGCACGTGGCCTCCGTTCTATCTTGGAGTCCGTTATGTTGGATATTATGTTCATCGTGCCAAGTGACGAAAATATCAGCCGTATTGTGATTACGGAAGATACCGTTTTAGGCAGCCATCAACCATTTTATTACAACAAGCACAACAAACGTATGAAACCACAAAAGGAGACTGCTTCATGAAGGTAAGTCAGGCAGAATTAGTCATTAGTGCTGTCAGTCCAAAGCAATATCCACAAGATGCCTTGCCTGAAGTAGCCCTAGCGGGTCGCTCTAATGTGGGCAAGTCTTCTTTCATTAATAAAATGATTGGTCGAAAGGGTTTGGCGCGTACATCCAGCCAACCTGGTAAGACCCAAACCCTTAATTTCTATGACATTAATCAGACTTTCCGATTTGTCGATGTGCCTGGCTATGGCTATGCTCGGGTCTCCAAAACAGCGCGAGCAGAGTGGGGCAAGATGATTGAACATTATCTCCTTAATCGGGACAATGTTCGCGTGCTCTTTCTCTTGATGGATTTCCGCCATGAGCCAACCGAGTTAGATAAGGCCATGAAGGATTTTGCTGATGAAGCAGAGATTCCTTATGCCATCATCTTGACCAAGGTGGATAAGATTAAGAAGAGCCAATGGAATAAGCATTTATCCATGTATAAGAAGGCTCTAGATTTGCCGACGGTCGATGCGCTCTTCCCATTCTCAGCCGAAACGGGTTATGGCGCGCAAGATATCTGGGACGTCATTGAAGCCCAAATTCAAGACTAGGGAGGCTTGCTATGAAGAAATTTCTCTCAGGCTATACGAAGAAGGAGTGGGCTTGGATTCTCCAAGACTGGGCTAACTCCGTCTATTCTTTGATGATTACAGCCGCTATTTTTCCTATTTTCTATAAGGCGGTCACGGATAGTGTGAGCATGGCACCGGCCACTTCCACAGCCTATCTGGGTTACGCCAACTCCCTGTCCACCATTGTGGTGGCCGTCATGTCGCCTTTCTTGGGGACCAGTGCTGACTACAAAGGCGTACGGGGACCGCTCTTTACCTTCGGGACCCTGCTTGGGGTCGGGAGTGTATTGGCCATGATTTTTGCTGGGCCAAATGCCTGGCTCTATCTCTTGGTGGTTTATACCTTATCTGCTATTGGCTTCTCCTTATCCAATGTCTTTTACGACTCTTCCATTATGGATGTGACCACTGAACAACGTTTGGATATGGTCAGTTCAGCAGGTTATGCCTATGGTTATATTGGCAGTGTCTTTGCCTTTCTGATTTTCTTTGCTTTGCAAGTGTCTGGTTGGCTGTCATCGCGTGATCTAGTCAATGTTGGCTTCTTAATTACGGCCATTTGGTGGTTTGTTTTTACGGTGCCATATTGGCGTCATGTTAAGCAAGTCTCCTACATTGAACACCACGATGGTTTGGTTAAGTCCACCTTGCGCTCACTTAAGGAAACAGTGGGAGAGCTCAAACACTATCCAACCATTTTATGGTTCTTAGTGGGTTACTTCCTCTATATTGACGGGGTAGGGACCATTATCAAAATGGCGACCTCTGTGGGTAGCGATTTGGGCTTGCCTGCTAACCAATTAATTATTATTCTCCTAGTGGTTCAGGTTGTGGCCTTTCCGTCATCACTGGCCTATGGAGCCTTAGCTAAACGTTTTGGCAGCCGCACTTTACTCTTCGTCGGCATTGGGACCTATGTGGTCATCTGTGTCTTTGCACTAGGCTTGTCTGGTTTCCGGGATTTCTTGATTTTGGCTATCTTAGTAGGGACTGCCCAAGGTGGCATTCAGGCGCTGAGTCGTTCTTACTTTGGCCAGTTGATTCCTAAGCAAAAGACTAACCAATTCTTTGGTTTCTATAATATCTTTGGTAAATTTTCTTCCGTACTAGGGACCACCATCTTGGCCTTGGTCGCGCAGATGACAGGTGACTCGCTCAAGGGGCTCTTCGCCATCATTATTCAATTCTTATTGGGTGCTTACTGTCTCTATCGGGCTAAGCCCCGCAACAACTCTGTTTAAAGTAGTTCAGTAAGGGAGGGCGTCAGATGGCTGGTATTCCTAATGAAATTATCGAATCGGTAAAAAAAGAAGCCGATATCGTGGCCATTATCAACCAATATGTCGCCCTGACCAAGCGCGGTAATAACTATACTTGCTCTTGTCCCTTCCACGAAGACAACAATCCATCCTTCTCGGTTAGCCCGGACAAGCAGATTTATAAGTGTTTTTCCTGTGGTAGAGGGGGCAATGTCTTTGGCTTTCTGCAGGAAATGGAAGGAATTAGTTTTCCAGAAGCAGTTAAGAAGGTAGCTGAACTTTCCAATATTGCCCTCGATAGTCGCTATTTTGAGACGGGACAGGCTGTCAGTCAGCCCCATCAACGTTTGCTTGATTTACATGAAAAAGCCCGTGACTTCTATCACTTCTACCTAACTCAAACGGTAGCAGGGGAGGCAGCCTATGCTTACTTAAAGCAACGTGAGCTTAAGGAAGAAACACTGGCAGACTTTCATTTGGGACTAGCGCCTGATAATCCTCAGTTGCTGATTCAGTACCTGACGGAAGCGGGTTTTAACCATGAAGAAATGCTGCAATCAGGGATTTTCTATGAAGCTAGCCAAGGTTTGATGGATCGTTTCCATGGTCGGATTATCTTTCCCTTGGAGGACCGCCAAGGTAGGACGGTCGCCTTTTCCGGGCGTATCTACCAAGCCAATCCTGGCGATGACCCAAAAGTTGCCAAATACGTCAACTCTCCCGAGACCGATATTTTCCATAAATCATCCTTGATTTATCATTTTGCTCAAGCTCGGCCACATATTCGCCGTCTCAACCAGGTTCTAATCTGCGAAGGTTATCTGGATGTGATTGCCCTGAGCCAGGCCGGCTTCCCGCAGGCTGTGGCGACCATGGGGACTAGCTTGACCAGTCAGCACCTTGGTCAGTTAGGCAAGGTGACTCAGGAAATTATTTTTGTCTTTGATGGCGATGCTGCAGGTCAAAAGGCAACTGCTCGGGCTTTTGAATTAAGCCTAACTTTACCGCGTCATACCATTAAGGCTGTTTCCATTCCTGGTAAGATGGACCCTGACGAGTGGATTAAGTCCCGTGGGGCTGATAGCTTCAAGTCGCTGATTAACCAGGCTATTCCGCGTTATGAATTCCTCAAGCATTATCTTCAACAGGAATACCAGTTAGCAGACCTTGAACAGCGAGCGCTCTATATCAATCGACTTCTAGACTTAGTTGCCCAGTTACCTTCGCCAATCGAGCGAACCATGCGCTTGCAGGCTTTAGCCGAGGAATTTGGTTTAGACTTGGCCATGTTGGAAGAGCAACTGGCTCAAGTTTCCTATCGCCATCGCAAGGAAGAGGCTAAGGAGAGCGATAGACCTAAGCAAGATTCACCTGACAAGTGGGATAAGGCCCAATCTTCGGGATTCTCGGATCAGGCACTTCCTTCTAATCCAGTCCAAGCTAAGCCAGGGGCATTAGATGACCAAATCAAGTCGCTTAAGGCCTATCATTGCGAGCGTTACATCCTGTCTAATCTAATTTTTAATGAGCCAGCTTGGCAGTTTATTGAAGGGTTAGAGCAGCCTCTGCTCTTTGTCCATCCAAGCGCTCAAGCTATTTATTATCAGCTGGAACACTTCTATTATGAAAAAGGAGGCCGACTGCCTCTGACCGGTATCTTAGATGTGGAAGCCAGCCCTGATGAGCAACAATACTTGGCCAATCTGATTTGGGATTATGCCCAAACCGATTATTCGGAGCAGGCCATGCAAGATTGCGTCAAAACCATTGATGCTGCCTTTACTGAGATTCAGCTTAAGGAGCTACAAAACAAACTAAAACAAGCCCAAATACGTGGGGATAAGACCAAGATGAATGAATACTTGGTTGAAATACTGCGCTTAAGCCGGCAATTAAAGAAAAACTAGGAGGTTCTTATATGGCTGAAGAAAAAGATCTAAAGTTAACTCCAAATCAAGACATGACCTCACCCTATCTAGAGGCGGTCCAAGCCCTTATTCTGGCTAAAAAGTCAGAAGGACAAGTCCACTATGACGAATTAACGGAAAAAATTGCGAGCCCTTATGGACTAGATGCTGACGGGATTGATACCTTAATTCAAATCGTCGAAGATAATGGGGTTTCTGTTGTCGGTGATGATGGAGGACCAACCAAGCAACAAATGGTCCGTGAAGAAGAACAATTGCAGGCTGATTTAGCGGCTGAATCTAAAACTGCGACTTCCAAGCTCAAGGTTAGTGACCCTGTCCGTATGTACCTTAAGGAGATTGGGAATGTCCCTCTCTTAAGTGCCGAGGAAGAAATCAACCTGGCCGTTCGTATCCAAGGCGGTGACGACATCGCTAAGCAAGAACTGGCTGAAGCCAACCTACGTTTAGTGGTTTCCATTGCCAAACGTTATGTTGGCCGAGGCATGCAGTTCCTAGATTTAATTCAGGAAGGCAACATGGGCTTGATGAAGGCCGTTGAAAAGTTCGACCACACCAAGGGCTTTAAGTTCTCTACTTATGCTACCTGGTGGATTCGTCAGGCTATTACTCGTGCTATCGCAGACCAAGCCCGTACTATCCGGATTCCAGTTCATATGGTAGAGACCATTAACAAGCTGGTTCGGGTCCAAAGACAGCTACTGCAAGATTTAGGTCGCGAACCAACACCTGAAGAAATCGGGGCGGAAATGGACCTGCCAACTGAAAAAGTGCGTGAAATCCTCAAGATTGCCCAAGAGCCTGTTTCCTTAGAAACACCAATCGGGGAAGAGGACGACTCTCATTTAGGCGACTTCATCGAAGATGAAGGGGCAATGAGCCCAGAAGTCTTCACTTCTTCGGCTTTATTGCGGGAGCAATTGGAAGATGTCTTGGATACCTTGACCGACCGCGAAGAGAATGTCTTACGTCTGCGCTTTGGTTTAGACGATGGTAACATTCGGACCCTAGAACAAGTAGGGAAAGTCTTCGGTGTGACTCGTGAGCGGATCCGTCAGATTGAGGCCAAAGCCTTGCGCAAACTCCGCCATCCAAGTCGCTCCAAACAATTGAAAGACTTCTTAGAATAAGCAAGATAACTCAGCCTGATAGGCGTCCTGTTTGATCAAAAAAACAGGACGCCTATTGGTCATTAAAAGCGCGACTTTGCTTGACTTAAAGGCCGTCATGCCCTATAATAAAAGGGATTAAAAGCGCAATTATAAGAAGATAGCCTAGCGACTCTGGGACGGTGGAAGCCAGAGCAAATCGATGGTAGTTTTTAAGTCACTCATAGGCATAAATGAAGCGCTAGTTCAATGTAACTAGAAATAGGGTGGAACCGCGAAGTTATCTTCGTCCCTATGGTGATCAGTGGATTACCATAGGGACTTTTTATTTGTCGCCAGGGGTTTGCCGTCCCCGCTATAAAGGAGGAAGCATCATGAAGAAGAAAACCATGCAAGATATTATCATGACCTTACAGCAATTCTGGGCTAAGCAAGGCTGTCTGGTTTTACAAAGCTATGATACGGAGAAAGGGGCAGGGACTATGAGCCCTTACACCTTCTTACGTGCCATTGGCCCAGAACCCTGGAATGCCTGCTACGTCGAACCTTCCAGACGTCCAGCAGATGGTCGTTACGGGGAGAACCCTAACCGCCTCTTCCAACACCACCAACTGCAAGTCGTCATGAAGCCATCGCCCCTGAATGTGCAAGAGCTCTATCTAGAGAGTTTAGAAGCCATCGGGATTGATCCTTTGGAACATGATATTCGTTTCGTTGAAGATAACTGGGAGAATCCTTCCCTAGGCTGTGCCGGCTTAGGTTGGGAAGTGTGGATTGATGGGATGGAAATTACCCAATTTACCTACTTCCAACAAGTAGGGGGGCTTAAGTGCCATCCAGTGACGAGCGAGATTACTTATGGTCTAGAGCGTTTGGCTATGTATATCCTAGACGTTGAAGATGTCTATGAACTGGAGTGGGTGGAAGGCGTCAAGTATGGCGATATCTTCCGTCAACCTGAACGTGAGCACTCCGTTTATGCCTTCGAACAAAGCAATAGCGACTTGCTCTTCACCTTGTTTACCGAGTTTGAACAAGAAGCACTTAAATTGATTGACTTAGGTCTGGTTCATCCAGCCTATGACTACATCCTCAAGTGTAGCCATACCTTCAACTTACTCGATGCGCGGGGCATGATTTCCGTGTCAGACCGTGCCGGCTACTTAGGTCGCATTCGTAAGATGGCGCGTTCTGTTGCCCAAGCCTTTGTGGCTGAACGTGAAGCCCTTGGCTTCCCACTTCTTAAAAAATCAGAAAGCGAGGCCTAGACCATGGCAGAATTTTTACTTGAAATTGGCATGGAAGAAATTCCTGCACGCTTCCTCTTAGATTTATCACAACAATTAGAAAAACGGGTGGCTGATTTCTTAGCAGAAGAGCGCTTAGCTTACGAGAGCCTCAGCGCCTATGCTACGCCACGTCGTTTGGCGGTCCTAGTCCATGGCTTGGCTGAGCGTAGCCAAGATGTGTCCACTAAGGCAAAAGGCCCATCCCTTAAAATTGCCAAAGACGCGGAAGGTAATTGGACCAAGGCGGCTCTTGGCTTCATCAAAGGCCAAGGTGCTAGCCAAGAAGATGTGATTGTAGAAAGCATCAAAGGCGAAGACTATATCTTCGTTAACAAGCATATACCTGGTCAGACTGCTGACCAAGTCTTGTCAGGACTTAATCGTGTCTTGGAGGCCATGACCTTCCCAGTTACTATGACTTGGCATGACTATGAGACCCCATTCATTCGTCCTGTTCACTGGATTGTGGCCCTCCTAGACCAAGAATTGGTGCCTTTAGAGTTTGTTGGCGTAAAATCAGACCGTATCTCTCGTGGCCATCGTTTCTTAGGCCATGATGTGACCTTGGCAAAGGCCACAGACTATGTAGAGGCTTTGCGTGAGCAACATGTCCTAGTAGACTTTGAAGAACGTCGGGCTAATATCCGTCAACAATTGGCTGATTTAGCTTCTGCTCAAGGCTGGCAAGTACCAGTCGATGAAGATTTGCTAGAAGAAGTGACTGCCATTGTCGAATGGCCAACCGTCTTCTATGGCGACTTTGAAGAAAAATACTTATCAGTGCCACACTGTGTCTTGATTACGGCTATGCGTGATCACCAACGTTACTTCTATGCCTTGGATGCTAAAGGTGAGCTCTTGCCTGTCTTCATTTCAGTACGTAACGGGAATGATCAGCACCTAGCCAACGTCGTCAAAGGTAACCAAAAAGTCTTGCGGGCTCGCTTGGAAGATGCCTTATTCTTCTATCAAGAAGACCTCAAACATGACTTGAACTTCTTTGTCGATAAACTGGCTAACGTTAATGAACACTTTAAGTTAGGAACTTTGGCTGACAAGCAAACTCGCGTCGGCGCCTTAATTAGCCAATTACAAGGTGACCTAAACTTAGATCAAGCGTCTTATGAGGCAGCCTTACGGGCTAGCCAAATCTACAAGTTTGACCTCATGACCCAAGTGGTCGGTGAGTTCGACGAACTCCAAGGACAAATCGGTGAAATCTACGCCCGCCATTACGGTGAAGAGGCCTTGGTTGCCCAAGCTATCGGGACCCAATACCTGCCAACTACTAGCGGTGGCGCATTGCCAAACCAAGATGCTGGTGCACTCTTGGCCCTGGCTGATAAGCTTGACACCTTGTTCCAATACTTCAAGGTTGGCTTAATCCCAACAGGTTCTAACGACCCTTACGCCCTTCGTCGTACGGCCATGGGGATTGTGGAAATCCTCTTAGATCGTGGTTGGGAATTGGACTTGTTACCAGTCTTTAAGCAGTTAGTGGAAGCTCATGAGGGCGACCAAGAGCTTTTGAAGCAGCTTACAGACTTTGTCTGGGCGCGGGTCGCTGTGCATTTACGTAACCAATCAGTCGATATGGACCAAATCCAAGGGATTGGGGCGGCTAAGCACTTAGAAGTTGGCAAGGCCGACTATGTGGCGCATTTCCTCAAGACCCACAAGGATAAGAACCCAACGGCCTACAAACGCTTCTTAGAAGCCATTACCCGGGTGGTCAATCTGGGAGCTAAAGTTCAAGAAGAGGCTGAGCTTAACTTAGACCTAGCCCAAACTGATTCTGAGGCTAAGCTTCTTGAAGCCGCTGCTAAAATTGACCAATACAAGATTTCAGTTGATGCCCTCTATATGTATCTGGATAACCTAGTACCGGTGATTGAAGCCTACTTCGATGACAACAAGGTTAATGCCGACGATGAAACCATTCGAGCTAACCGTTTGGCTACGCTCAAGGTGCTGACAGAGGCTGTCTTGGAACTCTTTGATTCACGCTTATTGATTAATAAATTTTAAGACTCAGCTAGATGAGTTAGAGAAAGGAGTGCTTTCAATGTCGACCTTTTTAGATCGTGCAAGGGTCACAGTCAAAGCCGGTAAGGGCGGCGACGGAATGGTGGCCTTCCGACGCGAAAAGTATGTCCCAGATGGCGGGCCGGCCGGCGGTGACGGCGGTCGAGGTGGCAGTGTCATCTTCCGAGTGGATGAAGGCCTGCGGACCCTTATGGATTTCCGTTATAATCGTCACTTTAAGGCCAAGAACGGCGAAAATGGTATGAGCAAAGGCATGTATGGTAAGGCTGCGGAAGACTTGATTGTGTCAGTTCCACCTGGTACCATCATCCGCGATGCTGCGACCGATAAATTGCTAGCCGACCTAGTAGAGCAAGGCCAGGAATGTGTGGTTGCTAAGGGCGGTCGTGGGGGACGTGGCAATATTAAATTCGCTACCCATAAGAATCCAGCTCCTTCCATCGCCGAAAATGGTGAACCAGGTGAAGAAGCGGACCTGCAATTAGAGCTCAAAGTTCTGGCCGATGTAGGCTTGGTAGGTTACCCAAGTGTAGGGAAATCGACCCTCTTGTCTGTCATTAGTAATGCCAAACCTAAAATCGCAGACTATCAATTTACAACCTTAACCCCTAACCTGGGTGTGGTCAAACTCAATTACGACCAGGAATTTATCGTAGCCGATATGCCAGGTCTGATTGAAGGCGCCTCTCAAGGGGTTGGCTTGGGGATTCACTTTCTGCGCCACATTGAGCGGACCAAAGTCTTGTTGCATGTCATTGACATGGCAGCGACTCATGAACGGGATCCCTTCCAAGATTACCTCGATATCATGCACGAGCTAGCTTCTTATCACGAGAAATTACTCTTACGTCCTATGGTCATTGTGGCCAACAAGATGGATCAGAGCCAGGCCCAAGAAAATTTGCCTAGCTTCAAGCAGAAGCTAGAAGACTATTGCCAAAAAGAAGGCTTAGACTTACCAGCTATTTTTGAAGTATCTGCTTGGCAAGCCAAGGGGCTCAAGCCACTCTTGGCCTTTACCTATGACTTGGTCCAAAATTCTGACTTTATACCTTTATTCGAGGAAGAGCCAGAAGAAGTGCACTACCAATTGGAAGAGGAAGTGCCATTCACTTTAACCAAGCTCGATGCCGGTTACTGGCAATTGTCAGGGGCTAAGATTGAAAAACTCTATGCCATGACCAATATGGCCCACGATGAGAGCGTGGCACGTTTTGCCCGCCAATTACGTTCCATGGGTGTGGACCAAGCCTTGCGTGAAGCAGGGGCCGAATCCGGTGATTTAGTCGATTTAGCCGGCTATCAGTTTGAATTCATGGATTAAGGGGAGGGGATGTGCATGACCGATAAAACATCTAGTAAAAGTCCTCGTTTGGCCTTTTTCGACGGCTATCGTGGGGTCTTAATCCTCTTAATTCTGACCTATTATTTCTTCCAACACATCTTGCCTGGGGGCTTCCTAGCCGTTAATGCCTTCTTAATGGTGGCAGGTTTCTTCGCCTTCCGTCATTTCTATACGGCTCCTACGCTAAGAAAATCAGTCTCGATTAAATCCTACCTCAAATCCAGGCTGGAACGGATTTTCTTTCCGACCTTGTTTATGGTCTTGCTGGTAGCAGCCTATATTGCCTTGTTTGCGCCAGATTATTTCTATAATTTGCGTAATATGGGCTTCTCTAGTCTTTTCTTCGTTAACAACTACTATCAGATTTTGTCCAACCAATCCTACTTTGTCCAGGCGGCTAATCCTAGTGCCTTTACCCATCTGTGGTACATTTCCATCTACGCCCAGCTGATTCTCTTAACGCCTTTTGTGGTCAAAGTAGTCTATTCTTGGCATCGCAATCCGGCTACTGCTGCCATTATGTTGGTGGCTCTATCCATTGCTTCGGCAGTGCTTCTAGGTTATCTCTACCAAGATGGTCAGGATCCGAGTCGGATATATTATGATTTGTTGACGCGGGCCTTTGCCTTTACCTTTGGTGGGGTATTAGGTTATCTCTTCCCAGTGCATTTGAAGCCAAAAGTCATATCCAAGCGTCAGCAACAAGTCTTTAATGGGATTGGGATTGCCAGTGTCATTTTGATGACTTTTATGTTGCTCTTTATGTATGGGACTCAACCCTTTGCCTATCGTTTTGGTATGCTGCTATTCACTTTACTGTCCATGGTTTTTGTCATTGTCAGTCTCCATCCCTCTACTTGGTTACATAAGCTCTTAAGTCTGCCAATCTTTACCTTCTTCGGTAAACGCAGCTTATCCTACTACCTATGGTTTTATCCGATTCACTTAGTCATTCCAGACCGTTTGAATGGCTTCCATAATATTTGGATTTCAGTCGGTGTTCAGTTCTTACTGATTATGCTGATGGCGGAAATCTCCTATCAGCTCTTTGAACGTCGTCGCTTAATCTTGCCGTTTGGTCAGGATTTCAACTGGAAACAAACCCAAGCGCGGGTGCGTTACCTCATTCAACACCGGGCTAGCCTATGGGGCATTAAGACACTAGCGATTAGCTATCTCTTAGTTTCAACCATTGGTTTAGTGGCTTTGGCCATTACGCCAGAACAGAAGAACAAGGCTGCCGATGAGCTAGCAACGGTCATCGAATCTAACCAAAAATTGGTGGAGGAGACCAAGGAGCCTGAAAGTCAGGAAACCAAGGTTATTAATAATATTGAAGGCCTAAACCGCCAAGAACTCCTACAAGCCAATGCCCTTGAAGTAACCTTTGTGGGGGACTCCATCTTATTGGCTTCGGCTGACAAGATCAAAGAAGTCTTTCCTAAGGCAATCGTTGATGGCCAGATTGGTCGGCAGCTTTACCAAAGTAACGAAGTGATCAATAGCCTCAAGGCCTCTGGTAAACTCAAGGGAACTGTAGTGACGGTCTTAGGTTCTAATGGGACCTTTACCGACGGTCAGCTTAATGACTATATTAATGCCATTGGGACGGACCGGGAGCAGTACTTTGTAACTTCCTCGGTTGATAAGGTCTGGGTAGAAGATGCCAATAATCGTCTCTTCGCTGCAGCTAATCGCTTCTCCAATGTCAAAGTGATTGACTGGCGAACCTTTGCTAAGGGCCACGATAATTGGTACTATGAGGATGGTATCCATCCAAACCCAACCGGCGCCTTGGAATTTGCTAAATTCGTTGCCAATCAGATTTCGCAAAATCGCTAAAGGATTGGCAAGTCTAACAGAAAGGAAATGAGCATGAAGTTATTATTTTTAGGTACTGGGGCGGGTGTCCCAAGCCGCAATCGTAATGTGAGTGCTCTAGCCCTCAAACTCCTTGATGAACTCAATGAGGTTTGGTTATTTGATTGTGGTGAAGCCACCCAGCATCAAATTTTAGAAACCTCCCTCAAACCTCGCAAAATCACTAAGATTTTTATTACCCACCTACATGGCGACCACATCTTTGGTCTGCCTGGTTTCCTTAGCTCGCGTTCCTTCCAAGGGGGCGATCAGCCCTTGACCCTTTACGGGCCACCGGGTATTAAGGATTTTGTCGAATCAGCCTTACGCTTGTCTAAATCGCGCCTCTTATATCCTTTAGAAATCGTCGAACTGTCACCTAAAGGAGGGCGTTTGGATTTAGGTAAGGGCTGGCTAGTTGATTATCAAGCACTCAACCATGGTATTCTAAGCTTTGGCTACCGAATCATGGAGCCAAGAACCAGTGGCGAGCTCTTAGTAGATCGCTTGGCTCAGTATCAGATTCCTAATGGCCCGATTTTTGGTCACCTTAAACGCGGTGAGACTGTCACCTTAGCTGACGGCACCGTCCTTAACGGACAGGATTTTCTAGCGCCAGCCAGAGAGGGAAGAGTAGTCACCATCTTGGGAGATACCAAGACCTGTGATGCTATTCAAGAACTGGCTCAAGATGCGGATGCTTTAGTACACGAATGTACCTTTGAAGAAAATGAAGCTCGAATGGCTGCGTCCTATCACCATTCGACTAGCCGTCAGGCCGCTCAAGTGGCCCAGGCAAGTAATGTCAAAGCCCTCTATCTAACCCATATTAGCGCCCGCTATATGGGAAGAGAGGCCAAGCAATTAGAAGACCAAGCGCGCCGTATTTTTGAAGGAGCGAAATTGGTTTATGACTTTGATGAGTTTGATGTGATAGGAGGAGATAGCTCATGTCAAGAAACTTAGATAAGCAAGTCGTAATTATCACCGGTGCAACCAGTGGTATTGGCCAAGCTGTGGCCCGCCAATTGGCCCAAGAAGGCTGTAAGTTAGTATTGGCTGCCAGACGTCAAGACCGCCTGCGGGCCATTGCACAGGAACTTGAAGGGCGGTGGGGGACAGAGATTCTGGTCCAAGTAACGGATATGTCTCAGCCTCAAGCTATTGAGGCATTAGTGGCAGCTACACTTGAAGCATTTGGTCGTATTGATATTCTCTTCAGTAATGCGGGTTATGGAGACTTCCAAGCCTTCTCGGAAAATCAACCTCAGCAAGTAGTGGATATGTTCCAAGTCAATGTCTTCGGCATGATGTACTTGAGCCAGTTGGTGGCCATCCAGCAGTTAAACCAAGGTGGGCTAGGTCAAATTCACTTAGTAGGGTCTATTGCAGGGAAAATCCCGACCGCTATGACTAGCGCTTATGCAGCGTCTAAGGCGGCTATTATCGCTTATGCTGACGCCTTGAGACTGGAACTCTATGAGACAGCTATTCAAGTCTCCACTATTAACCCAGGCCCTGTTCAGACAGCCTTCTTCGACCGCTCACCGCAAATGCTAGCCTATGCCCAAGTAGTCGAGGCCTTCAGTCTTGAAGCAGATGAGTTGGCTGGTCGCATTGTAGCCAATATGAAACGCAAGCAAGTCAAACGAGAATTGAATCTGCCTTGGCAGTTAGCCTTTGCCTCAAAACTCTATCACTTATGCCCACAAGTCGGTGATTTTTTAGCTGCCCGCTTGTTTAATTTGAAGGAGGAATAGCCTATGCGTCAACAATGGAAATTAATCTTAGGTGTCTGTGCCGTTATTCTAGTGGTAGTATTCGCTCTACAAAACGTCAATAATGTGCAGGTCACTTTCTTGTTCTTCCAAACTCAAATGCCGATGGTCTTAGTCTTATTGATTTCGATTTTGTTCGGTTTATTAATTGGTTTCTTGTCCTCTTTATCCAGTCACATGGCTAATCGTACAGCCATTAAGAACCTAAATAAGGAACGCGAAGCCCTCAGCAAAGAACAGTCTACTTTTGAGACGACGAAGGCGGAATTAGAAGCCCAATATCAGGCCAATCTTGAAGAAAAGAATCAAGAAATTGCTAGTCTTCAAGAAGCCTTAGCTGATTTGAAGACACAGCTTGAAGCCCAGTCTCAAAGCCAATCGCAAGAAGAGACCAGTGATTTAGAGGCTGATTTGGACCAATCAGCTCAAGAACTTGAAGACAGTGTGGATGAATTTGAAGAGAGTTTGCAAGATGATGAGGATCCTCAGGTTTCGAGGGGGTAGAGCATGAACTTGACACACTATGAGTGGCACTACCGCAGCTTGCCAGACAATTGGCAAGACAAGGTGGCCGAATGGCAGCAAGCCGGTTTAGGCTATAGTGACACTTTTCTGCGGCTATGTTTGGCGCGTGGACTTGAGACTTTAGAAGAAATCAAGGATGCGACTAATCAGATGCCCCAAACCTTCCACGATGCCTTCCTCCTTCATGACATGGATCGCGCTGTGGAAAGAATCCAAGCAGCCATTGAGGACCAAGAAGTCATCTTAATTTACGGGGACTATGATGCTGACGGCATAACCTCAACCTTGATTCTCTATGAGACCTTGGAGATGTTAGGTGCCCGGGTCATTTACTATGTCCCCAATCGCTTGGTGGATGGCTATGGGCCTAATTTGACTCGCTACCAGGACTTTGTGGCGCAAGGCGTTCAGTTGATTTTAACTTGCGATAATGGGGTGGCAGGTTTTGAAGCCATCGAATGGGCTATGCAGGCTGGTGTGGATGTTATTGTGACGGACCATCATGAGGTCCAAGCCACCTTGCCTTCAGCTTATGCTGTGGTTCATCCCAGACATCCACAAGGCCATTATCCCTTCCCGGATTTGAGTGGAGCAGGGGTGGCCTTGAAGTTGGCAACTGCCTTATTAGGCGAGGTGCCAACGGAACTAGTGGAATTAGCTGCCATTGGGACAGTCAGTGACGTGGTCTCCCTTCGTGATGAGAACCGGACCATTGTCCTGAGCGGACTCCAGCTCATGCGTGATACCATGCGCATTGGCTTGCGCTTACTGCTTGAAGAAGATCAAGTCGATATGGAAAACATGACGGCTGACACGATTGGTTTTACCATCGGACCTCGGCTCAATGCTATTGGCCGTTTGGGAGACCCGACTCCCGCATTGGAACTGCTTAAAACCCAGGATGAGGAAGAAGCCCAAGAACTATTAGCGTTAATTAATGAAAAAAACCAAGAACGTAAGGACTTGGTAGCTAATATTATGGATCAGGTTAGCCAAAGACTGGGACAGGGACCAATTCCTCCTATAATTATTGAGTCAGACCCTAGTTGGCCAGCTGGGGTTGTTGGGATTGTGGCCGGTCGCTTGAGCGAACACTACCAACGTCCAGCCCTAATCTTCCAGTATCAGGCAGATAAAGGCCAATACAAAGGGAGTGGACGTTCGACAGAAGCTGTCCATCTCTTTGACTGGTTGACAGATATTAAGGAGCATCTGGCCCAATATGGTGGACATGCTCAGGCGGCAGGTATGACAGTTAATCAAGATCAATGGCAAGACTTTGTCACAGCCCTGCATGCCAAGGCTCAAGCTCAATCAGCAAGTGAGCCTAGAAAAGCACCCTTGACCATTGATTTGTCCTTGAAACTTTCGGAAGTAGGGACTGATTTTATCCAAGAAGTCCAGTTACTGGGTCCCTTCGGTATGGATAATGATAAGCCAGTCTTTGCCTTTGAGGAGGCAAAGCTCAACCAAGTGCGCTTGATAGGGACTAATGGCCAGCATGCTAAGCTAGTCCTAGGACAGGATGGTCAAGAGCTTAATGCTATTGGCTTTGACTTTGCAGATCGTATGCGAGATCGCCAAGTGGGAGATAGTCTGACGGCCGTAGGTCATTTGGACTTAAACAAATGGCAGAATCGGGTCAGCCCTCAATTGCTTCTGTCTGATCTTGGGGTCTCAGGTGCCGCCTGGTACGATTGGCGAGCCAGCGGTCAACAAGGCCGCCTCTGGCAACTGGATCAAGTGGTCTATCTTTGTCAGCGTCAAGCAGTCAAGGCCCAAGTCAGTTCCAGACTTCAGACCGCTTCTGCTCTCATGACCTATCAAGAAGCACAAGAAGCCAATCTTACCCATTATCAAGGCCTGGTGCTCTTAGAACCACCCAAGCAAATGGCGGATTTCGACCACTTGGTACTTAATCAGGACTGGCAGACCTTTTACTTGGTGCTTTACGCCCAAGAATCTAAGTATTTGGCAGGTCTGCCGCAAAGGGCTGACTTTGCTAAACTCTATCGCTGGTTAGTCAGCCAGGAGCCCTTCAATTTGCGGGCTAGGTTAGCAGAAATCAGCCAAGGACTGGCCATTAATCCAGTTCAACTCAAATTAATGTTTCATGTCTTCTATGAAGCAGGTTTTGTGTCAATTGAAGAGGGGCAAGTGGCAGTCCAAGAGGCGAGTCGCCATCAGAACACTAACTTGGAAGAAACTGCTGCCTACCGGGCTTATCAAGCTGCTATGTTCAGCGAGGAAGCCTTAGTCTTTGCCACCCTCGGCCAAATAAAAGAATATGTAAAAAGAATTAGGAGTTAACTCATAATGGAATTGAAGAATTATATTGCTAAAGTCATGGACTATCCAAAAGAAGGCATTGTTTTCCGTGATATTACCCCTCTCATGGCAGACGGTCCAGCTTACCACGAATCTGTTAAACAATTAGTGGACTACGCTCGTGAATTACAAGTAGATGTGATTGTAGGTCCAGAAGCGCGTGGCTTTATCGTAGGCTGCCCAGTTGCTTATGAATTAGAGATTGGTTTTGCCCCAGTTCGTAAGAAAGGCAAATTACCACGCCCAACGGTCGATGTAGACTATGAATTGGAGTATGGTACCGCGACTTTAACTATGCATGAAGATGCTATTAAACCAGGCCAACGTGTCCTCATTACCGATGACCTCTTGGCAACAGGTGGGACCATTAAAGCCTCTATCGACCTAGTTGAAAAATTAGGCGGCGTTGTCGTTGGCTGTGCCTTCTTAATTGAACTCGTTGACTTAAACGGGAAAGAAAAATTAGCAGGCTATGACTACAAGGCTTTAATGCAATACTAAGAGAAAAGAAAAATATGCCCCCAGTCTTAGACTGAGGGCATGGCTATAAGAGACTTAGAAATAACGGTAGAGGGAGACAACCTTACCTAGGATGGTCACCTGAGGCAAAATGATATCGTCCATGTGGTCGTTTTCTGGCCGTAGGATGACGTGATCGGACTTCTTGAAGAAGGTCTTACAGGTGGCTTCATTATCCTCGGTCATGGCAACCACGACATCACCATTATTGGCGCTTGCTTGACGGCGGACCGTGATGTAGTCCCCATCTAGAATGCCAATATTAACCATAGACTCACCCTTAATTTCTAGCATGAAGAGTTCGCTAGGTTCATAGCGCTCTAATCCAGGTGGTATAGGGTAGTAATCTGTGGCATGTTCGATGGCCAGAATAGGGGCACCGGCAGCAACTTGACCTAGCAAGGGAATTTGTTGGGGTTGGATACCTAAGGCTTCCTGAGCTAGGGGAGAAAGTTCGATGGCCCGTGTCTTGCTGGCGTCACGAATAATGTAACCAGCCCGTTCTAGGCGTGCTAGATGGCCGTGAACAGTTGAAGTAGAAGCAAGTCCTACTGCTGCACCGATTTCTCGAACTGTAGGGGGATAGCCGTTGGCTTCAATAGCCTCATGGATACATGAGAGTATGGTTAATTGTTTAGTGGATAATGTCGTCATGTCCTCACCTTCCTTATATCTTAAGCTTATTATAGCACACCTATTGTCCAAAATGCAAACGAATGTTCGTGGAGGTATCCAATGTTATCACCAGAAAAAATTGAGCGTATTAATGTCCTCGCGCGTAAGAAGAAAAGTCAAGGTCTGACACCTGAAGAAGCCCAAGAACAGGCCACTTTGCGTCAAGAGTATTTGGCTAGCTTGCGCCATGGCATGCGCAATCATATTGAAGGTATGAAGATTGTCGACCAAGAGGGGACCGATGTGACTCCTGACAAACTCAAACAGATTCAAAAAGAAAAGAAAATTCATAACCGTCATTTAGAAGATTAGACTAGGCTTTTGACGGAAAGTTGTGTAAAATAGAAGAGTAACATGAAAAGAAAGTGAGGAGAAGGCAGTGCAAACATGGATTTGGTTAATCATTGTCGTAGTCGCCTTAATCGGCGGATTTGTTGGTGGCTTCTTTATGGCGCGCCGTTACATGATGAAATACTTTAAGGAAAACCCACCGATTGATGAGCGCATGATTACGCAAATGATGGCTTCAATGGGTCAAAAACCATCTAAGAAGAAGGTTCAGCAAATCATGGCCCAAATGAAGGTTCGTCAATAATCAAGAGAATCAAAGTCCACCTAGGGTGGACTTTTTCTTTATCTAGGCACGTTACTTACAGATGAAAAGTCCTAGCAAACGTGGTACACTATAAGAGTATTGAAAGTTAAATCGAGGAGGAAGCTCTATGTCTATTATCAAGGAAAATTTCGACAAACTCATTGCTGAGAAAGAACTACCAGCTGAATACTTGGAGATTGAGGGAGGTCACCATCTCTATCGTTTCCGTTTTGGTGTAACCCCAGTACGTGACCTGATTGTGGAAGTCATCGTTCAAAATTCAGATTTACCTTATTGTGATGCTCAAGTCATCTACCGCCATGTTCATATGCTGAAAGACTATAAGCAACGTGCGCAAGCCTTGGAATTGATTAACGAATTAAATGAAACCCGTACCGGTTATTTTGCTCTTTATTTAGCGGGCGATGGGGAAATTTTCCAACGTAACTTGATGCGCGCTAGCGTGGATCCACAACCGCTCTATGAAACGATTGTCTATGGTTCAGCTATCGCTAAGGATATGGTAGAAGCCTTAACTGCTGGTTTAGGTCCTTCTGCTGAGGTGTAAAACTTCATGCTGACGTCTTTTGTTCGCTCCAGTCAAGGACAAAGAATCCTGTCCGGCGTCGTATTATGGCTTTCAGCCCTTTGTTTTGCAGTTGCCCTTAACTTATTCTATGTTCCGAATCTGATTTTTTCTAATGGCGTGCCTGGTTTGGCGCAAATTATCTTGGCCATCTTCAAGGATACTCCCTTAGCAAATCTCTTAACAGCTGGTAATCTCTATTTCATTCTCAATATTCCCTTGATGATTTTGAGTTGGCTCTATTTAGGACGGCGCTTTTCTATCTTGACCGTGACCAGTATTTTCTTGTCCACCTTGGTAAGTAACTGGGTGCCGATTGTACAAGTGACCGATAATACCTTGTTAGCTGCAATCGCTGGTGGGGTGATTTCGGGTATCGGGGTCGGCCTCTTGATTAAGTTTGGTATGTCCAGTGGAGGCTTTGATATTATTGCCCTCTTGATTGCTAAGAAAACAGGTCGCAATGTCGGCTTTATGTCCTTTTTGACCAATGGTTTGGTCATAGTAGGAGCTGGCTTCCTTAATAGTTGGGAATATGCTCTCTATAGTTGCATTGCCATCTTTATTGCGGGGATAGTCATTGATGCGATCCATACAGGTGAGCAACGTTTGACTGCTTTTGTAATTTGCCAAGACCCTAACCAAGTGGTTAAGGCCATTCAGGAACGGGTCATACGTGGCGTTACTTTGTTAGAAGGGCAGGGTGCCTTTTCGCAAGAACCCAAGCAAGTCCTAATGGTAGTCTTAAGTCGTCATGAACTCTATGATTTGCAGCAAGCAGTGCTTTCAGTTGATTCCCAGGCCTTTATTAACGTGGTCCAGTCCACCATGGTGACCGGCAATTTCTTAAATCGAGAGCAACAGGCCAACTTTAGAAAAGAATCAGTTGTTTAATGATCAAATCCCTTCTGATAGTTTCAGAGGGGATTTTTAGTTTAAATCGTTTCAATCAGAGTCAGAGTTTGTTATAATATAGTGGAATTTGAAGACAGGAGGGCTTGGCATGGCTGACTTAAGTAAGGTGCCTGCGCACGTTGCGCTAATTATGGATGGAAATGGCCGATGGGCTAAGAAACGTTTCCTACCTCGGGTAGCAGGACACAAAAAAGGTGTCGATACCATTAAGAAAATCACCAAACGTGCCAATCAATTGGGCGTTAAAATGCTGACGGTCTATGCCTTCTCAACCGAGAACTGGAAACGACCTGAACAGGAAGTCAGCTTCTTAATGAAGTTGCCTAAGGAGTTTTTTGCCAAGTTTGTGCCTGAATTACTGGAACAGAATGTGCGGATAGAGACTATTGGCGATTTGGAAGGCCTACCTGAAGGGACACGCAAGGTCCTCAAGCAAGCTATTGCCGATACAGCTCATTGTACCGGCCTGATATTGAACTTTGCCATCAACTATGGCTCTCAAGACGAAATTAGTCATGCGGTTCAGACTTTAGCCCGTCAAGTAGCTGGTGGGACTTTGAAGCCGGAAGACATCACCCCTGACTTAATTGGACAAAATCTAGAAACCGCCAAGTTTGGGGCCTTAGCCAATCCAGACTTGATTATTCGGACTAGTGGTGAAGAGCGTCTCAGCAACTTCTTACTCTGGCAGGCGGCTTATAGTGAGTTCTATTTCACTGAACGCCTATGGCCTGATTTTGATGAAGGCGATTTTGACCAGGCCCTAGCGGTCTATGCCAACCGACAACGACGATTTGGAAAGGTGTTGGATACTGAATGAAAGTAAGAGTAATCAGCGCCCTAGCGGCCTTAGCCGTCCTAATTCCGGTTGTGGTGGTTGGGGGCAAGGTCTTTACGGGTATGTTCTTAATTTTAGGGATTATGGCCCTCTTTGAATTAGCTAATATGAAGAAGATTGAATACTTCAACTTGGTCGGGGTCATTGCAACCATTGCGGTTGCCCTCATGATTCTACCCAGTAACTACCAATCTGCCTTGATTCCAGGTCTGAAATTCACTTATCTCTTCTATATTTGCTGTATGTTGCTTTTAGTCCTGACGGTCTATGAGTACAAGACCTTCAATATTGAAGAAGCAGCCCTTTTGATTTTTGGTGCCCTCTACATTGGCTATGGTTTCCGTTACTTGATTGAGTTACGACAAATTAGTTTAGACTTAGTTATTTTCCAATTTGCTATTATTTTTGCAACGGATTCCGGAGCTTATATCGTTGGTCGACGTTTGGGCAAGCATAAGCTGGCGCCTCAATTGAGTCCTAATAAGACCATCGAAGGTTCGCTAGGGGGGATTGCCAGTGCGGTAGTCATAGCAGTGCTCTATAATTACTTCTTTGATCCACATTTAGGTGGTTCGGAACACTATATATTACTAGCCATCGCCTTGTCAGTTTTAGGTCAGCTAGGAGATTTGGTAGAGTCAGCCTTTAAGCGACATTTTGGGGTCAAGGACTCCGGTAAGTTCTTGCCGGGCCATGGCGGGGTCTTAGACCGTTTTGACTCAACCCTTTTTACCAGCTTTTTTCTTATGACCTGGTTTAACTGGTTCAAATAGCAATCATGTCAGCCAAACTCTATGATTTGGAGTCTGGTTGACTATTTTTGCATTATGGGCCTAATTAGGGTATATTTAAGAGGTTAAGTTAAGCAAATTTTTGAATTGAAATAGATAAAGGAAGTTGACCATGCAAGCATTGATTGTATTTTTACTTGTTTTTACCGTAATCGTAAGTATTCACGAATTCGGCCATTTTTACTTTGCCCGTAAGGCTGGTATCTTGGTGCGCGAGTTTGCCATTGGGATGGGGCCTAAGCTCTTCAGCCATCAGGGAAAGGACGGGGTCCTCTATACCATTCGAATGATTCCCCTAGGAGGCTATGTTCGTCTAGCCGGGCTAGGGGAGGATCAGGATGCAGTTCAAGCCGGTATGCAAGTAGGCCTTGTCTTGAATGAAGCTGGGCTAGTAACCCGCATTAATACCTCAAAAGTAGCCCTTGAAGACGAAGTGCCAGTTCAAGTGGATCAGTTGGATTTAACGGATGCCATGACCATTACAGCCTTACCGCTCGGTAGTCAAGATCTGGTTACCTATCAAGTAGACCACAAGGCCCGCATCATTGAAGCAGACGGGTCTAGTATCCAAGTAGCACCGCGTCAAGTCACTTATGGAGCTGCTAAGCCATGGGCTAAGTTCATGACCAATGTAGCGGGACCTATGAATAACTTTATTCTTTCTATTTTGATCTTTGTTGTGGTGGCCTTTGTCCGCCCAGGTGGAGTACCGGTTGAGGCCAATGTCTTAGGTTATATTGAACCAGATTCTCCTGCAGCCCAAGCGGGTCTGCAAGCAGGTGACCGGATTGATGCTATTGGTCAAACTAAGGTTTCCAACTGGCGTCAAATGGTGCAAGCCATTCAATCCAAGCCAGGTCAAACGGTAGATTTCTCGGTCCATCGTGGCGACCAAGACTTGACATTACCAGTTGCTATCCGGGCTGACCAAGTGGAACAAGCAACAATCGGTCGGATTGGCGTAGCGCAACCAGAGACTCAAGATCTCTGGGCTAAAATTGCTTATGGCTTCACCGCAACTTGGTCTCAAATCACGGGTGTAGCTGCCGCTATTGTGGGTATCTTCCTTCGTGGCCTCAACCTCAATCAGTTCGGTGGGCCTGTGGCAATTGCTCAGATTACCTCTAAAGCAGCCTCTGAGGGCTTCATGCCAGTACTGTTCCTAACCGGCTTGCTGTCAGCTAATATTGGCGCCTTCAACCTATTACCAATTCCTGCCTTGGATGGTGGTAAGATTGTTCTCAATGCCATTGAGGGTGTGCGGGGCAAGCCCCTATCCCAAGAAAAAGAAGGAGTTTTAACCATCATTGGGGCTCTAATCTTAGTCGCCTTTATGCTGGCTGTCACCTGGAATGATATCAGCCGACTCTTCCAACAATAGTGATGAATAAGAGATCTACCCAGGGTAGGTCTCTTTTTTAGCGTGACCTCAGGTGATTTTAGAGGGGGCTTATGCTATAATAAGAAGGTATGCAAATCACCGTGGACGGAGGGAACTTATGGCCAAGAATCGCCAATTATTTGAACATCTATTGGACCAAATTGGGCTGCAAGACGCAGACATGCTGGCCGAACTATCCCAGACTCAGATAGAGTCTGTTAAGGTTCACGCTAAGTCTGGTGAATGGCATTTTACCTTAAGTCAGGTAGAACGTCTCCATCCTCACGTCTATGAAGCCCTTATGCACCATATGCGTTTAGCCTTCGAGGGGATTGCCAAGACAGAAGTCTGGTGGAAGTATCAATCACCGACTAGCCTAGATGATAGCCAAATGCTAGATTACTGGCAGTCTATTCTAGGGGTAATGGGCCAGGAATCGAGCTTTATTAAGCGTGCATTAGCTAATGCTACCTATCAGGTCAAGGATGGCCAAATTCAAGTAGGTTTAGCCACTGAAGACCAGGTCCAAGTGGTTAAAACCCGCTATGACCAAGCCTTCAAACTCAAACTAGCTCAAAACCAACTGAATGACTGGCAACTAGTCTACCTAGTAGATGATCAGGTAAGTGAACAAGCTAAGCTACAAGCTCAGCAGCATCTGGCTTCTGAAGTAGAGCGCGAGCGGCAAGAATTGGCTCAATTAGAACAACGACGCCAAGAACAAAGCAAGGTGGTCGTAGAGAATACCGATATTCCTCAAATTGGTAAGGACATCCCAGATATGCCAGCCATTTCGATTCAGGAAGTCTACGACAATCCTTTTAATCAGATTATTGAAGGTTATATTTTTGACTATGAAGTCCGCGAGCTCCGCTCAGGTTCCCAGCTCATGATTATGAAGGTGACCGACTATACTTCCTCCATTACGGCTAAACTGATGGCAGGGCGTAACATTAAGAAGGAATCCTTTGGCCTCTTCAAGAAGGGGGATTGGGTCCGTCTGGAAGGTAGCCTTAAGGCTGATAACTTTACGGGAGAGATGGACTTCTCGCCGCGTAGTATTCGCAAAATCTCCAAGGCCTCACGCCAAGACCGAGGGGTGGACGGCGCTAAGCGGATTGAGTTGCATTTGCACTCTAATATGAGTCAAATGGATGCCACCAATAAGGTAGGGGATTTGATTGCCCAAGCAGCTGCCTGGGGCCATTCGGCTATTGCCATTACCGACCATGCGGGCGCTCAGGCCTTTCCTGATGCCTATGCAGCAGGTAAGAAGCATGGCATTAAGGTTCTCTACGGGATTGAAGCTAATGTGGTCAATGACGGTGAACCTATTGCCTATAACCCGCAAGCCATTGACTTAGATCAGGCGACCTATGTGGTCTTCGACGTAGAGACCACGGGTCTGTCTTCTGTCTATGACCGCATCATTGAGTTAGCAGCGGTTAAAATGCGGGATGGCGAGGTTATCGACACTTTCGAAGCCTTTATCAATCCTGGTTATCATTTGTCGGCCATGATTACCGAATTGACCGGGATTACGGACGCTATGTTAGCCGATGCACCACCAGAAGAAGAGGTCATGGCGCGATTCGCTGATTTCTCCCAAGATACCATTCTTGTCGCTCACAATGCTAGCTTCGATATGGGCTTCCTCAATAAGACCTATGCGCGTCTTGGCATGCCAGTGCCTAATCAGCCCGTTATTGATACGCTAGAGTTGTCGCGTTTGGTTAACCCTGACATGCGGTCTCATCGTTTGAATATCTTGGCTAAGCATTATGGTGTGACCTTAGAACAACACCACCGGGCCGTTTACGACTCTGAGACAACTGGATATGTCTGCTACAAGCTATTGGATCAAGCCAAAGAACAATACGGCATGGTCCGTCATGACCAGCTCAATGAACAAGTAGGGAAAGGTGATAGCTATAAACAGGCTCGACCTTTCCATGCCACCTTGATTGCTAAGAACCAAGAAGGGCTTAAAGACCTCTTTAAGTTAATTTCAGCCTCCAACGTTCAATACTTCTTCCGTGAACCCCGTATTCCGCGCAGTTTGTTGACCAAGTATCGAGACAATCTCTTAGTTGGAACAGCTTGTTCCAATGGAGAAGTCTTTACCGCCATGATGCAAAAGGGCTACGATGAAGCGGAGAAGTTGGTTGATTTCTATGATTACATTGAGTTACAACCTAAGTCTGTCTATGGTCCCTTAATCGAGACGGAATTAATTCGTAGCGAAGCTGACTTAGAAACCATCATGAAAGAAATGGTCCGTCTGGGTCAAGACAAGAACAAGCTAGTAGTGGCGACAGGGGATGTCCACTACTTGGAACCTAAGGATGCTATTTACCGTGAAATTCTCTTGCGTTCCATGAAGATTAACGCCAATCGGACCTTACATCTACCGCCTGTTCATTTCCGCACGACAGATGAGATGATGGCAGAATTCGACTTTATGGGACGGGACCAGGCCTATGAGCTTGTCATCACCAATCCTCAGAAGATTGCGGATATGGTGGAAGAAGTCGAGGTTATCAAGGACAAACTCTATACGCCAAATATTCCTGGCGCCAACGAGGAGATTACTGAACTTTCCTATAAACGAGCCAGAGAGCTCTACGGTGATCCTCTGCCTGAGATTGTAGAGAAGCGGATTGAAAAGGAACTCAAGTCCATTATTGGTAATGGGTTTGCCGTTATTTATCTGATTTCGCAGAAGTTGGTCCACAAGTCAGTATCCGACGGTTATCTCGTTGGTTCCCGGGGATCGGTGGGTTCTTCCTTAGTGGCGACCTTGACAGGTATTACCGAGGTCAACCCATTGGCTCCACATTATTATTGTCCAAAATGCCAATATTCAGAGTTTATTGCGGATGGTTCAGTCGGTTCGGGTTATGACCTACCAGCCAAAGGCTGTCCTCACTGTGGCCACGCGCTAAACAAAGACGGACAGGATATCCCATTCGAAACCTTCCTTGGCTTCTATGGCGACAAGGTACCCGATATTGATTTGAACTTCTCTGGGGCCTATCAACCGCGCGCCCACGCCTACACTAAGGAACTCTTTGGGGAGGACTATGTCTATCGGGCAGGAACCATTTCGACGGTTGCGGAACGAACGGCTTTTGGTTATGTCAAAGGCTATCTAGAAGTAGCCCAACAATTCCTACCACAAGCTGAGAAGGAACGTCTAGCTAAAGGAATTGAAGGGGTCAAACGCACGACCGGTCAGCATCCGGGTGGGATTATTGTTATTCCAGACTATATGGATGTTTATGATTTTACGCCAATTCAATATCCTGCCGATGAAGTGACAGCTGAATGGCGGACTACCCACTTCGACTTCCATTCCATTCACGATAACGTGCTCAAGTTAGATATTCTAGGGCACGATGATCCAACCGTTATTCGTATGTTGCAAGACTTATCGGGGATAGATCCTAAGACCATTCCACCAACCGATCCGGATGTCATGAAGATCTTCTCCAGCCCCGAAGTTCTAGGGGTAACACCAGAGCAAATTTTCTCTAAAACTGGAACGCTAGGGATTCCAGAGTTCGGAACAGGCTTCGTACGAGGTATGTTGGAAGAATCCAAACCAGCGACCTTTGCCGAGCTACTGCAAATTTCTGGGCTCTCCCACGGGACCGACGTTTGGCTAGGCAATGCCCAAGAGTTAATTAAAAACAAGATCGCGCCTCTTGCTAAGGTAATTGGCTGTCGTGACGATATTATGGTCACCCTGATTTACTATGGTTTAGAGGACGGCTTGGCCTTCAAGATTATGGAGTCCGTCCGTAAAGGGAAGGGGATTCCAGAGGATTGGCAGGCAGAAATGCGGGCCAAGAAGGTGCCTGAATGGTATATTGATTCCTGTTTGAAGATTAAGTATATGTTCCCTAAAGCCCATGCGGCTGCCTATGTCCTCATGGCCTTGCGGGTTGCTTACTTCAAGGTTCACATGCCTATTATGTACTATGCCGCTTACTTCTCAGTGCGGGCAGATGACTTTGACATTGTGGCCATGCACCAAGGGAAGGAAATGGTTAAGCGCCGTATCAGGGAAATCAATGATAAGGGCTTTGATGCTTCAGTTAAGGACAAGAACCTCTTAACGGTCTTAGAATTGGCTAATGAGATGTTGGAGCGTGGCCTTAACTTCCAGATGATCAGTTTAGAGAAGTCTGATGCTGATCGCTTTATTATTGAGGGTAATAGCCTGATTCCACCTTTCCGGGCCGTACCTGGTTTGGGTGCCAACGTGGCCCAACAAATTATTAAGGCCCGTCAGGAAGCCCCATTCTTGTCTAAGGAAGACTTGCAGAAACGTGGCAAGGTCTCTAAGACCATACTTGATTACCTAAGTGAACAAGGCGTCCTTAATGGCTTGCCTGACTCAGATCAATTAAGTCTCTTTTGATGAATTAGCGCCCGCACCATGCGGGCGCTTTTTTATAATCGATATTGTGTATACAATTACAAATTTGAAACTTGATTGTAATAAAATGCAGGACCCCTTAAGTAAAGGATACGTGAATATTCAATCTATATAGCTAATCTTATATCATAATATTTTATCACTCAGTCAACAGAAATGTTCGAACAACATCTAGGTTAGCTTATTGAAATTACATTTCGTTAATGGAGGAGTTTGAAAAATTTAGCTTATCTAGTTAGATGTCTAATTATATAGGCGTAAATCTGTTATAAAAATAGCTATTCACCTCCTTTTTTGTATAAGCAAATTTATTGCAATGCATAGGTCTGTTTGTTACAGATTAAATAGGCATTTAGACTGATTTAAGTGTCTGAAAACCTTGATTAAACGCTATTTATAGGCTTTTTTTACAGGTGTTAAGAATGTTTCAGTAAAATGAATTAAGGGCATGAAGCATTGTGGTGGCTGAAAAAACTAGATATAATATTTGCATAACTAAAATTTATTGGAGGTTTTAAAATGAAGCTAACCAATACGGTCTATCGCTATGCGATCCGTAAGCTCAAAGTGGGAACTGCCTCAGTTGCGGTTGCTGCTTTGATGTTCTTGGGCTCTGGGAATGCTGTTGTTAATGCAGCAGACTTGAACCAACAATCAGCCTTAGTCGCTAAGGCAAGTTCACCAGAGATTACTCAAGTGAAGGAGGCAAGTCCAACTGAAGATAATCTTAAAACAGATTTAGAAGTTGACACCAAAGCCCTTGAGGCTGATAAGTCACCTGAAACTGATTTAGACGTCACTAAAGATTTGCCTAAAACAGAAGCGGAATCAGTTGCATCTGACTTAACTAAGTTGGAGGAATCTGAGGGACTTGCATCACAAGATGAACCTAAGCAAGAAGTATCAGCTGAGGACTTAAGCTCACAAGCTACTGAAGCAAAGGCAAGTGTTGATGAAGCAAGCACTAGCTCAGAAGAATCTGCACCAAGCGTTAAAGAAGCGGAAGCGACAGTTGCTAATCAAGTGGCAGCTGCCAATGCAGCTAATCAGATAGAAGAAGTAAAACCTTTGGCCAACGCAAATAGTGCGGCTGAAAATCGTATTATCTTGCCACCAGGCTTTACACCAAGTCTATTTGAACCAGGTGCCTATAGTGCGAGTCATATTGACGCAATTGCTAAGCCTGGACGTGCTCTCAATACTTACAAATCTAACGAAGCAGATAAGAAGGAAATCGTTGATGTTACGAACTTGACGGAAGCACAACGTAAAGAACTTTCGCTCTTCGTTGCCAACCTGATTAATCCGATTCGCCAACAATTCGGGAAAGAACCCTATAAGGTTAATGCAGGCTCTGTCAATGCCGCGCAAAAAGTTGCCAATGCCTACAAAGAGGATAATTGGTATGCATGGACAAGGAGCCATGATACGAATGCCACTTCCCGAGCTTTAGCAAATGTTGCCAATGGTTGGGGGGAGAACTTAGCAACCATTAATCCAAATACCACAACAATGGATGATCTTAAAAAGCAATTCCACTACCAAACAGTTTGGATGCTTTTCGATGATAGCCATGCTAATTTTGGGCATGCTAGAAACTTCTTACTTTTTGAAAATCCTTATGGTAATCACGATGTTTACTTAGGGATTTCAACAAACCGCGCGGGTGCAAGCGATGCTAAATCTTTTGGTACTCAGTATTACACCATGTTTGCACCAAAGGATGGATCTAGCGAGTTCACACCAGGTAATGATTATACGTCTGATCCGACTCCAAGCCAACCAAGTCAACCAACGACTCCGAGTCAACCGAGTCAGCCAACGACTCCGAGCCAACCGAGTCAACCAACGACTCCGAGCCAACCGAGTCAACCAACGACTCCGAGCCAACCGAGTCAGCCAACGACTCCGAGTCAACCGAGTCAGCCAACGACTCCAGGTCAGCCGAGTCAGCCAACGACTCCAAGTCAACCGAGTCAAGTAAGTGACCTTGCTGCTGATAGACTTGGTCAGGCCAACGCTAGTGATCCAAATAAGCCAAGTGAAATGGCACCAAAAGACAATGGTCAAAGTCCAGTAGAACAGGCATTGCCAAACACTGGAGAGAGCTCTAACCTGCTAGCGCTTGGAGCTGCCATTATGACAGCTATAGCAGGGATCGCATTATTGGTATTCAAGCGTCGTAAAATATAATTTGAAAAAGACAGCTTAGGCTGTCTTTTTTCATTTCGTCCATAATGTTAATAATATGACAGTAAGGTAAATTTTGGGTGTTAAGTCAGATTTAAGGTAGGTTTTGAGCCAAGAGATTGCTATAATAGGACACAGAATACTGAAGCGATAAGTGAGGAGGTTACCCCCATGAAATCCAGAATTAACCGCTATGCTATCCGTAAATTAAGTGTGGGTCTTGTGTCCGTTGCGGTAGCATCCTTCCTTTGGCTGACGTCTCATGGTCATCATGTTAGCGCTCAAGAAGAGAAAGGATCTGTCACTAGCCAAGAGTCTTCAGACGATCTACAGGTTGAAATCTCAGCAAGTCCTGCTAAGCCCATTCAATTAGATAAGAGTGGACATTCAGACAATTCGCAGTCATCTGAGCAAAACACTCGGTCATCCATCACTTTACCTGAAGGTTATACTGAGGAGGAACTCTTAAAAGATGAGCTAAACTTGATAGAAGCTAGTCAACGCGGCTTAGAGCAAAATTCTGGCTATCTACCAAGTAAACTAGACTCCGAAACTTCCCTGGCTATTGATAATCTGCAGGATAAAGAGAGGATGCAGTTGGCAAAGTGGCTGACTGATTTAGTCAATCCTTTGCGTGCTAAATGGGGCCATCAGCCTTATCAAGTTGATGCTTCTCTTCAAGAAGCCAGCCAAGTATTGGCTGATCGTTATCAATCACAGAATTGGCAAGCAAATGAGCAAGGGTATCATGGCCAATGGGAATACGAACTATTTGGCCCCTACGATAGTGCCTGGTATCAATATTGGATGCCAATGAAGACGAATTTTGCAGAAGCTAAGAATCTTGGTCAAGTAAAAGGCGCAATCTATCAGGGCATTATCGGAATGTTATTTGAAAGTCATGCAGATTCTTATCTGCCGGCGCGCTATTTGCTCAGTGTTGACAGTGCTAGGTCTAGCCGTAAGCCGCTTTTAGGCTTAGGTTTGACGCGTATTGTAAGCGAAAATCAAGAAAGTCAATATTTCTTGACACTTAATTTTCTAACAGCTAACAAGGTATCAGAGCCCAACCAACCAACGGATCCTAACAATCCTTTAGATCCTTCAGGACCTACTGAACCTAATTTGCCTACTGATCCAGTGGAGCCACAACCTCCATTAGATCCAATATCTCCTATTGATCCTATATTACCACAACCTGATCCTAAACCAAATCTAGAGGAGCCCAAGCCTCTTCTAAATCCAAATCAAACGTCACCTAATGAGGATGAAACGCCTAGTCCGCTGGAACAAAGGCCTCGTAGAGAATTACCAAGCTTAGTGGAAAAAGGTAACGTGATGGCCCAAAGAACACAAGCAAGTGGTGAATCAATTGAAGAAAAAGAAGAAAACGCAAGTGTGAGTTCAAGTCAAGTTCCCCATTCAAGCGCGAGTTCTTATAATGCGTCTAGCGATTCAACAGAACCTAATAGTAGTGGGAGTACGGAGCCTATATCATCATCGGCTTCTGAGGATGAAAGCTATTGGTTACTACTCGGGGGTGTCTCTGCTGTAGCGGCAGCTGCTGGCCTTATTTACCTCAAACAAGTTGAAATTAGACGACGCCAAGGATAAATTAAGTATTGTCTGACTAGAGAGTAAGTACTTTCTAGTCTTTTTTAGAATGACTTGTAGATGAGTGGCAACTTTGTTATAATAATGCCAAGTTCTATGAAATGAGGTATAGGATATGAAACAAAAATTCGCAATTCTTGTGGCTTTGGTAGCTTTAGCTATGAGTCAACCTTTGACTCTTATTCAGGCTAGCGAAAGTAGTGATCTCGCTAGTAGCACAGGCAACAATAGTCAAGATGAATCTCCTTCCAAGGAAAAAGGCTCACGACAAAACCCTATCCCTCTAGGGGAGGCCCTAGACTATGAGAAGAAGTCTCGTGACGGATCCAAGAGCCAGCTTTCTTTTACCATCCTTGAATCTTGGCGGGGGGAGAAGGCTGAGCATCAATTGCAGCAGCTAGCTCCATCCTACCAGCCCAACCGTCAGCCTTTGGATGACGACCAAGAGATTCTCTTATTGCATCTAAAACTAGCTTACAAGTCGGGCGATGAAAATCACCAAGAGTTTACTCACGCCGGTATCATCAATCCCTTCTTTGATTTGTCTGGGAGCGGGATTCCAAATGAATATGTCGCCGACTTGCCAGACCATTTGGCCTTTGATATGTTGTCTTTATATCCTGGTAATGAGCATGATGGCTATTTGGTCGCAATTGTTCCCAAAGATACTCCGCTTATCTTTAGTTATCCCAAGGACGGCCTATCAAATGAAGTTTTCTTCCAAGTAGAGAAGGGGCAAGACACTACAGTTCCTACTAAGGAAGTCCAAGCAGAAACTCCCGAACAAGCACAGTGGGGAACCAAGGAAAAGCCAGTTCCCTTCACTGAAACCAAACCAATTAACTATGTCATGCCCTATGAGGTGAGTGATGGTGGTTACGGTATCCTCGCTATATCTCACAGGATCACAGTTTTAAATGCTTGGCATGGAGATCAAGCTAATCAAAAGGCTATGGATTTACTTAGCCCGAATGATTATCAACGCATGGCTGATGATATGAAGTCTGACCAAGAGTTCTTAGTTTTACATATGGAGTCTAGCTTGGCGCCAACGCTTGAAGACAAGGTGTTTGAGTCTAGTCCAAGTATAAGTCATTTATCCTTAGTGGATAGTCAAGGTCAAGACCATGTCTTTAAGGGCTTCTACCAACTTAAGAAGGCTAGAGACCAATATGAATCGCGTTATATGCTAGGTGGGGGAAGTGTAAAAGGCTATGTCATTTTACCAGCACCAAAAGGGGAAAACCTACTTTTAAAGGTTAAGAACGAATTAGCCAATAAGGAAATCTATTTCGAGATAGAATCCAAAAATCCATAGGACGTCAACAGACAATCTGGTCCTTAAGTAACAAGGGGAGGAAATACTATGTCATCAAATCGCCAACCTGACTTCAGTCGTTACTTAATTATTATCTTGATGCTGGTCGCTGGGGTCGCATTCTTGGGACTCGGCTTTCTCCTTTATCAAGCCATGACACAAAGACCTAAGAAACCTGAAGTTTCGAGTACAGTCCTTGTGTCCAGTCAAGAGTCGGAGGCCTCTACTAGACTACTTGCTCTATCATCGGACAGTCCGTCTGTCGAATCCCAACCAAGCCAGTCTCTCTCTGATAAGAATCAAGCTGTCCAGTCAGCATTTTCTGATTTATATGGAACCAAATCAACTAAGCTTGCCTATTATTTCCAAGAAGTGACGCCAAGTAGTCAAGGGACTGCTTTGGTGAATCAGTCGGGGTCAATCAAGTCGGCTAGCATTATCAAACTCTTCATCATGCAAGTCTTGTTAGAGGAAATTAAGGCTGGACACTTAAGTTGGCAAGAGATGATTAGCATGATGGCTGAAGACCAGGTAGGAGGGACAGGCAATCTCCAAGCGGCAGAGCCGGGCACTTCCTATAGCCTTGAAGACTTGGCCTTAGAAATGTTAATTCACTCTGATAATACCGCAACCAATCTGATTATTGAACGTCTAGGTGGCCTATCTGCGGTTCAAGCCAAGATTCAGTCCCTTGGCTATCAAGATACTCGTTTACAGCGCTTAATGATGGACCAAGTCGCGATTGCTGAAGGAAGGGAAAACTTCACCAGTGCGCGTGAAGTCGGCCAGCTCTTAGCCAAGCTATATCAGCATAAGCTAGTAGGGCAAGAACAGGATCAAATTTTCTTAGACTTTTTAGCCCAACAAACAGACCGTCAAGGGCTAGTTGCGTCACTTCCACAAGGCGTCACCAGCTATAATAAGACAGGAACCAACTCAGCCCAGGGCTTGCAACATGATGCAGCCATTGTACAGGAATCTAATCAATCAGCCTATGTTTTAGTGGTCGTACAAGAAGGTCCAGGACAAGGTGACTTGTTAAAGCCGCTCCAAGAGATTGGTCAGCGGGTCTATGAGCTTATGAAAGACTAAAAGACAGGTCTTAGCTAGCTAGTCTTGAGCATATGTGTTAGCGAGTGCTAGAATTTCAAGTTTTTTCAAAAAAGGCTTGAGATTTATAAAGTGTTCGTGCTATAATACTTGAGTACTGTTGAGGTATCAGCAAGAAATGATTTGAGGAGGTTGTGACAATGCGTGTTAACATTAACTTAGAATGTACAGAATGCGGCGATCGTAATTACTTAACTACCAAAAACAAACGTAATAACCCAGATCGTTTAGAAGTAAAAAAATACTGCCCAAGATTGCGTAAAGTAACTTTACACCGTGAAGTGAAGAAGTAAGACGCGGCATAAGATACAAGCCACAGCTCGTAGTACTGACTACGAGCTGTTTTCTTACTATTTGTCCAGAAACTATATTACGTTTAGATGACAAGCACAATCATAAGTTGAAAATACAGGAAAACGCTTGATATAATAGATTAGCATTAGTGAAAGGAGGGGAAATAAAGTGCAAAAGTTTAATAAATTAGGCCAAGCTATGCGGTCACCACGCTATTTCCCCTTGCTAGTCCTTCTTGTGATCCTGACTCTGTCCAGTCTGGTGGTTTTCTGGGTACAAACATCGAGTCAGGTGACCATTCAGAATGCTAGTGTCACGCTGAGACAATCACCGGATACCAACGCTAAGTCCATTAGCTCTATTGCCAAAGATCAAGTAGTCCATGTCATTAAGAAGGAAGAGAACTGGCTTAATGTTCGCTATCGTCAACGGGAAGGTTGGCTACCACAATGGCTATTAGACCAACCAAGTCTGTCATCTGACCAAGGCTTGACAGCACAAGTTAAGAAAACTACACCTTTCTACCAAAAGGCATCCACTTCGAGTGCCAAGATTCGGGATTTGACCGAAGGTTACCAATACGATGTGGTGAGTGAGTCAAAGGGCTGGACTGAACTGATTGTTAATAATCAACCGGGCTATGTGGCCACAGCTGACTTAACCCTTTCTACCAAGGAGCAAATTCAAGCTCAACAGGAGACGATTCGGCCTGAGGATATTGACATTACCAATGCCCAATATATTCAAGTTCGGTCAGAAGGTCAGGCCTTCCACAGTGAGCCAAATCTTGAGAGCACACCTTACTATAACCCAAGCTTTAATCAGCGTTTCAAATATCTGGGAACGGTTAATGGCGACGACGGTACAGAATTCTATCATGTAGAGGACCAAAATGGTCAACGTGGCTATGTAGAGTCTCGTATTGTAGCCTTTGAAGATGCCTCTAAAGACCATGTGGATGGTCCGATTGCACATTCCCTCAATGGGGCGGTTATCTTAATTGATGCGGGCCACGGTGGGAGCGACCCAGGGGCTATTAGCCAAGATCCATATGCTCAAGAGAAGGCCGTAACCTTAGCTGCTTCAAATGTCTTGAAGGCTAAATTAGAAGCTCAAGGTGCAGTTGTCATGATGACTCGTACGAGCGATACAGATGTCAGCCTTGAAGAGCGCGCACAGCTAGCCAACCAAGAGAAAGTGGATGCCTTTATTAGTATTCACTTTGATGAGGCAAGTAGTAACATCGCCTCGGGGATTACAACTTACTACTATCATTCTCAAGATGAATCCTTAGCTAATTTAGTTAATACAGAGTTAGCTAAAATCCAACTCAATAATCAAACCCTCGGCAACAATGGGGTTCACTTCGGTAACTATTATGTCTTAAGAGAAAACCATCAGCCAAGTCTGCTCTTAGAATTAGGTTATATGAGTAATAAAGACGACTTGAAACTAATTCAAAATTCTGGTTACTATGATGCAGTTGCTGAAGGAATTGTTAAGGGCTTAGAAGAATATTTGGAATCTTCGGCTAGAGCACAATAGGCTTGACGTAGAAAATAAAACGCGGTAAAATACATAGAAATAAGCAAAGAAATCGATGACGTAGACAAGTAGAGGTTTTACTTCAGAGAGTGTTCCCTAGGCTGCAAGGACACAAATTAAACCTTCAAGACACTACCGAGATGAATAAGTGAAAACTTATTCCGCTGACCCCGTTAAGGTCCAAAGGCATGTAGTAATCATGCGAAGAATAGGTGGTACCACGTTTCAACACGTCCTATAATCCTCAGGGGTTATAGGACGTGTTTACTTTTATAGAGAACCATCACCAATATTACTAGGAGGCAATAATCATGGCACAAGTAAAAAGAATGAAGGGCACGGTTGATATCTTGCCAGCAGAAAGTCGAATCTGGCAGTATATAGAAGATTCAGCCCGCGCTGTTTTTGAAACCTATAATTTCCAAGAAATCCGGACTCCCTTATTTGAAGCCTATGAGCTATTTGCTCGCTCATCAGGGGATACTTCGGAGATTGTATCCAAAGAAATGTATGACTTTAAGGATAAGGGCGACCGCCATTGCGCTCTGCGTCCGGAAGGGACAGCAGGGGTGGTTCGGGCATATGTTGAAAACAAACTTTTTGGCCCCGAACATGCTAAACCATACAAAGTCTACTATATGGGGTCCATGTTCCGTTATGAACGCCCTCAAGCCGGCCGGCAACGTCAATTTAACCAAATTGGGGTAGAAGTCTTCGGTTCGACCAATCCAGCGACAGATGCGGAAACCATCGCTCTGGCATGGGACTTCTTCCAGGAATTGGGTATTGAAGGTTTAACCCTCTATGTCAACTCCCTAGGGTCAGCCCAAGACCGAGCACGCTACCGTCAAGCCTTGGTTGACTATTTCACACCATTGGCTGACCAGTTAAGTGCAGACTCACAACGTCGCCTGACTGACAATCCTATGCGGATTTTAGATTCTAAGGCACCAGAAGATAAGGCGCTAGTAGCTAATGCGCCAAAAATTCCAGACTACCTCAGCCCAGAAAGCAAGGAACACTTCGAGACCGTAAAGGCCATGTTAGAGGCCCTAGAGATTCCATATCTTGTTGATCCATCAGTGGTTCGTGGTTTGGATTACTATCAAGATACGATTTTTGAAATTATGGTAGATGATCAAGCCATTGGGGCAAAATCTACCATCTGCGGTGGTGGCCGTTATGATGGTTTGGTAGAGGCTCTTGGTGGTCCTGCAACACCTGGTTTTGGTTTCGGGATTGGGGTAGAACGTCTCTTACTACTCCTCAAGCAACAGGAAGTGGAAGTACCTGAAGCTGAACCCTTCGATGTTTATGTCATGGGATTAGGTCAGGCAAGCAATATCATGGCCTTGCGTCTAGTTCAAGCAGCCCGTAAAGAAGGCTTGTTGGCAGAACGGGATTACCTGGATCGCGGCCTCAAGGCACAATTTAAGCAAGCTGACAAGCTCAAAGCCCAAGTGATTTTGACAATCGGGGAAGACGAGTTAGCGGCCGGGACCGTACAAGCCAAGCATCCAGCTAGTGGCAAGCAAGTCACACTGCCACTTGATCAAGTATTAGAAGACTTTATGGGGACTTACCGCCAATTAACGGTGGATACCTCAGTCATTGATAAGTATTTTAAGGGGGAATTATAATGACTACAAAACGTTTGTACTGTGGTCAAGTCGGCCAAGAACAAGTTGGCCAAACCATCACACTAAAAGGTTGGGTACAAAAACGACGCGACCTCGGGGGCTTAATCTTTATTGACTTAAGAGACCGTGAAGGTTTCTGTCAGGTTGTGCTCAATGGTGACCACTTAGGGGAGGCCATGGCCGACGCTGAGCGTATTCGTAGCGAGTATGTCCTAGAAGTGACGGGGACGCTACAATACCGTGATGAGAAACAACGTAACCCCAAAATTCCGACTGGTGATTTTGAATTGGTGGCTGAGAAGCTGACTATTCTAGCAACTTCTAAGACACCACCTATCTACTTAGACGATGAGGCTGAGATTCAAGATGATCTCCGTATGCGGCATCGCTTCTTAGACCTTCGCCGCCCACGTATGCAGGCTAACTTACGCCTCCGTCATCAAGTAACTAGCGCCATCCGCCGTTATTTGGATGATTTAGGCTTTATCGATGTTGAGACACCTTATTTGACTAAGTCTACTCCTGAAGGGGCGCGTGACTATTTGGTTGCGACTCGTGAAGCAGGTAAGTTCTTCGCCTTACCTCAATCACCGCAATTATTCAAGCAGTTGTTAATGGGGGCAGGCTTTGACCGTTACTATCAAATCGTGCGTTGCTTCCGTGACGAAGATTTACGGGGCGATCGTCAACCAGAGTTTACTCAGATTGACTTAGAAACTAGCTTCTTAAACCAAGCCGACATCCAAGAAATCGTGGAACATATGCTAAAAGAAGTGGTCAAGGCTACCAGAGGTCTGGATATGACTGATGCCTTCCCAAGCATGACTTATGCCCATGCCATGGCTCATTATGGGGTTGATAAACCAGATATTCGTTTTGACATGACCTTGAAGGATTTAAGTGACTTTGCTGCCAACTGTCAATTTTCTGTGTTTGCTAACACGGTCAAAGAGGGTGGCCAAGTTAAGGCAATTAACCTTAAGGGGCAAGCAGACGCATACACTCGCAAGACTGCAGATGCTTTAGTAGAAGTAGTCAAACCATATGGTGCTAAAGGCCTTGCTTGGTTGAAAGTAACCGAAGAAGGCTTGAACGGTCCAATTGCCAAGTTCTTTGCTGAACCAGCTGACACGCAAGCCATTCTAGACTTGACCCAAGGGGAACCTGGTGACATTCTCTTCTTCGTAGCGGATAAACCTCAAGTGGTTGCTGCTGCTTTGGGTGAGTTACGGGTTAACCTAGCCAAAGCTCATCAACTCTTTGACGAGGATGCCTTAGCCTTTGTCTGGATTACAGACTGGCCGCTCTTCGAATATGACGAAGAAGCAGGGCGCTACTTTGCAGCCCACCATCCATTTACTTCGCCACAAAACCTTGATTTAGAAGTCCTAAAGGCCAATCCAGATCAAGCCCTAGCGCAGGCCTATGACATCGTACTTAACGGCTATGAGATTGGTGGGGGCTCCATCCGGATTCATACCCGTGCCATGCAAGAGCAAATGTTTGACTTGCTTGGTTTCACACCAGAAGAAGCACAAAGTCAATTTGGCTTCCTCTTGGACGCCTTAGACTACGGCTTCCCACCACATGGTGGTTTGGCACTTGGTCTAGACCGTTTGGTCATGCTCTTAGCCAAAGAGCCAAACATCCGGGAAGTCATTGCCTTTCCTAAGAATGGTCGTGGGGTGGATACCTTTATCCAAGCCCCAAGTCATGTAGCTAGCGCTCAATTACAAGAGTTGCATCTCCAAGTAGAAGCAGAATAAGCATAAAAAATGCCCTGACAGAATTTTCTGTCAGGGCATTTTGCCTTAGTTTTCATGTTTGTGTAGGTCTAGCATCTTGAGGATAATGGCAGCTGATTCTTCAATGCTACGTTGGGAGACGTCTAGGGTTTGGCAACCAATGCGTTCATAAACTTCTTGGGCAAAGTCAAATTCTTCCTGAATGCGATCGAAGGAGGCGTACTTAGTTGGACTAGTAATGCCATATTCCCGCATGCGAGCATCCCGGTGTTGGTTAATAACTTCAACCCGGTTAGTCAGTCCGACAATCTTGTTAGGGTCTAACTTGAAGAGAATTTCTGGTAATTCATTTTCTGGAATTAGTGGCAGGTTAGCTGCCTTGTAACCTAACATAGCCAGATACATGGAGAGGGGCGTCTTACCTGTACGGGAGACACCCAGTAGGATGATATCGGCTTCTTCGAACCCTTTAGGGTCCTTACCGTCATCAAAAGACATACAATATTCCATAGCCCGAATCTTGTCGAAGTAGCGGTCAGATAGCTCGTGTTGGGCCCCAATAATCTTGGTTGGTTTCATGTTGATTCGGTAGCCAATCTCGTCCACAATCGGTTGAATGAGATTGTAGTAGGTCAGCTGGTGCTTGTTGAAAAAGCGTTCAGCATAGGCTGCCATTTCATTGTCAATCATGGTCATGAAGATTAAGCCTTCATGGGCCGCCGCATCTTCTAAGGCAATATCCAAATCGTTTATATTTGAAATAAAGTTGTATTTGTGACATACTTTATGTGCAGACGGATATTGAACTAGGGATGATTGCGCAACTTTTTGCGCAGTTTCTCCAATCGCATCCGAAATAATAAAGTAATGTAAAGTTGGACGTGTGTCTTCCATGGTGAGTCGCCTCCAATTCTTAATCACTTATATCATAGCATATCAGAAGGGGGCTTGTATATGGTTGATCATCACCATCATGATTGCCATGGCCATCATCACTGTCAATCGCATGACCATCAGGAGACTGAGGACATGTCAGTGGATGAAATTGTTAAGCGTGGCATGGCACAGTTAAAAGCAGCTGGCTACAAAATGACCAAGAAGCGTCAGGAGATTCTGCATTTATTTGCGGAAAATCAACGCTATCTGAGCGCCAAGTATATTCATCAACAATTAGCCAAAGACTATCCGACTATGAGCTATAATACGACTTATCGCAATATTTATGATTTTGTGGATGAAGGCCTCTTAGAAGCCACGGAGTACAATGGTGAGCAAATGTTCCGTATTAACTGTTGGAACTGCGACCATGGACACCACCATCACCATTTTATCTGCACCGTGTGTGGCCGGACTATCCCCTTGGATGCATGTCCTATGGACCAGGTTAAGACCGACCTATCCCAAGTGGAAATCGAATGGCATCGTTTTGATGTTTTTGGTAAGTGTGCGCAATGTAAAGGTAAATCATGAAAATTATGGTAGTAAAACCTTAAAAAATGAAAAAAGCCTATTGAAAAATAGGTAAGAAGTAGGCTATAATAGACAAGGAATCTTATTTAGATGCTTTATCTAGGAAAGGTTACTAAAAGCTCGGAGGGAGGGAAACCCATGTCTAAAACAGTCGTTCGTGAAAACGAATCTCTAGATGACGCTCTTCGTCGCTTTAAGCGTAACGTTTCTAAAACAGGTACTTTAAGAGAGGCACGTAAACGTGAGTTTTACGAAAAACCATCTGTACGTCGTAAGAAGAAATCAGAAGCAGCTCGTAAACGTAAGTTTTAATAACATTACGCTAGCTTATAAATAGCGATACATAGCGATTCAAAACACTCAGTGACCAAGGTCATTGGGTGTTTTACTTTGCTTGCAAATTTGGCCTGAAAAGGGGATAATAAAAACATCATTAGGACAAGGTGGGATGACCATGAATCAACAAGTAGCTGATTTCTGCCAACGGTATTTTACAGACCGTCGTGGTAGTAACTGTAAGAAATGGGACTTAAGTCAAGAACTTTTCGGAGCACCAGATCTACTGGGAATGTGGATTGCGGATATGGACTTTAAGGTACCTGAAGCGGTCCAAAAGGTTTTACATGAGCGGGTAGACCACGGGGTCTTTGGCTACTCCTATCCTTGTCCAGAATACTATCAAGCCTATGCTAAGTGGCAACAAGAAAGAGCTGGCGTACAGATTGAGTCTGACTGGGTACGTTTCTCACCAGGGGTGGTTAGCAGCTTCTATTGGTTGGTTCAAATCTTGACCCAGCCGGGTCAAGGGGTCATGATTATGACACCTGTTTATCCACCCTTCCATGGCGCTGCTAAAGACACGGGCCGTAAATTAGTGGACTACCAGTTGCAATTGCGCAATAACCGCTATGAAATTGACTTCGATGCCTTGGAGAAGCAAATTATAGAGGACGAGGTCAAATTACTCATTCACTGCTCACCGCACAATCCAACAGGTCGTCTATGGAGTCTAGAGGAGTTGGAGCAGCTCCTTGCCATTTGCCGTCGTCATCATGTTTATCTGATTTCTGACGAAATCCATCAAGACTTTGTAGCGGCAGGCAATCAGTTTGTTTCTGCCTTGGATGACCGCCTAAGCGTCTATCGTGACCTAGTCATTGTCTTAAACTCACCCTCTAAGACCTTTAATTTAGCGGGCCTGCTTAATTCCCATGTGGTTATTCCAGATGAAAAATTGCGTCAAGCATACGACCGAGGCGTGGCACCTTATCAGCAAGCCAGCCACTCCCTGATGGGCTTACTGGCCACACAAGCAGCCTATGAATCTGGTAGCCAGTGGTTAGAAGGTCTTAATGCAACAGTAGATTACAATGATGACTACTTACGCCGAACCCTATTAGCTGCCTTTCCGGATTTGGTTATACCTGACCGTCAAGCTACCTATGTCACCTTTATAGATTTTGGGGCCTATTTGCCAGTAAGTCAGATTAAGGATTTCATGATTCATGAAGCGGGGCTGGCAGTTAACTTTGGGGTGACCTTTGGCCGTCAAACTGCCACTTTCGTTCGTCTCAATTGTGCCACCCATCCAGATTTTGTGGCTGAGGCTGCAGAACGCATCATTTCCGCTTTGAATAAGCGATTAAATCAAGAGTAAAGGAGTTTACTTATGTCTATCCAACGTATTATTTCAGATAAGTTACCCAAAGCAGTAGGACCTTATTCACATGCTAGCTATGTCAAGGGTTGGCTCTATGCCTCAGGCCAATTGCCAATCGACCCTGTTTCTGGTAATATGCCGGCCACTATTGGGGACCAAACCCATCAAGTCTTTGCCAACCTCAAAGCCTTATTAGCTGAAAAGGGCATGACATTTGACCATGTCGTTAAGACGACTGTTTTCCTCAATGACATTGCCGACTTTGCAACAGTCAACGGAGTGTATGGCCAATACTTTAGCCAAGACCACTATCCAGCTCGATCAGCCTTTCAAGTGGGGAAACTTCCACTTAATGCAGGCATTGAAATCGAATTGGTAGCCTATAAGGAGGAAGCCTAATGACTTTAACAGAACGGATTAATCAAGATATTAAAACTGCCATGAAGGCTAAGGACAAGGATAGCCTTAAGGTTTTGCGCATGCTGAAAGCAGCTCTTCAGAAAGAGGCGCTAGAACAGCCTGAGCCCTTAAGCCAAGACCAAGAAATTACCATTATTTCACGGGAACTCAAGCAACGTCGTGATTCCCTGGCTGAATTTAAGAAAGCGGATCGCGAGGATTTGGTGTCAGCTACCCAGGACGAGATTGTCATCGTCCAAAAATACTTGCCAGAACAACTCAGTCCTGAGGCTTTAGAGGCCAAGATTCGTGAGATTATGGCGCAAGTGGGAGCTACTAGCAAGGCAGATTTCGGCAAGGTCATGGGATTAGCTGCTAGTAGCCTTAAAGGCCAAGCAGAAGGCAAGGCCATTAATGAGACAGTTAAACGTCTCTTAGGATAAGCTATGTTAACAGGAGCTGTGCTCCTGTTTTTTGTTTTAAGGCCCAAAAATGGCACAAATCATGACTTTTAGTCCAAGACAAGGTATAATAGAATCAACCTAGTGTGTCCACTAGTATCTAGCCTGACGTCGTCTGAGACGTGAAAAAGAGAGGGATTGCTTATGACGGAACAACACCCATATAGTCAGACATTAATTATTTCCAATCCGGATTGGCTTTTAGCCATTTTGGGCAATCAAGATCACCATATTCAATTACTTGAAGAACACTTTGAAGTGCTTATCACGACGCGGGGTGAGCAATTAACCATTACCGGTCGTCAAGCGGCTGTAGAGTTGACCTTAGAGGTTGTTAACCAATTAGTGCAGTTGCTAGAACGCCATATTACGCCACACACCATGGACATTGTGACTGCAATTAAAATGGCCCAGAACAATACCTTGGATTACTTCCTCAACCTCTATGAAGAAGTCATTGGTCGAGCAGCAGATGGCCGGGCTATCCGGGTCAAAAACTTTGGTCAGTTACAATATACGCGCGCCATTGCCAAACAGGACGTGGTTTTCGGCATTGGGCCTGCAGGGACTGGTAAAACCTTCTTAGCTGTAGTGCTAGCGGTTCAAGCCTTGAAGGAAGGCCGAGTGAAGAAGATTATCTTGACTCGTCCTGCGGTAGAAGCAGGGGAGAGCCTAGGCTTCTTGCCTGGTGACCTTAAGGAAAAGGTCGATCCCTATTTGCGTCCGGTTTATGATGCGCTCTACACGATCTATGGGGCAGAACAAACCAACCGTCTGATGGAACGCGGCGTCATTGAAATTGCGCCTTTGGCCTATATGCGGGGCCGCACCTTGGATGATGCCTTTGTTATCTTAGATGAGGCTCAAAATACGACCATAGCCCAGATGAAAATGTTCTTAACGCGTTTAGGTTTCGGCTCTAAGATGATTATTAACGGAGATAGAACGCAAATTGACTTACCAAAAGGGGTAAAATCAGGTTTGGTTGATGCTCAAAGCAAGCTCAAGGGAATTGACCGCATCCAATTTGTGACCTTTGATTCCTTCGATGTGGTGCGTCACCCTGTAGTGGCAGATATTATCAAGGCTTATAGTCGCAAGTTGCCCGATGAGAACATGGGCGAAGTGTAGGTGATAGGAATGAATCGACGTTTAGAGCGTCTGCAAGCTAAGATGGGCTTGAGTTATCAAATCCTAGTGGGGCTAGTTCTGGCACTTTGGCTCTTGCTTTTGGGCTATTCCAGTGTTCAACCTAGAACTTATAATTTTGCCCTTAACCGAGTAGCTGATATTACCGTTCGGGCTCCTAAGACAGTAGAAGATACTGAACGAACAGAAGAATTACGCCAACATGCACGCAGTCGTGTTTCCGATGTTCGACTTTACTCACCCGAAGTTAAAAACCAACAGGTTGATTTGTTGAATCAGTATTTTTCATTTGTCAAAGGCGTAAGGCAGAAGGATTATCGTGCCAGCGACCTTGAGTCGGCTGCCCGCGCTCAAGGCTGGTCTGATAATGACCTTGAGACCCTTAAGGCATCCTTTACTAGCAACAGTCAACGCCTCTATTGGACTCAATTAACGGAGGCAGAGCGACTCTTGCTCTATAATCAAAGTTTAAAACAAGGGTCAGTTGCCCTCATGAGTTTGAATGAATCCTTGCCAGATAATGCCCGGAATCTTTGGCTATCACTCGATGATAAGCAGTTTGAAACAATGTCAACTTATGTGGTTGATTTGCTGAGTCAAACCTTAAGTCAGGAAATTGAGCCTGCTAATACTGCGGCTAACTTAAGCAAGCTACGGGCTAGCCTTCGTGAAGCAGGGCAATATAGTCAGTATCAGTCGGCCCTGGTAGACTTCATTCAACCATTTATTGTACCAACCCTGGTTTATAACCAAGCAGAAACTAACCGCTTGAAAGAAGAAGCGGCGGCTGCCGTTCAACCAGCTTATATTCTTCAAGGTCAAATTATTGTACAAGAAGGGCATGTCATTGATTCGACAGTCTTGCGTCAGCTCAAGCTCTTTGGTTACTTGGATGCCAGTGTTGGACGCTATAATGCTTATATCTTTTATGCCTTAATTATTGCGCATTTCCTCTTGCTCTTAGGATTGAATACCGACGGTTTCCGTTTCAAACAAGCCCCTAGTGCCAAGGTGCAAATGAATATGACCATCTATGCGCTTGCCTTTGGTGGCCTATTCGCTGTCTTGAAGGCCCTAGAATTTATTCAAGTAGGGGGCTTGGCCTGGGCAACGCTCTTGCTACCAATTAGCCTGTGGCCATTGCTTGTGGTACCTAAAACCAGTATTCGAGATGGTTTAATTGGCTTGGTTTCTTTTAATGTTATGGCACTCTTTGTTTTGAGCGATGTTTTTAACGTTTTGGAAAGTCTCTTGCCCTTGGTCTTTTATTGCTTCACAGGTTTAATCGGTATGATCTTGGTTAACGCCAAGGTTTGGTTAGGGCGCAAACGACGCTTTGTGCCAGCCTATATCGGCCTGCATCTATTGACCATTCTGCCTTTAATATTGGGCTTCAACATGGATTTAGCAAGCTTCCAAGGCCAACGTATGGCAGGTCTAATGCTAGCTAATATCCTGATGACGGTTATTTTCTACCTGTCCTTATCTCCTTATTGGGAGCGACTTTTCAATCCTAGTGCAGAGTTAAGTCTACAGCAGTTGGCCAATCTCAATCATCCCTTACTGAAGGTTTTGATTGAAAAGGCACCAGGGACCTATCATCACAGTATGATGGTAGCCAACCTCAGTGCCAACGCAGTAGAAGCCATTGGCGGAAATTCTCTGCTAACGCGGGTGGCAAGCTACTACCATGATGTAGGTAAAACACTGCATCCACTCTTTTTCGTTGAGAATTTGCCTGCAGGCGTTGAAAATCCACATAAGATGATTAAGCCAATTGAAAGTGCCAAGATTATTACAGGCCACGTAGCGGCTGGGGTAGAAATTATGGAGGCTCATGATTTACCTGCTTCTATTCAAGATATATGTTGGCAACACCATGGAACTACGCTAGTCCAATACTTCTTCTACCAAGCCCAACAGGAAGGACATCCTGTAGATCAGGCGGATTTCCGTTATCCAGGACCTAAGCCGCGAACTAAGGAAGCTGCTGTCATCATGATTGCTGATTCGGTTGAGGCTGCTAGCCGTACGCTTAAGGAGTATAGTCAAGCAAGCATAGAAGGACTTGTAGGCGGTATTATCCAAGGTAAAGTGGCGGATGATCAGTTTTCTGACTGTGGCTTAACTGTTAATGAATTAAAAATCGTACAAGCCTCTCTAATTCGTGGAGTCGCAAGTATGTATCACACCCGTATAGAATATCCTAAGTAGGCCATTTAGGATTAGAAAGGACATTTATGTTAGTTGATATTATTGATGACCAAGCCTACCTGGCATCTGGTCAAGAAAAATTGCTTCATGAAGTCATTGAAGCAGCTGCAAAGTATCTGAACTTGCCTGAGGGAATTGAATTGGATTTGTCCATTGTTTCTAATGAGGAAATTCAGACTCTCAACCGTGACTACCGCGGTTTGGATAAGCCAACGGATGTTTTGAGCTTCGCCTTGACTGAAGTAACTAGTGAGTTTGATGTGGACTTCGCCCATCTAGATCTTGCTGAAGAGGAGACAGAAGATTTAGATGATGCTGATTTTGAGGAAGAAGAAGATTTACCCCAACACTTAGGGGACATCATCATTTCCTACCCACGCGCCCTAGAACAAGCTCAGGACTATGGTCACAGTCTAGACCGTGAACTGGCTTTCCTAGCGGTTCATGGTTTCCTTCATCTCAATGGCTATGACCATCAGACAGAAGAAGAAGCGCAGGAAATGTTTAGAATCCAAGAAGAGGTGTTGACGACTTATGGTCTCACGCGATAAACACCCCTACAAGCATCATGCCAATCCAAGTATCTTGGCTTCCTTCCGCGCTTCATTGTCCGGTTTGGGCTATGCCTTAGCTAATGAGCGTAACCTCAAGGTTCACGCGGGGGTGACCGTCTTGGTTTTAATCATAGTGGGCTTGCTTGGAGTCAATGCCGTTGAGGCTAGTCTCTTGCTGCTTGTGACAGGATTGGTTTGGTGCATGGAGCTGGTCAATAGCGCCGTGGAGGCCACAGTTGACTTGGTAGTTGGAGAACAATTACATCCCTTGGCCAAGGTTGCCAAGGATGTAGCAGCAGCTGCAGTTGTTGTGGCGGCTTTGGTGGCAGTAGGAGTGGGATTCCTGGTCCTAGGCCCTAAAGTCTGGCATGTGCTAGCCATTCTGTTAGGTCTTGCTTAAGTCTTAGAGAAAGAGAGCGTGAAACGTGAGTAATCAAGCATTTAAATCTGGTTTCGTAGCCATTATAGGTCGCCCTAATGTTGGTAAATCAACCTTACTTAATCGTTTTGTAGGGCAGAAAATCGCCATTATGTCGGATAAGGCACAGACCACTCGTAATCGAATTCAAGGGGTCTTAACCAATGATCAAGCCCAAATTGTTTTCATTGATACACCGGGTATTCATAAGCCTAAACATGCCTTAGGTGACTTTATGGTCAATACGGCTTATAGCGCCCTCAAAGGGGTAGATGCCGTATTATTTGTGGTTAATGCTGCAGAAAAAATGGGCCCTGGCGATCGATTGATTATGGAACGTATCCAGAATGTTAAGGTTCCTGTCTTTTTAGTCATTAACAAGATTGATTTAGTCAAACCTGATGATCTTTTGCCTATTATTGAAGGTTACCAAGAAGTCAGAAGCTTTGACCAAGTCTTTCCGATTTCGGCTACGCAAGGCAATAATGTGCCGGAATTGGTGGCTAAGTTGCAAGAAGCCTTACCGGAAGGACCTAAGTACTATCCAGATAGTCAAATTATGGACCATCCCGAATATTTTGTAGTGGCCGAATTTATCCGTGAAAAAATCTTACTCCTGACTCAGGAAGAGATTCCCCATTCTGTTGCAGTTCAAGTGCAAAGTATGCAACGCAATGAGAATGGCAAGATTGAAGTTCAAGCATCTATTATTGTGGAACGCAAGAGCCAGAAGGGGATTATCATTGGAGCCGGCGGCCAAATGATTAAGAAAATCGGCCAACTTGCTCGGCGTGATATTGAGCAATTGCTGGATGATAAGGTTTATTTAGATTTGTGGGTCAAGGTTCAAAAGAATTGGCGCGATCGTCAAACTAATCTTAGCGATTTTGGCTATCGTCCAGATAACTACTAAGAGATGGTGATAGAAGGGAGAAGGGGGCATGAATGAACGGTTTGAGGGCATTGTCCTCTTCAAGCGTCCTCACCGCGAACATGATGGCTTGGTCAAGATTTTTACCCAAGAATTTGGGACTAAGATGTTCTTTGTGCGCGGTCTTTATCGGGGCCATCATCGGCTGACAAGCGCCTGCCTCCCTATGACCCATCATGCCTATATTGGTGATATTCAAGACGACGGCCTCTCTTTCCTAAAGGAAAGCCAGTCAATCCAACTTTTCCAAAGATTGCAGGCTGATATCTTGCTTCAGGCCTATGGCATCTATGTCTTACAACTCCTGGATGCTGCTCTAGAGGACAATCAAGCCAATCCTAAGCTCTATCAGCTTCTACTACAGGTGCTTGAGGCCTTAAATCAAGGCTTAGCTCCTCAAGTCATTGTGGCTTACCTAGAAATTCATCTCTTGCCACTTTTTGGCATTCATATTCAATGGGCTTCTTGTGCAAGTTGCCAGGTCAGTGATCGACCCTTAAGATTTAGTCTCAAGCGTCAAGCCGTCTTGTGTGACCGTCATGCCTCTTTGGATATTCATTGCTTACCAGTTTCTAGTCGAGCAGTGCACCTAGCCCGACGTCTGTCTCAAGTGGATTTAAAACAAATCCAGAACATTAACTTAAGTGATCAGACTCTTAAGGACTTGCGAATACTCATGGATGCTATCTACCAAGAATATGTCGGTATTCGTCTCAAGAGTAAGTCCTATTTGAATCAGATTACGCAATTAGACTGGTCAAGTACTTAGTTTAAGCTTTTTTGTCGCTTAATGGGTGATGAATAGCTAACAAATTACTGAGATTCTAGGCTATGGGCTAATCCCTAAAAGATTAAGAATTTGGAAATCAGGTGAATAATTCGTCTTTTCGTGGTAGAATAAGTGGAAACAAATTTCAATTAGCAAAATAGCTACGGGAGGTTCCATGAAAAACATCAAAACCAATGCCCTCGCGAATTTCTTAGTGCGATTTGCAAACGTGGTGGTGCCTGTCCTCACAGGAACCTATATTAACCGGGTCTTTCAAAACTCGGTAGAATATAACTACTTTAATGCTGGCGACACGCTGATGAACATTTTTTTACCTTTTGCCTCATTAGGGGTTTATTATTTTGGTGTCCGGCAAATTAGTAAGGTTAAGCATGACCGGGATCAGGTCAATTACTTCTTCTCGAGCCTGTTCTACATTACGGTTATTTCATCCATTCTAACGACCCTATTCTATGTGGGCTATGTCTATGCGACCGTTCACCAGAAGAGTCAGTTGGCAATCTACTTAGTTTTGGGAAGTCAGATTCTATCTAGCTTCCTCTATATTGAGTGGATGGTGGAGGCTTTCGAGAATTATCGTTTTATCTTAATTAAGACCATCATCTTGCGAATTATTATGATTGTGGCGCTCTTTGGCTTTGTTAAAACGGCGGAAGATATTATCATTTATGCAATGGTCATGTCTGGTGCTCAAATTCTCAACTATCTCTTCGGTTTTGTCTGGATTAAGCGCCAAGTCAAGCTTGTTAAGGTCAAGGTTAAAGACATGTTGTCCATGATTCTGCCTTTGATTAGTTTGCTGCTTATGTCTAGTGCAGTGACCCTTTATACGGCTTTAGACAAGCTCTTCCTATCCTATACAGATTCAGAGGATGCCGTCAGCCTTTATAGCCAAGGTCAAAAAATTTCAACTATGATTGCGACTCTGATTAGTAGTCCAATCTCAGTAAGTATTCCGCGTTTGGGCTACTATCTAGGCCAGAATAACCGTGAAGCCTATGACAACCTAGTCTACAAAGGGGCACGTCTCTTTGCCTTCTTGATTGCGCCAATTAGTTTAGGGCTCTTCATAACAGGCAATTATGCTGTCTTGCTTTATGGTGGGGGCGCCTATATGGGAGCCGCGACTGTAACAGCTATCTTCGGGATTCGGAGTATTACTTGGTCTATTGAGACCCTTTTCGCTAATCAAATCATCTTCATTCATGGCTATGAACGGAGTTTGACCCTTTATTATTTCGCCTGTGGCTTACTCAACCTAGTCTTCAAGTTCCTACTCCTTAATATGCATTTCTCATCTCCAGAAATCTATATCTTAACCACTTGGTTGTCAGAAGGGGTCCTAATTGCCCTCGAAATCTACTTTATCAAACGCCATGGCTTAATTAAGTTAAAACCTGTTATTGGCAGTTTCTTACGCTATGGGCTGATTGCAGCAGGGTTTATCCCAATCAGCATAGTGGTTAAGGCACTATCTCCAGTGCAAATGACGCATTTAAACTTAGCCGTCTTAGTAAATCTTGCCATTTTAATGACCCTATGTGGTATCTACTACCTTGCGGCCCTCTGGTTGCTTAAAGATCCTGTACTGACCGGCATGGTAGAAGCAGTTGGCAATAAATTAAGAAGAAGGGGATAGACCATGTCAGACTTAATTACGGTTGTAGTTCCTGTATACAATGTGGAATCATATCTGGAGCGATGCGTGACCAGCATTCGCAAGCAAAGTCATACTAACCTTGAAATCTTGTTAGTCAATGATGGCTCTACTGATAAGAGTTTAGAAATCTGTCAGCGTCTAGAGCAAGAAGATCAACGCATTCGCCTTATCTCGCAGGCCAATGGTGGTCTATCTGCGGCGCGTAATTCGGGCATTGCCCAAGCAAAAGGGCAGTATATTGCCTTTATTGACAGTGATGATGTGATCTCATTAGATATGATGAAGACTCTTTATCAAGAGATGGTCTCTGCCCAAGCAGACTTGGCCATGTGCTCACACTATGATATCTATGATGACCAGATTCCGAGTGGACCAGAAGCAGAAGCACAGACTTGGATCTTTACAGCCAAAGAGGCCATTGGCCATGTGATGGCGGCTAAAGGCTTTACAGTCATGGCCCCAACTAAACTCTATAAGCGCTCACTTTTCGATGACTTGAAATTTGAGATAGGAAAAATCGCTGAAGATGCCTTTATCATGATTCGCTTGTTAGCCAAGTGTCAGCGAGTGGTAGCGACGGATGCCAAGCTCTATTACTATATGCATCGCCCGAATAGCATTACCACCCAGAAATTTTCGCTCAAGTACCTCAATGTGATTGAGGCTTATCAACAAAACTATGAAATTATCAAACGGGACTACCCAGATTTGTTGCCAGTAGCTATGACACGGCTCTATTGGGCGCATTTCTATGTCTATGATCGTTTGTTGCTAGATTCAGACTATCAAGATGACAGTCTTAAAAAACGCCTACGGTCCTATCTAACAGACCACTTTTGGCAGATTATGCGTGATCCGCTTTTCACCAAGGGGCGTAAACTTAGTATGCTTGCTTTACAGATTAGTCCTGCTCTCTATAAGCAAATCATTAGTAAGAAATACAAAAAGGAGTTGCATGGATAAATGATACGATTAGATTGGATTGAGAAACATTACTACCAAATCAATACTTGCTTTCTTTTAGCGTTGATTATGTATTGTATGGCAGGGTTGATTGTTCCCTTACAATTTCTCAGTGCCCATCCTTTAGTATATGGTACCATCACCTTAATGGGGTGCTTATTAGGGCTCTATAACTTATTATCCAAGAAAGTTCATCTCAAACTCAGTTTACTACCTTGGCTAGTTGCTTTCTTCCTCTTGAATATTGTAACAAGTCTCTTGGTGGTTAACTTTGGTTATATGGCAAACTTTAAGAATATGGTCATATTCTTCCTTTATTTCTTTGCCATTTACCCAATCTTTATTAATTTGGGTCAAGGACAAGCTAAGCGTTTGCTCAATAACATGTTCTGGTTAGTTGTCATCGTCAATACTATCGGTGATTTAATTTCCATTGGCCAATTCGTTGCCTTAATTGGCTATCACGTCAGCGACTATAAAGGTTTAATTATTCGTCAAGGCTTTATTGAGTCGCGTTTGTTTGGGATTTTGGCTAGCCCTAACTACTTGGCTATTATCTCGCTATTGGTAGTCCTATTCCTCTTAAGTCAATGGCGCAAGAGTCAGGTGACTTGGATGAAAGTGGCAATCGTCTCGTCGATTTTCATAAACTTCGTTTACATCGTCTTATCAGGTTCTAGAACAGCCTTATTATGCTTGCTTGCTGCTACCCTAATCTACAGCATGGTCAACATCTCTGGCTGGCAATTGAAGAAGCGTTTCTTGACTATCTGTGTGGTCTTTGCTGCTATTGGTGTAGGTGTCTACAGTGTCGACACAGTAGGGGAATTTTACTTACAACAATCAGGTGGCGTTCGTATCTTGAATGACGAGGAGAGCCTAGCAGGTAAGCCAAATGTGACCACTGGTGAAGGTACATTAAAACGGTCAGATACTGAGGAAACCAATATCTCTAATAACCGTTTTGATATTTGGAAGTCAACCTTAGCTCTAGTTCCTTACCGTCCAGTCTTAGGTTTTTCTTCAGGTAACTGGCACAGTGTAGCCAAGTCATATGATGCCAATAGTTATGTGGTTAAGCAACACTATCTCACTCATAACGGTTATATTGAAGTCCTATTCTACAATGGTATCTTAGGCTTTATCACCTTAGGCTTCTTTATCTTGGCATCTACCAAGCGTCTTTTAGCCAAATGGTGGGCACTTAACAAGAAAGGAGTTAGCCGTCAGGATTTAGACATGATTCTAGCTATGATGGCAGCTATCTTTACTTCCAACTTGTTCTTAAGTTCGACCTTATACGGGATTTCCTTCTTAGGGGTCATCTTATTCTCTATTTTAGGATATTATGAAGCGGTTATATCTAAGGATTATGCTGGATACCGTCAGTTAAATGACCAAGAAGTCCGTCGAGTTGAACTTGAAATAATGGACTATATCCATGCCATTTGCCAACGTGAGCAAATCCAATATAGTTTGGCTTACGGCACTTTACTTGGTGCAGTGCGCCATCAAGGTTTCATTCCTTGGGATGATGATATGGATATTGCCTTAGTTCGTTCAGAGTATGAGCGTCTCTATCAAGCCATCAAGTCAGACCGTCATCCAGTTTACCAGGTGACGGGTTACCAAGATGCTTGGCATTATCCTTTCCCGTTTTATCGTGTGGTCGATAAGCGTACTTTCTATGAAAACAATACTTTAGCATGGCCAAGTAAATTAGGTATCTGTGTAGACGTCTTTCCCTTTGACCATGCTAAGGGCGATCAAGCAAAAATGGACCGCCTAGATCAGTTTCGTCAACTTTCGGCCTATTCTTGGAATGGCATTCGTAACGAAGAGGGCGGCTTAGGTAACCTTATTCGCTATGCCGTGAATTTCTTCTTCCGTCTCTTGCCACCTCGTATTTGGAACCGAAAAATGGACCAATTAGCACAGAAGGGGAGCGACTCTAATCGCCTTGATTACTTGATGGAGAAGAAGCGTCGCGATACAAGTTTTGTTAAGACGGCACATGAACAAGTTCAAGAGGCCCAATTTGAAGATCGCCGCTATCAAATTCTGTCAGATTACGATCAAGTTCTGACGGCTATCTATGGAGCAGATTATATGCAATTGCCTGCAGAAGAAGACCGTGTTCAACATGCACCATTTACTGCTTACAGGGAGGAAGCCTAAATGTCACTTATGCAATGGGCTAAACGGAGTTTGGCCAGCCTCTTAGGTAAACACAAGGATAGCATTAAAAAATTGCCGATTATTAAGCAGCTAAATCAGAAGGCTAACAAAGAATTAGATGAAGGGCGTCAAGCTCTATTAAGGGCCAATTTCGACCGAATTTTAGAGATTGTCTATGATCAAACTCATTTAAACTTTGACTTATGGCTAGATTTCGGTAGTCTGCTAGGTTACTACCGTGAAGGTGGACGCATTGAGCATGATATTGATATGGACTTTGCTCTCAAAGTCAGTGACTTAGAGGCCTTTGATGTCTATGAAGGTCATCTCTTAGCCAATGGATTTCGTAAACGCAAGGACTTTACCTATGAGGGGAAAGTCGTAGAACGGGCCTATGATTTCAATGGGCTTAACATCGACTTTATCTTCTATGAGGTTACAGAGAGTCAATTTTCGAGTGTCACCATTGATTTCAAGATTAATGCCATTGGCCAGCCAACTCGCTTGATGTCTTATCGTTATCAATTACCACTAATGGAGATTGTTTGGGCCAATATTGAAGAGCATAAAGTAATGGTACCGCAAGATTGCCATCGCTATCTGTCCTTACTCTATGGCGCAGATTTCATGGAGCCTAACACTCACTATCATTGGCAAGCTAACCCGATTTATCAGCAAGTATCGTCTGAACCAGCTCAAGTTAAGCTCTTACCTTAAGCAAGAATATAAAGAAAATCCCCGTCACTGATTCATTCAGTGACGGGGGTTTTCTGCTATCTAGTGATTGCCATTATTTTGATTCTGTTGTGTATTCTGCATCTGTTGGTTAGACCCTTGATTGGTGGTTGGATTATTAGTGTTTTTACCACTGACATCAATGCCTTCAGAATAATCACCGTTAGCATTCCAGAGTAAGAACTCGTGAATATTGTGCTTGGCTAGGGCATTAATTTGTGCCTGAACCTGTAAGGTGCCGTATTCTTGATAGGTACCTATTGGTTTGCTTGAGTCAGTGAAGTCTTGGATCCATGGGCGGCTGATTACCTTATTTTGGACGTTCTTAAGTACCTGTTCCTCTGAGAACATATATTCATCGACTAACTCATAAGGATGTAAGTCAGGTAGCTCAATTCCAAAGAAGGCTGTACCCCAGTGAGAAGGGTAGATCATACTCGAAATAACATCTAGCTGTTCGGCCATTTTTGCAAAGTCCTGACCAATCCCGGTTGTTTCGGTTTGACCACTAGTAACGGCTGTAATACCGAAGACATCGGCACCAACTTTAACGCCATAAGGCGCAAGTTGTTCTTTGGCGAGTTTCAAGAAGTCAGTAATAGCCGCAACACGGTCTTCACCTTCAATTTTATTGCCACTTGCGGATACATAGTTGCTGTAGTTGCCTTTGTCGAAGCGCAAATCTTCAGCAAAGGTCTCAAAACCTTCTGGAAAGCGGACATAGTCAAACTGAATTTCCTTGAAGCCCATCTTAGCGGCAGCAATGGAAACTTCGATATTGTATTTCCAGACTTCTTCTAGGTAGGGGTTAATAAACTGAGAGCCATTGCCATCCGACCAGATGCTTCCTGTCTCACGTGAGTGGAAGGAGAGTTCTGGGTGTTTTTCCGACATCATGTTATCTTTGAAGGTAACAATACGGGCAATTGGATAAATCTGGTTGGCTTCTAAGGTCTTGAGCGCGGCTTTTAAATCGGCCACTTGGACTATATTTTCTTTAACCATGGCATTATCAGTGTCGATTTGGGTGACAATTTGGCCATAGTCATCCTTGAAGTCGATAACAGCAGCATTAAGTCCGTTGCGCTTCATCATAGCGATGATATTTTGGAACTTGGTCTCGTTGGCGATAATCTCAGGTGAAAGATAGATGCCTTTTACACCGTTTTTAGGATAGGCAATATTTATGCCGCTATCGTAGAATAAAGCCTTAGGTAAATTGGTTGGAGTCACGAGGATACGACCATCTTCAATCTTAATACCCTCATAACGGTTGGTTTTGCCTTGACTCCGCCGATTATTGAAGTCGGCTATCTCATCTGCAGTGTACTTAGCCTGTACCTGAGGGAGCGTCTGATAGGTCGGTTGGGCGGGTTCTTGCTTCTGACATGCGGTCAGAACGAGCATCAAGAGCAGCAAGATAGCGCCGGGTTTGACTGATTTCATGCATTACCTCCTGAAGCTATTTTTTCTGTTCTTTCAACTTAACTAGTTCAACTTTAAGGTTGACTAGATTAGCATTTAGTTTCTCAAAATGGGGCAGAACCTTGTCTAGATTCATAAGATTTGTTGTAGAGAGTGTGTTAACGTTTTTTAAGACATCAAAGAAAGACTGGTAGTTAGATTCTGGATTAGCAATAGACTTGAATGATTGAGATTCCAGGGCCAAATTCGCCGCATAGTCCGTTACATAAGTAGCTAAATCCTGGTCTAATTGATTAATGGCAGTACTGATATTTTGGAATTTGTCAGTGGGAAGATTCTTATTATCAGTTCCCTGACTAAGTTCCTTGAGCATCTCTTGAAGGTGAGTCCGCTTTTTATTGATATCATCAATTCTTGATTTCCGTTCTTGAATGTTTTTCTCAACTTGGCTATCATTTTTGTTGAAAAGCGCCAAATCATTTTGGCCTAAGTCTGTTTCAAAAGCTGCTTGCAAATTCTTTTCTTGTGTTTGAATTTCGGTTAAATCATTGAGAATGGCAGTAGTATCCTCTTGAATTAGACCTACAGCGCGATCTACGCGAGTTAAGGAATTGTCGCAAGCCACAAGAAAAAGGCAACTACAGAGCAAAATCAATAGATATTTGAATCGCTTCATAAAGACTCCTTTACTTTAGTTTTTAGGTGCCACCTAGGTGTTTTCTTCACCATTTTGAGGTATAATAGAACTTATACATCTTTATTATACCAAAAAGAAAACGCATTTAACAAGGAGAACGACATGTTAGTCGCATTGGTTACGATAGTTGGCCTCATAATAGCCGACCAGGGTCTGAAGTTTTGGGTTGTTTCAAATCTTGCGATAGGATCCCAAATTAAGCTTATTCCGGGATATTTCAGTTTAACCTACGTACAAAATAGGGGCGCATCTTGGGGCATCTTACCCGGAGCTCAAGGTCTCTTTATTGCTATTACAGTCTTAGCAGTTACTTTTTTCAGCTATAAGATTTATAAAAAACAAGCTAGCTCTTCCTGGGTCAATTTTGCCTATGGATGTCTAGTAGGCGGAGCATTAGGCAACCTGATTGATCGTCTTGTCAATGGCTATGTTGTTGATATGCTACAAACGGATTTTATTAATTTCCCAATTTTCAATCTTGCGGATTCAGCCTTAACGATTGGTGTTATCATTTTACTTGTACTCGCAAAAGAGCAAGATTTGACTTTATTTTAAAGAATGTCGCAAAGAAGGAGTTGCTTATGACAGCAGAGAAATTTCAATTAAAGGGGCAGGCAGGACGTCTGGATAAGATCTTAACCGACTTAATGCCTGGCGAAAGCCGCTCAACTATTCAAAAGATTATCAAAGACGGCCTTGTAAGGGTAGATGGTCACCATCAAAAAGCCAACTTTAAACTAAAGGGAGATGAATGCCTCCTGGTTGAGCGTCGGAGCCTTATAGTAGAAGAAGACACGCTACCAGAACCTGAGGCAATGGATCTCAATATTGTTTATGAAGACGACGATATCCTAGTCATTAATAAACCAGCAGGACTAGTCGTGCATCCTTCGAAAGGCCATCTACAGGGAACTCTGGTCAATGGCTTACTTCATTACTTGAACGGCAATCTGTCCAGTGGTTCGGATTTATACCGCCCTGGTATCGTACATCGGATTGATAAGGACACTTCTGGCCTCTTAGTAGTGGCTAAACATAATGCCGCTCACCAAGCTTTAGCAGACCAACTAGTCAATCATGATATGCGTCGCTCATATATGGCGCTCGTGCATGGCCATGTCAAAGCTCCGCAAGGTACTATTGAAGCCCCACTGCAAAGAGATCCAGCTAACCGCTTGCGTTGGACGGTTGCTAAAGACGGGAAATATGCTTTAACTCGTTTTCAAGTCTTAAAAAGTTTTGAGAATGCTACTTTATTAGACTTGGAGTTAGAGACAGGTCGGACTCACCAGATTCGTGTCCACCTAGAGTTTATTGGACATCCACTAGTTGGTGACCCAGTTTATCGCAAGGGGCTGGACCATGTCAAAGGATCACTTGTCCATGATATGTCTGGCCAACTACTTCATGCCTATGCACTTAAATTACAACATCCTAGAACAGGTGAGTGGTTAGAATTTAAGGCGCCACTGCCAGGTCATTTTGAGCAAGTTCTAAGTCAGTTAGCTTGAATTTATGACCGGAGTTTCCACAGAAAGGTCGGGTAATCATGAATCCAAATGATAAAATCTTGGATAAAATCCGTAATTTGCTTGAGCTAGCAGAGGACGGTAACCAGGATGAGGAGAGCCAAACAGCTCTCTTGATGGCGCAAAAACTCATGCTTAAGCATAAAATATCCCAACATGAGCTAGATGCTGCCACTAGTCTAGATGTCATTGTCACACGTTCCTTATCTGTGTACAAAACCCTCTTTTGGTGGGAGAAGATATTGGCACGAACTATTGCCGATAATTTTCGCATTATGCTCTATGTACAGAGCACGCGATTGCCTCATCAATCAAAAACTCAGCGCAAGATCGTCTATATGGGATATCAGTCAGACGTAGATTTAGCCTACCATGTCTTTCAACTAGCGACCAACGCCATGAAGTATCATGCTGGACAACACCTTAAATTTCTTAGCCAAGATTTGACCACCTCCCAGAAGCAAAGCCAACGTCGAGCCTATTATCAAGGTTTTATGGATGGCTTAGCAGCAAAATATGAGCGTCAGCGTCAAGTTATGGTAGAGGAAGAAGCGGGCTATTCCTTGGTAATTCAAGTTCCTGAAGAAGTAAGAGAGGCTTTCCGCGCTCAGGTTCAGGGGCATATTGTCTTTAAGCAACCTCATGTCACTGAAGAGGGTTTGGCCTATGAAAGTGGCTATCAACAAGCAAATTCAATGAGTCTTGAGGCTGCTCAGCTAGATTGCGGAGATAATTAGAATTAAATATCAAAAACGTTCGCAAAGAAAAGTAGTTAATCTAAGTGTTAACTACTTTTTTTGTACTTTTAAGATCTCAATCAAACCCATATATTTGTACGAAAAATATAACTAAAGGACTGGTTGCGTTTGCAAAAAAATATTAGAAATTTAATTTTGATGTATCTAATTGAAACCATGTTATAAAGCCTAGACAACTTTAAAGTGGATTTATGAATGTCAATTTATATAGACAAGTAAATATTAATAACTTTTCGATTTAAATGCAATGTTCGTATTTTTGTGTTGATTATATAACTATTCATCTATAGATATGTATAATTAGTTGTCTTAACCTCTATATATAGATGGTGATACGAATATTAGAAACAATATGTGGTATTAATTAACGTTTTTAGATTTACAGAACGTAACCTATTTGTTATAATATCACTGACTGGTTATATAAATGAAATAGTATTTCTAGTGCAATTGTCATAAGGCTGTCTCAATGTATTGATTTATTACTATCTCGGTCGTGTTCTATCACTCATATTTACGATTATAGGGGGTGGAAAATGAGAAATATCAAGTGAAGGTGATAGGTAAAGACGGAAGGTAGTAAAGTAAACTTTTATTTATAAGATAGATTGGAAGTCTGTATCAGAAAGTAATTTATTAAGAATAGGACTATTGGTTAATTAGCAAGTATAAGAAACCTAGACTTAACTAGTCGAACGAATAGCGATTAAGGATTTGGCTACTCATTCTGATTGAAGCAGGGCTTTGCCCCACAAGGGCCGTTGTCATAGAGTGTTCTGTTGCCGTGAGGATGACTTAATCAAGAGGAGGAAGATATATGAAGGAAAATGTTAAATGGGCAAAACTATTTGCCATCTTAATGCTCATCTTCAGTGTTTTATCAGGCCCGTTAGAGGCTTTTGCTCAGGATGTCAGTAGCGCATCCGATGTCGAGGAGCTTGTCTCTTCGTCTGTAAATTCGTCGTCAAATGTTGATGCAAATGAAAATGCTTCATCAGAATCTGAAGAGGAAGCAACCTTCCCCCAAGCACAAGCGCTTAATACTAATATCAATGGCACACCTAAAGCCTTACACAATGCAGTTAGAAGTGCTATTGTTTGGGACTATAACAATGCTCGTGAAGCAACCAAGGATGAAGACGGCAACTACGTCTTAAGAGAAGGAGCGCTTTTCGGTTTTGAAATGCAATTTGACCTATCAGACTATGATTATAACTTGAACAATGGGGATTACTTTGAGTACGAAATTCCAGCACCTCTAACAGTTCAAGCAGGGAGTTTTGACTTGATAGATGGTCCAACCGGCATTGCCGTTGGGGTAGCGGAAGTTACTTCTAATGGCTCTGGTAAAGGTGGTTCAGTTCATATCAGCATTCAAAACTTAGAAAAATACCTTGAAGCAAAAAAAGCTGATAGTGCTTATGGTGTACGGGGAAGTTTCTTTGTGGAGTTTAAATCTGATACAATTACAACTCCAGTTACTATTCGCCTTAAAGAAAAAGGTGTCGCTGCAGGCGTAGATATCATGTTAAAAGTAAACCCACGTGGACCAGTCACTGACAACGGCCCTTACCTAAGCGGTGAGAACTTTAACAAGTTATGGGGGGTTATGATTGAAGACCCTTGGGAATCTGTTGCTCTGGGCACTACAGGTAATTATGTTCACCCTTGGCGTGTTCGTCTTAACGCAAGCCTAGGCAAATATAATAAATATGTTGTTTATGATGAAATTTCCCAGGGTAGTGGGGACATGCAGTTTATCCCTGAAAGCTTCCGTCTCTTGTCGGGTAAAAAGATTAATCAGAACTGGGGTTTAGATGATGGTTATGAATTAGAAGAAGGTAGTGACTACTCTATTAGCTTCAGTGATAACTACACTAAGTTCAAAATGACTATCTTCAACCCATCAGGTAAACCTTTCATTTTGGACTATAAAACAACCGCTCCTGGGGATGGGAGTACCGTAGGGAACGTGATTTCTGTTCAAGGTGATGATAAACCCCTCCCTAATAACGCAGTAAACAATAGCACGAAAGAGGAAGTCCGTCGTCGTAGCAGTTTGACGGAAGGCGGGGCTATTCAATTGAATGTTGCCTACCGTATTGTGATTAATAAGGTAGATGCTGAAACTAAGAAGCCTTTAGCGGGCGCTGTCTTTAAAGTAACTGACCCAGATGGGAATGAATTCCGCTTAGCGCCTACTGGCACGGATGGTTCAACCATTTCTGATAAAATTAAAGATACTTTAGCTGAAAAAGGTACCTTCAAAATTCAAGAAGAGACAGCTCCAGCAGGTTATGAGTTATCCAATGATGTGACTGAAGTAACCGTTACTGAATCGGGTGTAATCCGTACAATTGAGAACAAAAAACGTTCTACAGAGTTTAAGGCTACTAAGGTATGGGCAGGCGACCAAGACGCTACTAAGCGTCCAGCAACTAAGTTCCAACTCAAACGTGATGGAGCTAACTATGGCGATGCTAAAGACGTACCTCAAGCAGGTGGGAAAGTAACTTGGTCCAACTTGCCTTACTACCAAGATGGTAAGACTGATCCATCTGTTTACACAGTAGAAGAAACTGGCCTAGAAGGTACTGGTTATGACGTTGCCTATAGCAACCAAACCGCTACAAGTGCAACTGTAACCAATACTTACCGTACTACCGAGTTCAAAGTAACCAAGGTATGGGCAGGCGACCAAGATGCAAGCAAACGTCCAGCCGTTAAGTTCCAACTCAAACGTGACGGTGCTAACTATGGTGAAGCTAAGGGCGTGCCAAAAGAAGGCGGTTTAGTGACTTGGACTAACTTACCATACTACCAAGATGGTAAGACTGATGCTTCTGTTTACACTGTAGAAGAATTAACTGAAACGCCAAATGGCTATGAAGTTACCTACACTTCTGATGCTAACGGTAGTGTGACCGTTACAAACACCTTCAAGACAACTGGTTTTGTTGCAAGCAAAGTTTGGAAAGGTGATAAGGATCAATCCATTCGCCCTCAAGCTCAATTCCAACTCTACCGTGATGGAGTAGCTTATGGCCAACCACAAGCTGTTCCAACGGTTGATGGACAAGTTGCTTGGACTAATTTACCTTATTATCAAGAAGGTAAGACTGAAGCAAGTGTCTACACTGTTCAAGAATTACAAGCAGTGGATTCTCCGTATGCAGCGACCTATGCAGATCAAACAGCAAACACCGTGACTGTAACCAACACACTTCAAAACAAGACCACTAGCTTTACTGTTGACAAGCAATGGCGTGGGTTTGGCGCTGACATGAAGCGTCCAAATGCTAAGTTCCAATTAAAGCGTGATGGTCAGGCCTTTGGTGAACTCCGTGATGTACCGAAAGAAGATGGGCAAGTAGTTTGGACAGACCTACCACTCTATCAAGATGGCACTACTACGCCAAGTGTCTATACTGTTGATGAGTTAGATCCATCTAACCAAGGTGGCTATGAATGGAAGGTTGAGAATTTAACAGCTTCTTCAGCAACAGTTATTAACTCTCGTAAGCCAGTCGATCAACCACCAACCCCACCAACTCCTTCTGGTAAGCATGAATTACCTAAGACTGGTGAACATGATACATTCTTAACTGGTTTGGCAGGTTTAAGCTTCTTATTGGCGGCAGCATATGTCATCAACCCAGTACGTCGTCGTAACTAAGCGAGTGCGACCAATAGACGCAAACCCTAAATGCGTAAAAACTCAGAGCTTTTGCTCTGAGTTTTTTTATAGTGTGTGATTGTAAAAAAGCTCTCCCAATTGAGGGAGAGACAAATTCTTATAATTGGAAGAAATCAACCAAGTAATGGGCTAAGCCGTCTTGATCATTGGTGTAGGTAGTGATATCGTTAGCGATTGCCTTAAGAGGTTCAATGGCGTTTGCCATGGCTACACCATGGCCGGCATAAGCAATCATAGACAAATCATTATGTTGGTCGCCAAAAGCCATAATATGGGAATTGGGAATATGGTAGAACTGGGCTAAGCGATCAATCCCATAAGCTTTATTGACGCCTTTCTGAACCACTTCCAAAAAGGGAAGGGTGCCGCCCCAAGTGTCAATATCCACCGTATGACCGTATTCTTTTAATAGTAGTTTTTTAATTGGCTCTTGAGTCTCAGCGGTTGAAAAGACGCTAAGTGATGTCGGGCCAAAGGTCAGACTCTCTGGTGTCATCAAGGTTAGATCGTTTGGATCAACTTGGAAGAAGGGACTATCCGGAATATCATAACTAGAAACAAAGACGTAGCCGGGACCTTCAGCACAGACTAAGGAAACACCTAGGTCTCGACTTTGATCCATAATTTTGAGAGCTAATTCCCGTGGGACTTCCGCTTCATAGCGTGCTTGCCAGTTGGGACGACCAGGATAGTGGGCACAAGCTCCATTGAGGTTAAGAATGGGCGCCTGAGGGTCAAGCGCCTTGTAAAACTGTTGACTGTTGCGGTAAGGTCTCCCAGTGGCGATAACGACCAGGTGCCCCATATCACGTACTTTTTGTAGGACTTGAATGGTATAGGGACTTAATTGTGATTGATTATTTAAGGTTGTGCCATCTAAATCAATGGCGATGAGATAGGCTTGCATGGAAATCCTCCTTATCATCTTAGTATAGCCATTTCTGCCTTGGCTTTCAACTCTTAATGACAGGCAAGATACTTGATTTTTCTATTAAATAGCTTACAATGAAGGAGTAATTGCCAAGGAAAGGGGCTTGTGACCATGAGTCAAGAACTAACAGAAAAACTACAGACCCAGATTCAAACCGCTTTGGAAGAAGTGATTGACCCAGAACTGGGAATTGATATCGTCAATCTTGGCTTGGTTTATGAAGTCGATTTAAGCGAAGAAGGGGTCTGTGAAGTTCAGATGACCTTGACCACAATTGGTTGCCCTTTAGCAGACGTTATCATCAATGATGTCAAACAGGCTTTGCTTAAGATTGACCAAATTAAAGAAGTTAAGGTTGAGTTGGTTTGGTATCCAGCTTGGGACCCAAGTCGCATGAGTCGCTATGCCCGTATCGCCTTAGGCGTTAAATTATAGGAGGGATATTATGCGTGAGTTAGCAGATTTACAAGCCGTTGAGGATTTCAAAGCACAAAATCCGGAGGGACTAGTCATTGATGTCCGGTCTCAAGCGGATTATGAAGAAGGTCATATGGAGGGAGCACTTCATCATCCTGAGGAAACTATCTTGACGGATTTAGCTGATAGAGATAAGACGTTGCCAATTGCGGTTTACTGTAACCGAGGTGTTAAGTCACGCCGTGTGGCACAAAGTCTCGAAGCAGCGGGCTTCAGCAATATTTACAACTATACACCTGGCTTAAAAGGTTAAGAAAAGTTTAAAGTCAAAAAAGGTCAGAGAAAACTCTTGACCTTTTTTGACTTTTGGTCTATACTAAGAATGTGCCCAAGATTGGGCTATTATTAAACACTAAAAACACTGACTATTTTTGACCAAACAACTATAAAGGAAGGTGCTAAGATGATTGAAAAAATGACAACAACCATGCAAGAAGCTTTGGGTCAAGCGCAACAGATTGCCATTACCCGGCAACATCAGGAAATTGATATTCCTCATCTCTGGCATGTTCTGATTCAACCTAATGAATTTGCGGCACGTCTCTATGAAGAAATTGGCGTTCCTATGGAAGAATTTCGCCAACTAGTCAACAAGGAGATTGACGCAATCAGTGTCGTATCAGGAAGCAATGTCCAGTATGGCCAAGCCATTAGTCAACGACTTAACCAACTTTTTGCAGTAGCTAATCAGATTGCTAAGGACAATCAGGATGAATATTTATCTACTGAAGTTGTTCTATTGGCACTCTACAAACAAAAGGGCAATCCCTTGACTCAATTCTTGAATCAACATGATATCAGTGAGTCTAAATTAAAAGAACGTATCGATCAATTGAGAGGAGGATCACGCGTGACTTCACAAAACCAAGAAGAAACCTATGAAGCTTTGGCCAAGTATGCCACAAACCTTGTCCAAGCCGTAAGAGAGAATAAACTAGATCCAGTCATCGGACGTGACGAAGAAATTCGGGATGTCATCCGAATCCTATCACGTAAGACCAAGAACAACCCAGTCTTAATCGGGGAACCAGGTGTTGGTAAGACTGCCATTGTGGAAGGGTTAGCCCATCGTATTGTAAGACGCGATGTACCTGAGAACCTCAAAGACAAGGAAATCTACAGCCTTGATATGGGGGCCTTGATTGCCGGAGCCAAGTACCGCGGTGAATTTGAAGAACGTCTCAAGGCCGTTCTTAAGGAAGTGAAACAGTCAGAAGGCAGAATCTTGCTCTTCATTGATGAGATTCACCTGATTGTGGGAGCTGGTAAGACAGATGGCGCTATGGACGCCGGTAACTTGCTCAAACCGATGTTGGCTCGTGGGGAGTTGCACTGTATTGGTGCCACTACCTTAGACGAATACCGCGAGAACATCGAAAAGGATAAGGCCTTGGAACGTCGTTTCCAACGGGTACTAGTTCAAGAGCCAACAGTGGAAGATACTATTTCTATCTTACGGGGACTCAAGGAACGCTTCGAAATCCACCACGGAGTTAACATTCATGACAACGCCTTGGTGGCAGCAGCTATCCTGTCCAACCGCTACATTACCGACCGCTTCTTACCTGATAAGGCCATTGACTTAGTCGACGAAGCATGCGCAACCATTCGGGTGGAAATTAACTCTATGCCGACAGAAATGGACCAAGTCAATCGTCGTCTCATGCAACTTGAAATCGAAGAAGCGGCACTTAAGAAAGAGCACGACGAAGCAAGTAAGAAACGCTTAGAGAACTTACAAGAAGAATTGGCTGATCTACGCGAACAAGCCAACATGCTCAAAATGCGCTGGGAAATCGAAAAAGAAGCTTCAAACAAAATGCGTGACAAGCGCCTTGAGTTAGAAGCGGCTCGCCACCAACTCGAAGAAGCGGAAGCTAGCTACGATTTGGAACAGGCAGCCGTCCTGCGCCATGGTAAGATTCCACAATTAGAGAAGGAGCTAGCAGAACTTGAAGCCAAAGAAACTGTGCCACGTCATGAACGTCTGACCCAAGAATCAGTGACTGACGAAGAAATCGCGCAGGTTGTAGGGCGATTGACAGGAATTCCGGTTAATCGACTGGTGGAAGGTGAACGTGAGAAGTTACTTAAGCTTAGCGACACCCTACATGAACGCGTCATTGGCCAGGACGAGGCAGTTGATAAGGTAGCGGAAGCAGTTTTACGTTCTCGTGCAGGCTTACAAAACCCTAACCGTCCAATCGGTTCCTTCCTCTTCTTAGGACCTACTGGGGTAGGGAAGACAGAGTTAGCCAAAGCCTTAGCAGAAACGCTCTTTGACTCAGAAAGCCATCTGGTCCGGATTGATATGTCCGAGTATATGGAGAAACACAATGTCTCTCGTCTGGTAGGGGCTCCTCCAGGCTATGTAGGTTATGAAGAAGGGGGCCAATTAACAGAGGCTGTGCGACGGACGCCATATACCATCGTCTTATTAGATGAAATTGAAAAGGCCCACCCAGACGTCTTCAATATCCTACTCCAAGTTCTTGACGACGGTCGCTTGACCGACTCTAAAGGACGGACTGTTGACTTCAAGAATACAGTGCTGATTATGACCTCTAATATTGGCTCAAGCCTCTTGTTAGAAGGAGTTGAGGACGATGGTAGCATCAATCCAGAGACAGCAGCTCAAGTCCGTCAACTCTTGCGTCAACACTTCAAGCCAGAGTTCCTCAACCGGATTGACGACACCGTACTCTTTACACCATTGGCACAAAGCCACATGAATAAGATTGTCTTCAAACTCTTGAAGAGTCTGCAAGAACGTTTGGCTTACCAAGATATTAGCCTAGAGCTAGATGATCAAGCAGCCACTTGGTTAGCTCATAATGGCTATGACCCAGTCTACGGGGCACGTCCACTCATGCGCTATATGACGCGTGAATTAGAAACGCCATTAGCTAAGGCTATCATTGCCGGGGACATACAAGCTAACTCGCATGTGATGGTGCACTTAGAAGATGACCACCTGGTCTTTGAATCAAAACCTAATCAAGAATAAGGGCGAGTAAGATGACTAAGTTAACTTAGTCATCTTTTTTAATGTGCAAGGCCTTCTTATTTACTTGACTTTCTTTCTAGCCTAGCGTAAGGTAAAATTAAACATAAAGAGTTAATCTCTCGTGATTTTGACAATCCCAATGACTTATTGCTTGATTAGGATTGCTAGGAGGAGCGCTATGGCACGCTACGATAAATATATTATGAAATACATTGGTTTAATCACCCTCATTGTCTTGGTTTTATGGAACTGGAATTCCATTATGGGCTTAGTCGGATCCATCTATAAGACTTTGGGACCAATTATTAACGGGGCTATTTTTGCCTACATCTTGAATCTACTTATGGTTCGCTACGAAAGGCTTTTAACTAAGTTACAGGTAAAAATGCCGTTGATTAAAGAACTGAAGCGACCAGTATCTATGCTCTTATCCCTCTTGACTTTTGTCTTGGCGGTTATTATGATTCTGGTCCTAGTCTTACCACAGTTATCGACCGCTATTAGTCGTTTTATTGAGGTCATTCCAAGTGTCAGCACTTGGCTACAGAAGGCGATTGAAGAGTATGATGCTTATTTCCCTCAGTTGCAGACCCTCATGTCACAGCTTAATATCAACTGGGGCAGCCTGATTCAACAATCCATGACAGTTCTTAACAGCTTGTCTTCTAACTTCTTAAACATTACCTTTACTACAATTACTGGGGTGGCATCTAATACTATTAACTCCATCCTGTCCTTGATGGTTGCCCTCTATATTTTGGGGTCTAAGGAACGTCTTTTACTACAAGGTAAGCGGCTCATTATGGCCTACTTGAAACCTAGCCACGCTCAGACTCTCTTAGATATTATTCGCCTAATGAATGAATCCTTCACCAATTTCTTCGTGGGGATGACCTTGGAAGGCATCATTCTGGGCAGCCTAGTCACTGTTGCTGCCAGCATCTTCAATCTGCCATATGCGGGTATGTTAGGAGTGATTGCTGGGGTTATGGCCTTAATTCCTATTATTGGTGGCTATATCTCTGCAGCAGTAGGGACTCTCATGCTATTGGCTGTTTCACCAAGCCAGGCGCTCTTTTATCTGGTCATGGTCATCATTATCATGCAACTGGAAGGGAACCTAATCTATCCACGTGTGGTGGGAGGTTCTATTGGGTTACCAGGTCTCTGGGTCTTAGTGGCCTTCACAGTCGGTGGTGGCTTAATGGGTATTTCAGGCATGATTCTGGGGATTCCTTTAGCAGCGACCCTCTACAAATTATTGGGTCGAGATGTCCTCATGCGTGAGAAACGTCAGACCTTGACTATTCTTGAATAAGTCAGATAGCGAGAGCATGGCTGCTCTCGCTATTTTAATAGGATTATTTGGTGACTTTAGAGGCTTTATGTTATAATTGAACTATCAAATTTATCCTTTGATTTAGGTACTAGAGGGTAAGGAGGTTAATAAGATGAAACACTTGACTAAGCAATTGTTAGTTGGCTGTTTAGGATTAAGTTTTCTTGTCAACTATATGGGCCAAAGTGTCGCTGCACGCCCACCAATTTTAGATGCTACCTCTGAGGAAAGTTCTAAAGCAAGTGAGGGAAGTTCACTGATATCTGAAGAGACTGAGCGTATGACCTTCCCTGAATTACAGGATAAGCTAGAGCAAGCGCGACAAAAGGTTTTAAGTGTTAAACTCACCGCAAAGACCTCTCGAAAAACTAAGGAGTTTTCTGTGCCAAGTGAAGATGCGTATATAGCTTGGAATAAATTTGAAGTCAGTGATGACCAGAAGAGTGAGCCGATTCTTTCCTTTAATCATGAAGAATTCAATTTGGCTGGCATACTTAAATTTGAGTATTTTTTGACTAAGAAAGCTCAAGATGACTATCTTTTGTATACGAAATCAGAGGCTAATCAGGCTAGCTATAGGCAGATAAGTTCTCCCTTTGCCTATGTCAATTACCAGGATATTCTTACGTCCATTATTTTACTTGACGCCCCATACGCTAAGGTTGAACTTAAAGATTCGAGTTATCATGTCTACATCAGTGACAAGGACCAGTCCTTAACCCACCTTTTCCTCTTTAGTATTGGGCGAGATAAAGTCGGTCAAGAAAAGAGTAGTCTTGAGCTCGTCATCGACCAGAAGGATTTTAATCTTAAGGGCTTAAGCTATTACTATCAAGACGATCAAGAACAGCGGTCTGCAGAGCTATCGGTAGAAGATATTAATCAAGTCCCTGAGAAAGATCTGACCTTGGCTCCATGGACGCAAGACGCTGTCTTGGAAGAGAAAAGCAGTTCTGATAGGACTGAATCAAGTGATGAAACAAGTGAAACAGCTGACTCCAGCCAAAGTCGTGAGTCCTCTCCTAAGGCTAGCCAAATCATGGAAGAAGTATGGCGAGAGCGGCTACTTTCTTCAGTCTTCATGTCTTTCGAGAAAATAGTCCTATCAGATGACAAGACCAATGTCACAGCCTTAGAAGGTGATATGGCCTATAATAAGGTTGGGCAAATCGTCGGTCTTCATTACTTTGGTATTCTAGATCAGGGCTATCCTGATGGCCGGTTCGTTGAAATCATAAAGAGCTTGAATGACAAAACCTTTTATGGGCGTCTCAATACCCAATGGTACACGATATCGACAGCTAAAACAGAGGATATCAAACCAGAATACCAGCGCCTGATGACAGTCTTAGCAGACAAAAAGCTAACTGAAAAAATGACCGTTGAAGAATCGGAAACAAGTTACTTGTTGAAATTGCAAGGCCATGACCTTGGCCTCCTTGGTGATTTGTCAAGAGACTTGCTAATGGATTTGACGGAGACAGACTCAAATGAAAGGCAAGGCAAGTTTAGTTTGACTGTAGAGGTTTCTAAAAAGGAACATTATCTCCAATCACTTGATTTGAAGGTAGAGACCCAAATAGAAGGGAGCCCCCACATCCAGCATGCTAAAATTTCCTTTAGTCGCCATAATAAGGTCTCAGATATGAAATTTGAGCTTCCTAGCGAGGCCAAAGATGCTAGACCAATTGAAGAGCTCTCATCTTCTGAAGAATCGAATTGGTAAGTTTGTATAAATAGTTTTCAGACTTTAGTGAAAGTGCTATAATAGACTTAGAAACTTGAGAGGAGGAATAACTCGTGTATCTACTTATCTTGTTGGGGGTTGCTTTTACGACGGCCACGCTCTTCTTCAAGCAGAAGTTGCCGACAGCACTTTTAGCATTAGCTTCCTTTGCTTGGTATTTTGAAGCTTGGCAGTCTGATGGACTCTTACCCTTTATCATTTTCTCAGTTGGGGTAGTCATGGTCATCTTAGAGTTCTACTTACCACAAACAGGTTTTGCAGGCCTTATTGGCTCAGTTGTCATGGGCTTGGTACTCCAATACCATACACAGAATTGGCAAGAGACCTGGCTCTTACTCTTCGGGATTGGACTTGTCAGTGTGACAGTCTTCTTCGTCCTATTGAAGTTTGGCCTTTCTATTAAGGTCAATGAAGCCTTAATTCTAGATGCGCAGATTAACTCTCATGCTCGAGGAAGACAAGGAGACCAGGCAGCTAGTGCTGATCACCCGCTCATTGGCCACCCAGGACATGCTATTTCAGATTTGAAGCCGGTTGGTAAAGTCGAAGTAGATGGCCAGGTCTATGAAGCGCGGAGTGCCCACAACTTTATTAGTCAAGGGGCGACGGTTGCGGTGCAGGCTGTTAGCCAAGGGACACTTGTTGTTAGAAAAGGAGGAGAAGCATAATGAATGGATGGATTCCATTAGGTTTATTAATTATCGTCTTATTAGTACTGATTAGCCTCTTCTTCCGCTTTGTACCAGTAGGTTTATGGATTACCGCCTACTTCTCTGGTGTTAAAGTGGGGATTGGGAATTTAATCGGGATGCGTTTGCGGCGGGTTGTGCCAAAAATGATTATTAACCCAATGATTAAGGCAACCAAAGCAGGCTTAGTCATTAATACAAATGAACTTGAAGCCCACTATTTAGCAGGTGGGAATGTCAACATGGTCATTGATGCCTTAATTGCGGCTCAACGTGCCAATATTGACTTGGAATTCGAACAAGCAGCTGCTATTGATTTGGCAGGGCGTAACGTTTTTGAAGCCGTTCAAGTATCGGTTAACCCTAAGGTAATTGAAACCCCAATTATTGCGGGTGTCGCTATGGACGGGATTGAAGTTAAGGCCAAAGCTAAAGTGACCGTACGTGCCAATATCGAACGTTTAGTCGGGGGTGCTGGTGAAGAAACCATCATTGCCCGTGTTGGTGAAGGGATTGTTACGACCGTAGGTAGTGCCGCTAAGCACTCCATTGTCCTAGAGAACCCAGACTCTATTTCCCAAACTGTTTTACGTAAAGGTTTAGACTCAGGGACTGCCTTTGAGATTCTATCCATTGATATTGCGGACGTTGATGTGGGCCGTAACATCGGGGCTAAATTGCAAGCTGACCAAGCTGTAGCAGACAAGAAGATTGCTCAAGCTAAGGCTGAAGAACGTCGTGCCTTCGCGGTTGCCCAAGAACAAGAAATGTTGGCCGAAGTACAACGCATGCGTGCTAAAGTGGTTGAAGCAGAATCTGAAGTGCCATTAGCTATTGCCGAAGCTTTCCGTAAAGGCAACCTAGGCATTCATGATTACTATCAATTACAAAATATCCAAGCCGATACTGCCATGCGTGAATCCATTGCTAAGGATGAAAAACCAGCCGGCGACACAGTGATTTCTGAATAGGACACTTAAGTCATGATGAAAGGGGAGTTAACCAATGAGAGGCTATATCTTTTTGCTGATTTTCCTTGCGTCTTTCCTCATCCCTAAAATTCGGGACATGATTCGTGATAATGCGGCGGGCAAGCAAGCAAGATTCCGCCAGAACCCAATGCCACAAGTAGACCCTCAGTATTCACTAAGAAATCTGTCAGCTCAATTGAATGTGCTCATGGCTGCAGCACAGGATCCTAATCTCACTGATCAGGAGAGAGCCTCATTAGAAGATAAGATTGATTATCTTAACCAAGAATTAGACCAAGCTCTAGGTGCTGAGGAAATTGAGGCTGATAATCTCTTACAAGCAAAAGGCGAAGCGGGACAGTCTATGTTGGACGAGGTTGAGTTTGATCAGGCTCAAGCTCAAATGGAAGCGTCCTTGGCTGATCGGTGGGGTGTCAGTGACCAAGATTGGTCCTTAGCCGAATCTGATACAGATGCCATTCAACTTGAACGTATAGGTGCTTCTAATCACCACCAAACAAGGCCTGGTTCTAAACTCACCAAGCTCAATCGCAAGACCCTTAAGGATGCGGTTATTTATAGTGAGATTCTCAAACCAAAGTATCAATCTAAATGATATGGAATGGAGGTAGGAAGTGATTCCTGCCTCTTTTTGTGTATAGTTAGACACAAAATAATCAGGAAACTTGCTTTTATTGCCTAAAGTGCTAGGATGAAAGTAGGATTACTGTGTCCAGAAAAGAGGGATGACTAAATGTCAGATTTTAAACAGTATATTAAGAATATCGGCCATGTTGATTTTGAGCTCCAACCTCTCAATGAGGTAGATATTGCAGTTATGGTCGAAATGGTCTATCTCAAGTTAGATGATTATGTCAGTCATGTTATATCCGAATCAAAAGCCATTTCTGTGATGGATTTTTACCAGCAATTTGCGCAAGACAAAAAAGAAATTCAAGAGGAAAATCCTTTCTTAATTTCCAAGGGGCGTCTTGAGGTAGCCAAGGCCGCAGCCCAAGCATCACGCTATCGTAATATTCAGATTTTCGGCTTTCAATCCGACTTAGACCTCAAGTTAGAGAAGCAGTTTGCGGCGGCAACCTTCTATATTCCGGAAGTTAATACCTATTTGGTAGTCTTCCGTGGGACAGATGAAACGATTGTGGGTTGGAAGGAAGACTTCAATATGAGCCACCAAACCCAGGTGCCGGCTCAGGATGCTGCTAGAGAATACCTGACCAAAGTCATGACTGAATTTGATGGGCAATATATTATAGCCGGTCACTCCAAAGGAGCCAACTTAGCAATTTATGCCGCTAGTCAACTTGATAAAAAGCTACAGAATCAAGTGTCGGCCATTTATGCTTATGACGGGCCGGGTTACCAAAGGGATTTTCTAGAGACAGAGGGCTATTTGGCCATTGAGTCCAAGATTCATGCCTTCCAGCCAGAGGATGCGGTGGTCAGTCAGATTCTCTTCCATACAGTTCAAGCCAAGGTGGTCGCCTGCAAAGGCATTAGCATGATGCAACACCTGCTAGAGAACTGGCAAATCGATAAGATAAGTTTCAAGGAAGTAGAGTCGGTAACCCCAGGGAGTCAGCGTCTTCAAGCTACCCTTGGTCAATGGGTTGACCAGCATTCTGCCCAAGAGTTAGAAGAATTCTTCGGTGCCATATTTGGCATTATTGAGGCTACAGGTATTGAAACTTTGAACGAGATAGGGGACAATTTCCTCGCGTTTCTTATCTCTCTACAACGTCAAATTCGTGATACAGAGGATAGTGAGTTGCTTAAAGAAGGATTCGCTCAGCTCCAAGCCATCTATAAGGAGCAGGGGGATGAAACAAATGCCAACTTCTTGGAAGTCGTTCAAGGCAAGATAGATAGTGCCACAAGCTTCATCAAGGACCTAGTTCCTGACGCCCTATTGCCAGGTAAATCTGAAAATAAGCAAGTAGAAGAAGAAGGGGACCCACAAGCCAAAAGTGAGGAAACAGAGCATGGCGCGATTTGATTATGAGCCTCTCAATCTCTATGATAACTTTGCGACTGCTAGTCGCAAATGGCCTCGTGTTCCCATTTATTTTGATCAGACTTTAGCTGCTTTCCCGGAATTAGGTCTTGAAACTAGCTATCAGGATGCTTTAAAATCCATTGATCGACGTGCTAAGCAGTTAGCCAGATTAGGTATTAAGGCTGGGACTATGGTCATGGTCTATAAGGCGCCTGCTTTTGACACCTATCTTTTAGCGCTTGCCTTGACTAAACTTGGTGCGGTACCAGTTATGGTGTCCTATCACTTAGGAGCTGAGGTTATTAAGGTCTTCGGCCAAAGACTGGGGCAAGGACATGCCTTAATTTACGACCAGAAAACGGCTAAAAATGTGTCACAACTTGCCACTCCAAATGGCTCAAGTTACTTAAGTCTTGACTCTATACTAGATGCGAAAGAAGTAAATGAGCTTGAGTCAACTAAGTTCGATTTAGATGCTATTGCCTATATGACCCATACATCGGGCACAACTGGAATTCCAAAGCTTATCTGTCACTCTTGCTCTAGCATGGGCTGGCGGACCCTCTGGCAGAAGCGGGTCTTAGACCTGATGCAAGAGAGAAAACTCTGTAGTTTTTTGGTTAGTCCTGTGCATTCACGTTTCAATATTGGGGTTTCTAGCCTTATGTCCTTGGGCTTTCCCATGATGCCGCTATCGAATCCTGACCTATCTTCAGTGGAGGCTGCTTTCAGAGCACACCCACCTTATGCAGTGGAAACTCATCCTAATCATTTTGTTCAGTGGCGTGGTCTAGCACAGGGCCATCCGGACCTCTTTAAGGAAACTAAGTACTTCCATTCGACTTTTGATGCCATTAATGGCGATACCATGGCTTCATTCTTGAAGGCAGCTAAGGCTAACCATCCTGTCTTCCTACAGGTCTACGGACAAAGTGAATGTGGGCCTATGATTTTAAGAGCCCATCGCTTAAGAAGCTTAGCTAATCTCGAAGCCAGAGACATGGGACTAGGCCTAGGCGACTTAACCGAGGCCAGAATATGTGATGCTGAGGGTAATCCTGTCAAGCAAGGCCAACCAGGACATATCCAACTCTATTCCAAGGGCAGGGCGCTAACTTACTATCAAGAAGAAGAGCGATTTGCTGAAAATGTTTATGGTGAATGGTGGGATAGTGGGGACTACGGCTATATAGATCAACGGGGCCATCTCTATCTGCAAGATCGCCAAGTCGACCTAGTGGAGGATTTACCAAGTACACTTGCATTAGAAGATGTGCTTTTGGATAAACTGGATTTTTTGGCTGAAGTGGTCATTATTAGAGACCCAAAGGGCTATGCACAGCCGGTTATTGCAGTCAATGATGGTATGACCATGGATTGGCAAGCCTGGTGGGAACTGACTTCGGATATGCCATTTATGAACAAGCCGATTGTGATAGATTGGTTAGAATATCCAAGAACTGAGACCATGAAAATTAAGCGTTCATCCCTGTATGATCTTTTATTTTAACAAAAGATACACAAATAGATTGAATCCCTGTGAACAAAGAGTTATAATGTAAGCAGATTCATCATTATATTCTATAGGGGGATTATTTATGAAGTTGTCAAAATTTTGTATATCTATACTTGTGTTATCATCGTTAACAGCGGTTATAGCACCAACAGACGTACACGCAATCCACTTCCGAAATTGTGACGAAGCTTGGGCTAAAGGATATGGTAATATATATGTTGGCCAAGATGGCTATAGTCGAAGTTTAGATGCTGATAAAGATGGCATCGCATGTGAGATTAGTAAATCAAAAGGCAAGTTTAGAGCGCGCCGTGCTGATGGAAAGCCTCTAAATGCAGTACAATCTTCAGCGGCACCTGTCTTAAAAAACGGTTGGCTTAAAGAAAACTCACTGTGGTATTACTACAGAAACAATCAAAGGGCTACAAATGAATGGGTAGGAGATTATTATCTAACGTCATCTGGAGAAATGGCTACCTCCAAATGGGTATCTTACGGAAACTACTGGTATTATGTGGATTCGGAAGGGAAATATCTACGCAATACTTGGAGTGGTGGATATTATTTACAGTCTGATGGTTCAATGGCATCTGAAAAATGGGCTAAAGATGGAAATACCTGGTATTATTTCAATAAGGCAGGCAATTACTTAAAAAATTCTTGGAAGGGGAAGTACTATTTACAGTCCGATGGATCAATGGCAAGCAATAAGTGGATTCAAGATCCAAACTATGGGAATAGTTGGTTTTATTTATCCGCTGATGGAAGCTATGTAACGGGCCGTCAGACTATTGGTAACAGCACCTATCTATTTGATGGAAGTGGTGCCATGATAACCGGTTGGCATAAGGATAATCAAAACTTGTACTATTTTGGTGCAAGTGGAGCCCTGGCTTCCGGCTGGAAACAAATTGATGGTAAATGGTACTATTTAAATGAATCAGGAGTAATGCTTGCTAACAAATGGGTCGGTGATTACTATTTAGGTAGTTCAGGCGCTATGCTTGTCAATACTGTAACTCCAGACGGGTATGTGGTCGATGCAAACGGTAAATGGGTCAGAGATGTCAAACCTGAGTCCAGTGAATTATCTAATTCTAGTTCAGATCAAACAAGTCAATCAGCTGACGGAACATCTTCTGAAAGCAGCATAGATTCCCTTGATAACGAAACGGTTGAAAAAGCAGTAGGAAGAGTTCGGTATTATGCATATGAAATGCATCTTTCTAGACAAGATACTTATTACCAACTGACAACCGAGTACATAGATGGATTCAGTTCAAAAGTAGCTGAAGCTGCCTTGGCAAAAGTTAAGGTGGATTGGCAAGCTAATGCTAAAGTGATTGTAGATCAGGGACTGACTTACTCTAAATCTAAAGCAAGTATTGTTGAGGATTTAGTAAGTCGTAAGTTCACTCAGAATGAAATCACGATGGCAACTCAAGGTATTGACTGGAACAGTGTTGCTTTAAAAGCTGCAAGTACACTCACATTTCTCTCGAAAAATCGCCAAGACTTATATGATTGGTTAATTAGGGAAGGTTTTACTCCTGAGGAAGCAGCTTATGCCACAAAAAACACACCTGATTCTGCTTGGCAACGTTAAACATTACTCGAAAAAGCAGGTCCTAGTTTAAAAGCTAGGCCTTGCTTTTTCTTATGAGATGGTGTATATTATATAAGGTTGCATCACCTGATGCGCCAATTCGCACGTTCGTTGATAGTGAGGACGGTGCTTGGGTAACCAAGTTTCCTTGCTAGGTGACACGTTCGGAGGAAAAATATTAAACCAAATGGAGGTATAGAAATGTCAGTAATTTCTATGAAGCAATTATTAGAAGCTGGTGTACACTTCGGTCACCAGACTCGCCGTTGGAACCCTAAGATGAAGCGTTACATCTTTACAGAACGTAACGGTATCTACATCATCGACTTACAAAAAACCGTTAAATTGGTTGACGAAGCATACAACTACATGCGTGAAGCAGCAGCTGACGGCGGTGTAGTACTCTTCGTTGGTACTAAGAAACAAGCTCAAAAAGCTGTTGAAGAACACGCAGTTCGTTCAGGTCAATACTACATCAACCACCGTTGGTTGGGTGGTCTCTTGACTAACTGGGATACTATCCAAGGCCGTATCCGTCGTTTGAAAGCTATCGAAAAAATGGCTGAAGACGGGACCTTCGAAGTACTTCCTAAGAAAGAAGTTATCGAAATCCGTAAGGAACAAGAGCGTTTAGAGAAATTCTTAGGCGGGATCAAGGACATGCCAAGAATTCCAGATGTTATCTTCATCGTGGACCCACGTAAAGAGCGCATCGCGGTTCAAGAAGCTCAAAAATTAAACATTCCAATCGTTGCTATGGTCGACACTAACTGTGACCCAGATGAAATCGACGTAGTAATCCCATCTAACGATGACGCTATCCGTGCTATCAGCTTAATCGCTGGTGCTATGGCTGACGCTGTTATCGAAAGCAACCAAGGGGTTGTAGAAGCTGTCGCTGAAGAATCAACTGACAAAGCTTTCTTCGACAACTTGTTCGAATCAAACGAAGGCCAAGAAGCCTAAGCGTTACTTAACTTAGTATAAGCATGAACTGTCTTAATTCAGGAGGATAACCATAGGCTCAAGGCTAGGGACCTGTGTTGAGACAGTTTTTTATAAGACCTGAGGAGGAAACATACAAAATGGCAAACATTACTGCAAAATTAGTAAAAGAATTACGCGACATGACTGGCGTCGGTATGATGGACGCTAAAAAAGCTTTAGTTGAAGTTGAAGGCGACATCGACAAAGCGGTAGACTTCTTGCGTGAAAAAGGTTTAGCTAAAGCTGCTAAAAAAGCTGACCGTATCGCAGCTGAAGGGGTTACTGCTACTTATGTAGACGGCAACACTGCTGCCTTAATCGAATTGAACTCTGAAACTGACTTCGTTGCTAAGAACGACAAGTTCCAAGCTTTAGTAGCAACTGTTGTTAAAGCTATTGCTGAAGCAAAACCAGCTACTATGGAAGAAGCTTTAGCTGTTAAAGTTGGCGACAAGACAATCGAAGAATTAATCTTAGAAGGTACAACCGTTATCGGTGAAAAACTTTCTCTTCGTCGTTTCGAAGTATTGTCTAAAGCTGATGGCGATGCTTTCGGTGAATACCTCCACATGGGTGGCCGTATTGGTGTCTTAACTGTTATCGAAGGTTCTGATGATTCTGTAGCAGCTAAAGATGTTGCTATGCACGTTGCAGCGATCAACCCACGTTACGTAAGCCGTGAAGATGTATCTGAAGAAGACTACAAACACGAAGAAAAAATCCAAACCGAAATCGCCCTCAACGAAGGCAAACCAGCTAACATCGTTGAGAAAATGATTAAAGGTCGTATGAACAAATACTTAGCTGAAATCAGCTTAACTGAACAAGCATTCGTTAAGAATCCTGACCAAACAGTTGCTGAATTCGTAGCTTCTAAGGGCGGCAAAGTGAAAACTTTTGTCCGTTATGAAGTCGGTGAAGGTATGGAAAAACGTCAAGATAACTTTGCAGACGAAGTGGCTGCCCAAATGGGTAAATAAGCTCGTCTAATTGACTAAGCCCCAAGTGATTGGGGCTTTTTCTGAAAAACGGACTCATCAGGCAAATCAAGGTAAGGAGTAAGGAAAATGGTAGAACCGAAATACAAACGTGTCGTCTTGAAATTAAGCGGCGAAGCCATGGCTGGACAATCTGGCTTTGGCATTGATCCAGCAACCATCAAAGAAATGGTCAAGGAAATTAAAGAAGTTCACGCTCTAGGCGTAGAAATCGCCATTATTGTCGGTGGTGGCAATATCTGGCGCGGGATTACAGGCGCTGAGATGGGCATGGAACGGGCGCAAGCCGACTACATGGGCATGTTAGCGACTGTCATGAACTCCTTAGCCCTACAAGATGTTCTGGAGAACAATGGCGTGCCAACTCGGGTTCAAACTTCTATCGATATGCGCCAAATTGCGGAACCATTCATCCGTCGTCGTGCTATCCGCCACTTGGAAAAGGGCCGCGTGGTTATCTTTGCTGCAGGTACCGGGAACCCTTACTTCTCAACTGATACGCTAGCCGCTTTGCGTGCTGCAGAAGTGAACGCAGACGTTATCTTGATGGCTAAGAACAATGTGGATGGTGTCTACGATGCCGATCCACGCCATGATGCCAATGCAACTAAGTTCGACAACTTGTCCCACTTAGATGTTATTGCTAAGGGCCTAAAGGTTATGGACTCTACCGCTAGCTCGCTCAGCATGGATAACGATATTCCATTGGTTGTCTTCAACTTGAATGAACCTGGTAATATTCGACGGGTAGTTTTGGGTGAATCCATCGGGACGGTCGTTGGCGGCAAATAAATATTACTTTAATCAGCTATCAGGTATCAGATAGCTTCGGCATGCCCCATTTTTACTATTTTAAATAGCAATATAGAGTGAACTTCACCCCGTATAGTTATTTTTCTAACTGTGGGTATGAAAATAACCTCCGTAAAAATAACGACCATTTCTAGAGGCAAGCTAGCTACCTTGCAACTTACTATAGAAGCTAAAAGTGCATTCAGTATATGGTCTATTTATTGAAAAGTTACGAATAAGATTTTATCCTTAATATGCCACTATCCTCTGTTATACGTCCTATATGGAAAATATAATAAGAATGAAATACTTCTTATCTAACGTCAATTTGCTACTAGCTACCTCCAAAATGATCACAAAGAGTTAATGGAGCGAGATTTTCTCTTATGAGACTAGAACAACCTCAATATATAACTCTAAAATATAACTCTTAAGTCTTGCTTTTGATTATTGTTTCATTGTACTTTTCATAGAGGAGGGGGCAATAGGTATGTTATGCGTAAAGTAAACAATTAATAGCTATTCAAGTAGTATCTACACATGTCAAGTTAAATTTTAAAAAACTTGACAAAAAGAAGAGAATTTGACATACTTAGGTTAAGTTAGGGGGGGAAAACATGACGCACGCAACCTTTATTGCTGAGGTAATCGAAAAGATGCCAGACAAAGAAATTTTTTTCGCGAAAGAACTCTATGATAGCATTTATAAATATGAAGCTATTACTGAAGAAAACTACTATCAGATTTTAAAGCGGAATCAAGAAAAAGGAAGACTTGTACGCCTAAGTAAAGGTGTGTATGCTAAACCAAAAAATACACGATTTGGTATTGTATCACCAAGTGAAATTGAAATTATAGATCATTTTATCAAAAATGATAAGGGGATGTTTGTAGGCTACCAATTATTTAATCAATTACATTTGACAAGTCAAGTTTCCAAGAAATACCATATTATAACTAACAATAATCACAATAAGTATACTATTAATAACATTTCAATTAAATATGCCAATTTAGAATTTACCAAACCTATTAAAGAAACTATAGCTATGCTAGAGGTTCTAAGCGAGATTGAGAATATTCAAGATCTTGATGAAAAACGTTTCATGCAGTATTGTGAAGAATTCGCTATTAACTCGTATAGTGATGATGCTTTATGTACAGTTCTTAAGGAATCCAAATATCAAAAGTATATTTTAAACTTTTTAAAAAAAATTCTGGATACTTATGAAGTACAGAATACGATTGATGTTTATCTGTCTAAACTAACAAATTATAAAAAGCCAAAGGTGTCCTTATATGAATTTGCATGAAGATAGTGAGATGTTTAATGATTTAGCTACATTGACTTCAGAATGGCGTAATATCCCTGTGACCTCTATAAAAAGAGACTATTTAATCGTAATGATTTTAGAACAATTATCAGATAGTAAATATGTGGATAAATGTGTTTTTAAAGGTGGAACATCGCTTAGTAAATGTTATCCTGGTACAATTAATAGATTCTCTGAAGATATCGATTTAACTTATTTAAACAAAACAGACGAATCTAAAAAAAATATAGAACGTAGTATAAAAGATATAGAAAAAAAATTGAGTTCGGGCCTATGTATGGAAAAAGTCGAGTCGGAAAGAAGTCAGCAGGCAAAGAGTTCTTATGTATGGATCAATGGAATTGGCGAACATGATAAAGTAAAATTAGAAATTGCAAGTTCAATTAGACCAGAGCCATACAAAAAAATGGAGCTAAAAACCTATATTCATGAGTTTTTGGAAGAGCAGAAACTGCTTGATGATATTAAAAAATACGAGCTAACCCCTATTGAAGTTAATGTATTAGATATTACTCGCACGTTTGTGGATAAAGTGCTCGCCGTAAAACGTCATGCTTTTAACGGTAATTTAGATATTAAAGTACGACATATATACGATGTCGTTTGCCTATTTGAGCATGAAGATATCAAAGCTCTTTTTGTCAATAAAGCAGAATTGAAAGAATTGTTAGACAAAACTAAAAAAACTGATCAATTTTATATTAAAAAAAGAAAGCTACATGAAAAATATATTCCTGACTCACCATATAATTTTGATGAATGGAAAGAGAAATTTGATTCTCATAAAATTCGGAGTAATTATGAGTCGTTGCATGAGGAATTGCTATATACCAATGAAATTCAACAATTTGATAAAGCAATAAAAATTTTTGAGGAAATCAGCAGTTTATTTCAAGAGATTGAAGGGAATTAGGGTTCTACATCGCTGACAATAAAGTGTAGAATATATATTATAGATTTTAAGTCGATAGACGTTTCTGATCCAGTAAATTTTTTCGTTCCTCAATATTTAGATGTGGTATAAGTTATAAAATTTCTTCTTTTTCATGTTGATAATACTTTTTGCTACTAATTTATGCTATAGTAAGTTAGTACAAAATATGCAGGAGGCTGTCTCAATGACTACTGAATTAATCAAAGATACTAAGCAACGTATGCAAAAGACCGTTGACGCCTACCAACGCGAGTTAGGTTCTATTCGGGCTGGACGTGCTAATGCCAGCATTTTAGACCGTATTAGTGTTGAATACTATGGCGTGCCAACTCCCCTCAACCAATTAGCATCCATCACCATTCCAGAGGCGCGTATGCTCTTGATTACCCCTTATGACAAAGGAACCCTGGGGGATATCGAGAAAGCGATCTTAATGAGTGATGTGGGCATTACGCCATCTAACGATGGGTCTGTGGTGCGTTTGGTCATTCCTGCCTTGACTCAAGAGCGTCGTCAAGAATTGGCTAAAACCGTTGGTAAGGAACAAGAAGGGGCTAAGGTCCGTGTTCGTAACATCCGTCGTGATGCCATTGACCATGCTAAGAAGGCAGAGAAGAACAAGGAAATCACCGAAGATGATTTGAAAGGTCTGGAAAAAGACATTCAAAAGTTAACAGACGACTTCGTCAAAGAAATCGAAAAATTAACGGCTGAAAAAGAAAAAGAAATCTTAGAAAAATAAGACTTTATCGACGTGGATTCTGTTGTATAGCAGGATTTGCGTCTTTTTTTCTTACCTAAAAAGTGCTATAATGAAGTTAGTTAATAAACTTACATAGGAGGGAACTTGTTATGTTGACCTATATTGTAGGTGCCGGCGCAATGGGTTGCCGTTTCGGCTACCAAATGGCTGAAGCTGGCCAAAAAGTTGTCTTGTTCGATGGCTGGCAAGACCACATTCAAGCAATCAAAGAAAAAGGCCTAATTATTACCGGTGACCAAGACAAGACGGTAGACTTAGATATTCGGCCTTTTGGTCAGGATGCGCCTGTCTGTGACCTCATGATTCTTTTCGTCAAAGCCCACCAATTGGAGACAACCTTGCAGGAAACGGCACACTTACGTGATCAGCACACCAAGGTTTTCTGTTTACTTAATGGTTTAGGACATGAAGAAGTCATTAAACGATACGTGGATCCACACAATATTATGATGGGGGTAACCGTTTGGACAGCTGTCCTAGTCGGTCCGGGGCAAGTTCGTCTCAAAGATTCCGGAACCATTAATTTCTGTGCGCTTGACCCAAGCGGTAAAGAAGTTGGCCTAGAGGTAGAAGCTTTACTTAACCAAGCTGGGCTTAATGCGACATATGACCAAGAAGTCTTTAAGGCTATCTGGACTAAGGCCTGTGTCAATGGGACCATGAACTCTACTTGTGCCTTAACAGATTGTACCATTGCAGAATTCTTCTCTTCGGAAGAGGGGCGCTTAATTGTTCGTCAACTCATGCACGAGTTCATCACCGTAGCCAAAGCCAAAGGTATCGCCCTCGATGAAGAGAAAATCTACCAGTACCTGGTGGACTTATCTGTTAAGTTAGCAGGTCACTATCCATCTATGCACCAAGATCTGGTTCAACAAAAACGCCTAACTGAAATTGACTACATCAATGGGGCTGTTGCACGTATGGGGGCCGACTTAGGCATTGATACACCTTACTGCAAGATGGTGACGGAGTTCATCCATGTTAAGGAGCGTCAAATTGGGGTGCGCGCCTAGTAACTAAGCCCAAAGGCTTGACACTTAGGCTCTTTGTGGTATAATGAATACAGTCGAAATCAAGTTGGAAAGGAGTGAGCGGTGACGCTTGCTCTTTTTGCATGAGAGAATGAGGTGAACTATGAGTGCAATTTTAGATAAGGTGACACCAGCCATTACCGAGATAGTAGAAGCCAACGGCTGCTACTTGGTTGACATGGAATATGTCAAGGAAGGTAAGTCTTGGTTCCTTCGCATCTATGCGGATAAACCAGGACGGATTGACATTGATGACTGTGCGGCCATCAGTGAGCAAATCAGCGAACATCTGGATAGTATTAAGCCTGATCCATTTCCTGAGGCTTATTTCTTAGAGGTCTCATCACCAGGGGCGGAACGGCCATTGAAAACTGATCAAGCCTTGCGAGAGGCAATAGGTGAGTATGTGCATTTAGACTACTATGCGCCACAACACGGTGCTAAGAGCCATGAAGGGACTTTAGAAGCTGTGACAGATGACAAAGTTACGCTGACTGTCCAAATTAAAACTGTCAAAAAACAACTAGAAATCGAACGCCAAGCCATCGCCAAAGCGCGTCTGGCTATTAAGTTCTAATAGACTACTGGAGGATAGACAATGAGTAAGGAACTTGTTAAAGCAATGCAGGTTTTAGAAGAAGAAAAGGGGATTTCTCGCCAAGTCATTAAGGAAGCCCTGGAATCTGCCTTAGCTCTAGCATATAAGAAAAACTATGACCAAGCCCAAAACGTGGAGGTCCAATTCGATGAGAATAAGGGCACCATTAAGGTTTACTCGGTCAAAGAAGTTGTAGAAACCAACTATGATTCGACCTTAGAAATCAGCCTAGAAGAAGCGCTCAAGATTAACCGCGCTTACGAAATTGGCGATAAAATCAAATTCGAAGTGACACCTAAGGACTTCGGTCGTATTGCGACTCAGACAGCTAAGCACGTCATCATGCAACGTATTCGTGAAGCTGAACGGGAGAATATCTTCGAAGAATTTAGTCAATATGTAGATGAAATCATGACCGGGACGGTAGAACGTCAAGATCACCGCTTTATCTATGTCAATATTGGCCGTGTGGAAGCTATCATGCCCCTTGGGGAACAAATCCCTAGCGAACAATTTGAACCTGATCAACGTATTAAGGTTTATGTAGCCAAGGTTGATAAGACAAGCAAAGGCCCACAAATCGTGGTCAGCCGTGCACATAATGATTTCTTGCGCCGCCTCTTCGAGCAGGAAGTACCAGAAATCTACGATGGTACGGTTGAAGTCATGGCCATCGCTCGTGAAGCAGGTGACCGTGCCAAGGTAGCAGTGCGTTCACGCGACAAGAATATCGACCCTGTTGGGACCTGTGTGGGCCCACGTGGTCAACGTGTTCAAGCTATCGTTAACGAACTCAACGGCGAAAATATGGACATCATCGAATGGAATGAAGATCCAGTTGTCTTCATTCAAAATGCCTTGAGCCCTGCTCAAGTTATCAAGGTTGATTTCAACGAAGAAGCGCATGCCTGCATCGTGGTAGTACCGGATAACCAATTATCCTTGGCCATCGGTAAACGTGGTCAAAATGCCCGCCTAGCAGCTCGCTTGACTACCTATAAGATTGATATCAAGTCAGAATCTTCTTATGCTGACTACTTAGAAGAGCAAGCAGCCTTAGCGCTGGAGGCTCAAGCTGCAGCTGAAGTTGGTCAAGAGGATTTAGCAGAAGAACTTCCAGCTGAAGCAGTGGACCAAGCAGTTGAAGTAGAAGATCTAAAGCTTGAATCTGAACCTGCTGGCGAAGAATAGGGCTGAGCGAAGGAGGGGACCCGATGCAAACGAAGAAACAGCAAGCACCACGTAAGGTGCCAATGCGTAAATGTATTGTATCCCAGACCATGTTCCCTAAGAAGGAACTGGTACGGGTGGTCAAATCCAAAGAAGGACAGATTTCGATTGATCCAAGTGGTCGTCAAAATGGTCGTGGTGCCTATATTGGCCTAGACCGTAATCTGGCCTTGGAAGCCAAGAAGAAACGGACCTTTGACCGTGCTTTCAGTATGAAAGTGGATGACGCCTTCTACGATGAACTCTATGCCTATATTGATCATCAACAGGCGCGTAAAGAATTACTATGACACCAGAACAAAAGAAACTGAACATGTTAGGTCTGGCCAACCGGTCGGGTAACCTGATTAGTGGTGACGAACTCGTCGAGAAAGCCATTAAACGCGGGCGTGTGGCCTTGGTCATCTGTGCCCAAGATGCAAGTGACGCTACCCGTACACGTTATCAGGATTGGTCCCAGCGCTATCATGTTCCACTAGAAATGACATTTAACCGAGAACAAATCAGTCACGCTGTGGGAAAGACTCGTTCAATCGTGGCCATCACCAACCAGGGGATGGCTAAGACCTATCTTTCCTATTAGCCCTACTGACCAATTCTTAGGAATAGGAAGGTGAGACAATGACAGTTAGTCGCGTATATGAATTTGCCAAAGCACATAATATGAGCTCCAAGGCTGTATTAGAATTGGCAAAGAAAAATGGTATTGAATTCAATAGCCATATGTCCTCCATGACCGAGGGACAAACTCAAGAATTGGAACGCTTACTGCGTCAACCAAAGGCTGCGCCGGCAGAGAAAGCTACGCAAAAGCCAAAACAAGACAAGCAAGCGCCTAAGGCTAAGCCTGAAGCCAAGCAAGGTCACAAACAGTCTGAAAACAAAGGCCAAAATCAAGCCCACCAAGGCAACAAGCAAGCTAAGAAGCCACATGGCCAAGAGTCTGCTAAAAACCACGAAGGCCAAGCCAAGGCTAAGCCTGAAGGCAACCGCCACAATGGCCAACAGTCTAACAACCAAAATCAACGTCATAACCAATCAGACTTTGACTCTAACCGCCGCGGTGGTGGTAGCCGCCGTAAGAACCGTGGCCGTCACAACCGTCAAAATGCTAACGTGACCGAATCCAAGGGGATTACTGCTCGTAAGCATAAGGAATTGCCAGAGAAGTTAGTCTACACGGAAGGTATGAATATCCAAGAGATTGCTAAGCTCTTCCACCGTGACGCTAGTGAAATCATCAAGAAACTTCTTATGTTAGGGGTTATGGCCAACCAAAACCAAGCGCTTTCCAAGGAAGTTATCGAATTAATTGCCATGGAATATGGGGTAGAAGCGGAAGAAAAAGTGGTCATTGATAATGCTGACTTGGAACGTCACTTCGCCCAAGAAGAAATTAAGCCTGAAAACTTAGTCACACGTCCACCAGTTGTGACCATTATGGGTCACGTCGACCATGGTAAAACCACTCTCTTGGACCAATTGCGTAATACCAACGTTTCCGAAGGTGAAGCCGGCGGGATCACTCAGCACATCGGGGCCTACCAAGTTAAGATTAACGACAAGTTAATTACCTTCTTGGATACGCCTGGTCATGAGGCCTTCACCACCATGCGTGCCCGTGGTGCGGATGTTACTGACATCACCATCATCGTGGTAGCAGCGGATGACGGGGTCATGCCTCAAACGGTTGAAGCTATTAACCACGCCAAAGCGGCTGATGTTCCAATCATCGTTGCTATTAACAAGATTGATAAGCCAGGGGCTAACCCTGATCGTGTCATGCAAGAATTAACCGAGCACGGTTTGATTCCAGAAGCATGGGGTGGGGAAACCATCTTCGTGCCAATTTCTGCTAAGTTCAATCAAAACATTGAAGAACTCTTAGAGATGATTCTTTTAGTTTCTGAAGTGGAAGAATTGAAGGCTGATCCTCAACGCTTGGCTATCGGGACCGTTATCGAAGCCCGTTTAGACAAGTCTCAGGGTTCAACTGCAACCCTCTTGGTACAACAAGGGACCCTTCAGGTGGGGGATCCAATCGTCGTCGGAAATGCCTACGGTAAAGTCCGTACCATGGTTAACGACGCTGGTCGTCGTATTCGCCAAGCGGGCCCAGCAACGCCAGTTGAAATTACTGGTTTGAATGACGCGCCGCAAGCGGGTGACCTCTTTGTAGTCTTCCCAGACGAAAAATCTGCTCGTGCGGCAGGTGAAGAACGTGCTAAACGTGCTCAGTTGGCTATGCGTGACCTTAAGAAGAAGGTGACCTTGGATAACTTGTTCGAGAGCCTGCAAGAAGGCGAGCTCAAGTCTGTTAATGTCATCATCAAAGGGGACGTGCAAGGTTCCGTTGAAGCCTTATCAGCAAGTCTTCAGAAGATTGATGTTGAAGGCGTCCGCGTTGACATTATCCACCAAGCGGTAGGTGCCATCAATGAAAGTGATATTACCCTAGCTCAAGCTTCAGGTGCTATTGTTATCGGCTTTAACGTACGTCCTACGCCACAAGCTCGTTCCTTGGCCAACGATAACGAAATCGACATTCGTCTCCACCGCATTATCTATAATGTGATCGAGGAGATCGAAACAGCCATGAAGGGTATGTTGGATCCTGAGTACGTGGAAGAAATTACCGGTCAAGTGGTTGTACGTGAAACCTTCGTCGTTTCTAAGGTTGGGACCATTGCAGGTTCTTATGTCTTGGATGGTTTCATCCAACGTAACAGCAAGGTTCGGATTATTCGTGACAACATTGTCATCTATGAAGGCGAACTAGCTAGTCTCAAACGCTTCAAAGACGATGCCAAAGAAGTTACTAAGGGCTTTGAGTGCGGGATTATGATTGAAAACTATAACGACATTAAGATTGACGACATCATCGAACCATACCGTATGGTTGAAGTCAAACGTAGCTAGGAGGGAAGAACCCCATGGCAAATTATCGTCTAGGCCGTGTCCGCCAAGAAATCATGCGTGAAGTCAACCGCATTTTGCTACGCGAAGCCAAAGATCCGCGTATCGAAGGGGTGACTATTACCGATGTGGATTTAACTGGTGACTTGCAACAGGCGACCATCTTCTATTCAACACTGAGTGATAAAGCTGGTGAGCGTCAGAAGACGGAAGCAGGGCTCAAGGCAGTAACAGGTCTGGTTCGCAGTGAACTGGGCAAGGTCCTTAAGCTCTACAAGACACCAGAAATCCGTTTCGAACGTGACCGTTCAGTGGACTACGGAAATCGTATTGATCAATTACTCAACCAAATTCATCAACAAGATCAAGCAGAATAAGGCAAAGAGACTAGGGGAGCCTAGTCTCTTTTTTATGGCTCAAAATGTGACTTAGTCAGCACAAGTATGGGGAGGGCGACTTGTTTAACTAGTCTATTTAACCTATAATAAGAGTTAGATATTTTTGCCAAAGAGAAGGTGACATCCGTGAATATTGAAAACCAGATTCAACAGAGTCAAGTTATGCATTTATCTCAGCTTCTTACAGATGCTCTTGAGCGAGCCTTTACTTCCATGACCTCACCCCAGCAGCAAGCCTTATTAGCCAAGCTTAAGAATTTAGCGGATCAAGGGGACTACTCAGCTTATGTAGCAACTATTCAGCCGCTTGCTGAAGAAGATTTAGCGCTAGTAGCCCGTTACTTCTCGGCCTTGCCTTTCCTGATTAACATCGCAGAAGATGTGGAGTTAGCGAGTCAAATCAAAATGAAACGTTGTCGTTACATTGATTTTCAAGGGGAGTTGCCGGCTACATTGGCTGCCATCAAGCAAGCAGGCAAGGGCCAAGTGCTTGAGCGTCCCATGACCATTGAGCCAGTCTTAACGGCTCACCCAACTCAAGTCCAGCGTAAGTCCATGCTGGATCTCATGGATAAACTTTACGGTCTTTTAAGGGACTATCGTAACACGAGACCTGAATTTTTAGACCGACAAGCTTGGCAACACGAGCTTGAAGCCGTCATTGAAATTATCTTAGGCACAGATTTGATTCGCGAGCAGAAGCTACAAGTCGCAAATGAAATCGCCAATGTCATGACCTATTATCAGAAATCTCTGATTGAAAGTATCACAGATATTACCCTTAATTATCGCCAAGCCCTGTCTGCTTTAGAGATAGAGCCTCAGCAAGCTCTGCCAATTACCATGGGCATGTGGATTGGTGGGGATCGGGATGGCAACCCTTATGTGACTGCGGAAACCTTACGCCTGACCGCCCACATTCAATCACAAGTTATCTTAGACCATTACTTAAACAGCCTGGACCAGCTTTATCGCCGCTATTCTTTCTCTAGTGATTTAGTGTCTGTGACCCCAGAATTGGCTGCTTTAGCAGAAGTTTCTGAAGATTACTCTATTTTCCGCCAGAAGGAACCTTATCGTAAGGCTTTAAACACCATTAAGAATCGCCTTTGTGCTAGCAAATCCTTAATTATAGTGGAGGATTCTCAGCCTCAAGCCCAAGCCTATCCAGATGCCGAGACCTTCAAGGCTGACTTAAACCTTGTCTTAGAGGCGCTTAGAGCCGATGGCAAGGAATCACACACATTAGCTCCGCTAGAATCCTTAATTGTCTGTGTAGAAATATTTGGTTTCCATTTAGCCAGTATCGACCTAAGACAAGACTCCAGTATCAATGAGGTATGTGTGGCTGAATTATTGGCACAATCCAAGGTTGAGGAGAATTATAGTCAGCTAGATGAAGCAAGCAAAATCAACTGCCTCTTACACCAGTTAACCCAAGAACCTCGTCGCTTATCGAGCGCCTTAAATCAACCATCAGATATTCTGAAAGGTGAGATGGCTATTTATCAGGCCGTCGCTGACCTACAAAATCGTTTGGGCCACCGCATCATCAAACGCCACATTATTTCTCATACGACTTCCGTTTCTGACTTGTTAGAGTTGGCTTTGCTCTTCAAGGAAGTAGGCTTAATCGGTCCTGACTGGGCACATGTCCAACTAGTGCCACTCTTCGAGACCATTGAAGACTTAGAAGAAGCCCTAGAGGTCATGACCACTTACTTGCGCCTGCCTCTTGTTCAGAAATGGCTAGAAAGCCAAGATTGGTGTCAGGAAATTATGCTAGGTTATTCGGATTCCAACAAGGATGGGGGTTACCTTGCTTCTGGCTGGGCTCTCTATCTAGCTCAGAATAAATTAACCCGTTTAGGTAGGGAAGAGGGCATTACCATTAGTTTCTTCCACGGTCGTGGGGGGACCGTCGGACGTGGCGGTGGGCCAAGTTATGAGGCCATTATGTCGCAACCTATTGGGACGATTAACCGTCTTATGCGGGTGACAGAGCAGGGCGAAGTCATTGGGACCAAGTATGGTAATCCTGACACAGCTTATTATCAATTGGAAAACATGTTAGTGGCCTCCTTGTCTCACGTCTTGTTAGCCCATGAAGTTCAAGACAGCAAACCTTATGAAGCGGTTATGAATCGCTTGGTTGATTGGAGCTATCAAGCCTATCGCCAATTAGTCTTTGCAACTCCTGGCTTCTCCGATTTCTTCTTCCAAGCAACGCCAATTAAGGAGGTTAGTCAGCTTAATATTGGCTCTCGACCTGCTTCACGTAAGAAGGTGACCGATATTGATGGTCTGCGGGCTATACCTTGGGTCTTCTCTTGGTCACAGAGTCGCATGATGTTCCCAGGTTGGTATGGTGTAGGAACTGCCTTCCAACGTTTTATTGAAGAAGACCCTAGTCATTTAGCTTTATTGCAAGAAATGTATGCAGAGTGGCCATTCTTCCGGGCCTTACTGTCTAATGTAGACATGGTCTTAGCTAAGTCTGATATGGAAGTGGCTCGTTACTATAGCCAACTAGTTGAGGATGATAATGGTCAAGCCATCTTCCAAATCTTAGAAGCAGAGTGGCAACGCACCAAGGATCTCCTCTTACAAATAGAAGGGGAAGCGCAGCTGTTGGCACAAAATAATTACCTGCGTGATTCCTTAGCTATGCGTCTACCTTACTTCAATGCCCTTAATTACTTACAAGTGGAACTGATTAGACGGTCTCGCCAAGAACCGCTCAGTCCTTTGGCTAGCAAGATTTTGCACATTACCATTAATGGGATTGCGACTGGCTTGCGTAACTCTGGTTGATGGCACTTCTCAAGCCCTTATCTAAGCCCTTTGTTAGTCTTTTGGCCCTAAATCTGATATAATAAATCGTTATGAAATTTAAAGGAGCGTCGCACACTATGTATCACGGAATCTTGGTAATCAATAAACCAGTCGGTATGACCAGTCACGATGTTGTCTTTAAATTACGCAAAATTCTCAGAACCAAACGCATTGGTCACACCGGTACTTTGGATCCTAACGTGGCGGGCGTCTTAGTTTGTTGTATTGGCCAAGCAACCAAGTTAGTTGAAGACCTAATGGATGGTCAAAAGGGCTACCGGGGCGAAATCACCTTGGGTTTTTCTACCGAGACAGAGGATGCCGACGGAGCGCCTGTCGAACGTAAGCGACTTGAAGAGCCAGTGTCGGATGCCACAATTGATGCCGCCATGGCGACTTTTCTAGGAGAGATTGTTCAGATTCCGCCTTATTACTCAGCTGTTAAAGTAGGGGGCAAGCGCCTCTATGAATATGCGCGTGCAGGTCAGCAAGTGGAACGTCCACGACGAATAGCTCGGATTGACCGCTTTGAACGACTAGGGACCAGTGAATTCGATCCGCAAGAAGGCCTACAACGCTGGTCTTTTGATGTCCAATGCGGCAAGGGAACCTATGTTAGAACCCTAGCAGTCGATCTAGGCGCTAAGCTAGGCTATCCAAGCCACATGTCTCATCTGGTCCGCTACATGACGGGGGGCTATAGCTTGTCTCAGGCCCATAGCCTAGAAGAAGTGGCCCAAGCGGCAGATCAAGGGCGAGTTAGCCATATACTAGTTCCACTGGATCAAGCAATCAACTTTTGCCCACATTACCACTTGCAAGATTCAGAGTGGCCCATAGTCAAGAATGGGCAGGTTGTGCCAAGCACTGCTTTCAACCAAGCTCTCAAAGAGGCTACCGCTTGCTACTACCAAGGCAAAGTTCGTGCCATTTACGGGCCACATCCAAGCAAACCTGGTATGGTCAAGCCCTTGAAGATGTTTACCTATGAAGAGGAGTCACGATAGACAACATGGAAATTATTCGTATACACCACCCAAATCTTCCGCAACTTAAGGGGCCCATTGTCTTGGTTTTAGGATTCTTCGATGGCGTGCATCGGGGACATCAGGCTGTCATTCAAGCCGGACGTCGAGAGGCCGACCGCTTAGGTTTGCCTTTGGCGATCATGACCTTCAACCAACATCCAAAAATCGTATACAGTCGATTGACAGCTGCTGAAATGGATTACCTGTCAGACTTAGACCGTAAAATGGAATTGCTTGAAGCTAATCAGGTGGACATGGTCTTCTTAGTAGACTTTACCTATCCCTTTGGCTCCCAGTCTCCTCAAGCTTTTGTTGAAAAATACATTGTCGGCCTTAAGGCTCAGGTGGTGGTAGCAGGTTTTGACTATACTTATGGTCCTAAAGAAGAAGCCAACATGTCCACCTTACCGCAACACGCAGCTGGTCGCTTCCAAATTATTGAAGTGCCTGAACTGGTGCTTAATCAGGAAAAAATCGGCTCGACACCCATTCGGGAACTCTTACGTGAAGGAAAAATCGATGAGGCCAACTTGGCTCTAGGCTATGTCTATGAGACCAGCGGTGTGGTCGTTCATGGTGAGAAGCGAGGACGAACCATTGGCTTTCCAACGGCTAATGTTCGTCCCCAAGCTGGCCAAGTCCAACCAGGACCGGGTATCTATGTGGTCGAGATTCAAGTCAATGGCATTTGGCATCAAGGCATGGCTTCGATTGGCTATAATGTGACCTTTGAGACAGAGACAGGTCTGACCTGCGAGGTGCATATTTTTAACTTCAACCAGCTCATTTATGGTGAGACCGTTAAAGTTCGTTGGCATCACTATCTGCGTGGCGAAGTCAAATTCGAATCGGTTCAGGGCCTAATTCAACAACTGCAGACTGACCAAGCAGCCTCACAAGCTTACTTCCAGCAAATGAACAAGGAGGGCTAGCATGCAAGCCAAGGCCGCCTATATCCATATTCCTTTCTGCAAGAAAATCTGCCATTATTGTGCCTTTAATAAGTTTTTCTATGATGGCCAACCAGTCGGGGATTATCTGGCCGCCTTGGACCAGGAAATGGCTGCCTACGAGTTAGATCAGACGCAGCCCCTAGACACCCTCTATATTGGGGGTGGGACCCCAAGTTGCTTGTCTCTGTCAGAGTTGGATTACTTGTTAGCCTCTATTCACCGGCGCTTGCCCCTGACGGACAAGACCGAATTTTCTTTTGAGATTAACCCAGGTGAACTTAGCCTAGAAAAATGCCGTCTGCTCAAAGACCAGGGGGTTAACCGTATCAGTATGGGGGTCCAGACCTTCAATGACCGACTACTCCGTAAAATTGGACGTAATCATCGGGAAAAACAAATCTACCAGTCCATCGACTGGTTTCGCCAGGTAGGCTTTGAAAATCTCAGCATTGATTTGATTTTTCGTTTGCCAGAACAAACTTTAGCAGACTTCGATGAGAGTTTGACCAAGGCCTTATCTTTGGATTTGCCTCATTATTCCCTCTATTCTCTGATTATTGAGAATCAGACAGTCTTCCAGCAACTCATGCGCCAGGGCAAGTTGCCCCTGCCTAGCGAGGATGTAGATGCCGATATGTTTCAATTGGCTATTGACCGGCTCAAAGACGCCGGCATCCACCAGTATGAAGTCTCCAACTTCGCCAAACCAGGCTATGAATCGCAACACAATCTAGGTTATTGGCGTTATACGCCTTACTATGGCTTTGGTGCGGGTGCTCATGGTTTCTTAGATGGGGCGCGTTATTACAATCACGGGCCCGTTCACCATTACCTTAAACAATTAAGAGCGGGAAATAAGCCTATTATTGATGCTAGTCCCTTGGACTTAGTTGATCAGATGGAAGAATTTCTCTTCTTGGCCTTGCGTACCACGCAAGGGGTCTGCCTGACTGACTTCCAAAGACGTTTTGGTTATCGGGCAGAAGCCTTGTTTGCTGATTTCTTCAGACAGCAAGCTGAGCGTGGACTTTTAATAGAAAAAAGTGACCGCATTTATTTAACTACAAGGGGCCTTTTCTTAGCCGATCTAGTCTTTCGGGATTTGATCGGTTGGCTCAAGGAAAGGCCGCAAATAATGAATAAGGAGGATTAATTGATGAATCGTAAATTTTTGAAGAATTTCTTTTTAGTAGTTTTAGGGAGTTTAATCTTTGCCTATGCCATTAATTTGCTACTGGTGCCTAACCATATGGGGGAGGGTGGCGTGACCGGGGTCACATTACTACTCAAGTATACGCTAGGTTGGGATAACGCCATCACTTACTGGATCATCAACGTGGCCCTCTTAATTATCGGTTGGCGTTATCTAGAGCGGGAAACCCTCTATCTGACCATTGTATCGGTTATGTGTATCTCCGTCTTCCAAAAGATTCTGCCTTCCACAGGCTTTATTCCCGAAAATTCCATGATTATTCCGCTTATGGCGGGTGCCATGATTGGGGTAGGGCTTGGTTTGGTTTTCCTAGGCGGCGGGACTACCGCTGGGGCTGATATTATCGTGATGATTCTTAATAAGTACTTTGGAATTAACACCTCTGCTGGTTTCCTCATGATTGATACAGTCGTTGTACTTTCAACTTCCTTTGTTATCGGCTTAGAGAAGACGGTGCTAACCTTAGCCATGTTGGTTGTCTTTACCCGCATCATGAACTTTATCTTAGAAGGTTTCAACCCTAAGAAGTCCGTTACTATTATCTCTAAGGATTCGGATAAAGTGGCTCAGGCTATTTCCCAACGCATTCAACGCGGGATTACCATCCTCAAAGGGCAAGGTTACTACACCCGCAATGACAAAGATGTCCTCTTCATTGTGGTTAGCCGTAACCAGCTCCTACCTCTGCAACGGACAGTGCTTGAGATTGATCCAACTGCCTTTATGATTATCTCCAATGTCCAACAAGTACATGGGGAAGGTTTCTCCTTCTATCTAGATGCTGAGACTGGTCAACAGATTCCTCATCGCTAAAAAGCTTATAAACTCGCGCTTTTGACCAGTGCGAGTTTTTATTCTAGGTAAAATTAGCACTCTAATAAAAAGAGTGCTAAAATTTATGCTCAAAAGGGTTGACAAGGGGTAAAATAGGGTGTATACTAGCATTAGCACTTGAGGTAAAAGAGTGCTAAAAAGAGGTGAGAACAATGTTAACAGCTAGGCAGCAACAAATTTTACAGTTGATTGTGCAGCTGTATGGCCAGTATGAAGAACCGATTGGGTCTAAGACCCTGCTTCAGAAGAGTCTATTGGATGTCTCACCGGCAACCGTACGAAACGATATGTTGGCACTTGAGCGCATTGGCTATCTCAAGAAGGCTCATTCTTCTAGTGGACGGATTCCATCCTTTGATGGTTACCGCTACTATGTAGATCGACTGATCGAAGATCAAGCAGATATTCAAATGGCTAAGCAAGATAGTGAGGTAATTCAATCTATCTTCCGAGATCGCCATTTTGACGCTATGCAGCATGCCCAATTGGCAGCTGATATCTTGGTCTCCTTGACTGGCTATACGGCCGTCGTTTTGGGAGAATCCAAGGAACAATATCATTTAAGTGAGTTCCGCTTGATACAACTCAGCGAGAGTCGGATTGTCGCCATTGTCTTGACTGACAAGGGAAGCGTTGAAAGTGATCTAGTAGATTTACCACGATCCTTAAGTCGAGAGGACTTGGGTCGTTTGACTCAAGCCATCAACCAAGAAATTGTTGGCTTACCCTTACTAGAAGCACAGCAACGACTTAAATTGACCTTGCCACTCTTGATGCAGCGCTTAGTTGGCTTCCAAGTCGACTTTTCGTCAGTTATCACCAAATTAATGCGCCATTTGAAGGGGCGTAGTTACTATGTCAGTGGTAAGAATAACTTATTCGATTCAGTAGAAGTGTCAGATTACAAGCGACTCTTCAATCTAATCGATGGGTCAGCAGAAATGTTCCAGCTACTTGAAGCCAAGCAAGGCTTAGCAGTTGAACTGGGATTGGGAGGCCTAGCAGACGTCAGTCTCGTGACCTCATCCTATCAGTATCAAGCACAACAGGTCATCATCGGCCTAGTTGGTCCCGCTACGATGCCTTATCAGCGTGTGCTGGGCTTGATGCATCACATCACGCATGAACTGGCCCATTATTAAGTAGCCACATCCAGAATTACCAAACCCTTAAAGGAGGCGATTACGTGTCAAACACAGAAAAAGAAGTGCTCAAGCAAGACACACCTGTTCAAGATGAAATGCTTGATAAGACTCAAGACAGTGCTGATCAAGAAGAGGTTGAAGTTGATCAATCAAGCGACAGCCTAGATCAAGCCATTGAAGAAGCGGAAGACCAAGTCGGTCAGTTAGAGGCTGAAAAAGAAGCTTTATCCGACCAACTGTTACGTCTACAAGCAGAAATACAGAACATGCGTCGCATTAATCAACGCGAACGCCAAGACGCAGCTAAATATCGCTCGCAAAGCTTGGCCAGCCATCTCTTAGATGTAGCTGATAACTTGGAACGCGCCTTGGCAACCCCAGCTGAGTCCGAAGATGCCAAAGCCATCCATAAGGGTATCGAGATGGTTTACAAGCAGTTCCAACAAGCCTTTGAAAAAGAAGGCATTAGCGTCATTGACCCATTGAACCAAGCCTTTGACCCTAATTTCCATCAGGCCGTTAGTATGATGCCTGCAGGCGAGGGTCAGGAAGCTGATACAGTCATCAATGTCTTACAAAAAGGCTACTTGTTACAAGACCGGGTTTTAAGACCTGCCATGGTCATTGTCGCTCAGTAACATTTTAATGAATATTCCAGACTAAAAAATCAAACTAAAAGAAAAGAGGAAACTATTATGGCAAAAATTATTGGTATTGACTTAGGGACTACAAACTCTGCCGTATCTGTCTTAGAAGGCGGCGAAGCAAAAATTATCCCAAACCCAGAAGGTAACCGTACAACTCCATCTGTTGTGGCTTTCAAAAATGGTGAAATCCAAGTAGGGGAAGTAGCTAAGCGTCAAGCCGTTACCAACCCATCAACCGTAAGCTCTATCAAACGTCACATGGGTGACGGCAGCTACAAGGTCCACATGGACGGAAAAGACTACACACCACAAGAAATCTCTGCGATGATTCTCCAATACTTGAAGTCTTATGCAGAAGACTACTTAGGTGAGAAAGTCGACAAAGCGGTTATCACGGTACCTGCTTACTTCAACGATGCACAACGTCAAGCAACCAAAGATGCTGGTAAAATCGCTGGTTTAGAAGTTGAACGTATTGTCAACGAACCAACAGCCGCTGCTTTGGCCTATGGTTTAGACAAGACTGACAAAGAAGAAAAAGTCCTCGTCTTCGACTTAGGGGGCGGTACCTTCGACGTGTCCATTCTTGAATTAGGTGATGGCGTCTTCGATGTATTGTCAACTTCAGGGGACAACCACTTAGGTGGGGACGACTTCGACCAAAAGATTATGGACTACTTAGTAGCTGAATTCAAGAAAGAACATGGTGTAGACCTTTCTAAAGATAAGATGGCTCTCCAACGTCTTAAAGACGCTGCGGAAAAAGCTAAGAAGGACTTATCTGGTGTGTCTACTACCCAAATCAGCTTACCATTTATCACGGCGTCAGCTGAAGGCCCACTTCACTTGGAATTGACCTTGACTCGTGCTAAGTTCGAAGAATTAACACACGATTTAGTAGAACGTACTAAACAACCTGTTCGTCAAGCCCTCAAAGATGCTGGCTTATCTCAATCCGATATCGACGAAGTAATCTTGGTTGGTGGTTCTACTCGTATTCCAGCCGTTGTAGAAGCGGTTCGTAAGGAAACTGGCAAAGAACCTAACAAATCTGTTAACCCTGACGAAGTGGTGGCCATGGGTGCTGCTATTCAAGGTGGGGTTATCTCCGGTGATGTTAAAGACATCGTCCTCTTAGACGTAACACCATTGTCATTAGGGATTGAAACCATGGGTGGCGTCTTCACTAAGTTGATTGACCGCAACACGACCATCCCAACTAGCAAGTCACAAGTCTTCTCAACAGCAGCTGACAACCAACCTGCGGTAGACGTACACGTCCTCCAAGGGGAACGTCAAATGGCGGCTGACAACAAGACCCTCGGTCGCTTCCAATTGACCGATATTCCACCTGCACCACGTGGTATCCCACAAATCGAAGTTACTTTTGACATCGACAAGAACGGGATTGTTAACGTAAGTGCTAAGGACTTAGGGACTGGTAAAGAACAAACCATCACCATCAAGTCTAGCTCAGGTCTAACTGACGAAGAAATCGACCGCATGGTCAAAGATGCCGAAGCTAACGCTGAAGCCGACAAGAAACGTCGTGAAGAAGCTGACCTCCGCAACGAAGTTGATCAATTAGTCTTCCAAACTGACAAAGTCTTAGCTGACCTTAAAGACAAGGTTTCAGAAGAAGAAGTCAAGAAGGCTGAAGCAGCTCGTGACGAACTAAAGGCAGCCATCGAGGCCAATGATCTAGATCAAATGAAGGCTAAACGTGACGCCCTCAATGAAATCGTCCAAAACTTAACGGTTAAACTCTATGAGCAAGCCGCAGCCCAAGCACAAGCAGCTCAAGGCGATGGGCAAGCTCAAGCTGATACAAATGCCGCTGGCGATGACGTTGTAGACGCTGAGTTCGAAGAAATCGACTAATTTGAGAGGTAAGGATCAACGCCAGAGCTTGTCTTTGGCGTTTCCTTTCTAATCTAACTGTGTCATAAGCCCTAGGGCTTGAATAAAGGAGTGGGAAAATGGCAGATAAACGTGATTACTACGACGTCCTAGGGGTCTCTCGAGATGCTAGTGACGCCGAAATCAAGAAAGCCTATCGTAAACTATCCAAACAATATCATCCAGACATTAACAAAGAAGCAGACGCAGCCGATAAATTCAAAGAAATTACCGAAGCTTACGAGGTCCTAAGTGACACTGATAAGCGCTCTATGTACGACCAATATGGTCACGCAGCCACCGACGGCTCCTATGGTGCCGGTGGTTTCGGTGGTGGCGGTTTTGGCGGCTTCAGCGGTGGAGGATTCAGCGGCTTTGAAGATATCTTCGAGTCCTTCTTCGGTGGCGGTATGGGTGGTGCTGGTTCTGCAAGAGCCAACGCAGCCCGTCGGGGTGATGATCTCCAATACCGGGTTAAACTCAAATTTGAGGAAGCCATTTTTGGTAAGGAAGTCACCATCACCTATAATCGTAAGCAAGAATGTCATACCTGTCATGGTTCAGGTGCCAAGGAAGGAACCGAGCCAGTGACCTGTCACAAGTGTCATGGTTCTGGGGTTATCAACGTTCAACGCAACACTCCATTTGGTGCCATGATGTCTCAGGCAACCTGTGATGTCTGTCGCGGGACAGGTAAAGAAATCAAGGAAAAATGTACAACTTGCCACGGTGCTGGCACGGAAACCCAACAGCATTCGGTTAAAGTCACAGTCCCTGCAGGGGTAGAAGACAACCAACAAATGCGAGTATCTGGTCAAGGTGAAGCCGGAACCAATGGCGGCCCATACGGCGACCTCTATGTGGTCTTCCAGGTCGAAGAGAGTGACATCTTTGAACGTGAAGGTACTGAAATCTTCTACGAACTGCCTATCAGCTTTAGCCAGGCAGCCCTAGGGGATGAAGTGAAAGTACCAACTGTTCATGGTAACGTCAAACTTAAAATCCCAGCTGGTACCCAGACTGGTACCACCTTCCGTTTACGCGAGAAGGGAGCACCAAGTCTACGCGGTGGCCGCAATGGGGACCAACACGTAACCGCCAAAGTGGTAACGCCAAAACGCTTAAGTGATCGCCAAAAGGATCTCTTCAAGCAACTGGCTGAATCTAGTGGTGAATCTGTCAAGGGCCATGAAGGTGGCTTCTTCGATAAGATGAAGGATATGTTTGAAGGCAAATAAGTCTAAAGGCTGGAATCTTCCAGCCTTTTTTGTTCTTATTTTTAGTTAGCATTCCCTGGCTTAACCCTAGTCTTAGAGCCAAAAATTTGGTACAATAGACCAGTGTATTAGTGCCAGATGGCACTCCCATCTAGATAAATTTGTACGAAAGAGGAAGCCTATGAATCCACAAGAATTACAAGCACTCCGAGCCCGCCAGGAGAAAATTCGCAACTTCTCCATTATCGCTCATATTGACCATGGTAAATCAACCTTGGCTGACCGTATTCTACAACTGACGGAGACGGTTTCAGACCGGGAAATGCAGGACCAACTCTTAGACTCCATGGACTTGGAGCGGGAGCGAGGCATTACCATTAAACTCAACGCTGTTGAACTGACCTATAAGGCTCAGGATGGGGAAGAGTATATCTTCCACCTAATTGATACCCCGGGGCACGTGGACTTTACCTATGAGGTGTCACGTTCACTGGCAGCCTGTGAAGGGGCTATTTTGGTCGTCGATGCCGCCCAGGGGATTGAAGCTCAGACTCTGGCCAACGTTTATTTGGCTTTAGATAACGACTTAGAAATTCTGCCGGTCATTAACAAGATTGACTTGCCAGCTGCTGATCCTGAGCGTGTTCAAGTTGAAATTGAAGATGTCATTGGGATTGACGCTAGTGAGGCGGTTTTCGCGTCAGCTAAATCCGGGATTGGCATTGACCAAATCCTGGAGCAAATTGTCCACAAGGTTCCAGCCCCTCCAGGCGACCTAGAAGCACCGCTTCAGGCCTTGATCTTTGACTCTGTCTACGATTCCTATCGTGGTGTTGTCTTGAATATTCGGGTTGTCAACGGGATTGTAAAGCCTGGGGACAAGATTCGTTTGATGTCCAACGGCAAAGAATTCGATGTAGTAGAAGTAGGGGTCTTCAGTCCTAAACCGGTCCAACGCGACTATCTCATGGTGGGGGATGTGGGCTATATCACAGCTTCCATTAAGACCATCCAAGATACGCGAGTAGGGGATACCATTACCTTGGCCAACAATCCGGCCCAAGAACCCCTAGACGGCTACCGTAAGCTCAATCCTATGGTCTACTGCGGTCTCTATCCAGTCGAGTCTAACGACTATAACGATTTGCGGGATGCTTTAGAAAAACTCCAACTTAACGACGCGGCCTTACAATTTGAGCCTGAAACTTCTCAAGCCCTAGGTTTTGGCTTCCGTACCGGTTTCTTAGGCTTGCTTCACATGGACGTTATCCAGGAACGTCTGGAACGTGAGTTCGACATTAACCTGATTACTACAGCACCTTCGGTTATTTACAAGGTTAAAAAGACCAATGGTGAGGAAATCATCGTGGATAACCCGTCTGCTATGCCAGACCAAACCGTCATCGACGAAATCTACGAGCCCTACGTTAAGGCTTCTATCATGGTGCCTAATGAATACGTTGGGGCGGTCATGGATATCGGCCAACGTAAGCGGGGCAACTTCATTACCATGGATTATCTGGATGATTACCGGGTCAATGTGGTCTATGAGTTACCCTTGTCAGAAATCATCTATGACTTCTTTGATAAGCTCAAATCGAATACCAAGGGCTATGCATCCCTTGACTACGAATTAATTGGCTACAAGCCATCTAATCTGGTTAAGATGGATATCCTGCTAAATGGTGACCTGATTGACGCCTTCTCCATGATTGTCCACAAGGACTTTGCTTACGGTCGTGGCCGTGAGTTAGTAGAAAAACTTCGTGGCATCATTCCGCGTCAACTCTTCGAAGTACCTGTTCAGGCTGCTATCGGTAATAAGATTCTAGCGCGTACCACCATTAAAGCCTTGCGTAAAGACGTAACGGCTAAACTCTACGGTGGGGACGTCAGCCGTCGTAAGAAGCTCCTCGAGAAACAAAAAGAGGGGAAAAAACGGATGAAACAAATTGGGACCGTGGAAGTCCCTCAAGAAGCCTTCATGGCTGTCCTACAAATGGACGAAGATTAATATCTATCAAGCTCCCAGCCAGTATGGTGGGAGTTTTTTTCTATAAACAGAAGGTCAAAATAATTAAGTAATCGCTTGCAATCACCTAAGAAAAGGTTTACAATATAAGTGTAGTATATTTCACAAATTTCACAATAAGGAGGATCTACTATGAAAGCATACACCTATGTTGAACCTGGCCTAGCAAAATTCGTTGACAAGCCAAAGCCTGTCATCTTGAAGCCAACGGATGCAATTGTTCGTATGCTTAAAACGACCATCTGTGGGACAGACCTACACATCATCAAGGGTGACGTGCCAGCTGTCCAAAATGGGACGATTTTAGGACACGAGGGGATTGCGGTTGTCGAAGAAGTTGGATCCAGCGTGACTAACTTCAAGCCTGGCGATAAAGTCATTGTTTCTTGCGTCTGCTCCTGCGGTAAGTGTTATTACTGTAAGAAGGGGATTTATGCCCACTGTGAAGACGAGGGTGGTTGGATTTTCGGCCACTTAATCGACGGCACACAGGCTGAATATCTCCGCGTTCCACACGCAGATAATACCCTCTATAACCCACCAGCAGGCCTTAGCGATGAAGCCCTAGTGATGATTTCAGATATTCTACCAACGGGTTATGAAATTGGGGTCCTCAAAGGTCGGGTAGAGCCAGGTTGTAATGTGGCCATTATTGGTTCTGGACCAGTTGGTTTGGGCTCACTCTTAACCGCTCAATTCTATTCTCCTGCTAAAATTATCATGGTGGATATTGATGATCACCGCCTAGATACAGCTCTCAAGTTCGGCGCTACCCATAAGGTTAATAATTCCGATACTGACAGAGCCATCAAGGAAATCTTTGACTTAACGGGTGGTCGTGGGGTTGACGTGGCCATTGAAGCGGTCGGGATTCCAGCATCCTTTGACTTCTGCCAAAAAATTATTGCGGTTGATGGCCGTATTGCTAACGCAGGTGTCCATGGGGTTCCTGTACAATTTGACTTAGACCGTCTCTGGATTCGCAATATTACCGTGACAACCGGCTTGGTGTCAACTAATACCACACCACAATTGCTGCAAGCCTTAGAAGCGCAAAAGATTCACCCTGAAGAACTCGTTACCCACTACTTCAAATTGTCACAAATCGAAGAGGCTTATGAAGTCTTCCGGGATGCCTCTAAGAATAATGCCATTAAGGTCCTGATTGAAAATGACCTTAGCCCACAAAGCTAGGCTAAGAAGGAACGCTTTTACTATAAGTGACTGGGCCTCGGCTCGGTCACTTTTTATGTCACAACAGAAGATAGGAGGTAAGCCTATGCAAGAAGCCATTCAGGCTCTACAAACCATTATTAATAATAGCCAGCATCTTGTCTTTTTCGGTGGGGCAGGTGTGTCAACAGAATCAGGTATTCCTGATTTTCGCAGTGCCCAAGGCGTTTATAGTCAAGATCTAGGTAGAAACTTTTCAGCCGAACAACTGATTAGTCATAGCATGTATGGTAAATATCCCCAGCTTTTCTATGATTTTTACCGTCAGCATTTGATTTATCCTCATGCCAAGCCAAATGCTGCCCATATCTTTCTAGCACAGTTAGAGGCCAGTGGCCACTTAGACGCTGTCATTACCCAAAATATTGACACCCTACATGAAGCTGCAGGTAGTCAAGGCGTCCTCAAGCTTCACGGAACGATTGATCGTAATATTTGTCAGGAATGTGGCAGAGTCTATGACCTTAAGAGCTTTCTTGACGCTTATGATAGTCAGGGCATTCCGCGCTGTCCCCATTGTGGTGGCCTGCTTAAACCAGATGTTACCCTCTATGAAGAGTCGCTTAATATGGAGGTTTTTGACCAGGCTATCTCAGCCATTCAGCAAGCCGATACCTTGATTGTAGGAGGTACTTCTTTAGTCGTCTATCCGGCTGCAGGTCTACTGCAATATTTTAAGGGCAAACATTTGGTGGTCATCAATAAGCAGGCCATCCCTCAGGATGACTGGGCAGATTTAGTTATTCATGCTCCTATTGGGCAGGTTTTCAGCCAATTAGTGCTTCCGGGTCAATAGGGCCTATTCAAAGCAGACAGAATAGACTATAATAGGTAGGAACTGTCAATTTGGAGGAAAGACATGAGTATCTTAAGCGTATCAAATCTTACCCATGGATTCGGCGATCGGGCCATCTTCGAAGATGTCTCCTTCCGCCTACTCAAAGGGGAACATATCGGCCTGATTGGGGCCAATGGTGAAGGAAAATCAACCTTCATGAACATTGTAACAGGTAAGCAAGTGCCAGATGAAGGCAAGGTAGAATGGGCCAAGTATGTTACAACTGGCTACCTAGACCAACACAGCGTCCTTAAGCCTGGTCAAACTATTCGCGATGTCTTGCGCATGGCCTTTGATGATTTATTTGCCATTGAAGCGCGTATTAGCGAGGCCTATGAAGAGATGGCGACCGCTGATGACCAAACCATGGCAGACCTATTAGAGGAAGTAGGGGAGCTACAAGAACGCTTGGAAGTCCACGACTTCTACACCTTGGATGCTAAAATAGAAGAAGTAGCTCGTGCCCTAGGGATTACCGCCTTCGGTTTAGAGACAGATGTCACCTCACTGAGTGGGGGACAGCGGACCAAGGTCTTATTAGCCAAGTTACTCTTAGAAAAGCCCGATATTCTACTCTTAGACGAACCGACCAACTACCTGGATGCGGAACACATCGAGTGGCTTAAACGTTACTTGCAAAACTACGAAAATGCCTTTATCTTAATTTCCCATGATATTCCATTCCTTAATAGTGTCATTAACATTATTTATCATGTGGAAAACCTCAAGCTCAGCCGTTATGTTGGCGACTATGAGAACTTCCAAGCGGTTCACGCCATGAAGCGTGCCCAGCTAGAGGCGGCCTATGAACGCCAACAGAAGGAAATAGCGGACCTCAAGGACTTCGTTAACCGCAACAAGGCCCGAGTCGCAACGCGCAATATGGCCATGTCCCGTCAGAAGAAATTAGATAAGATGGAAGTCATCGAGCTACAAGGCGAGAAACCTAAGCCAAAATTTGACTTCCAGTCTGCCCGGACCCCTGGGCGCTTCATCTTCGAAGCAAGTCAGTTAGAGATTGGTTATGACCAGCCTCTAACCAAGCCGCTGGACCTAGTCTTTGAACGTAACCAGAAGGTTGCGATTATCGGGGCCAACGGGATTGGGAAGACAACCTTACTCAAGAGTCTCATGGGGCTTATTCCGGCCTTAGGAGGCCAAGTAGAGCAGGGAGATTACCTGGAAATTGGTTACTTCGAGCAAGAAGTTGCTTCAGGTAACCGTCAGACGCCTTTAGAAGCTGTCTGGAATGCTTTCCCAGCTATGAACCAGGCTGAGGTTCGCGCTGCCTTAGCACGTTGTGGCCTGACTTCTAAGCACATCGAAAGCCAAATTCAAGTCCTAAGCGGGGGAGAGCAGGCCAAGGTCCGCCTTTGCTTACTTATGAATGCTCCCCATAATGTCTTGATCTTGGACGAGCCGACCAACCACTTGGACGTCGATGCCAAGGAAGAATTGGCTCGAGCCCTCAAAGAATACAAGGGCAGTATCCTCATGGTTTGCCACGAACCTGAATTTTATCAAGGTTGGGTCGACCAAATTTGGGACTTCAATCAATTTTAACAAGCCAAAGCCAAAGTTTGTTCACTTTGGCTTTTTTTCATGGATTAATGCCGATATATCAAGATTATTTTATAAACTCATTTTCACAAAGTGTTTGTGAATCTAAAAAACGAATAGAGAATATATAATATTTTATATGGCTAACCCGAGTATTTTATTTAAAATGATAAGGTTTTCTATTCACATAAGCATTTAGTTAAAATACTGATAAGTCAATATTTGAAAACGTTTTGAAAACAACCTTCACATTGTGCCATGTTTTCATACATGCTCATTTACAAAAAAAGACCGTCAATATAAAATTTTTATCGTTTGAACATGAACAAGTGCTTTACTTTTTGAAAACAAAAGCGTATGATGAAGATGTAAATAAAAAGAACTTAGGAGGAACATCCATGGTTGAAAAAGAAGATAAGAAGTTAGAGGCTCAAGCTCATGTTGACGAGCTTGTCCAAAAAGGCTTAGTAGCTCTTGACGAATTCCGTCTCTTGGACCAAGACCAAGTAGACTATATTGTGGCTAAAGCCTCAGTTGCAGCCTTAGACCAACACGGGGTCTTGGCTAAACACGCGCTAGACGAAACGGGTCGTGGCGTATTCGAAGATAAGGCCACTAAGAACCTTTTCGCCTGCGAGCACGTGGTTAACAACATGCGTCACACCAAAACAGTTGGCATCATCTCAGAAGACGATGTGACTGGTTTGACCTTGATTGCTGAACCAGTCGGGGTTATAGCTGGGATTACCCCAACTACCAACCCAACATCTACCGCGATTTTCAAATCTTTGATTTCATTGAAGACGCGTAACCCAATCGTCTTTGCCTTCCACCCATCTGCCCAAGAATCTTCTGCTCACGCAGCAAAAGTTGTTTACGATGCAGCAGTAGCTGCAGGGGCACCTAAGAACTGTATCCAATGGATTACTTTACCATCTATGGAAGCAACTTCTGCACTTATGAATCACCCAGGGATTGCGACGATCTTAGCAACTGGTGGTAACGCCATGGTTCGTGCCGCTTACTCATGCGGTAAGCCTGCCTTAGGGGTAGGGGCTGGTAACGTGCCTGCATATGTAGAAAAAACAGCTAACATTCAACAAGCCGCTCACGACATTATCATGTCTAAGTCTTTCGACAACGGAATGGTCTGTGCTTCTGAACAAGCTGCCATCGTGGATAAAGAAGTTTACGATGAATTCAAGAAAGAACTTGAGTCTTACCATGTTTACTTCGTTAACAAGAAAGAAAAAGCCTTGTTAGAAAACTACTGCTTCGGCGTAAAAGCTAACAGCAAGAACTGTGCAGAAGGCAAATTGAACGCTGATATCGTAGGTAAACCAGCTGCTTGGATTGCAGAACAAGCTGGCTTCAGTGTACCAGAAGGCACCAACATTCTCGCTGCTGAGGTAAGTGAAGTAGGGCCAAAAGAACCATTAACTCGTGAAAAACTCTCACCAATTATTGCGGTATTGAAATCAGAAAATACGGAAGATGGGATTGCTAAGTCTCGTCAAATGGTTGAATTCCATGGTTTGGGTCACTCTGCTGCTATCCATACACGTAACGAGCAACTGGCAAAAGACTTCGGTCGTGAAGTGAAGGCAATTCGTGTTATCTGGAACGCACCATCTACTTTCGGGGGGATTGGTGACGTATATAACGCCTTCTTGCCATCCTTAACCTTGGGTTGTGGGACTTATGGTCGCAACTCTGTCGGCAACAACGTCAGCGCCGTTAACTTGTTAAACATCAAAAAAGTGGGGAGACGTAGAAATAATATGCAATGGTTTAAAGTACCTTCAAAAATCTACTTCGAACGTGACTCCATCCAATATCTGCAAAAGATGAAGGATGTAGAGAAAGTTATGATTGTTACGGATGATGCTATGTTCAAATTAGGTTTTGTTCACCGTGTCATCGAACAACTCTCCCTCCGTCCTAAAAAAGTTACCTACACCATCTTCTCAGATGTTGAACCAGATCCAGATATTACAACGGTTGAACGTGGGGCAGCCCTCATGCGTGAATTCCAACCAGATACCATCATCGCTTTAGGTGGGGGGTCTGTAATGGACGCGGCTAAAGTAATGTGGATGTTCTACGAACAACCTCAAGTTGACTTCCGTGATTTAGTACAGAAATTCATGGATATCCGTAAACGTGCCTTCCGCTTCCCAGAATTAGGTAAAAAGGCTAAATACGTCGGGATTCCAACCACTTCTGGTACCGGGTCTGAAGTAACACCATTTGCCGTTATCTCTGATAAGAAGAATAACCGTAAATATCCATTGGCTGACTACTCCTTGACACCAACCATCGCCATCGTGGACCCAGCCTTTGTCTTGACCGTTCCTGCATCAGTTACAGCTGATACTGGTATGGACGTCTTGACCCACGCAGTGGAAGCTTATACTTCTACCTTGGCTAACGACTATACAGATGGTTTGGCTCTACAAGCAATCAAGTTAGTCTTCGAAAACTTAGAAAGCTCTGTTAAGAATGCTGACTTTGAGTCACGTGAGAAGATGCATAACGCGTCAACTATGGCAGGTATGGCCTTTGCCAACGCCTTCTTAGGGATGTCTCACTCTATGGCTCATAAGATTGGTGGTTTCTTCCACACAGTTCACGGCCGTACTAACGCCATTCTCTTGCCATACGTTATCCGTTACAACGGGACTCGTCCAGCTAAGGCTGCCACTTGGCCAAAATACAACTACTACAAAGCCGATGTTAAATTCCAAGACATTGCTAAGATGTTAGGCTTGCCAGCTTCAACACCTGAAGAGGCTGTCGACGCTTTAGCTAAAGCAGTCTATGACTTAGGTGTTCGTGTCGGAATTGACATGAGTATCAAGGGACAAGGCGTGGATGAGAAAGAATACATGGACACAGTTGAAGAGATTGCTTACTTAGCATACGAAGACCAATGTTCACCAGCTAACCCTCGCTTACCTATGGTAGCTGACATGGTAGAAATCCTCCAAGACGCTTACTATGGTTACAAGGAACGTCCAGGACGTATCAAATAATAGCAAGTAGCTAACTATTCTAGCACCAGGTGCCTAGCACTTGGTGCTTTTTTGAGGACGTCTATTTTGGGCTTATGTTATAATAGAAGTATCAAGAATCGAGAGAGAGGGGTATAAGGATGACAGAAACAATTTATTTAGCAGGAGGCTGCTTTTGGGGTATGGAAGGCTATTACAAGCGTTTGACAGGTGTGGTGGATACGGAAGTTGGCTATGCTAACGGCAAAAGCCCACAGGCCACCTATCAAGGTCTTAAAAGCTCAGATCATGCAGAAACCCTAGCCATTCATTATGATCCTAACCAGGTCGATTTGGCGACTTTAATTAGCCACTTCTTCCGTGTTATTGATCCTTTTAGCCTCAATAAGCAGGGCGGGGACGTTGGCCGTCAATACCGCACAGGAATCTACACCACTAGTGCCAGTCAAGAAGCGGCTGTTAAGGCCCTAGTGGCTACTTTTGAGCAAAGAGCAGGTCGGCCAACGGCTGTTGAAGTCATGCCTTTGGCTCATTTTGTGCCAGCTGAAGACTATCACCAAGATTACCTAGATAAACATCCTAGTGGCTACTGCCATATCAAATTGGCCTGGGCCGATCAAGCCTTATCACCAGCTGAAAATTTAGCAGTCAAGAAGGGTGATAAGATGACCAGAACTATTGAAATTCGACCAGCCCAACTTGAGGACGCGGCGGCCCTGCAAAAGCTCGCCAGCCAAGAATTAGGCTATGATTATCCCCTAGAAGCCTGCCAAGAACGACTGCAAGCTCTCTTGGCGGACGACCAGCAGATTCTTCTGGTGGCTTGCATTCAAGAAGCTCCTAAACAGGTCTTGGGCATTGTCCACGCTAGCTACTATTATTCCTTTTATGGCGAACCCGCCTATAATGTCATGGCACTGGCGGTCGATCAGGCCTATCATCACCAAGGAATAGGGCGGCTTTTGATGCAAGCCTTAGAGGCCCAAGCTATTTCAAAGGACATCCACCACATTCGCCTCAATTCTGGTAGCCATCGCACTGGGGCACACGCCTTTTATCAGTCTATTGGCTATGATTGTTACAAAACTCAAAAAGCCTTCAGTAAAAACCTATAACTATTAAAAATCCCATTATATCATATATGATATAATGGGATTTTGCTTTAGATATGAGATTGGAATTGCTTAATACGTGCCAGTAACTGACTGTTGCCATTAAATTTAGCAAAGGCCAGAGCGTCTGCGCAATATTCTTTAATCTGTTCCACCTCTAAACCCTGAGCTTCTGCATTCTGGGCAAGGCGGAAGTAGAGACGATCAACATAATGGGATACCGCAGCTTGGCTAGAAAGGCTAATACCATGTAGCAAGAGGCGGTTAGACTGGTCATATTCTTGGGCTGTCGCATAGAAATTAGCTGAATGCAAAACAATATTGAGAATGCGCCATAGTTCCTGGCTATTAGCTGGCTCATAATCTAGCAGCCCATCTTGGGCTTTTTGGAAGTAGTGGTGGGCCCGTTCGGATTCTCCCGCATTAGCATAAGCCAAGCCTAAACCGGCCGCAGCTAGGGAACTATAGAGAGGCTCGAAATCGGTATGTAAATCGGTCATTAGTTGATTTAAGTAGAAAAAACTATCATTTATAGAAGCCTTGGCCAAGGCAGCCAAGAAACCCTTGAGATAAAGATACCGCTTTTTAAGCGATAGGGTGGTGACTTGCTTGGCATCCACAGCTGCTAGTTCCTGGCTAGCTAACTTATAATCCGCTCGAACAAAGGCACTTTCCGCCGCTTCAATATGCTGGTAAAGTTCGGTTGATTGAACATCTTGACGTGGGAAGAGCTCGCCTAAACTCATGTCTAATCGTTGACACAAATCCAGTAAAATCTTAACAGAAGGGACTTGTCCTTGATTTTCAAAACGACTCAGGGTGGCTTGGGTACAAATGCCTTGGCACAATTCAGACTGTGAAATCCCTAATGACTTGCGCCGTTGAATAAATAACTGAATATCCATAGAGGAAACCTCCTAAATATTGCGCTTATAAGTGACTCTATTATAGCATGATAGTGGCCACTTGTCATCGTTTTCACGAAGCAGGCAGAGTGATTATTAAAGGTAATTTAGGTGTAATCTGACCTGCATCACTCGATAAAGTCAAGGCTGGATAAGCCGGATCAAAACCAATCTTATGTTGATGATCAAACATCATGTCATAGAGAGGGTTGAGATAGATAGGCTCAAAATTAGTCTCAAACTTGCTTGAATAGAGGTCAAAAGGCACTTTGGGGTCATCATCGGCCACTATAAGCAGACGATACTTGCCCATAACATTGCAGTGACAGCCAACTGGATCATCATTATAAGGGCTATTACCATCCACATAATCCATGAGCACGCGGTAAGATTTGCTATCATGCTCGGACAGAGCTTCTTGGATAAAATCGATCGCTTGTTTAGTAAATTCAAAATTCATATATGAAATCCTTTCTTGCTATAGGGAGAGAGGTCAGTAGAGACCTAGATAATTTCTGACACCCATGAGTTAACATAATATACATTATAGGATAATTACTTGAGGAATCTAGTTAGACTCCTTCTTAGCCAATAAAGCCAGATATTCTTCTAAGGTCAAGCTATTATCATGGATAAAGCCCGCATGGACCTTACCTACATAACGAAAATGCCAGGGTTCAAAGTTATAACCTGTAATGTACTCTTTATTTTGCTGATAACGTAGGATAAATCCGAATCGATGGGCGTTGTTGGCCAACCATTTGGCCGAATCTGTCTCTGAATAACTAGCCTCTAGCTCACCACCATTATCTAGCCATTCAGTGCCTAAAAGATCAATAGCCAAGCCTGTCGTATGCTCTGAGGCATCTGCTGGCGCGAAATATTGATTGGTAACGGACTCTGCATCGGCTTGACTTAAGCCTTCAGCCAGATAGTTTTGAATGCTAAGGTTACGGTTATTTTCTTGCTCTTCAACAGACCGATAACCTGATACAACCCGATAATAGAAACCATCTTTGGCAGCAGCTTCCATTAAGTCTTCTAAGGGCTTAAGTAAGTCTTGATGATAGATATTTCCGTTGCTATCCCAAGCTAGTTCTGGTTCTTTTTTATCAGCATTAGGATTATTCTTATTAACTAGTTTAAGCAGTGGATCATCACTATGTGCGGTCACTGGTAGCTTTTCAATTAAAGCATCGACTTTCAAATCTTTGTTGCTTGTTTTTATTTCTTCTAAACTAGGCAATTTGTAGCTTATTTTGGCCTGCGCAGCTAATGAAGCTTGCAAGAACATGCTGCAGGCAAGTAAGAGATAAATCAACTTTTTCTTTTGCATAGGGACTTCCTTTCTTAGTTAAGTAAGCCATTTCATAGAGATAAAACCAGAGTCAGCACCCACAAGCCCCCTATCAAGCTCAAATGTAGGCGCCAGGCTAAGGTCAAATAGCCAATAAATTCGCGCAAAAAGGCATTAATTGAGAAATAGAGCTTGGTTTTGGCGCCATAACCTTGACACTTAAGTCCTAGGCGCCGTGCCAGAATAAGGGCACGCAATAAATGATAATAGTTAGTGACAATGACAAAGTCCTCTCTCCCCTTTTCCATTAGCTTATAGGAGAATTGAAGATTTTCACGGGTATTACTGATTGTCGACCAGAATGGCGGATTGAGGCACGCCTTGTCGCAGGGCATAAGCTTTCATCGCCTCCCCTTCTGCGATGACTTCATCTGGACCTTGGCCACCCGACATAATCAAGGTCACTTCTTGAGGGCGACGGCGCCAGAGTTTGATGGCCTTATCAATTCGACTGGCAAGCAAGGGTGTCACTTCTGTCCCATTCAAGCCAGCTCCTAGCACTACGATATAAGAATAGCGAGGCCGCACAAAATGGATAAAGTTGAGAATGTTGGTCACGAAAAAGATGCCGACCAAGACGGCAAAATAGAAAATAGTGCTTCCCATGAGCCCATAGATGACGTTAAAGATTGGCCAGTTGAGTGACAAACGACTTGCTAGAACAGGCCAGATGACCATGTAGCCAATCATGCCAAATGCTAGCATGAGCGCTAGTGAATTCACCATATTGAAGCCTTCCCGTCGAATCAAGGTAAGGCCTGAATACAAGAGAGCTATTAGGCTGATTAAAGGCGCTAACATCAAAGTCAAAATGAAGAGGACACCCAGGACGACCAAAATGACAGCAAAAAATTGCCATTCCAGTACGAAAGTCAGGTAGATACCAATCATGCCGGCTAATGACCCCGACACTAGGAACCAAAATCCCAACCATAAGGTTCGCTTATCATGCCAATAGACCCAAAAGAATGGCAAGCTGACCAAGACAAGTAGTAGTAAAAAAAGAAATGTCATAATCTAATCCTTTCAGAACTGTGGCACAATAAGTTGCCGTACACGCTCAAAGTAAGTTTGATTGTCTGAGATTCCGTATTGGATTTCCTTGAGTGTTTCCAATTTGTCAGTAATAATGCCATCCACAGGCTGATAGAGAAAGCTTTGGATTTCATCTTCATCATTTATGGTCCAGACGTAAAGTTCTTTGCCCTCTTGATGAGCTTGACTGGCAAGCTCACTAGTGTAGGAAAAGGCCTCTAGGGCATAGAAATCAACTTCATTTTTGGCAAAGGCGCCAAATTGTAATGGAATGACATAACCTGTTCTAATATCAGAATTGAGAGATTCAATGGCGTCAATCGCTTCATGATTGAGAGACATGACTGGATAGCGGCTAGTAATGCCTAATTCTTGGAGTTTAGCAACGATCAGTTGAGCATAATTATTTGGCTCCTTGCCATGTGGCTTGAGCTCGATTAGAAGATCAATATCTAGCTCCTGAGATCGCTTAACAAATTCCTCAAAGGATGGCAGCTGACTTTGATAGTCTCCCTGACTGAGCGTCAGCCCCACTAACTCATCATAAGTCATATCCGAAACTTCTCTATTGATGCCCGCCAAACGCTGTAAGTTACTGTCATGCATGACGACTAGACCTTGATCTTTAGTCATTTGAACATCTAATTCTACCATGGTGGCGCCATTTTCAGCGGCTGCTTCAAGGGATTGGATGGTATTTTCTACGCCCTTTTCTACATAGCCGCGGTGGCCAATAATGGCTTGCTGAGACTGATAGGTTTGACTGGCCAGCAGAAAAGCATTCTCCCCTATTTTGTAGAAAATCAAGCTGAATACGAGTAAAAAGATACGGCGACGGTGGCGACGATGAGTCGGCTCAATTAAGAGCAGCGAATTGGTCACTTCAGGCGCCACTACCTGATCCACTAAAATGATTAAGGTCCCGACTTTGGATAGGATAATCACCGTGAAGGCAATAAACTTGAGAATTGACAAGAGCAGCGCTTCGACTATAAAGCTATTACCGGAGGGATCTAAGAACATAGCCCCTTCAATGAAAAAGCTAATCAGCCCCATACTAATTAAGCCCAGGATAAAACCGAAAATAGCAAAGATTAAGAGCAATTTCCACTTCTTATACCGGGTCATTTGCCAACTTTCCCTGAGCGAAAGGAGAAAACTCTGGTCTTTAATCATCATAAGTGGCATGGCATAAATCAAGCGCAAGTTGAGATAGAAGAGAGTGATAGCTAGGAGCGTCACAAGAACGGTCCCCTGCCAAGTTTTAAGAAACTCACCTGTAATGAAATCTGGCACCCTGATGCCATTGGTCAGCGAAGACTGCATGACCAGACCCGATATGGGAATGGTAAGCAGAACATAGCTAAGAAAATAGAGAAAACTAAGGCCAAATAAATGCCTTAAGCGACCCAGGGCTTGGCGAATCACAGCTCCATAGGATATTTCCTTTTTGAGCTGGCGCGCATAAATGACATAAATCA
>NZ_CALLVK010000023.1:0-158862 GCF_938010525.1 uncultured Abiotrophia sp. | reverse complement strand
TGAGGGGCACATGTTGCACATATTAGTATTTACTATTTTATAGTACCATATTCTAAGCGACCTGTGCTAAAAATACAGCGGAAGTAAACGCTTTTATACGAATTTGATAAGTCGCTGTAACACTTCTGTAACATAAAAGGAGGATTTACCATGTCTAAGTTAATTATTCAATCAGAAAAATGCATTGCTTGTGGCAAGTGTTATCTCAATTATCCACAAGTTTTTGATTGTGAAGATGACGGGATAGCCTTTGTGCAAGAAGATGCCACTGAGCAAGATCAGAAAATGGCACGTTCTGCCATCTTCGATTGTCCCACTCGCGCTATTGAAGAAGTCGATCATACCCTTTCTCCATCTCAGTAGCTATAAAACAAAAAAAAACGGCCGGGATTAATACCGGCCTTTCTATTGCTTATTGGTAGCTAGCTAGCAAGAGCCCTCTCTTAATCAGATAAGCCTTGAATTGGTTGTAAACCAAGGCGATGATAATTCCTAAGATAGCTCCCTTAAGTAAGTTAAATGGCACAATGGCTACTAAGACCATTTCTATCATATTTTTGATTGGCCAATGCATAACCTCTACATAGATAGGTAGTGCAATGAAATAATTGAGCAAGCTCATGACCAAAGTCAAGCTAAAGGCCAAGCTGATACATGTGAGCACAATCTGTTCAAGTTGCCAAGTGCCCTTCTTGTGACGCAGGTAAAAATGCAGAATCAACATCATGGTCATGGTGCCAATGAAACTCATGCTGACCCCTAGCGGAATCCCTGCTTCTCCTCCCTTACGTAGGTATTCAATGAAATCACGGATGAAAGCTACCACTGCAGCCCCAATTGGCCCATTAATCAAGAGCCCGATGAAGACCGGCACATCACTAAAGTCGAACTTAAGAAAAGGTGCCGATGGCAACAAGGGAAAATCGAGCAGTCGGAAAACCACTGCCCAGGCCCCTAAAATAGCCAGTAATACTTGACGTGTCAATCGCATGTTTTTCATAGATATTCCTCCTTTTATTCGTCTTCTAGAAGCCAAAAAAATACGCTTACTTGGGAAAGTAAACGCAGCAAAGACAAATAAACTCTATGAATCTATCTGTTAATTAGCTTACTTCTCCCATCCAGACTTTACTGTCGGTACTGGAATTTCACCAGTTCAACCTAGACCCTAAGGTGCCAGGCTCGTGGACTTTACCACCGGTCGGGAATTTCACCCTGCCCTGAAGACTAATTGTATTATTCGATTGATGGCTTTATTATAGCACAAGATGCCCGACTTGACTAGTCGGGCATCTTCTTATTTAAAATTCCGCGTAGGTTTGGTCTTAGGTTGGCCTTTTCTTGGTTTACGAGCAGCGCTTGACGCAGACGATTTACGGGATGCTTTCTGACCATTTGGCCGTCCCATGATACGTTTGGGTTTGGGCTGTACAGCTTGTTGGCCACCCTGCCCCTCACTTTGACTTATTTGCTTGAGCTTATTGACTTCATGAGCTGTTAACTCTCGCCATTCTCCTGGTAAGAGATTACCCAAAGTCAAAAAAGCATAACGCTCTCGCTTGAGCTTGTTGACTGGGTGCCCCACCGCTTCAAACATGCGCTTAACTTGGTGATTCCAACCTTCACGAATGGTCAATTCTACAATTGCCGTCTGGTTATCCAGATTCTGGCTTAAGAGCTGTGCCTTGGCTTTGGCTGTTTTCTTACCATCTAACACGATACCCGCTTCAAGTCGAGCAAGTGACTTTTCAGATGGAATCCCTTTGACTTTGGCCACATAGACCTTATCAATTTGGTGGCGGGGATGCATAAGTTGGTTGGCAAAGGCCCCATCATTAGTCAGGAGCAAGAGCCCGGTCGTATCATAATCCAAACGTCCGACTGGATAAATCCTCTCTTCAATGCCTTGAATATAGTCTAGGATGACTTGTCGATTCTTGTCATCAGAGACAGCTGTAATCACATGTCTTGGTTTATTAATCAGAATATAGCGGGGTTCTTCCCGATAGATTGGAACACCATCTACTTCTATACGGTCCTTACTGGATACCTGGGTCCCTAATTCACGAACTGTCTGGCCATTAACGCTGACCCGGCCTTCTGTAATCAAGCTTTCACATTTACGGCGGCTGGCAATGCCCGCATGGGCCATGACTTTCTGCAAACGATCCATCTAATCTTCCTCCCCTTCTTCTAATACGGGATTAACTAAGGGGGCATCTTGATAAGACACCTCATCATCTAGGCTAATCTGCCATTGCTTTGTATTAAATAATTCATCCGAAGTGACCTCGTCATTGAGGTTAAGTGGTTCAATATTAGGTAGATCTTCCAAGGACTTGAGACCGAAGTAATCCATGAAGTAGTCCGTCACTCCATAGAGGACCGGGCGTCCTGGCGCTTCTAGTCGACCAATCTCACGAATCAAGTCGCGGGCAAGCAACTTCTGTAGCATGGTAATACTGGACACGCCGCGAATCTCGTCAATCCCCATACGCGTAATAGGCTGGCGATAGGCTACAATGGCTAGTGTCTCAACTGCCGCTCGACTGAGCTTCTGGGTAAAGGGCGAGTGAGCATAGGCCTCCACATCAGGAGCTAACTCAGCCTTAGTCACCAGACGGTATTGGTCATTGTAGTTAACCAATTCTACAGGTGACAGTGGGTCTTCCTGTAAATTCAATTGTAGTTGTTGCAAGGCCTCTGTTACTTGACTTAAGGGTAGCTGAAGGCTAGCAGCCAAATCTTTACGACTGACCCCTTCAATTCCTGTTACAAAGATAATGCCATGCAGGCGGGTTATTAATTCCATCTATTCGACTCCGTCTATCTTTTCAATTTCAATTGGTGCCAAGGCCTCGGCCTGGTAGAAAACAATAAACTGCTTACGCACTAGCTCCAGAAGCGCCATGAAGGTTGTGATAATCTCTGGACGACTGGCCTTGTCAATCAACTGTTCAAAAGACAAGCGTTCTTGTCGCTCTAAACGTCCTAACCGTGTCAAGATATCCTCCATCTTCTGCTCAACCGTCAAAGGATCATGATGAATTTGGCGTTCCAAGGGCTGACGAGCTAGTTGGCGGGCCAAGACATCTTGCATACGTGCCACTAGTTGATCCAGGCTAATCTCACCTTCTTGAAGCGGGATCTGCTCCTGATAGTCCGACAAGTCATCAGCTTGTTTAGAGAAGAGCGCTGCCCGAGCCTCTTGACGCATTTCTAGCAAGGAGGATACATCTTGGAATTGTTGATACAAGAGCAGTTGTTGCACCAACACTTGACGTGGGTCACCAGGCTCATAGTCGCCATCCAATTCAGCATCCGGCTCGATAGGTAGAAGCAGTCGACTCTTGATTTCCAAGAGCGTGGCAGCCATCACTAAGTAATCGCCGGCTTGATCTAACTCTAACTCTTGCATGGAGTGAAGATAAGCCAAGTACTGACTGGTAATTTCAGCCATAGGGATATCATTAATATCCACTTTCATCTGTTTAATTAAGTGCAATAACAAGTCAAAGGGCCCCTGAAAAGAGGCCAATTGGAGCTTGAGCTGCTGCTTGTCCTTGGTCACGGAGCTATCTTGCCCCTGATGACCTTTAAGATTCTTGGTGTTCTTGGGCATAACGACTGCTCCATTTGACAAGAAGTTCTGAGGTCAGACGTGACCCTAAGAAGGCTGTATTAGGATAGCGCTCCTTAAGTTCGCAGAAAATCTGATAGCCTACAGACTCATTGCGGAATGATGGTAAGAGGGCAATACGGTCAATGACGACTGACTCAGGATCTTCTGACTCATTGCCAGGCGATTGGAAGGTTTCAACCCCAACCAAGCCAATGAAGTTATCCTGGTCTTGCTCTCGATAGAGATAGATTTCCTTGCTATCAGATTGCCGGTAGGTTTCCAAAATCGACTGCAAGAGGTCGGTTTGGTGCTGCCCTTCCTCTAAGGTATAGGACAGCAGGCCGAGAATAATCTTTTCATTTTTATTTTTAGATTTAATGAGCACGGCGTACTCCTTTCCTCCCTAGCAATCTGGCAAGTCGCTTAAAGTAAAGCTAGGGTATTTTTAATTAAGTTCTTAAAGCGTGGTTTTACCTTAGCAGAGATTTCCATTACTTCCTCGTGGTTGAGGCTAGACTGCATGCCACTTGCTAAGTTGGTAATGCAAGAAATCCCTAAGACTTCCATGCCACAATGTTTGGCCACAATTGCTTCTGGCACAGTTGACATCCCAACAGCATCGCCACCAATGGTCCGCATGTAGCGAATTTCTGCAGGCGTCTCATAAGATGGACCTGTTACCCAAGTGTAAACCCCTTGTTGGAGATGAATTCCTTCTTTGGCAGCAGCTTGACGTAAGATGGCTTGACCTCGCAAACTATAAGTCTCTGTTAAGTCAACAAAACGTGGGCCATGAGCATCTAAGTTTGCGCCAATCAGTGGATTGTTGCCTGCCAAGTTAAGGTGATCCGTAATAATCATTAAGTCGCCTGGTTGGAATGAAGTATTAATCCCACCTGCTGCATTAGTTACAATCACAGTTTCTACCCCAAGTTCCTTGAAGATACGAACTGGATAAGTCACAGTGTTCAAATCATAACCTTCATAATAATGGAAACGGCCCTGTAAAATCAAGACTTTTTTACCTGCCAAGTCCCCATAAACTAATTGACCAGCATGGCCAGCAACTGTAGAGACTGGAAAATTAGGAATATTTTCATATGGAATGCGGATAGCATTTTCCACATCTTCAGCAAGCTCTCCAAGGCCACTACCTAGGATTAAACCAACTTGTGGATAAGTTAAACCCTGGTCTTTTAAGTATTGAATGGTTTCTGTAAACATCTATTTTCCTCCTTGCTGACTATGTCCTAATTTAATTGACTTAAGAATGAAGAACCTTGTTCGGTCTTGGCAACGCCGAAGTTATCAGAAATGGTGGCTGCGATATCACTATAGTAACGCGCCTTGAGCTCACCTGCTTGCGTGAAGGATGGGCTGTAGGCCAGAATTGGCACATATTCACGGGTATGGTCGGTTCCACTATAGGTTGGGTCGTTACCGTGGTCGGCAGTAATTAAGAGTAAATCATCTTGACGTAACTTGCTATAGATTTCTGGCAAGCGGTTGTCGAAATCTTCTAAGGCTTGGGCATAGCCTTCTGTGTTACGGCGGTGACCGTAAATGGCATCAAAGTCCACTAAGTTAGTGAAGGACAAACCGGTAAAGTCACGGTCCATAATCTTCAGCAGTTGATCCACCCCGTCCATGTTAGACTTGGTTCGAACTGCATCCGTAATCCCCTTAGTATTGAAGATATCGTTGATTTTCCCAATGGAAATCACATCATAGCCGCCTGCCTTCAAGAAGTCCAGCGTTGTATCCGCAAAAGGACTTAAGGCATAGTCATGACGGTTGGCGGTGCGAGTCCAGTTGCCAGGTGTCCCAATGTATGGACGAGCAATAATACGTCCCAACATGTATGGATCTTCTAAGGTAATCTCGCGGGCATACTCACAGATACGGTAAAGTTCTTCTAATGGAATAATTTCTTCATGGGCGGCAATTTGTAAGACAGAGTCTGCAGAGGTATAAACAATTAGGTCCCCTGTCTTCATTTGGTGTTCACCATATTGGTCAAGAACTTCAGTCCCAGAAGCTGGGGCGTTGCAGACCACCTTACGACCAGAAAAGGCTTCAATACGCTCGATTAGTTCATCAGGAAAACCATCAGGGAAGACGCGGAATGGTGTTTCAATTTTAAGACCCATGATTTCCCAGTGACCGGTCATAGTGTCCTTACCAGCTGAAACTTCTTCTAACTTAGTCCAGTAACCCTTGGAGGATGCCACAGGTGTCAAGCCAGCCAAAGGTTCAATATTAGCCAAACCTAGCTCTACCATATGAGGGACCTTTAGCCCTGCAACTTCAGCAATATGGCCTAGAGTATGGCTCCCTAAATCGTTGAAGTCTGCAGCATCTGGAGCTTCACCAATCCCAACAGAATCTAAGACGATTAAATGAATACGTTTGAATTTCATACTTTTTCCTCTTTCCCTAGACGGTCAATGAGTGACTGCCATTATTTTTTTAATCCATCTCTGCAGATGGAGGACTACAAATCAAGCACGTGGGAAGTACTTACGGTAGACTTCCTGCAAACGTTGCGTGCTGATATGGGTATAAATCTGTGTCGTTGAAATATCCGCATGGCCCAGCAGCTCCTGGACCATACGCAAATCAGCGCCATTTTCTAAGAGATGTGTTGCAAAAGAATGGCGCAACATATGGGGTGAGACGGTTTGTTTAATGCCAGCTAAGGCCACATACTTATTGAGATTTTTCCAGATTCCTTGACGGGTGAAGGCCTTGCCCCGTTCTGTCAAAAAAACTTCTTGCGGACTAGCAGAGCCAGCTAATCTTAGGAAGCTAGGACGGACCTGTTCCAGATAGGCCTCTAGCCATTCAATGGCTTCATCAATCAAGGGAACTAGACGCTCCTTGTCCCCTTTACCTAGGGTTTGGATAAAGCCTAATTCTAAGTGCAAATCTTCTAATTTAAGCTGAACTAATTCTGTTACCCGCAGACCCGTGGCGTACATGAGTTCAAAGATAGCCCGATCACGCAAACCATGTGGACTGCTGGTGTCGGGGGCTTGAAGCAAGGCTTCAATCTCCCTAGCAGTTAAGACTTTAGGTAGATGTCTCCCTTGTTTAGGCCGATGGACTAGGGACATGGGATTCGTTTCCAGAATGCCCTCTTTGCGTAAAAAGAGGAAGAACTGCTTCAAACTGGATAGCATACGACTAGTCGAAGATACTGCATAAGAGGCTTGGCTGAGTTTTGCTAGAAAGGCTCGAACCGTTAGCTCATCAATCGCCTCTATTTTGTCAATCCCCTGCTCCGTCAGATAGGCCTGAAACTTAGCCAAATCGCGCCGATAACTCTGAATGGTATTAGCGGACCGGTTCATATCTAAGAGAAGATAACGTTCAAAATCCTGGACGGCTTGCTTAAATCTCATGGCCACTGCCTACTGAATCAGTCTCAGGACTTGGGTCTTCCGTCAAATAAAGCCCGTCCCCCTTGACTTGGCGAATGAGGCCTTGTTTCATTAAGTTACCGACGGCACGTTTAAATTGGGCCTTAGAAATACCAAGCTGAGTCTGGATAGTCGCTGGATCTGATTTATCATGAAGTGGCAAATAATGCCCTGGCGATTTTCTTAAGATAGCTTGAATCATACCGGCATCATCATCCAAGGCCTCATAAGCCCGTGGCTTGACCGATAAATTAAGGCCGCCGTCCTCACGAACGCCAATAATGCGAGCTTGCAAGACTTGACCAAGACGTGGAGTATCAAGAGTCTCACTTTCATGTAAGAAAGCCGAGTGTCCACCGTCTGTAATACAAAGTGAACCCGCTAACTTAACCTTATAAACGGTAGCGGTGACATTGAGATTCTTCATAGCACGAGCTGCCCGCTTAAAATAAGCCTGCATAGCTTCAGGTTCAATCAACTTACCCCAGAAACGATTCTTAGCATCCACTTGATAGGTCAAGAACAATCGATCACCCTTCTTAGGCCAGAGAGCTGTATTAAGGGGGAGGTCATCCAATGACACGACCACTTCCTTATCATGCAGACCAATGTCCACAAAGACACCTAAATCCTTACGAGTGCTAACCACGCTACCCCAGCCATAGACTTCAGGCCGAATAGCCGGCAAATCAACTTGAATGACTTTCTTGCGGGCCTTAGTCTCATAGATAAGGCCTTCAAGTTGATCACCAACTTGGTAATTTTGTGTATCTATCTGCCCCGGCAGAACGGTGAAGGTCTCACCTTCATATTGTGCGAAAAAGTGACGCTCATTTTTGTCACTGATGCGGGCCTTGACTATTTGTCCGTAACGAACCACCTCATCGCCTCCTTTTTTTCTTCTACATTTTAACACAAAAAAGTCAAAATATAAAGGAAAGTCCAAGCAATCCGACCAAAGCCTAGCCCTAGTGCCTTAAGGGAAGTCTAAAAATCCCGCTTAATAGTAAGCGCCATCATAAATTGCTTGGCTATTACCTCCTAAGCAAGTATAAAAAGAGAGGCTGGAACAAGTTCCAACCTCTCAATTAATTATTTGGCGTATTCAACCGCGCGCGTTTCGCGAATAACGGTTACTTTAATATTGCCTGGGTAGTTCATTTCTGCTTCAATCCGGTTGCGGATATCACGAGCGATTCGTGAAGCGCCAGCGTCATTGACTTCGTTTGGACGAACCATGACACGAACTTCACGCCCAGCTTGAATAGCAAAACTATTAGCCACTCCTGGGAAACTATTAGAGATTTCTTCTAATTTTTCCAGACGGCGGATGTAGCTCTCCAAGGATTCACTGCGGGCACCTGGACGCGCTGCTGATAAGGCATCAGCGGCAGCTACCAAGATAGCAATAGTCGAAGTTGGGTCAGTATCACCATGGTGGGAAGCAATAGCATTCACTACTACTTCTGGCTCGTTATATTTCTTGGCAATCTCTGCACCGATTTCAACGTGTGAGCCTTCAATCTCATGGTCAAGCGCCTTCCCAATATCATGCAGAAGACCTGCACGTTTGGCTAAGGCCACATCTTCACCTAACTCACCTGCCATTACACCAGCAAGTTTGGCAACTTCAATGCTGTGGTTCAAGACGTTCTGCCCATAACTGGTTCTAAAGGATAGACGACCAATAATCTTAATTAAATCTGGATGGAGAGAATGAATCCCCACATCAAAGGTCGCTTGCTCCCCGATTTCACGGATTTTCTCGTCAATCTCGCGACGCGCCCGATCCACCATTTCCTCAATACGTGCTGGATGAATCCGGCCGTCTTGAATCAGTTTCTCTAGCGCCAACTTAGCAATTTGACGGCGAATTGGGTCAAAACCGCTTAATACGACTGCTTCTGGCGTGTCATCGATAATTAAATCAATCCCGGTTAAGCTTTCCAAAGTACGGATGTTGCGGCCTTCCCGCCCGATAATCCGACCTTTCATGTCATCACTTGGCAAGTGTACTACCGTCACTGTATTCTCAGACACAATGTCCGGAGCACTCCGTTGAATGGCTTGTAAGATAATGTTTTTGGCATTACGATCTGCTTCATCTTTAGCTTTTTGCTCTGCATTACGAATCATAACTGCAATTTCCTGGGACAAAGCTTGCTCTGTCTCAGTCATAATGATGTTTTGCGCCTCTTGACGCGATAGGGTTGCTACCCGTTCTAATTCACTTTGTTGGGCAACGACCAATTCTTGAACCTTCTCTTCTTGTTGAGTCAAGGCCTTTTGACGTTTTTGATAGTCTTGTTCCTTGCTCTCAAGATTGAGTTCACGTTTGTCTAAAATCAAACTCTTTTGGTCCAAGGTCTCTTCCCGTTGAAGGAGCCGTTTTTCCATTCCTGTTACTTCGGTCCGACGTTCCTTCAATTCTTGTTCTAATTCATTACGGTACTTGAGATTTTCTTCTTTGGCTTCGAACAAGGCCTCCCGCTTGAGGGTCTTAGCCTGTGCAATAGCCGCATCAACAATGGATTCTGCATTAGCCTTAGCATTTCCGATGTGCTTTTCATCGCTTTTCTTCTTGAAAATATAGCCAATCACTACCCCGATAATTAAAGCAACGATTACTGCGAAGGTGAGCTGCAATAGGTCCATCGTATCACCTCCTATTAATCTATTCATTATTATCGTTATTCATTTCAAATTTTTAGATGATTTCAAAATAAATAATGTGTCAACCACACCCTCTATCATACGGTTTTATGGGCCGTCTGTCAATCCCTAGGCATGGCCAGATAGACCTAACAAATTGCCTGCAATCCCTATTATGAAAGCCTTTAGACATTCTTAATCAATTTATAGTGAAAACATTTCATTAAAAAGAACACACCAGAAACGCATTTGTCTTAATTAGTTAGTTTCACTAATTAAGACAACAAGTTTGTTCAATGCACTTATCTTAATTAGCATTAACGCCCATTTTCTCTACCAATAATATAAAAAAAGCGCCCCGGAGGGCGCCCTATCCTCTTCTTAGAGAATACCGTCTTTGATAAGTTGTTCTGCGATTTGAATGGTGTTAGTGGCCGCCCCTTTACGGATGTTGTCGGCTACCACCCAAATGTTGAGACCGTAAGGAACTGACTCGTCACGACGAATCCGCCCTACATACACTTCATCATGGTCTTCCACTTGTGACTGAAGTGGATACTTGAGGTTAGCTGGATCATCTAAGAGGATAATACCCTCTGCTTCTTGGAAAGCTTGACGAATTTCTGCTAAGTCAAAGTCTCGTTCCAATTCAACGTTAATAGATACAGCATGAGAGTGCTTGATTGGAACCCGAACCGTAGTAGCTGTTACGCGTAAGTCTGGCATGCGTAAAATTTTTCGCGTTTCCTCCATCATCTTGATTTCTTCTTTGGTGTAACCAGACTCGGTGAAGACATCAATGTGCGGCAAGACATTATCATTAATCGAATATGGGAATTTTTCAGTCGTATGGTTGACCAAGTCATTAATGCCGGCTTGGCCTGCTCCTGATACTGCTTGATAGGTATTGTAGATGACGCGCTTCAAGCCGTATGGTTGTAGAACAGCTAATGGCACGACTGACTGAATAGTCGAGCAGTTAGGGTTGGCAATCAGATGGTCTTCAGCCTTCAAGACATCGCCATTGACTTCAGGTACTACCAAAGGAATCTTAGGATCCATGCGCCAAGCACTGGAGTTATCAATCACATAGATACCTCGACTAGCGGCGATTGGCCCAAAATGCTTAGAGGTCTCTCCTCCTGCTGAGAACAAGGCAATCTCAATCGGTGCCTGGAGGGCATCTTCCGTTAACTCTTGAATAACATAGTCCTTGCCAGCATAACTCAAGGTTTTGCCCGCTGAACGCTTAGAAGCGAATAAGGTTAAGGTCTCAAAAGGAAAGTTTCGTTCGTGTAATACTTGCAGCATTTTACGTCCAACAACACCAGACGCACCGCAGATGGCCACATGATATTTCTTAGTCATGGGGTGACCTCCTCTAAAATTATTTACCCTACTAGCTTAAAGATTATAGGGGCAAAAGTCAATCCCTTAAGCCTAGTCCCCAAGCTAATTTATTGACAATTTAGGTCTTTATTGATAGAATCTAGCTATCCTTTAGGGGATGTCACGGTTTCGACAGGTATTGTTCGAGCTTTTGACGCGTCAGGAGGGTTGCGTCCGCCTTAAAACGCTACAGTTAAATATAACTGCAAACAACCAAAACAACTCTTTCGCTTTAGCAGCTTAATAACCTGCAGCGAAAAATCAGCCTAACATCGCCCATGTGCTAGTAGCTGGTTTTATTTAAGTGGGATACGCGTGATTTATCCGTCTGTTAAATCACGAAGAGATGATCAGACTCGCAAGGATGACAGCCTGTCTAGTGGCGGTCTCTGCGCTAAATCAAATAGCTAGACTATTGGCGTAGACTTGATTGTGGCGAGATATTTGGACAGGGGTTCGATTCCCCTCATCTCCATAACAGACTAAATCCCTCAGCAGACTCTGCTGAGGGATTTTTTGCTATTCATTAGACACCTAGTCTATCTACTTATCATCGCTTGTTTGACGGGGTTTCCGCTCACCCCAATATTGGTAATAATCTACCTTGAGGGCGCCATTATAGAGCTTACGTTTTTTGGTAGCCTTGGCCCCATAGTAGGTCTCGAAAGCTTCGTCACTGGTTAAAATATACTTACTCCAGGTAGGCATTTGGCTATAGAGCTTGCCCATGTCTGCATAGAGGGTGTGAACCTGCTCTTCCGTCAACATACGGTCACCATAAGGTGGGTTAGCAATTAATATACCGTAATCCACCTTAGGCCGGTAGTCTTTAAGTTGCATTTGCTTAAAGGAAATCGTATCTGCTACACCGGCTTCTTGCGCATTGGCCTTAGCAATTTCAACCATACGGTGGTCAATGTCGCAGGCTTCAATGTCCATCATAAGGTCTGGTTTGGCCTGAGCTTGTGCTTCCTGACGCGCCTGCTGCCACACTTGACCACTTGGATCTAAACTAGTCCAATGCTCTGCCGCAAATTCTCGCTTAAGGCCTGGCGCAATATTGCGACCAATCAAGGCTGCTTCAATGGCGATGGTGCCCGAACCACAGCAAGGGTCGTATAGAGGTCGGTCAGGATACCAAGTCGTCAACATAACCAAGGCCGCCGCCATATTCTCTTTGAGTGGGGCTGCCCCCTTCTCTACCCGGTAGCCACGCTTGAATAAGGAGCTGCCAGAAGTATCCAGGGTTAGGCTGACTTGGTCTTTGACTAGAGAAACTTCGATGGGATAGACTGCACCCGTCTCAGGCAAATTGGTCCTGCGATGGTAGTAGGACATGAGTCGGCTAGCAATAGCCTTTTTAACGATTTTCTGGCAGTTAGGCACGCTATGTAACTGGGACTTAACGGATTTGCCGGACACAGGAAAATTAGCATCCAAAGGCAGAATGTCTTCCCATGGCAAGGCGTAAGTCAAATCATATAGGGCTTCAAAGGTCTTGGCCTGAAAACTAGCAAATTCAATCTTAATACGGTCAGCCGTTCTTAGCCAGAGATTAGCCTTAGCAATATCCTGGACATTCCCAGAGAAACGCACGCGCCCATTCTCCGTCTGAACTTGATAGCCTAGCTGCTTCAATTCTTGGGCCGTCACGGACTCAATGCCGGCAGCAACGGTAGCCAATAGGTTATAGTTTTTCATCAGAGGCTCCTCATCTTTAACTTGTCGTTGCGGGCAAGACAATCCTGCCCTTAGAAAAAAAGCCCTCCTCACCAGAGAGGGAGAAGCGCCTTTGTTGTATTAAGCAAAAGCCTATTAAGTAAATTTCGATAAGCCATGTTCTGTCACTTAAGGGAAATAGGCTATGCACCTTAAGTGGGGTAATCATCTGTCTGCCAGTCACTCAGTGACCCGCCTCTTCCATCGGTTCATTTCCCTAGGAAAAGTGCCCCGACCAGTCTCCCTAGAAAACTAGGTTACTATTTGGGTTGCTCGCTCGAGGGGTTTACCGCGTTCCACGCTAGTTGTTTCCAACCAGCCTCGTCTCTGTGGCACCTTAGAGGTTACTCAGTCATAGCCGAAGCCTTAGACCTTTTGCCTGCCGTTAGCGCTAGGCACTACCTTAGCTTATGGTTTCGCTAAGCACGAACACTACAGGCATCTCAGCCTGTGCGAGCATGGACTTTCCTCAACTATTACTAGCCGCGATTACCTAAAATCTACTTGAGGTTCTTTTATTGGAAACGTGTCACGTCTGAATAAGACATGGTGTTGTCTGTGCTACCAATCTTAGATCCAAAGACATGTTTCTCTAAGTTAGAGAGACGCTTGAGGATATCGAAGTTAGTGACACCAGAGCCTGGTGAGGTTGGCACATTGTTCTTCTTAGCCAAGGCAAGTTGCTTGGTCAATTCATCAATTTTGCTGATTAGGCGCTCATTTTCATTCTTCAAAGTCGCCACATCCTTTTGGTAAGAATCGTAGTCACGGATAATGCTATCCAAATACTCATCTACTTCAGATGCTTTATAACCACGAAAATCGCGGGTAAATTCTTTTTGTAAAATATCTTTAGCGGTTAAATTTTTTTCTGCCATATCGCTCATCTACCTCCATCAATGATTGCTTCTTTCTCAGAAGAATTAATGATTCTATCTTAAATAGAGAAGTCTATTCAATTTATTATGCCACGAAATGCCTAAGAATGCTAGCGAATATACGTTCGCACCCTGGTTAATTGTGCACTTTTAGTCACATAATCTAGCCCCATAAATCTGAGATCTGGACCTTGATTAACTATCTCTATTATGCCACGCAAAAGCCAACTTGGCTAGCGAGGCGATGTCCGCGTCCAGCTAACCGCCTTATTAAGGCTCGATTTTGCTAACTGGTCGGCTGCCTGATTTTCCTTTTCAGCTATCCATTTGACATAGAGATTGGGAAAGTGATCCAGTCGACTTAGGATATGATCTAAAATAGGAGCATAACGTGCATCCTTAATATAGGACTTTTCAATGGCTCGAATAGCCACTTGACTATCGGCATGTAACCAGATAAAGTCCTGGGTCAGTCCCAATTCTATCAACCAGTCTAGGGCGTGAAGGATGGCAAAAAATTCTGCTTGGTGATTGTCGGCCACCTCTTGGAGGAAAGCAACTTGTTCATAGAGTTGATCAGGCCCTAGAATCCGAATGGCTAGGCCGGCCGATTGATTTTTATAGGCAAAGGCAGCATCCGTATAAACCTTCAGCATTTTTTCGCTCCTTATCGGTTATTTGTCTACAAACTATTAATGTATTGTGCTATAATATAACTAGTATAGCACGGATTTAAGTATTGACAAGAAAGAGGTGGCAAAATGAGTGATGTAATTGAATTTCCGACCAATGCGGACCAATATTATCGCAAAGCACTCAGTGCCCTCAAGGTCCATGACTTTGGCCGTGCACAAGAATTCCTAATCAAGAGTTATGAGACAGATCCTCAGGTTCATGTCTTCGAGGAACTGATTAAATTATATATTGCTCGGGGACAAAAAGCTGACCTTTTGAACTGTTGGCAAACTTATTTCCCTGATATAGAAGCCGTTAATGATTGGAATGTTCTCCTCTTATATGGAGCTAGTCTGTCCCTCCTTTACGACTTAGACGCTGCCCTCTTGCGGCTCTATCAGCTTCAAGCACGCTTCCAAGCAGCTGGATGGGACAGTGAAGACCTCTTACCATTCATTCATCAACTCAATCATACCCAGCGCTTAGCCCGGCGCTTGGAGCAAGCCCTGGATCAAGGTCAGGAAGCCATTGAGACTTTTATCAATCAAATCTATGACGGCCAAGGATTTGAGTTACTCAGTTTCCTTAAATATATCTACGACCTGCCTTTAGACAAGGCCTTGCCTTTCTTTAAGGCCATTCTGACTCATCCAGACCTACCTCAATATATCAAGAGTGACGTCTTACATTACCTACTCTACCAGAACTATCCAGGTAAAGTGACCTATAACTGGTTTGGCCAAGTCCATGAATTGACGGTAGCCAAACTTCAAGATTACCGTCACCAGTCTTCTTATGTGGCCGGTCTTCAAGTCATCGAAGACTACTGCGAACAATTCAATCCTCATCTCATGATTGAATTTTCTCAGCAGTTCGTCCTTCAAGCCTTAGCCGTTTACCCCTACTTTGAAGAGGCCTATGGATCAGCTAAGGAGTGGTTCCAGCTTTTCTTAACCGAGAACGATTTGCCTACTCCTTATGACCTAGTACCAGAAGCTAAGCATCGCCAGACCTATCAAACTGTCGCAACTGAACTCTATCAATTAATCTACCAAGAACAATAGTCTTCAGACCAAGAGCCTCCTATCGCAAACACGTGATAGGAGGCTCTTATTTAAATGCTGTGAGCTTAAATCCCTTGTTGAGCAGCAGGACTTAGGGGCTCTTCCCCTTCTTCATCATCTTGAATAAGATGCTCACAGTTGATGTAGGCGACAATATCCTTGAAATTGACGATGGTGCGGCTAGTACAAATATCCTTCATAGTCTGATCTGACCGGAGCCAATCGATGTCGACGACAGCGCTGTTGGTCAGAAGTTTACGGATGGTCCCCCGCATATGGACCTGCCGGAAGGTAAAGCGTATTTGGTCACCAATCTCAGGACGAATCTGTTCACGGACTCGCTGAATCATTTGGCAACCCGTCTCGAAATTGACATGCAAGAGGGAGGCTATCCGAGACTTAGTGGTCCCCCGTCTCAGCTCACGTTCTATGAGCTCACGCTCTGACTTAGTGACTTTGACTCTCATACGACCCACCCTTTCTGAATGAAACCGTTTCTAATTCCTATTATAGCACTTTTGGCGGGCTTTTTATAGCTTATCGCTTAAAAATTTACCATTCTGACAAGAATTTGTAAGTTTGTTTCGAATTTTTGTTTGAAACCGCCCCCATTTCCTTGTTATAATGGAAATAGCTTATAAAAAAAGGAGCGTTAACCATGAATCAATCCATTATTACGACCCTTGTTTATGAAACCAAAGTCTCCATCGGTTCCTATTTCCACCTGGTCACTGACTGGTTCGCCAGCGACCAAGAAATCAAGACTGTCATTATCGACCAAGACCATGTTTATTCCAAGATTCTGTCTCTCTACCCTAATGGTTTTGTTATGTACCTCGAGCAAGACCAAGATGGCTCTATTTACCGGACCAATTATCCTCTGATTCAAGCCAAAGATGCTGACTACTATACCGTTCAGTGGGATGACTAACTTACTAGGATAGAGAGTTCTAAACCTACTTGATTTTGCTAAGTGACTCCTTTATACTCAGAGTATTCATTCTGACTATAAAGGAGTCACTTATGCATAATATGACCACTGGGTCCCCCCTCAAACGCATTATTAACTTCTCCATTCCGCTCCTAATAGGTAATATTTTCCAGCTTGTCTATAATATGGTCGACACTTTTATTGTTGGACGCACCATGGGGCGCGATGCCCTAGCCGGAATTTCAGCTTCTTCTAGCGTCATGTTCCTGATTCTGGGCTTCGCACAAGGGCTGACGGCAGGATTAACGATTCCTTTGGCCCAGGCTTTTGGTGCTAGGGATTTCCATAAGGTACGGCGTTCAGTCACCATTGCCTGGACTATCGCGCTCTGCGTTTCCATGGCCTTGACCTTCCTATCTACCTTCTTCCTCCGCCAAATTCTAGAAGTCATGATGACGCCGCCTGAAATCATTCAATATACTTACGATTATCTCATCGTCATCTTCAGCTCTTGTACCGTCACCATGCTCTACAATTTACTGAGCAACATGATGCGGGCCTTGGGAGACAGTCGAACGCCCCTCTACTTTCTTATCATCGCGGCCTTAACCAATATCGTCTTAGACTATGTTTTCATCGTGAACGTGGGAATGGGGGTTGCGGGTGCTGGCCTCGCGACGGTCTTGTCACAAGCTGTCTCGGTTATCCTTTGCCTCTGGGCCATTCACCGTCGTTGGCCACTACTGCAGGTTTCCTGGCAGAAGGCCATGCTGGTAGCTGAAGAAGTCCGTTATCACCTCAATATGGGCTTCCCAATGGCCTTCCAGTCCTCTATTATTGCCATTGGCTCCATTTCGGTCACAGTGGCCCTCAATCAGTTAGGTCCTCTAGCTATCGCAAGTTATGGTGCCGCTTCTAAAATTGAACAGATTGTGATTTTAGTACTCATGTCCTTTGGGATTGCCATGGCAACTTATGTAGGGCAAAACTTTGGTGCCGCTCAATTTGACCGCATCCGCCAAGGAGTCCGCCAAATGACCTTCTTGTCTGTAGGCGTTGCGCTGGTTTCTGGCGTCATCCTAGCTCTGACAGGTGCCCAAGTCGTCACCTTCTTCGCAGAAGGTAGCCAAGGACTGGAAATGGCTCACTACGGTCAAGTCTTCTTCTACTGTTCGGCGCCTGCCTACTGGTTACTTGCTCTGCTCTTTATCTATCGCTATACCTTACAGGGCTTAGGCGATAGCTTGATTCCAACTATTGCAGGCATTATGGAGCTGGCCATGCGTATGAGTGCCGCTCTGATTCTTAGTCAATATTTAGGTTTTGTAGGTCCCGCTATTGCCAGCCCCCTGGCCTGGTTGGGCGCTTGCATTCCCTTGTTAACAGCCTATCATCATCACAAAAACCATCTGCAAGAACGCTTCAACCAAAAGCTGGCCCAGAATTAATCTGGCCAGCTTTTTTGGCATACTTGATCCACTTAGACGGGGATTGTGTAGGGAGGTTACAAGTTTCTTACAGATAGCGCAAAAACCGGCTCAAAAGTTGTCCTCAAGCCTTTTTTGCCGTATAATGATACTATCCATAAATATATGTAGTTTGCAACTACAAGGAGGTAAATTATGACCAAACCAATTCGCGTGCTTCTTTACTACAAGTACGTTAACATCGAGAACCCAGATAAGTTTACAGCTGACCACTTGGCCTTCTGTAAGTCTATTGGCCTTAAGGGCCGGATCCTCGTTTCGAGCGAAGGGATTAACGGGACTGTCTCAGGCGACTACGAAACCACTCAAAAATATATGGACTATGTTCACTCCCTACCAGGTATGGAAGACCTCTGGTTCAAGATTGACGAAGAAGAAGAGCAAGCCTTCAAGAAGATGTTCGTTCGTCACAAAAAAGAAATTGTCCACTTGGGCTTAGAAGATAACGACTTCGATAATGATATTAACCCATTGGAAACCACTGGTGCTTACTTGTCACCACAAGAATTCAAGGAAGCCTTGTTAGATGAAAACACCGTTGTCCTTGATACACGTAACGACTATGAGTTTGACTTAGGTCACTTCCGTGGTGCTATCCGTCCTGACATTCGTAATTTCCGCGAGTTACCACAATGGGTACGCGACAACAAGGAAAAATTCATGGACAAGCGTGTCGTTGTCTACTGTACAGGTGGTGTCCGCTGTGAGAAATTCTCAGGTTGGATGGTTCGTGAAGGTTATAAAGATGTCGGCCAACTCCACGGTGGGATTGCTACCTATGGTAAAGACCCTGAAGTAAAAGGCGAATTGTGGGATGGTAAGATGTACGTCTTTGACGAACGGATTGCGGTTGACATTAACCACGTAGATCCTGTTGTAATCGGGAAAGACTGGTTCGATGGTACCCCATGCGAGCGCTATGTTAACTGTGGGAATCCAGAATGTAACCGTCGTATCCTGACTAGCGTCGAAAATGAAGACAAATACGTTCGTGGTTGCTGCCCAGAATGCCGTCGTCACCCACGCAACCGCTACATTGCGGAAAACAAATTGACTAATCAAGAATGGGAAGCTCGTCTCAATGTCTTAGGCGAATCCCTAAATGATCAAGTAACGGCTTAAGAGCCATACCCCATAAGGAAAGTAGGTGAATGAATGACACTAGACGATGACAAGAAGAAAGTGTCCGAGCAATCGGACCAGCATTACTATGATGTCTCTTTTGACATCGCGCCTGATAAAGAGGATTCAAGGGGTCATTCTACCCCGCCTTCGAACGAGGCAACTTCTAAGCCATCACGCTGGGATAATTTCTATGAAGACTATTCCCGTAAACAAGCACAGGCTCGACAAGAGAGCGCTGAAAGTAATGATCAAGCATCTACTTCAACTAACAAAGGCCAGTCCGAGACTAGTCAGACAACTGAGTCAAGCTCTAGTCAAGGTCAGCAGGATCAAGATAGTTGGCATTACCAGCCTAAGTCGGATGAAAAGACCGTCATGGCTCAATCTTCCGAGTTCATCGATCGCTCTGTCAAACGCGTCCGTGACTTCTTCTCTAACTTCAATCCAAGTATTGATGAAGCCAACCCTTATAAGCAGACTAACCAAGTGTCCGACCAAGACTTCCAATCTCATCTTTTCCAAGAGGAAACAGAGAAAGACCCTGCTAGTCCTGCCAAGGAAAAAGCCAAGAAGAAGAAAGTTGTTAAACCTTCAGAGCCTAAGGCTAAGCCAGAACTAGCGCAGCCGAGTGAATCAGGCCCAGAGACTTCGGGATCATCCGAGTCTGTTGACAAAGGTCCACGTCGGCGTCGGCTCTTTGCCGGCATGGCCAGTCGAGATAATCAAGTCCAAGATTCAGAAGAAGAAGCTAGCACAGACCTAGGCCTAGCAGGACCTGTTGATATGCCAGGCTTATCTGCAGAATCTACTGCGGGTTCCAAGCCTGCTAGTCGCGTTTACCAACCTCGCATTGAGCTCGACCAAGACAGTAGGGCTAGCCAGCCCCTGCCAAGTCCTGCAGAAATCCAAAAAGAACGCGAACGACGTCGTGGTCTTGACCTTGAGCAGGAAACAAGTAATGAGCTCCAGGAAGGAAGCGGGCCAGTTGCAAGCTCAGACAAGAAGGAAGTGTCTCGTGTCTATCAACCTTTAGACGCTGACTTATTAAGACCAAGTTCAGACCAGCCTAAAGAAGTCCAAGTGGGCGAAGTGAAAAGCCCTGCCCCTACTCAATTAGTCACTAACTCAAATGACTACAAGTCAGAATTGGAGCCTAGCAATACGTCACAGGCTGCAGATTCACTGGAAAGCTCTCAAGACCAAGAAGAAGGCCCTCACCTTTCATCACGAGGACGTGCCCGACTCAGTTCGCTCTTGTCCATTTTCGATAACATTACACCAATTAAGGTGCCAAACCAGGCCTCTGCTGTAGATGACTCAAACCAAGGCCAAGAAGCCGAGCACTTAGAGCAAAGTGCTACAGGCTCAAGCTATCAAGAACCTGTAGCACTATCTCAGGATAGACTTGAAATTGAGTCAGAACCTGAACAAACGCCTGTTTCTTCAAACCATCCAGATGAGCCAAATTACTTAGAGCAAGAAGTGGACGACCTATCTATCGTGCCAACAAGTGCCAAAGCGGAAGTTGAGGCTGAAGCTAACCTTAGTCAAGAAAAATCTCTTGATCAGCAATCAGATTATGAAGCGACGTCACTCCTTGCTAGTCAAGAAAACTTGATTACTCAAGCATCTGAACCATCAGATGTAGAGCCAAGCTTAGCTGAGGAGACCTCAGAGCAGCCTGAATCAGACTATTCTGATTCAGACTCAAGTTTAGACGACTATGACTTGGCTTGGACGGCTAAGACTAGCAAGCTAACTAGCTTAGACCCAGATTACTTTGACCAAACTCAAGCTAGCGAGCTTGAGCTCGAACAAAGCCATGATGTGGAAGAATGGTCTCAAGATCAGGATTCAGAACCTGAATCTGGTGACCACGTGCCAGCTGCCCTAGACTTAGCTGCTGCCGGCCTTGGTGCTAGCCAAGATTCAGAGCGCAAGCGTCGCAAATCAAAAGATAAAGGCAAATCCAAGACCAAGGTCATTGATCTGTCTAACTACACCGCTAGAGAAAAGGTCTTCCTCGGTCTTAATGTGGCGATTAATGTTGTTCGTCGTATTGCCCTTTATATCGTCTTGATTGGCCTTCTCTTAGGCTCCTTAGCTGCTGGGGCTGGGGCTGGTTACTTTGCCCACCTAGTCTCTGACACCAAGGTACCTAATCGTGAGGAAATGGCTGCCAAGATTAACAAATTGGAACAGCAATCCACCATTTACTATGCTAACGGGACTCCGATTGCCAACGTCCAAGCCGATGTCATTCGGTCTGTGACGAGCCTGACAGATATCTCGCCTAACATCGTCAATGGTCTGGTATCGACTGAGGACTCCTCCTTCTATGAACATAAAGGGGTTGTGCCTAAAGCAATTCTGCGGGCTACCCTGCAGGAAGTCTTGTCACCAGGTAGCGGGACCGGTGGTTCTACCCTGACCCAGCAATTGGTCAAGCAACGTCTCCTAACTAATGATGTCACCTTCTTCCGGAAAGCCAATGAAATTCTCTTGGCCCTCCGTCTGGAGCAATTCTTCAGTAAGGATGAAATCCTAACTGCCTACCTCAACGTGTCACCATTTGGTCGTGACCATAACGGGGATAACGTAGCCGGGATTGAGAAAGCTTCAGAAGGGATTTTTGGTAAGAAGCCTAGCGAAGTCAACCTGGCTCAAGCAGCCTTCTTGGTCGGCTTACCGCAGGACCCTTACAATTACACCCCTTACCAACAAAACGGGGAGCTTAAGACCGACTTATCAGCCGGGATTGGCCGGATGAAGGACGTCCTCTACTTCATGTACCGTAACCATAAAATTAGTGAGGCCGACTACCAAGCCGCTCTCAACTATGATATTAAGGCTGACTTCTTGCCAGCCGGCAGCCCAAGTGTCACACGACAATCCTACCTCTACCGAGCAATGGAGCGAGGCGCTATCGAGCAAATCATGCGTCTCAATATTGAGCGTGATAAATTAACTTGGACTCAAGTTTATCAAGATGACAACTGGTACAACCAATACTATAAGGAAGCCGAAGAGCAACTTAAGACTGGTGGTTATAAGGTTTACACAACCATTGACCAACAAATCTACGACCTCTTGCAGGAATCCGCTAAGAAACACATTAATGACCTAGGGATGGCCTATGAAGGCGTCTATACTGACCCTGAAACTGGCCAAGAAACCTCCTATGTTGAGAAGGTTCAAAATGGAATGGTGGTCATGGATAACAACTCCGGTAAAGTCTTAGGCTTTATCGCAGGGACAGATTTTGAGAATAACCAAATCGACCATGCTTTTGGTATTCGTCGTTCCCCAGGTTCGACCATTAAGCCATTAGCAGTATATGGCCCTGCTATTCAGGAGAACTTAATTAATCCATCGACGGTCATTCCAGATACGGAATTTACACAAACCTTCGAAGATGGTACGACTTGGTCCCCTACTAACTATGGTAACGTAGTCAGTGGTGGCGCTGAATCGGCTCGGGTTGCCCTCTATAAATCGGATAACCTGCCTGCTGTCCGGGTCTACCAAGAAATGCAAAAACGCTCAGTTGATGTCATGGGCTACCTGGAGAAAATGGGCTTTAACCCAGCTGCCTCCTATACGCCAGAAGACGTCAAGAACTTGGCCTTCGCCATTGGTGGGGTTTCAAGTGGGCCAACTGTCCTAGAAGAAACTCGGGCCTTCGCGACCTTTGCCAATAATGGTAACTACCATGACGGCTACTTCATCGACCGGATTGAAGATGCGGCTGGTAATGTCGTCTTCCAGCACCAAAGCAACCCTACCCAAGTCTTCAGTGAAGATTCCAACTACCTCATGATTGATATGCTACGTAATACCATGACAGAAGGTACTGGTCGGATTGCTAAGGGCTACATGTCTATGGGTGGTGACTGGATTGCCAAGTCCGGGATTAGTGAGAACTCTAAGGACGTCTGGTTTATTGCTTCTACACCAAGTATCACTATCGGTTCTTGGATTGGCTATGACAGCCGTTTCCAAAACTATACCATCAATATCAATGACGGCTACGGTCGTGAAAGTGAACGGAGCCAACGTTATTGGGCTAATGTAGTCAATGAACTCTATGCTGCCCGTCCGGATATCTTTGGGGTAGACCGGAAATTCAGTCGTCCATCTAGTGTCCAAGAAACGGACGTCTTACAACAAACTGGTACTAAGCCAGGGACCATGCGTCTAGATAATGGCGGGACTATTTCCATCACCGGTCCAACCTACAAGGATCTCTTTAAGATCAGCCATCCAGCTCCAGAATTGAACTACAAGTTCTTATTCGGTGCAACGGATGAAGAATTGGCTAACTTCTGGTCCACCTACCGTGCGCAACTAGAAGAACAACGACGCCAAGAAGATCAACGACGTCAACAAGAATCGTCAAGTTCTTCAAGCTCATCAAGTTCTTCAGCAACTAACGAAAACCCGGGTAACGGCAACGAAAACCCAGGCGGTAATAACAATAATAACCAGAATAACAACCAAAACAATACACCAGGCCAACGCTAGGTAACATGAGATAGTCAGGAAGTTTCACTTCCTGACTATCTTTTTCTATATACAAAAAGAGACGGACTCTATAATATAGTCCGTCTACTTTATTAAGCTACTAAGCCACCATTAAGGAGCAAAGATACCTAAAACATAACCAATAATCCCGGCAGCAAAGAGACCGAAGATAATGAGGATTGGGCTAACTTTCTTCTTGAGTAACCACATGCAGAGGAAGGTCAAGAGGACAGCTGCTAAACCTGGAACTAACATGTTGAAGTTGTCTTGCAAGGTCGTCACTTTATTTGGAGTCAGTGATCGGTTGCTCAATTGTCCCAAGATGTTTTGTAGGGTTCCACCATCCACTGCCCCTTTAGGGAAGTGAATATAGGCATCCTCAGCCAATGGTACGTTCGACACCACAGGTGCAAACTTAATAGTTGTCCATCGTGGAACCAGAATCCCCATAACGAACATCCCTAAAATAGATGCCCCCTTGGTTAAAGTCTGTAAGATACCACCTGACAAGTCGTTAGTGATTTCAGAACCTTTAGCATAACCAAATTCTTGCGTATACCAGAGGAATCCTACACGAATGGCATTCCATGCTACGAAGAAGAAAAGTGGTGCTAAGATAGAGCCACCAGTTGCCAAAGAGGCAGCAATTGCCCCAAGGATTGGGCGAACGGTGAACCAGAAGACTGGGTCACCAATCCCGGCCAAAGGCCCCATCATCCCAACTTTAACCCCTTGAATAGCTGCGTCATCAATTGGCACACCATTAGCTCTTTCTTCTTCCAGAGCCAAGGTTACCCCTAAGATTGGAGCCGCAATGTATGGGTGAGTGTTGAAGAATTCAAGGTGACGTTTGAGGGCTGCAGAAGCCTCATCACGTTGTGGATACAATTTTTTGAGGGCTGGAATCAAAGAATATGCCCAACCACCGTTTTGCATCCGTTCATAGTTCCAAGACCCTTGGAGGAATTGGGAACGCAACATTACCTTAAAACGATCGGATTTCGTTAAGTGTTTCTTTTGTTCAGTCATCGTCAATTCCCTCCTTAGTAGTCATTGAGAATGTCGCCTAGTGGATCGCCGGAACTAGCTTGGCCCCCACCTCCACCAGAACCACCAGTGTTTTGGCTGAGACGAATATATACAACCGCCAAGACTACCCCGATAATCCCGGTTGCAATCAAGGTTAATTGGTTAAGTGGTGCCAAGGCAAAGCCTAGGAAGAAGAATGGCCATACTTCAGGTGTTGCCATCATGTTAATAACCATGGCATAACCGACCGCTACGACGAAACCACCACCGATAGCCATCCCTTTAGTGAACCAATCAGGTAAGGACGCTAGAGCACCTTGCACAGTTTCGGTTGGCAAGAAGAGCAAGAAAGTAGCCGGAATGGCAATACGCAAACCTTGACAAGCAAGAGCTACCATATGCCAGAATTCCACGCCACGGAAATCACCCTTTTCAGCGGCAGCGTCAGCACGGTGAACGATGGCCACAGATAAGGTACGTACCACCATGGTCAAAGCCAAACCAACAGTCCCTAGGGTAATCGCTGCTACAATGGCCAAGTTCCGACCTTCATCTGTGAAGGTACCAGTTTTAACATAAATGATGGCAGAAGCCACAGAAGCTAAAGCCGCGTCAGGCGCAATCGCTGCCCCGATGTTAGCCCAGCCCATCGCAATTAATTGCAAGGCTCCACCCAAGATAATACATTCGCTGAGATGGCCAGTTGCTAGCCCTACCAGAGAACAAGCAATAATTGGTTGGTGGAATTGGAACTGGTCCAGAACCCCTTCCATCCCTGCGAGAAATGCTACCACAATGACAGCAAGAATTGACAGAATATTAAAGTCCATTATGATACCTCCTTTTAGACTTTGAGGCCTTCGCTGGCCTTAGCTTGGATGCTCTTGAACAAGTCAGATGGCTTGTCATTTGGCACCTTGCGGACATCGAACTTAACGCCGAGATCACGAAGCTCCTTGAAGGTATCCACATCGTCTTGATCCATTGATAAAACGGTAGTTACTAATACCTTACCTACGGAGTGAGCCATAGAACCTACGTTAAGTTCTTTAATCTCTACTCCAGCCTTGATGACCTTGAGCGCATCCTGTGGATTTTCGAAGAGTACCAAAGCCTTGGTCTCACCGAAGCGAGGGTCTTTAGATACTGCAACAAACTTGTCAAGGGGTACTACGTGAGCACGCACACCTGGGGGAGCTGCTTGCTCAATCAGCTTCTTACGTAAGTCATCTTGGGCAACGGTATCGGACACCACGATAATTCGGTTAGGTTGAGTGGCTTTAGTCCAACCTGTTGCAACTTGGCCGTGTAAGAGCCGTGTATCGATACGAGCCAAGACAAATTTGATTTTGCCGTCGCCTAGGACTGTTCCTTCTGGAATCGCACCTTGTGGCGCAGCTGGTGCTGTTTGAGCCACTGCTGGCGCTTCTTCAGGTTGTAAAGCTTCAGGGCGAACTTTGACACCGTCTTTGGCCGTTGGAATAATGGCTTTGGCGATATCGTGAGCCTTTTCCATAGAGAAGCGACTTGCATATGATTCAATCAACATAGGCAAGCTAAGACCGGCTACAATGGCACGTGTCTCAGGTGCTTCTTCAAAGAGAATATTGGCTTGGTTGAAGGGGCTGCCTCCCCATAAGTCTACCAAGAACAAAATCTCTTCGCTCTCAATACGGTCTACGGCTTCACGTAATTTACGCTGCAAATCATCTGGACCTTCACTTGGCATAAAGGTCACGGATTCAACGTTGGCTTGTTCACCAAAAATCATTGAACCGGATTGCTTGATACCATCAGCAAACTCACCATGACTTGCGATAATAATACCAACCATGATTCTACCTCCTAAATAAAATTTGAAATATATAATTTCAACTTCTAGTATAGTATAACGTTTACATAAATGCAATAGCTAATAGTTATTCTCAAATATTCTTCTAGACATGTAAATAAATTTTTATATCAATTTATGCCTATTAATGAGCATTCTAACCCCCTGTACCCCTTTTTACCAAGTATCGAAACCCTTCACACATAAGCAAAAAAGCTGGGAGCAAGGTCAACTGCCTGCAAAAGTTGTTAAGAGAAGACAACTTTTGACAAGCTTCAGTTTCCTTGTCCCAGCCTTTCAAGGCCTATTAATCAAAGTCATAAAGGTCGGTGACTGGCACCACCTGGTCGAAATCCAATAAAACTAAGTAAACATCCGTCACTTGCTTGCCTTTTGCCAGGCTTAAGGCCCGAGCGTAGAGGCTCATTTGGAAGCGATACTTATCGACAATCTGGTCAATCTGGGCTGACTTAGTCAAGCTTGCCCAAGGACGATAGCGGTCGGTCTTGTAGTCAATTAAGATGAGCCGACCATCTGGCAAATTCAGATAATTATCAACGACCCCATGGACCAAGAGCTGACTACCTGCTAGTTCTTGGAGCTGGTCAGCCCCCAGCTGACGAGCAAACAACTTGGCCGCTGGCAGACGATAAGAGAAAGCCTGCTCTCGATGTAGGGATTTAGCCTGTTTAATCAGGACTTGACCCAAGTCACTAGCTAAAAATTGACAGATGCTGGCTAACTTAACGGCCTCCCACTGACTAGCTTCCATAAAGCCAGCGGCTAGCCAAGCTTGCGCCTGCTCTTGAATGGCAGCCGGATAGTCCGACACATCCAGCCCTTCTAGCGCACTAAAGTCTAGCTGCTGCATAACATAGTGGGTAAAAGTCCCAATCTGGGCAGCTGTATAGGCTTGGCGCTCTCGGACAAAGCGAGGCGCTTGGAAGGTATCGCCAGTAAATCGAATACTCTGAATACCTGCCTTTTGACCTGTCTCGGCCTCTTCCGCCCTTTCCTCATCTTCTTGACTAAGCCAATCCCAACTGATTTGCCCTGGCCGTCGGTCGGTGAAGTGAGATAGTTTTTCATTATGAGGTTCTTCATAGAGACGCTTGAGCTCCGACACAGATTGGTAGCTAGAGGTCTTACTAGCCAGGCCGTAGTCGTAGTGACTCTCTAGGAGACTTTGGATAAAGGCCCCTACCTCACTTGTTACCTCATGTTGATCGACTGTTAATTTCAAATCTGCCAACCAGTTTTGGTCATCCTGAAGCCAAGGTCTAGACGCAGATACCTTGAGAAGTGGCAAAAGCTCTGCTTCCGCCACATAAGTCAGACGCACTTGTTCATTAGTAAAGTCAGTCGTAGATTGAGGGTGACGTCCACTAAAGGCTGTCGCCATGAGCAACCAATCCAGCCAACTTCCTGCTCCCTGGCGGAGGGCGCGATTCATGACCAATTCTTGGCCAGTTGCAGCCACCACTTGCTCCTGTTTAGTCTGGACTTGGTCTTGAGATTTAACACTGCCCACAATCACTAATTTTTGCTCACAACGCGTCAAAGCCACATAGAGCTTACGCATTTCTTCTGATTTCAACTGGCCACGACGTTCTAATTTAATAGCTTCCTTAATAAAGGAAGGATACTGCAATTGATGCTTGATATCCAGATAATCCAATCCCAAGCCATAGCGTTTGGAAGGTACATAAACCTTCTGCGTATCCTGAATGTTGAAACGTTTGCCCGTCTGCATTAGGTAAACAAAAGGAAACTCTAGCCCCTTGCTGGCATGAACGGTCATGACTCGCACAAAATTCTGATCCTCACTCAGTAAGAGGGGCTCAGCCAAATCTTGGTCGTGGGCCATGATTTGTTCAATAAAGCCAACGAAGGCCGTCAAGCCCTTATAGTTACCCGCTTCAAATTCTACTACCCGTTCATAGAAAGCATGGAGGTTAGCCTGGCGTTGATCCCCTTGATCCAAACCTGCCACATAATCTAGGAAGTAGGTTTCTTGATAGAGGGTCCAAATCAAGGTGACTAGGTCCACTCTTTGGGCTAGATGGCGCCATTCTTTGAGTTTGTCCATGAAGGTAGTCAAGCTTTCTTGTAAGGCTACTAGACTCGCTTCTTCTAAGAGCAGCACTTGCTGGCAGGCTTCATAGAAGCCGCCGCTATTAGGTACCCGGATGCGAATTTGACTGAGTTGCTCATCACTTAGGCCCACAAAATGTGACCGCAAAATGGCCACTAAGGGAATGTCTTGATGAGGGTTATCAATCAATTTAAGTAGGGCTAACATGAGCCGAATTTCCTGACGTTGGAAATAGTTCTCAACATTCTGACTTAGGAGTGGAATACCTAGCTGATCAAAGACTTGTTTAACCGGCTGAAAGGGATGGCGGGTCGAACTCAGAATGACAAAGTCCTGATAGGTTACGGGCCGTTGCTGACCTAGTTCCTTGTCATAAATTTGCCATCCTGCTTGGACGCGCGCTTGAATATCCCGGCCAATAAGCCAAGCTTCCGCTTCAAGGCTAGTCTCTAGTCCTTGATCTAAGTCTAATTCCTGGTCTTGATTCTCCCCTTCATCTGCTGCAGAGGACTCATAGAGTAAGAATTCAATATCGAATTCCTGGTCAGGAGCTGCAGGTAAAAAGCTGTGATTGCCTGTTTTGAGCGACTCCATGGCCCCATACTGCATTTCCCCAAAACCTGGGTCCATCAGACGCTGGAAGACGAAGTTAGTAAATTGTAAGATTTCGTCCCGAGAACGATAGTTGGCGTCTAAAACAATCAGATGACCGCCATTGCCCTCTTGATAGGCCTGATACTTGGCTAAGAAGAGGCTAGGTTCTGCCATACGGAAGCCATAGATGGACTGCTTGACGTCCCCTACCATGAAGAGGTTACCACTTAAGTCTTGGCGCCGTTCACGCGACAGAAAACTTAAGATAGTCGCTTGAATGTCGTTAATATCCTGGTACTCGTCCACTAAGACTTCGCGGAAGAGATCCTGATAATAGAGAGCCGCCTCGGAAGGCTGCCGCTGTCCTAAGTCTGCATCATAAGGGGCCAGAATATCGAGAGTCAGGTGCTCTAAGTCATTATAGTCAATACAGTTTTGTGCAACTTTTGCTTGCCAGAGAGCCTGACGGAATTCAAGAGTCAAGTGAGCCAAGTCTTGGATGCTAGCCCCCGCCTGCCCTTCTACATAGATAGTCGTGTCGTAATCTAGGACTATCAATTGTCGCACCCGCTCAATTTGCTCCTTGGCTTGATCTCGTAGGGCCTTTACTTGCTCCAAAAGCTCCTTGTCTTCTTCCGCCTTCTTACCGCTTGGCCATCTATCGAAGGCGACTTTTTGGAAGTGAGCAAAAACTTGGGCTAAATCTTGACCTGTCAGGACTGACTGCAAGGCTTGCACTTGACTTCGCTCGGCTTCTAAGAGGGGCTGTAATTTGCTTATCATTGCATCTGACAGACTTTCTAGGCCAGCCAAGGCCTGTTCTAGCAGATGCTGAGCATGTGACAGACTTGCCTGCCATTCAGGCAAAAGGACTGCCTGATAGAGCCCGGTCTGAGCAAAGTCCTCAAAATGCAAGGCCTGGTCTGCTAGCTGAGATAGCCAGACTTGGGGCTCAGGATGAGACGAAGCAAATTGATAAAGGTCTAAAATCAATTGATAAAGCCCTTGGTCACTAGGCCCAGGACTGAATTGAGCTAGCAGATGGAAAAGTTTTTCCTGCCAGTCAGGATCTTGGACCAGGTCAATCATCAGCTCCTGCCAAACTTCTTGATAGAGCAAGGATTTCTGCGTCTCATCTGTTAAGAGTCGGAAACTTGGGTCAAAATCAATAATGTAGAAATACTGTTGGATAACCTGCAGACAGAAACTATGCAAGGTTCGGATATGAGAGGCTGGCAACAATTGAAGTTGACTGACCAGATGGGCTTGCTCGGCTCTATCGGCCGTCTGGTTGACGGCTTGTTTGAGCCGGTTCTCCATCCGCGCCTTCATCTCACTAGCAGCGGCCTCCGTAAAGGTAGACACAAGTAATTGGTCCATGTTGGCATAATGAGTCAATAAATGATTGAGAATCCGTTCAATCAAGACCGTGGTCTTACCTGACCCAGCTGAAGCGGAGACCAGAATATTGCTACCCCGTTGGTGGATGGCTTCCCACTGGCTATCATTAAATCGCGAATTCAAAGGTTTAGCTGGTAAAACTCCCAAGGTCATAGCTGGCCTCCTTTCTCACTCGTTTCCGTGTTTTCTGTCTTACTTGCTTCTTTTTCGATTTGGGCTAAGACTTGATCCTTAGCCAGGCGTTTATGACGGTAAGCACCATAATGCACGGTTGCATCAAAGCCTGTAATAACCCGATAGTCGGCTTGCAGGCTAGGTGTAAAGCGCTCATCCTTAAAGGGCGCCAAGCTGATATCCCCTCTTTGAATGGCATTCCCTGCCTGGGTCATCAAATGGAGCAGATGTTGATTGATTAGGCTTAATTCCGCTTGATTGACAGCCGGAACATGCTGATAGTAGCTACCATCTTTTTTAAGCTGAACCGGGTAGATCTGACTCTTAGACTGATTGGCTAAGCCAGGCTCAATGGCCACTAATTCAGAGCCCGAGATGGTCATCAGCCCCTTGTATGGATGAAGTTGGTTCTTAGCAAAATCTAGCCCATCCTGACTCAGTAGAGCCAATTGCTTACCATCTACCTTGACGAAACCACCTGCTAAGGATTGATAGAAGGCGCCTACCGCCTGGGCATGAGGATAGCGTTGACTGGCAACTTTCAAGTAGGTCAAGACCTGCAAATCCAAACCATAATAGAAGTCTACTAGGTTAAAAGTCTTCTTACCGGATTTGTAGTCCACTACCTGGTAGTAACTTTTGCTTGGATCCGCATCAATGCGGTCAATCTTACCTCGTAAGGTAAGGTTGCCCTTATCCAAAGGCAGGATTAACCCTGCTTCTTGCTGGCTACCAAAGACCAGCTCGGTCGCAATGGGTTGAACCGTCAAGGCTTGACTTTGCGCCAGACTGACACTTAAAAATTGCCGCAATTGTTGATCCAGCTTGCGCTTAATCAAGTGCATGCGAGGATTGGTGCCAAAGATATTAAAGCGTATGTCTTCCGCCATAAGGGTCTGAATGCTAGCAAAGTTAGTTTCAAAATCAGGCCTAGCCGCTTGTGCTTGGGTAAATTTATCTAGGAAATCATGATAATAATCCCCTGCCCCTGCGGCATTTAACTCTAGCTGCTGACGGGGACGAATTTTTAGCCCATAAAGCAAGAAATGACTATAAGGATCCTGGTAATACTGTTCTAACTTAGAAACTGATGCCGTCATCTTCTGACCGAAGAGGGCCAAGGCTGTCTCTGGTGTCAGATTCTGAGGCAGTTGGTTAAATTGGAAGAGTTGAGCCAAGAGTACCCAAGTATGAGGATTTTGGCTGGCCATTAAGGTCAAAAAGTCTAGAAAGGCAGTACTTGGTCGGTCCTTTTGCTGCGAATAGTGATGGACTAGCTGCAAGAGCGGACTCATTTGGACCGGATAACGACCAAACTCAAGTCGGCTTAATTTGACTTGATTCTGATGAATCAAGGTATGGGTATAGGTCTTAATAGGCAGATGGAATTGCTTAGCCAATTGCTGCAAATATGGAGATAGCTTAACGGTCTGTTGCCCCTTCATAGCCACATAAGAGAGATAGAGTCGGTCGCTGGCGCTGAGCAAGACCTGCTGGGTTATGAGCAGTTCTAAACTATAATTGTGCTGGCTAGACTGGCGCAGTTGCTGGTAAGGCAAAAGACTTTCCCCCAGAGATTGGCGGTTGGCCACACTCAGTAGCGAATCTTCTTGATGATGCTTAGGTAGCGTTAGCTCGTCTGCCCCTATCACAAAACAAACCTTATAAGCTTGAACCTGAGGACTTTCCATGCTAGTAACCATGACTTGGTCTAGGGCTGGTGGAATAATATGGAAGGTGGCTTCATTCAAACCCGTTAGCAGGAGTTCTTGGAACTCACTATAGGTCAGCTCGGCCTCTCCATAAAGTTGATAGAATTCATCTAGACTGGCGGTCAAGGTCTGCCAAACTTGTTCATACTGGCGAGACAGGGCCAGGTCACCTTTTTGGATGGCTTGGTCGCGCCGGGCAATCAGACGGTCCTTAACACCTACCTCTTCCAACCACTGATAGAGCCACTCAGCAGCTTTTTGGCCGTTAAAACTAGTCGCCTGAGCTAAGTCTTGGTAAGTAGCAAAATCAGCCAAGAAGGACTCCCGCAAGGCTTGTACCACCTGTCCATAGGTTTGGCCGGTCACCTGACCAGCGGCATTGACATAAGGACGATCTGCTTGGTCAAAGCGCCATTCAAAAGACAATTGGGCAAAGCGATAGCCCACATAGCCATTAGCTAGCACCACATTTTCAAGTAAGTCAACTTGCGCCTTAAATTCCTCTTCTAGGGCTGGTCCATCCTGGGGATTTTGGACTATAGCAGCTCTCAGGTCAGCCGGTAGCCAGAGACCTGATTTAAGAATGCCGAAGATGTCGGCTAGCTGGTAGCGATAGCGATAGAGCTTGAGCCCCGATTCCAGCCACAGGACCAGGGGATGCTGGCCCATACTTACGGCATGATCATAGAAATAAGGAATATCATTCTGTTCAAAGAGGGCTGTCACCAAGGGACGATAACGGTCCATATCCCGCGTGAGAACTAAGATATCACGGTAACGGTAGCCCTCCTGACTCACCAACTGGTGAATCTTGTTGCTGGTATGTCGGACTTCCGTCTGAATGGCATCGTGCTCCCAAATCACATGAGTCTTAACTTGATTGAGCGGCTGACTCAGTTCTTGAGGGGCCAGTCGCAAGTGATTTTCAAAGGCCTGGGCTAACGTTAAAATATTAGCTTGATAGCCCTCCTCTACCTGGTCAATGGTCCAATCCTCTGCCACAGGCAAATGGAGTGACTGGGCTAGCAATTGCATTTGCCCATAAGTATGACGAGCTACTTCGATGAGTGGATCATAGGCTTTAGAACGAGCCGCTTGCTGGGATAAAGGCAAGGTAATCCAGACAGCCTGACATTGTTGAATCAAGGTGGTCAATAATTGTAGCTGCTGACCATTGAAGAAATAATGGTGGTCCACGACCAAATAGCTTGGCCGGCTTAAGGGATGAGACTTAAGGTAGCTATCCAAACGCTGCAAGTCGTGATAATGTCCTATGACTTGCCCTTCAATTTCTTGGATGAAGCCTTGATAGAGCAGGGCCAACTCAGCTAGACGCTTGGCTTCCTGCTGGTTCAAGTCAGGCACTTGACTCAGATTCTCGGGCTGAATTTGCCCTAGATAGAGTTCATCGAAGAGCTGGGCTAATTTCTCGGCAAAACCCTGATGCTTGACCTGACCACGAAAGACCTGTAATTGGTCCTGATAGCGTGCCAGCAGGCGTTTAATAATCATAATCTGGCCAATACTAGAAATTGGCTTTTCATCCGCTAGGCTGTTAGGCATGAGGAACCAGGCCAGGCGTTTGAAGGAAACTACCTGAATGTCGACTAGAGCCGCCTCATTGGAGCCATATTTGTCTTGGACAGCTGCTAGCAAATAGGACTCCATATCAAATTTTAAGTGTTCAGGTACTAAATAAAATAGCTGGGCCTCAGGCTCCTTGGCTTTGATGTCCAATAATTTATCTACCAAGATTTTTTTCTTAGCACGATCCAGTCCCCCTAGGACAAATTGTAGCATGCGGGGCCCTCCTTTCTCTATCGATGGTAAGGTCTATTTGATAGGGCAAGAAGCTCAGACCTTAGGCCTGAGCGTTTGCTTGGATAATACCGACGATGACTTGGGTTGCTTTAACCATGGATTCAACTGCGACAAATTCATAGCGTCCATGCATGTTCTCGCCCCCGGCAAAAATATTAGGTGTTGGTAAGCCCATGAAGGAAATCTTAGATCCATCGGTCCCACCACGAATGGGTTCAATAATTGGCTTAATCCCAATGGCTTCCATGGCAGACTTGGCCAGTTCAACAGACTTCATGTCTTGCTCAATGACTTCGGCCATGTTGTAGTATTGGTCCTTCATTTCAAGGCTAAGAACTGGGACTGGATAGGCCGCATTCATCTTATCAACAATGCTTTGGACCAGATCCTTCTTAGCTTGAAAGGCTTGTCGGTCGTGGTCCCGAATAATTAAGTCTAACTGGCCTTGATCTACGGTCACTTGGGCTTCCATTGGATGGATAAAGCCTTGCCGGCCATCTGTCTTCTCAGGCACTTGATCTTCTGGCAAAGCAGAGAGGAAGTCCTTAAGCAATTGTACTGCATTAATCATCTTACCCTTGGCAGTCCCTGGGTGGATATTTTTACCGTGGAAATGCAGACGTGCCCCTGCCGCATTGAAGCTCTCATATTGGAGCTCACCGACCGGCCCACCATCCATGGTATAGGCGAAATCACAGCCAAAGTGCGCCACGTCAAAGCGGTCGGCCCCACGACCAATTTCTTCATCTGGACCAAAGGCAACTCTTACCTTACCATGTTCAATCTCAGGATGAGCCGCCAAATAAGCCATAGCCGTCATGATTTCAGCAATACCAGACTTGTCGTCTGCCCCTAAGAGGGTTGTCCCATCCGTTACAATCAAAGTTTGACCTTGGTAACTGCTTAAGGCTGGGAAGTCCGCTACCTTCATGACAATATCTTGAGCCTGATTGAGGACGATGTCTTGACCATCATAATTGGGAATAAGGCGAGGTTGAACATTCTCAGAATTGAAGTCTGCCGTATCCACGTGTGCGATAAAGCCGATGGTTGGGACTGGCTTGTCGCTAGTTGCTGGGAGGGTTGCCGTTACAAAGGCATTTTCTGGGTTGAACTCCACTTCTTGGAGGCCAATGGCCTTCAATTCATCCACTAAGAGATGCAGTAAGTCCAACTGACAAGCGGTTGAAGGCACACTGGTGCTAGCTTCATCAGAGCGGGTGTTAATTTTAGCATAACGGATTAAACGTTCTTGGGTTTCTTGGAAAAATTGTTCTGTCATTAGATGTCTCTCCTATTCATAACGGAAGGGGTTAGTTGATGCTTGAGATGGGATGACTTGATAGTCAAAGCCTTGCTCTTGAGCTAATTGGGTCAGAAAGGCTGGCATTTTTTCTTTGAAGATGCTCTCGACATAGTGACCCACATCGACCGTCATCATGTCTTCTTGATAGCATAATTGCGCCCGATGGTAGGAAATGTCTCCGGTTAAAAAGACGTCAGCCTGGCTTTGCGCCACCGCTTGAATATATTCTGGCTGGGTCCCGCTACCGCCGATCAAGGCAATTCGTTGATAGCTATCCTTAGGCTTTGCTTCTACCACTGGCAATTCCGTCCGGCCATAGGTTGACTTCAAGAGAGCCAATAGGGCCTGCCGATTGAGCGCTTGAGGCAGATTCCCCACTCGCCCTAAGCCAGGCTGGCCTTCTTGAGCGCCAGGTGTTAAGGACGTTACTTCTTCTAGGCCTAGCTGCTCTGCTAGCCAGTCATTCATGCCATTGTGGGCAATGTCAAAGTTAGTATGCATAGCAAATACTTTGATGTCATGCTTAATTAAGGCTTCGTAGCGAGCCTGTTCAGGACTGGAAAAGTCAAACCGTCTAATTGGACTGAAGAGGACTGGATGGTGAACGATTAAAGTATCTACACCCTTCTCAATGGCTTCGGCTAGACTGGCATCATCTAAATCCAAAACCGCCATTAGGCGCTTAACAGGAGCCTCAGGCCGACCAAAGTGGTTGCCGACTTGGTCCCAGGACTCGGCCATTTGAGGCGGATAGTGGGTCTCAAGAGCGGTCATTAATTGGCGAAAACTTGTCATGCTATCATTACTCCTCTTCTTGACATTGGCTTAAGCTTTCCGCAATCCAGCTTAACTTTTCAGCGATTTCGGCTAGTTTAGACTGATCTGGTTGAGGTGCTGCTTGAATTTGGGCTTGAATGGCCTTGAGATTGGCTTCCTCTCGAGCCCATTTTTGTTTATATAAAGGCCCTCTGATTTGGCTTAAGATTGGACCAAGATAGGCCTGGCGTGGACTTAAATCAGAGGCACCTGGTTGATGCTGGGCAACGATAATTTCATAGAGTCGTTGACTGTCTTCCACAATGGTCTCGTGGACAATCTGGTAGTCGTGTTGACTGAGCCAGGTTCTTAAAGTCGCTTCCCCGATATTTGGCTGAAGCACTAGCAATGGGCCATGACTTAACTTATCTTGCCCCTCGTCCAATATAGACCGAATGAGACTGCCTCCCATGCCACAAATACTGATAACATTAATGGCATCGTCAGCTTGGATGACGGCTAAGCCGTCCCCCAGTCTTACTTGAATCATTGAATCTAAGCCCTGACTTTGAACCTCGGCTTGGGCAGATTGATAAGGCCCCTTTACGACCTCCCCTGCTACTGCTGCTTGAATTTTTTGATTGAGGGCCAGATGGCAAGGCAAATAGGCATGGTCACTGCCAATATCCGCCAAACGGATGTCACTTGCCCCATACTGGCAAATCAAGTCTGCCACTGTGGCTAAACGCCGCGATAATTGTTGAGAATTCAAGCTCCCACCTCCTAAAACTACTAGTTCTATTATACCCCATTCTTGTGAAAACGCCTATGAATTTACTAAGACTTTGGCGTCTTTTAGGCAACTTGTTAACAAATGATAAAAAAAACGCCCCTGCCATTAGCAAGCGCGTTTCCTTTTAAGGCTAATTAGTCATTTAAAAGGCGTGAAACTTCCCGACGAGTCAGATAACGACTGCGTTTTGGAATGATGGCGTCAACATTGGTGCGAGCCAGAATCACTAGAATAATGAAGGCTAGCGCCCAAGCCTCTAGACCTGCTAGAGCGGCAGTACCCCAAGTAAAGGGAATTTCTTGTTGCATGAGCCAAAGCATGCCGACCTTGATAGCTAGGAAGCTAGCTACCACTAAGAGACTGGCAGTCCCCATATTCAAGTAAGTTGAGGAATAACGGCGGTTGTTGAGGGTCTTTTGGGTATATTTGGCGAAGAAACCTGCCAAGCCAGCTGCTGTATATGGCAAGACATCAATCAAGGCAGTTGAGACAATATCGCCAAAATGCCCCGCTACAGCGCCCGTGATTAAGCCAACCACCACGCCACTCACAACGGCATTGGCACCCCCATGACGGAGGCCTACCCAAATGAGAGGCAAGACAACAAGCGCAGTATGGAGAGGCAGTTCACCTAGTTTCAGCCAGAGAATGGAAATTGCCAAGCTGAGCACAATGGCTAGCAGAACATCTCGCAAACGACGTACTGTATGTTTATTCATTAGGGCGTCCCTCCTTAGTTCTTATTAGGTTGGTATTGCGACGCTTCCATAATGATTGGAAGCACGACCGGACGACGCTTGGTTTCCTTGAAGAAGTACTTGCTGACTTGTTCCCGCAAATCACTCTTCAATTCAGCCCAGTCGAACTCTTCACTGGCCAAATGTTTATCCAAGATGTCTAAGGTCATGTCCGAAGCAGATTCAATCAAATCGATGCTGGACTTAACATAGATGAAGCCACGGGTTACAATTTGTGGTCCTACCAATACCTTCTTGAGACGGCGGGAAATTGTCGCGACGATGACACAAATCCCATCTTCACTGAGGATACGACGGTCGCGTAAGACGACACTCCCGATATCGCCGACCCCATTCCCATCGACTAAGATGTCCCCTGCTGGCACTTCTTGAGTCATCAGAAATTGGCCCTTACGGTATTCAATCACATCACCAGCGCTAGGAATGAAGATTTGGTCATCTTCATAACCCAATTGATTGGCAATATCGGCCAAAGCTGCTTGTTGACGGTATTCACCGTTTACTGGGATGATGATTTTTGGTTGTAAGAAATTAATCATGAGTTTGAGCTCATTAGGGGTCGCGTGACCAGAAGCTTTGAAGCTGTCGGTCAAGACCTTAACTTGAGCGCCTGCTCGGTAGATCATATCTTGGGTCCGCGCCATAGCAGTCTCAATGGCAATCGAAGGCGTTGAAGCAAAGAGGACCAAATCCCCTTCTTGCATCTTGACTTGACGGTGACGACCTTGAGCCATGAGTTGCAAGGCTTGAATAGGTTCACCTGACATGCCGGTTTCTAAGATAATAATTTCATGGTCCTTGAACTTGCCAATATTCTTCATTTGTCCGAAGGTACGCTTACTTGGCATGATTAGTTTGTCTAACTTGATAGCCGTATCCACGATATCCATGAGCTCCCCGCCTGGAACGAAGATAGTTCGTTTAGAAGTGTGGGCAGCATCCATGACTTGCTGAAGACGCGCGATGTTGCTGCCAACGCAGGCCACAATAACACGACCATGAGCATTACGGAAAGTCTCTAAGATTTCATCCGCAGCCTGTTGGTCACTCACGTTTTCCACATGGCTCTCAGCTTCCGAAGAATCAGCCAAGAGGGCTAAAACACCACTCTCCCCAATATCCGTCAAGCGTCCAAAGTGAGTCTTGTAAAGAGGCTTAGCACTTGGGTCAATGCGGAAGTCACCCGTATAGACAATGGAGCCTTCCTTGGTTTGGATGACAATCCCCACAGAGTCTGGAATGGTGTGGGTCGTACGGAAGAAGGAGACATTAGCATCTTCGAATTCAATTTCTACTTCCTCATCAATTTTGAAGAAGTTCTCCAAACGGTCCGCCAAGCCCCGTTCCTTAGCTAGAAGGGATGCCAATTCAATGGTCAATTCTGTCCCAAAGACAGGTGCTTCAATTACTTCTAGGAGATAAGGTAAGGCACCCACAGCATCGGCATGCCCGTGAGTGAGGAAAATCCCCACGACGCGGTCCGCATTTTCTTCTAAGTAGGAGAAGTCTGGGATAACGGCGTCAATCCCTAGCAAGCCCTCCTCTGGGAAGACTAAGCCACAGTCCATTACAAAAATAGACTCGTTGACTTCTACCACATACAGGTTCTTCCCTGCTTCGCGGACCCCACCTAGGGGAATAATTTTAATATTGCTCATAATTCACCTCAAAATTTCATTTCATAAAGTCGATAAGTGCTGTCGATAACCGGTCCAGCAATTATCACAACTGTTGTAGATGTTCTCCTTATTATATACTGTTTTGCCTGATTTTGCAAAGGCCCAATCGAGGCAAAAGCGTCTATAAGCTAGCTCCTAGAGCACTCCTAATCTATGAAATGGAAAAGAGGCCTATCGGCCTCTTTTCCTAATGCTATTCACCAAATATGTCCTGATAAAGCATGGCTTGACGAAGAGCTTGAGCGTCGCCACCTAGTTGATCCACCAACTCATAGGCAAAGGCCAAGGCAGAGGCTGGCCCTCGACTGGTGATCACTCTATCATCTACCACTACCGATTCTTTGACATAGTGTCCATCTGTAATCTGCTCTTCGAAACCATCATAGCAGGTATAGGTTTTGTCTGCTAGAAGCCCTGCTTGAGCCAAGGCAATTGGCGCCGCACAGATGGCCGCCACTAGCTTACCTTCTTGATGGTGGTGCTTGAGCGCACGCACTAAATCTTCTTGGTCTCGCAAGGTGGCGGCACCCGGCATGCCACCAGGTAGCACCACCGCATCATAAGGGGCCAAGCTAAGTGGCCAGACCTGATCCATTTCCACCGTGATAGCATGGGAGCCTCTTACCGACTTAGCCCATCCTACCATATCTACTTGAATCTGAGCACGTCTTAAGACATCCACTACGGTCAAGGCTTCGATTTCTTCAAAGCCAGGTGCAAAAATTACGGCAACTTTAGCCATTAGCCTACCCCTTTCTCAGAAAATGTGTCTGAACTTACAGTTAAACTAGTCTTCCAAACCAGGAATCCGGTGGAAAATTTTATCAATATTGACTAAATGAACTTCCAACTCGAAGCAGGAGTCAAGTGTTGCGGCATCCATAGTTGCTTGGATGGTTGGGTCTTCTTGCAAGAGTTGCTTGAAAGGAATGGCCTCGAACCATGACTTCATAGCCAGCGGTTGTACCAAGTCATAGGCCTGCTCACGAGCAAAACCGTATTTCTCAATCAAGGTCGACATGGTCCGCTGAGCGAAGATGACACCATGAGTGGCATAGATATTTTTAATCATGTTATCTTCGAAAATGGTCAGGTTTTGGATTACCTTAGTGAAGCGCGCTAACATGTAATCTAAGAGGCTAGTTGCATCCATAGATAAGATACGTTCCGCACTAGAGTGGGAAATGTCCCGTTCATGCCAGAGCGGAATGTTTTCGTAGGCTGCCATCATATAGCCCCGCATGATACGGGCACAACCCGCCATGTTCTCACTTGACCAGTCATATTTTCAGAGCCGATTGGATTGCGCTTATGTGGCATAGCACTGGACCCTTTTTGATTTTTGGAGAAGAACTCTTCTGCTTCTCGCACCTCGGTCCGTTGGAGATGCCGAATTTCCACACCAATTTTCTCAATCGAACTCGCGATTAAGGCCAAGGTGGCATAATAATCAGCATGCCGGTCCCGTTGGAGGGTCTGAGTAGACACATGGCTAGACTCAATACCCAAACTTTGGCAGACATAGTCTTGAACTTCTGGTGGCGTGTTGGAGAAAGTCCCCACAGCCCCTGAAATCTTACCGACTTCTACCATCTTACGAGCAGCCTTGAACCGTTCAATGTGTCGATTAAACTCATCATAGTAGAGGGCGAATTTGAGCCCGAAGCTAGAGATATCGGCATGTACCCCATGGGTCCGACCAATACATGGCGTGAATTTATACTTGAGCGCTTTTTCCTTGAGGGCAGCTTGGAAATCTAAGAGGTCTTGATAGAGAATGTCATTGGCTTCTTTATAGAGGACACCATAGGCCGTGTCTACAACGTCGGTTGAGGTCAAGCCATAGTGGATCCACTTCTTCTCAGGACCCAAGTAGCTGGAGACATTGCGGGTGAAAGCTACGACGTCGTGCTTGGTTTCTTTTTCTAATTCTAGAATACCTGCCAGGTCGAAGTCGGCCTTTTCAAAGAGAGCCTGGACATCTTCTTCAGGGACTACACCCAAGGTTGACCAAGCCTTAGCGGCATATAGTTCAACTTGGAGGGCTGCCCGCCAACGATTTTCATCACTAAAAATACTGCGCATGGGTTCGCGACTGTAACGTTCTAACATCTTGTAACTCCTTTACTTGAGTCTGTGCTTATAATGAGCGATAGCCGATGTCCTGACGGTAGAATAAATCAGGACAATCAATCTTCTTAATCTCATCATAAACTTTCTGTCTAGCGCTGGCAAGTGTGGTCCCCTTGGCACAGACAATGAGGACACGTCCGCCATTTATTGTCAGTTCATTCTCTACCTTGCGGGTCCCCATATGGAAGACCGGTAGACTTAGCTGATCCAAGCCCTTAATGACGCTACCTTTAACACTGGCTTCGGGATAACCTTTGGCGGCTAAAACCACACCAATAACCGCATCTTGATCCCATTCCAAATGGAAGTCCTGGCCATCAATGACGGCATTGGCCACCTGATAAAGGCTAGACTTGAGTTGTAGAAGGAGCACTTCGCATTCTGGATCCCCAAAACGAACATTGAATTCAATGGTTTTGACGCCATCGGCACATTTCATTAGGCCAGCATAGAGGATGCCATAGAAAGGCATGCCTTCTTGAGACATGGCATCTACCATAGGTTGCACGACTTGTTCTAGGCCTTGAGCAACATCCTGGTCGCTGATATGAGAAATAGGCAGATAGGCTCCCATGCCTCCAGTGTTGAGACCACGGTCACCATCTAGAGCCCGTTTATGGTCTTGGGCCACCTTCATAGGCACGACCTTGCGGTCTGACACAAAACACATGAGGGAAAATTCTTCCCCTTCTAGGAATTCTTCAATAACGACGGAGCCACCTGCGTCAGCAAATTTAGCTTCTTGCATCATGGCTTTGAGGGCCTCTTGCGCTTCTTCTTGGTTCTGGGCGATGATGACCCCCTTGCCCGCGGCTAGGCCATCGGCCTTGAGGACAATAGGAGTGGCCTGCTGAGCGAGATATTGTTTGGCTGCCTCATAATCGCTAAAGCTCTCATGCTTGGCTGTGGGAATCTGGTATTTGGCCATCATCTGCTTGGAGAAGACCTTGCTGCCTTCTAGCTGAGCCGCTTGAGCAGAGGGACCAAAGGCCCGAATACCGGCTGCTTGAAGGCGGTCTACGAGACCGTCGACTAGATAGACTTCCGGCCCTATGAAGACCAAATCAATGGGCTCCCTCTGACAAAAAGCAATAAGCTCGGGTTCGGTCAGAGATAGACAGGTTCCAAACTCCGCCACGGCTGGGTTGTCACCCAGGAGAAAAACTTGATGACCTTCTTGGTGGAACTTGTAAGCTATGGCATGCTCACGTCCACCGGCACCTACTACGACTACCTTAGCCATCTTAGTGTTTAAAGTGGCGTGTGGTCGAGAAGACCATGGCCACACCTTTCTCATTGGCTACATCAATGGAAGCTTGGTCCTTGATAGATCCACCAGGTTGCACTACTGCGCTGATGCCATAGTCAGCTGCAATTTCAAGGCTATCAGGCATTGGGAAGAAGGCATCTGAAGCTAGTACTGCTCCCTTAGCCTTGTCGCCAGCCTGTTCTAGGGCTAGCTTAGCCGCCCCAACCCGGTTCATTTGCCCGGCGCCAATGCCTAGTGTCTGGCCATTCTTAGCCACTACAATGGCATTGGACTTGACATGCTTGACAATTTTAAGACCAAATTCTAAATCAGCTTTTTGGTCCTCACTTGGGGCAAGATGGGTTACTTGTCGCCAGTCTTCTGCTAGGGCTTGGTTGGCATCTTGAATCAAGAGACCACCACGCACACTCTTAATTTGAGGCTGCGCCAGGTTGCCACCTTGTGGAATTTGGTAGAGACGCAGATTTTTCTTTTTCTTAAGCAAGTCTAAAGCTTCTGCCTCATAGCCTTCAGCTAGAATAATTTCTAGGAAAATGGCATGTAATCGCTCTGCGGTCTCCAAATCTACCACCCCATTAATGGCAACTATCCCACCAAAGATAGAGACTGGATCCGCCTCATAAGCCTTGTCAAAGGCTTCCTTGACACTGCTTCCTAGAGCTACCCCACAAGGATTCATATGTTTCACCACCACACAGGCTGTCTGGCCTTGAAACTCATTAAGGATATCCAAGGCAGCGCTGGCGTCCTGAAGGTTATTGTAGGACATTTGCTTGCCGTGCAGTTGAGTAGCTGACTGCAGGGTGTAGCTTTCGGCTTGATCGCTGACATAGTGCCAAGCCTTTTGGTGCGGGTTCTCACCATAACGTAAGCTATCTTGAAGCTTGTAAGACAAGGTCAAAATATCTGGCACTAAGTGATCGGCTTGATCAAAGTAACGGGCAATGGCTGCATCATAGGCTGCTGTTCTATGATAAACCTTAATGGCTAGGCGTCGGCGAGTGGCTGTAGACACCTGCCCCTTCTCAGCTAATTCTGCCAAGACAGCCGGGTAGTCAGCCACGTCACAGATAACCGTCACATCTTGATGGTTTTTGGCTGCTGAGCGCAACATACTTGGGCCACCAATATCGATATTTTCAATCACTTCTGCTTCCGTCACGCCTGGTTTCTTGACTGTTTCTTCGAAAGGATAGAGATTGACACAGACTAAGTCAATATAATCAATTTGATTTTGACTAACTTGCTCACGATGCAAATCAGAGTCACGTTTGGCTAAGAGGCCACCATGGATAGCCGGATGCAGCGTTTTAACTCGGCCTTCCAAAATTTCGGGAAAACCAGTGACAGAGGCTACATCCAAGACTTCCAGCCCGGCATCTTTCAGATAGGTGGCCGTCCCACCCGTACTAATTAACTCATAGCCAGCAGCCACTAGGCCCTTGGCAAAGTCTAGTAAGCCTGTCTTGTCGCTAACACTTAATAAGGCACGCTTTTTACTCATATTGCCCTCCTTCTCATTCTTGGGTTAATAATTGATAGACGACCTGAGGTAGCAGTTCATGCTCCAAGTCGTGAATACGTTGCGTTAATTCCTCCAGGGATTCATCCGCTGGATGTTGGAGACTGGCTTGGGCAATGACCTGGCCACTGTCTAACTCTTCATTGACATAGTGGACACTAATCCCAATTTCACTATCGCCTGCCCGATAGGCCTGTCCAATGGCGTCTACTCCCTTGTATTTTGGCAACAAGGAAGGATGTAAGTTAATCATGGGCCCCTTGTAATGCTCTAATAGGTAGGGAGAAACAATCCGCATATAACCTGCCAAAACAATCAGGTCAACTGGCTCAATAGCCTCTAGAATGGCTGCTTCAAACTGGGCCTTGTTGGCATAATCCTTAGGACTAAAGACAAAGCAGTCGATGCCACGGCTTTGGGCCTTGGCCACAACTGGCGCGCCAGGCTTATCACAGACTAATTTGCTGATAATCATGATTTCTTTCAATCGGTCGTCGTCGGCTAGCGCTTGAAAATTAGACCCGGTCCCTGAGGCAAAGATAGCAACGCGTTTTTTGGCTTGGGTCATGAGATAACAATCCCTTCTTGGTCAGTTACTTGGCCTAAAACAAAGGCATCCGGCAGGAGGTCCAAGACGGTTTTAACATCTTCAGGCTCTACTACAAAGGCTAGACCAACTCCCATATTGAAGACATGGTACATTTCCTCCCAGTCTACCTGTCCTACTTGACTCAAATAGTGGAAGATTTCTGGCACTTGATAGGCCTTGCTATCAAGGCTCATACCCAGTCCGGGTGCCAAGCAACGAGGTAGATTCTCATGAAAGCCACCTCCCGTAATATGAGCGATACCGGCTACTTTGACTTGGGCCATAACGGCTTCCACTTCCTTGGCATAGATACGCGTAGGCGTTAGGAGGGTCTCACCTAAGGTCGAGTTGCCAAAGGCTGACTTGAGGTCTAAATCATGGTCGCTAATAATCTTACGAACAAGCGAAAAACCATTTGAATGGACTCCACTTGAAGGGAGACCAACTACAACTTGACCAGCCCGAGTATTGTCAGGAGAAAGTAAGAGTTCCTTCTCTTGGGCCCCTACACAGAAACCCGCAATATCATACTCGCCGTCTTCATAGAAACCTGCCATCTCTGCTGTCTCACCACCTACAATGGCACAGCCAGCTTGGACACAGCCATCGGACACACCACTGACAATAGCTTCGATTTGCTCTGGATAGTTCTTACCTACCGCAAGATAATCTAGGAAGAAGAGTGGTTTAGCTCCTTGGGCCAAGATATCGTTTACGCACATAGCCACCACATCAATCCCAATAGTGTTATGGATATCAAGCTCAAAGGCCAGCTTGAGCTTGGTCCCTACCCCATCGGTCCCACTTACTAAGACGGGATTTTTGAAATGATAGGCGCTCAAATCAAAGCAGCCACCAAAACTCCCGATGGAGGCTAGCATGCCCAAATTTTTGGTTCTAGCCACATGTTTCTTAATACGTTCGACAGATTCATAACCGGCTTCAAGGCTCACGCCACTGGCTGCATAGTGTTTACTCATGTTGGGCCTCCTTTTTGGCTAAATAGGCTTGTTGGATAGGGGTCAGCGACTCATAAAATTGCTGCTCATAATCGTGTAGACCGGCTACATAGTCAGCAGAGAAGCAGTCCATACAGAGGCCCTTGTTAGGACCTTCAGCCTCTAGGCCAATCGCGTCTTTGAGCCCTTCTTCACTGAGAAAAGCCAAGCTATCTGCATTAATGAGCTGGCACACCTCCTCCAAACTATGGTTGGCACAAATCAATTCCCCAGAAGTCGACATATCGATGCCGTAGAAGGATGGAAAGAGAATAGGTGGCGCCGCAATCCGCACATGAACTTCTTTGGCGCCTGCCTCCTTAAGTAATTGGACAATCCGACGCGAGGTAGTCCCCCGCACGATGGAGTCATCTACCATGACTACTCGCTTGCCGCCCACAATAGATTTGACCGCAGAGAGTTTCATGCGAACCCCTTGCTCCCGCAATTCTTGAGTAGGTTGAATAAAGGTCCGGGCTACATATTGGTTCTTAATCAAGCCCATTTCATAGGGCAGTCCGGATACTTCAGCATAGCCGGTTGCAGCTGAGAGTGATGAATTAGGCACCCCAATGACCATGTCGGCTTGGGCAGGGGCTTCTTGGGCTAGGCGACGACCGGCACGTTTCCGAGTGGCATGGACATTCTGGCCGGCAATGACTGAGTCAGGTCGAGCAAAATAGACATATTCCATGGCAGTAACAGCAGGCGCTTGAGGTACCGCATAGGCTTCAATCCGAATGCCTTGGTCGTTGATGACAACATATTGACCGGCCATAATATTGCAGACGAACTCTGCCCCGACCACATCAATGGCGCAGGTCTCACTGGCGGCAACATAGGCCCCATTTTTCATCTTGCCGATTACTAAAGGGCGCAAGGCATGCTGGTCTACCGCTCCATAGAGGGCATCCTTGGTGACAATCAGATAGGTAAAACCACCACGCAGTTGATTGAGGCCCTCTTGAAGTTTACCTTCGAAGGTCTCCGCTTGGCTGTGGCGAATGAGGTGAACCAAGACTTCCGTATCAGAGGAAGAATGGAAGATGGCCCCCCGCTCTTCAAGGCGCTTGCGTAATGCACGGGCATTGACCAAATTCCCATTATGGCAAATCCCCAAATCCATATCATAGAAATGAAAGAGAAAGGGTTGTACATTCTCAATATGGTTAGTGCCAGAGGTAGAATAACGGACATGGCCAATGGCCCGATCACCTGACAAACGATCCAAAATGCTGTCATCACGAAAGACCTCACTGACTAAACCATGGCCCCGATGATTATCCAAACCTTGACTAGATCCGGCTACAATCCCAGCCCCTTCCTGGCCACGGTGTTGGAGACTATGGAGACCAAAGTAGGTCACATGGCTAGCTTCGGGATGGTTCCAAATCCCGAACACCCCACATTCTTCATTAATTCCGCGCATTTTCTAATCTCCCTAATACTTCCTTGTAGGCTGCCATGACATCACCTAGATCGCGTCTAAAGCGGTCCTTATCTAACTTGTCTCGGGTATCCTTGTCCCAGAGTCGACAAGTATCAGGTGAAATCTCATCGGCTAGTATAATCTGTCCGTCGCTAGTCTTACCAAACTCAATCTTGAAGTCCACCAAAATTAAGTTGGCAGCTAAGAACAAGTCTTGTAGGGCCTGGTTAATACGAGCGGTTAAGTCCTTAATTTGCGCTAGTTCCGCTTCCGTCACTAGTTCCAAAGCCACTGCATGGTCATCATTGATAAGGGGGTCGCCAAGCGCATCATTCTTATAGCTCAACTCAAAGACTGGTTTAGCTAATTGGCGCCCTTCTTCTAGACCATATTTCTTAGCCATGGAGCCTGCCACGATATTCCGGGTAATCACTTCTAAGGGAATAATGGTTACATGGCGGCAGACTTGGTCGGTTTCATTGACCTGCTTAATAAAATGAGTTGGGATGCCTTGCTCTGCTAGATAGGTAAAAATCAAGCTGGTGATGGCATTGTTGAGTTTACCCTTGTCATCAAATTCTTCCTTCTTAACCCCGTTAAAGGCAGTGGCACTATTCTTATAGTGAACATAGACCTCTTCAGGATTACCGGTATCAAAGAGTTGTTTAGCTTTGCCTTCGTATAAGAGTTTCATGGTTTATTTTCCTCCCTTAAAGTAGCGAACTCCATTTGCAAAGATGGATTGCTGACCTGGAATTGTATTGGTCTTATAAAGTCCTTGATGATAACGTTCGCTGTGACCCATCTTACCCAGAATCAGACCATCAGGGCTGACTAGGCCTTCGACGGCTAGCTGTGACCCATTAGGGTTAAAGCGTCCGTTTAGCGTTGCTTGACCGTCATAGTCACAATATTGGAAGGCTACCAAATCTTTGAAGGCTTCTAAGGACTCGCCAACCAGTTTCCCTTCCCCATGACTAAAGGCCACTTCGTGCAATTGGCCTACTTGGAAGCCTTGGGTCCAAGGCGAACGAGTAGAGGCCACACGGGTCACGGCTGTAGTTGAAATATGACGGTAGGAATCGTTGCGATAGAGGGTTAAGTCGCTAGGTGTTAGGTCTTTGATTTGACCATATGGCAAGAGACCTGACTTAATAAGGGCTTGGAATCCATTACAGATACCCAAGATTAACTTCTTGTCAGCCAAATGGGCATGGATGGCAGCTGTCACTTCAGGATGTTTGAGGAAGTTAACGATAAATTTAGCTGAACCATCCGGCTCATCCCCACTTGAGAAACCACCTGGGAAGAAAATAATGTGGCTAGCTTTGACAGTTGCGACAAAGTCTTTAACAGAGGCTTCAATATCGCCAGGTCTTTGGTTACGAATAACCACTGACTGGGCCTTGGCCCCCACTTCTATAAAGGCCCGCTCACTATCGTATTCACAGTTGGTACCCGGAAATACAGGGATAACCACTTGAACTTGATCCACATATTCTGGATAGGCATAGACTTGGTCTGACTCTTGCGCCAAGTTCTCGGTCGCGCCTGCCTCTTGGTTTTGGTAGAGAGGATAGATGTCTTCTAGTGTTTGCGTGTAGGCTTGGTAAAGTTGATCATAGCTGAAGGTCAACCCATTCACTTGGTAGTGACCTTCTGCTTGAACCTGGCCTAGGTAGGTGAAGTCTGCTAGCTCCCGCGTGCTTTCAATAACCAGAGAAGCTACATCAAAGTTAAGCGCATTGACAGACTCAATCTCAAAGCCCAAACCAGCTCCCAAGGCCATCTTAACCAGGGAGGCAGTTAGACTGCCCTCTTCTTGGACGTAAGCAGAGACGACACTTCCCTCTTGAATGAGGGCATGAACTTTCTCATAGTTTGTCATCGTGGCTACCAAGTCTGGATAACCTTGGTCATCGCGAATGACTGGCACATGATAAAGTTTGTTACCCTCTGACTTGAGTTCTGGCGTGATAATGTCGGCAATTTTGACCGGCGCACAAGCAAAGGAAATCAAGGTTTCCACGACATTCAAGTCGTGGAAGGTCCCCGACATGGAGTCCTTACCCCCAATACTTGGGCGTCCAATCGCTTCTTGGGCTACTAGCGAACCTAACAAGGCTTGCGTCACCTTGCCCCACTTAGCCGGGTCTTGGCCCAATTTTTCAAAGTATTCCTGGAAGGAGAAGTAGAGCGATTCCTTGGTCCCGCCGACGGCATAGACCTTGGCAACTGATTCTAGTACGGCATAGATAGCTGACAAGAATGGGGAGTAGTGAGAAATTTTAGGAATGAAACCATAGGTCAGGATGGTGGCTGTGTCACTAGTTGAATGTAGAGTTGGCAGTGCTTGGACACTGGCTTGAACAGGCGTTAGCTGGTGCTTACCCGCAAATGGCATCAAGACCGTGCTATTACCAATTGAAGCATCAAATTGTTGGGCCAAGCCCTTTTGGCAAGTCACATTCAAACTAGCTAATTCAGCTAAGACCGCTTCCTTACTCACTTGCTTAGCTAGGAATGGATTGGCGCCCGCATTATCGACTAGGCGTGCCTTGGCATGTTGGCGAACCCCGGCCGTCGCAAGGAAATCAGCTCCCATGTCTACGACCTTATCTTGGCCATAGAACATTTCCAGGCGACGACGGTCTGTAATGGTAGCAACATGGGCATACTCAATATTTTCTGCCCGGCACATGTCAACAAAGGCTTGATAGTCTGCTGGGTCAATGGCTACTGCCATACGTTCTTGGGACTCGCTAATAGCTAGTTCAGTTGGATTCAAGCCTTGGTACTTGGTCAGAACCTTATCCAAATGAATTTCAATGCCTTCGGCCAATTCACCAATGGCTACACAGACCCCACCGGCACCAAAGTCGTTACATTTCTTAATTAATCGGGTTAACTCTGGACGGCGGAAGAGGCGTTGTAACTTACGTTCTTCAGGAGCGTTCCCTTTTTGTACTTGGCTAGCTGCGGTCTCTATGGAATCACTGGTATGTTCAACGGAAGAGCCACTTGCCCCTTGGATACCATCGCGCCCCGTGCGACCCCCAATCATGACTACAATATCGCCAGGAACTAGGCTTTGGCGTTGGTAGTTACCCACCTTGACCGCCCCGACCACAGCCCCTACTTCCATATGTTTGGCTACATAAGAATCATCATAGAGTTCGCGGACAAAGGTAGTAGCCAGGCCGATTTGGTTCCCATAGGAGGAATTACCGTGGGCTGTCCCAGTCGAAATGGTCACCTGAGGTAGCTTACCTTCTAGGGTTTCTTCCCTTTTTTGCAAGATATTGCCACTACCGGAGACCCGCATGGCTTGATAGACATAGGAACGACCCGATAGTGGATCCCGGATGGCCCCCCCTATACAGGTTGAAGCGCCCCCGAAAGGCTCAATTTCAGACGGATGGTTGTGAGTCTCATTCTTAAATTGAACCAGCCATTCTTCTTCCTTCCCTTGATTATTGACGGTCACGAAGAAGGAGCAGGCATTGATTTCTTCACTGACTTCAATGGCTTGGTCTTTCAGAACTCGAACATGGTACTTGCCCATGATGCTAGCCATATCCATTAAGGTCATAGGCTTGGTAATCCCTAGCTCACCCCGAATTTTTACATAGTAATCAAAGGCTTCCTGCATTTGTACTTGGAACTTATCAGAATTAATGATGACTTGATCTAAGACTGTTTCAAAGGTGGTGTGACGGCAGTGGTCGCTCCAGTAGCAGTCTAAGACATAAATTTCCGTCTCAGTTGGATCCCGTTTTTCGCTGACAAAATAGTCCTGAATAAAGCGTAAATCCTCTAGGTTCATGGCCAGGGACAAGTCAGCCTTTAGTGCCAATAGTTCTTGGTCGCCAAAGTTACCAAAGCCGCTTAAATCCTTAAGTGGTTTAGGTTCAGAGTCAAGCGAGAATTCCAATACTGACAAGTCCTTAACGCGCGCTTCAATTGGGTTAACCAAATACTTCTCTACTTGAGCTAAGGCTTGAGGGCTCAAGGCCTTGTCAAAGGTAATCAGTTTACCGCTACGAACCAAGACTTTGGCTTCCTGATTAAGAAGGGCAATAGCTTGTATGGCAGAGTCTGCCCGTTGATCATATTGGGCTGGCAGGACTTCATAAGCTAGGTAGTGGCCAGGCACTAGGTCTATCTCTTCATAGACTTGGTCAATCATGACTTCCGAGAAGACAGAAGCCTTGGCTTGCTCATAAGTGATAGAGTCGATGCCATAAATATCATAAATGACATAGACATGTAAGTCCTCTAAGCCCAAGCCGTACTCACCATTCAGCTTATCCATGAGTTGGCTAGCTTCCTGTCTATACTGCTCACGCTTTTCAACAAAAATTCGCTTATCCAATGAAGGGTTCCTCCAATCTAATATGTCCTGGGAAATTAATATGGCCAATCTTACGGTCCTGACGCGGTTCCTTCTCATAGAGATGTAGGTGGGCTGGTAGCTCTTGAATCAGCTTGAGGAAGTAGCTCAAGTCCTGACCTAGGATGTTATAGAGGGTAGTTGCTTGATTCTGAATGGGCCCAACTTCTAGTCCACAAATAGCTTCAATATGGGCTCTAAACTGGGACTTATTGGCGGACTGCATGGTGATGTGGCCCGAATTATGGACCCGTGGCGCCATTTCGTTAAAGATGACGCGCCCCTGGGAAATGAAGAATTCAACCGTTAGGACACCATAATAATCAGCCGCCTCTAGAATACGACGGGTGTAATCAATGGCTTGCGCTTCCTGTTCTGGACTTGCTGTCGTCGGGACAATGGACCGGTAGAGAATGTTATTTCGGTGCTCATTTTCAACGACTGCCACGATACCAATACCCGTCCGGTCCTTGTAGGCCACCACAGAGATTTCCTTATCCAGTGGCACCAGACGTTCTAGCAAGGTGTAGGGTTGAACCTGACTGGCCTCTGTAATCCGACTTTGGCCCTTGCCATCATAGCCAAAGCGCACGGTCTTCATGAGATAGGTACCGTCTACTTGGACGCCAGTCGTGTCTCCATCTACATACTGGTAATCAACTGTTTCGATACCCAAGGAACGGGCAAACTCCTTCTCTAGCAAGCGATGTTGCGCGGTCTTGAGTAGGCTCGCGCTCTGCACAATATGGTAGTCTTTTTCTAGTTCAGCCAGGAGGTCACTGTCAATATTCTCAAACTCAAAAGTCACGACATCCGAGATATGGCAGAGGCGCTCTAATCCATTACGGTTATCAAAATCTGCATGGATGAAGGTGTCAGCAAAGTGACGGGCACAAGCATCTTTGCTTGGGTCCAGAATGGCGATCTTATAGCCCATTTCCTTAGCGCTCATAGCCAGCATGCGACCTAGCTGACCGCCTCCAATAATGCCAATAGTTTGGCCGGGTAAAATTATCTTCATAGTGTCATCTCTTCCAATACTAGGCGTTCTTGTTCTAACTTAAAATCTTGATAAACTTGGGCATAGCTTGGATCCGTCATGCCTAACATAGCCAAGGCACTGACGGCCGCATTTTTTGCCCCGGCCACTCCAATGGCCATGGTGTTGACGGGCACTCCATAGGGCATTTGGACGATGGAATAGAGGGAATCAAGGCCGCTTAGAGTCGAAGACTTAATGGGTACACCAATAACCGGCAAGGTTGTCATAGACGCAACCATCCCCGGTAAATGGGCAGCCCCTCCTGCTGCAGCGATAATCAATGAATAGCCGGCTTGTCTTGCTCCTTGAGCAAAGCTAACCAGCAAATCTGGTGTCCGATGGGCACTTACGACCTTCTTATCATAAGGAATCCCGAATTGATCCAATAATTGACAGGTTTCGACCATGGTGGCGTAATCTGACTTGGACCCCATAATGACTGCTACTTTTACCACACTAACACCCTTTCTCTAGGCAAAGCTTCTTAAGTCCTATCTACCCTTATTATAGGATTCCTAGCTAGCAAATAAAAGTCCTATTCGAACTTTGTTATCATTTGTCAACTTAACGTTCGTGTTTGCTTGTAGCAAAGTGATAAGCATAGAAAAAAGGCTAGGAAAATCTTCCTAGCCTGAGTGATGATAGTGAATTAGTCTTTAGGTAAGAGGACCTTACGAGACAAGTTGATTCGACCTTGGTTGTCGATTTCAATGACTTTGACCTCTACGACATCGCCAATCTTGAGCACGTCTTCGACTTGTGCCACACGGCGGTGTTCCAATTCAGAAATATGAACCAAACCGTCTTTGCCTGGTAAGACTTCTACGAAGGCACCGAATTTCTCAATGCGTTTAACTTTACCAGTGTAAACTTGGCCTACTTCAACTTCCCGAACTAAGTCTTCAATCATTTGACGCGCCTTGTTAATCATATCTTGGTCGCTAGACGCAATGGAGACATTACCCGTTTGGTCGATGTCAATCTTAACGCCAGTTGCGTCAATAATGCCGTTAATGGTTTCCCCACCACGACCGATGACCACCTTAATTTTATCTGGGTTGATTTGGATGATATCAATCTTAGGTGCGTATGGGCTCAATTCCTTACGAGCTTCTGGTAAGGTAGAGACCAATTCATCCAAGATTTCTAAACGAGCCTTCTTAGCTTGCGTCAGAGCTTCGGTTAAGATAGCTTCAGTAATCCCTTGAATCTTGATATCCATTTGCAAGGCCGTAATCCCGGCAGCTGTCCCGGCTACCTTGAAGTCCATATCGCCTAGGTGGTCTTCAAGACCTTGAATATCAGTTAAGACTGTGTAGTCTTCCCCTTCCATGACCAAGCCCATGGCAATCCCTGCAACTGGCGCCTTAATTGGCACACCTGCATCCATGAGGGCCAAAGTGCCGGCACAGATACTTGCTTGCGAAGAAGAACCGTTAGATTCCAAGACTTCAGATACCAAACGAATGGTGTATGGGAAATCTTCTGGCGCAGGAATCACTTGTTTGAGGGCGCGTTCACCTAAGGCACCGTGACCAATTTCACGACGACCTGGGCTACCTACACGACCTGTTTCGCCGACAGAGAAGTTAGGGAAGTTGTAGTGGTGGATGAAACGTTTGCCTTCTTCAATACCTAAACCGTCGATTACTTGGTGCTCACCGAGCGGTGCCAAGGTAGCAGCAGTCAAGACTTGGGTTTGTCCCCGAGTGAAGAGACCAGAACCATGAACTCGTGGCAAGAGGGCGACAGAAGAGCTCAATGGACGGATTTCATCGATGCGACGACCGTCTGGACGAACACGTTCCTTAGTGATGAGACGACGAACTTCGTCCTTCTCTAAGTCGTGTAAGGCAGTGGATACGTCCTTCATGAGCTGATCATAGTCATCACGATCAGCGTAAACTGCTGCAAAGAATTCAGTTGCTTCTTCCATAACAGCGTCAACAGCGGCTTCACGCGCTTTCTTCTCTTGGGTTTGGATGGCTTGAATCATGCGAGACTTGTAGCGTTCCCCTACTTGAGCCGCCACTTCTGGCGCCACTTCTGCCAAGGTAAACTCGAATTTCTCTTTCCCGATTTGAGCGACGATTTCATTTTGGAAGGCTACCAACTCCTTGATGGCAGCATGACCTTTGAGTAAGGCTTCTAACATATCTGCTTCTGATACTTCTTTGGCAGAAGATTCCACCATGTTGATGGCAGTCGCCGTACCGGCAACCGTTAATTCAATGTCAGATAATTCTGCTTGGGCAACCGTTGGGTTGATGACAATCTCCCCATTGACGCGCCCTACGTTAACACCGGCAACAGGCCCGTCAAAAGGAATATCTGACACAGCCAAGGCCAGGGAAGCCCCTAACATAGCGGCCATTTCCGGGGTGCAGTCTTGGTCAACTGATAAAACGGTGTTGGTAATTTGGATTTCATTACGAACGCCTTCTGGGAACATTGGACGTAATGGACGGTCGATTAAACGACTAGTTAAGGTTGCCGCTTCAGATGGACGGCCTTCACGCTTGATGAAGCCCCCTGGGACTTTACCGACCGCATACATTTTCTCGATGTAGTGAACAGTTAGCGGGAAGAAGTCACCGGTCCCGGCTTTCTTCGAAGCAACGGCTGCAGATAAAACCACGGTGTCGCCGTAGCGAACCAAGACAGCGCCGTTAGCTTGTTTGGCTAATTCGCCAATTTCCACAGATAGCGGACGGCCCGCTAAAGTTGTAGAAAATACATGTTTGTTTGACATGGAATGTCCTCCTTATAAATTGGGATTACTCCCTTGATATGGAACATGACTAATCAAATAAGAACTGGCCAAGCCGCCCTGCCCGGCTCTTATTTGGTTAGCACATATTCCATGGTAAAGCTCTAAAAAAAGAAGGCGGCCGTAGCCGCCCTGCTACCAAAATTAACGACGTAAACCTAAACGTTGGATTAATTCACGGTAACGTTGAATATCTTTCTCACGCAGGTAAGAAAGCAAGTGGCGACGACGCCCAACTTTCTTCATCAAACCGCGGTAGGAATGATAGTCTTTCTTATGAGTACGGATGTGGTCAGTTAAGATATTGATATCTTCAGTTAAAACCGCAACTTGTACTTCTGGAGAACCAGTGTCCCCTTCGTGAGTAGCATAAGCTTTAATGATTTCATTTTTACGCTCTTTTGATAATGCCATCTCAGTTTCACCTCTTTCCGATATAGTATCCCACAAGCTAAGTAAAACGTTGGTGATTCGTTAAACTGAGCCGGGGTGTTATAAGTAGCCGAACATCGATAAAGCAACAAACGACCACGTCTCTAAATATACGATAAAAGCTAGGAAAAATCAAGCCCTAAGGCAGGAAAATAGGCTAAAATTTAAGGTCTTATCTTAGCTTGCATGGCGACTTTGTTATTTCATATATTACGGCTTTGACCTAGCACAGCCCCATGTGAAAAAAGAGATTACAGATATCCTATGATTGGGTTAAGTCTCCATAAAATGGGCCTTTTAGTCTAACTTCTATGCTATGATGGTCTCATCAACAAGCAAAGGAAGCGTGATTATGAAATTAACACTTAAAAGAACACTGCTCTTAACATCAGCAGCGGCTTTACTCGCACTCCCCTTGACTCCAGCTCAGGCCCAAGAAGCCTCCCAATGGACGCCTCGGACGGTCAGCCAAATTAAAGAAGATATTTCCAAACAAGCTGACAAACTCAGCTATACAGTTCAATATGGTGACACCCTCTCAGCCATCGCAGAAGCCCTTGAAATCGACCTTCAAGTTTTGGTTTCTATTAATGAAATCGCAGACGCTGATTTGATTTTCCCAGGTACTGTCTTAACGGCTAACTTAGATGGTAACCGCAAAGTAACCAGTCTGGAAATTCAAACCCCAGACCAAGGTCAGGAAAGTCCTAGTGTTCGGGCTGACTTGACTCAAAATACCATCACAATTGATGGCCAAACTAGCCAAGTAGATTTTAACCAAAACCAGGCGACTGCCCCAACTAACCCGCAAGCACAAGCTCTTGTTGAGGAAAGTCCTGTCCAAAATCAGGAAGCTGCCAGCCAAGACTTGTCTCCGGTCACCCAAATTCCTGGCCAGCCAGAGGCTGTTACGCCAGCTCAACCGACAGCTACTAGCCCTCAAACGCCAAATAACCAAGTCAAGCCAACCAATCTTGACAAACCAGCGACGCCTCAAAGTCCTGCTAAGCCAGAAAAACCAGCTCAAACTCCTAATCAAGCCAATGCTGATCAAGCCCCTGTCATCGGCGACGATGTCAAGGAATCAGGCTTACCAACCGTTCAAGAAGAAGCTCGTCCTCAAACGCCTACTCCGGCTAACCAGCCAGAAAAAGACGCGACTGACGCTGCGCCTGCAAATCCTTCAGAAGTAAATCAAACCAATACTCCAACAGATGGCCAAGAAAGCCCACAAAGTCCTAGTCAGCAAGCTGAGGCAAACCCAACAGTTCAAGAGCAAACTAGTCAGGAGCAAGCAGCTCAAGACCAGACAAGTCAAGAGCAGCCAGCTCAGACCCAGCCTGCTCAAGACCAAACGACTCAAGAGCAGCCAGCTGCAACTGACTATGCTGCCCAGGCGGCTGCCAACCCAGCCAACCAAGGCTTACAGCCAAAAGTAGCTGAGTATAAGGAAAAAGTAGCAGACAAGTTTGGCGTAAGCAACTTCAGCCTCTACCGTCCAGGTTCTAACGATGACCATGGCAAGGGCTTAGCCGTTGACTTCGTAGTCAACGATAATACCGAGCTAGGTGACCAGATTGCCAACTACGCCACTTCCGATATGGAAAGCAATGACATCAACTATGTTATCTGGAAACAACGTTTCTACGCTAACTATGATAGTTACTATGGGCCAGCTAACACCTGGAACCTAATGCCAGACCGTGGTGGAGACACAGCCAACCACTATGACCACGTCCATGTTTCTTTCAACCCTTAAGCTTCTAAAGCTTTCGACCTCCTCCAACCACCTAGCCAAGTAGGTAGAGCTAGGTGGTTTTTCTAGGCAGAAAAAAAATTCCCATTATATCATATATGATATAATGGGAATTTTTGCTTATGGGTAAATACGGTTGAGCAAACGTGGGAATGGTGAGGTTTCACGGATATGTTCAATCCCTGATAACCAAGCCACTGCCCGCTCCAAGCCAAGACCAAAACCAGAGTGTGGCACAGCGCCATACTTACGAAGGTCAAGGTACCAAGCATAGGCAGATGGATCTAAGTTATAGGCCTTAATATTTTCATCTAAGGTCTCAAAGTCCACAATCCGTTCAGAACCCCCAATGACTTCACCATAACCTTCTGGTGCAATCATATCCGCACATAGAACAGTACGTGGATCTTCTTCATTAAGACGCATGTAGAATGGCTTAATGGCCTTAGGATAGTTGACGATGAAGATTGGACGGTCATACTGGCTAGCAATGAAGGTTTCGTGTGGTGAACCAAAGTCATCGCCCCATTGGATATCATCAAAGCCATTGTCGTTCAAGAGCTTGATGGCATCCGTATAGCTAATACGTGGATAAGGTAATTTGGTGTATTGTTCCAAGACTGCCACATCACGGTTCAAGGTCTTAAGAGCTAGTTCACAGTGATCAATCACATTGCGAACCAGGTGAGCCACATAACGTTCTTGGAATTGTAAGTTTTCCTCGTGTTCTACGAAGGCTAATTCAACTTCCATCATCCAGAATTCAATCAAGTGACGACGGGTCTTAGATTTTTCAGCCCGGAAGGTTGGCCCGAAGGAGAAGACCTTACCGAAAGCCATAGCCGCTGCTTCTAGATAGAGCTGACCAGACTGTGAAAGGAAGGCATCTTCATCAAAGTACTTGGTGTGGAAGAGCTCAGTGGTCCCTTCTGGCGCAGAACCCGTCAAAATTGGTGGGTCTACCTTAATCAAGCCTTCTTGGTTCATGAACTCGTAGGTTGCCCGGATAATTTCGTTACGGATTTGCATAATGGCATGTTGCTTAGATGAACGAAGCCAGAGGTGGCGATGGTCCATCAAGAAGTCAGTCCCGTGTTCTTTTGGTGTGATTGGGTAGTCATGACTTTCACCAATGACTTCAATGTCTTGAACCAAAAGCTTATGGCCTAAAGCTGAACGAGTATCTGCTTGAATCTTACCAACTACCTTCACACTGGTTTCTTGGTTAAGCCCCTTAGCCAAAGCGAAGGTTTCTTCGCTGACATCGGCCTTGACCACAATGGCTTGGAAATAAGCGGAGCCATCACGCAATTGTAAGAAGGCAATCTTCCCACTGCTCCGTTTGTTAGTCACCCATGCCTTGATGATGACCGTTTGATCGATATAATCTGCTGCTTGACGCATGGTAATTGTCTGCATTCTGCCTGCCTCCATAGTCTTGTCTTAAATATTCTCGATTTTTTGTAACCAGGACCCATCCTGCGCATTGAGGTAGTAATAGGTCAAGGTATTATTATCATTCTTGATGGTGATTTCCCAGACGGGCGTGTCTTTGATCATGCCCAAACGCGCCTGCATAATCTTATAATTCTCATTGTCTGCTAAGGCAATGGCCTTGGCATCTTCTTCTGAAATAATCTGATTTGGCGTGTAGTAATTAACGGTCCCACCCTCACGTTTCACAATCGCATAACGTTCTTGGCCACTGTCATCCACAAAATCCAAGGCAAAGTAAGCCTCAGAAATGGTCGTCCAGTAGAATTTTTTGACGTCTTTGACAGTGTAGTCCGTCTCAATCAATCGCACAGCTTCCTGTTGAGCTTGGTGCGATTTGGCTTGGCTTGAATAGAAGACCCAAGCAAAGATGAGAAAGATGATGAGGAAAAAGAGCGTCAGTCCTGAGACCACTTTACGGTTTAACATACTTGACTCCTCCTGTCGCCACTTATCTGTACTATCATACCATAATTTCTCCAAAATTGCATGAATTTTTGGCTAGCTGACTAGGCTGGATTAGTGACTGGGCAAGATGGGAACCAGGTCAATGGCGGGCGCCAAGTATTCCTCAACTTTAGGGCTATAATAACGAGTCCAAACACGTTCATCTAGGAGATAGTAGTCCGCCTTGCAACTAGAGCTAGCGACTTGAGCCAACAATTTCTTAAGACGGAAAATCATTTGCGGTAGGGTCAGTTGATCAAAAGCCTGGTTATCTGATAAGCCAAGCACCTGACTTTGGCCTAGGGTCCGCTCATTGGTCAAGGAGTCAAATGGCAGACGGTCTAAGACTACTAAGAGCTGATCGACTGACAGAGTGAAGGACTCCTCTAGGAAGAGACGTCTGGGCACAATGACAATGGCCTTGTCATCGGCTTCGGCGCGGCGCTTAATTTTCTTAAGGCTGCCATTTTGTCCCTGACTATAAATCAGGTAGCCCTCTTCCAGCAGGGAACTTTCCCATAGGAGACGGTAGTATGTCTGAGCTTGGGCCTTGTTATTGGCAAGAATGAGAACGTGGCTAGCCCCCTTCTCGGCCAGATAATCCTTGATAAAGGCCAGCAATTGCTCGGCCTCTTCATAGCCCTGACCTGACTGGGCATAAGCCAATGGCACCTGGAGGGTCAGACCGTTGGCTTGACTTTGCTCAGGTAGGCTTAAGTAAGTGGCCCCCACTTGCCAGAAACGTGCCAGGCCATAGCCTAAAGGCTGGTCATACTGGCCGTCCGACAAGAAGGCAATCTGCTGGTACTGGCTTAGCTGAGGCAGGTGCTTGTTTCTCATAATTAAAGGCACCCGGCTAAGGGCCAATTGGTAGATTTGGCCATTGCTGACCTGGCCTTGAAGCCGTACATAGCTCCCCTCTGACTGCTTGGCTAGTAGTCGACAGGTCGTTGCCAGATGGCGGTAGGTCCGTTTTTGTTTGGCTGCTCGTTTGGCGGTTTTTAACCAGTCCTCTAGCTGCTGGCCTAAAGTCGCCAATTGAGCTATGACAGTCAAATAGCGGGAGCTGCCCTTGGCTAGGCAGGCTGTCCACCAGTCATTACTAGCATTACCTAAATCACTGGCTTCAAACTCTGCCCGCATACTTTCCAGCAGGTCATAGCTAGTGGCCAGGCAGGATTCGAGCTGGGCCTCCTCCTGACCTTGATCTAGTAAAGCCTTCAGCTCTACAAAGAGCTGGCTGGCATCCAGAGTAGTGCCTTCTTGGTCCACCAGGCCTTGGTAACTGGCCTCTAAATCTAGGACCAGGACCCGAGCCTGACCCAGAAAGGCCAGTGAGCTGTCAGCGACTTGCTTTAAGGACAGCCAATCTTTTTGGCTCATTAAAACTAAGTCTTTGGCTTTAAGCCCCTCCAGGTAACGGTGATAGCCCACCTTCTTACCCGTCTTAGCCACAAAATCATAGCGCCGCATGATCTGACTAATATCCAGTTCAGAGTTCAATTCATCCAAGCAACCGAACTGGCTGTTAGTCAACCAGACCAAGGCAGCCGCTAAAACGGTAAGCTCCTGTTGGTTGGCCCGGCTTAAATCAAATTCATGGCAGAATTGGTAGACCGAGGCCATATCGACAAACTGATAGGATGGTCGGTAAATGCCCGCCTCCTGACTGCTGACTTCTTGCCACAGGGCTTGCCAATGGCTGATTTGACCCTCATTTTCTAAAACTAACAGGGCCTTGTCCCCTTCTTGGCGCCAAGCATGGAGTAGAGCCAATGCCAAGCCTTGATGGTCCTGACGGGCCTGAGCTTCTAGCACTAAGGGTGATTTATCCTGACCGGCTTCTTGCCAGTAGGCTACCGCCGTTCTTTGCTTGGCGCTAATTAGGCTAGCATGACTAGCTTGGGATTGACTGTCACCCTGCCCTTCCGGCCAACTTACTTGGCAATAAAAGCTGTTAGCTTGGTTGAGAAATTGACTAGCTTGATAAGGCAAAGCCTTAAAAATTGCTTGCAAGGCCAGTTTAGTCCCATAGTCTAAATCCGCTGCCTGATGAGCCAAAACATCCAACAAATGGGCCGTCATCCGGGCATCCCCCAGGGCATCATGGGCGTCTTGGAAGTTCAATCCAAAGAACTGGCTCAAGTCCTGCAAGTTAAAACCTGGTGCCTGGGGCAGGAAGATTTTAGCTAACTGGACCGTGTCCAAGGCAGGTGGCTGAAAGTCCAAGCCTTGTTCGGCAAACTTGGCCTGCAAAAAAGTCAAGTCAAAGCCTAGATTGTGCGCCACAAAGAAACAGTCTTTGAGTCGCTCATACCAGAGACCTGCCACCTGGCTAAAGATCGGCGCATCCTGGACCTGGTCTGGTTGAATGCCTGTAATGGCCGTAATATGAGTGGGAATGTCTCGCTCAGGATTGAGTAACATACTGTGTTGGGCTAGGACTTGTCCATCTTCAATCAGGACAGCCCCAATTTGGATAATTTGATCACCTTGGTCTAGGTGAGAGCCCGTTGTCTCTAAATCGACAACCGCAATTCTTAGTCCTTTAGCTTTCAAGATAATCAGCTCCTAACGCTTGAGCTTGGGCCAAGAGGCCGGCTGGGTCATTAGCTAAATTCCCCATGACGACCTGGCGCTCCAGCTCCAAAAGTAGGCGACCAAGTCCGGCATTACCTCGTCTTAAGCCTAGCGCCTCCATGACCTGTTGCCCATTAATAGCCAAATCTGACCGACTGGCAAGTGGCAATTGGGCCTTAGCTTGGGTCAGTTGGTTTGGTTGAGTCAACCAGGCTTGATAGTAGGCATAGGTCTCGTAAATAGCCAAAACATGGGCTGGCATCTGATAAAGTTGCCAGGCATCCAGTGGGCCGGCTGCAAAGACTTGATCCAAGTCCAATAAGTCGCTGACGTCCTTAATGAAAGGATTGCTGTGCTTCCAGTCCCGCAAAAAGGCTCGCGCCTGAGCAGAATCCAAGCCCAAGGCCTTAACTAAGGCCCACCAAACCAACCGTTCGTCACGCGCTAGTCCTGCAGCAATTTGAGCAGCTAGAGTCTCATAAATCTGCTGCCAGGCAGCTAAGGCATCTACTTGCTCCATGCCCAATAAATAAGCGCAAAGGCCGGATTCAGCCAAGGCTTTATAGCTTGTCCCTAGATAGTCACCTTGCATGAGCTTACTGAGCTCAATCCGAATGCGTTCAATGGACACATAGGATAAGTTAGGGGCTAGTTGGCCAATAGCCTCAAAGGTCTGGGACTCAATCTCAAAGCCTAATTGGCTAGCAAAGCGCAGGGCCCGCATCATGCGTAGAGCATCTTCATCGAAACGTTCCAGGGCAGTCCCGACAGCGCGGATGATGCCGGCTCCTAGATCCTGCTCCCCACCGTGGTAGTCATAGACCCTGCCCAAGCGGTCTAAGGCCAAGGCATTAATGGTGAAATCCCGTCTCAGGGTGTCCTCGCGTAAATTGCGAACAAAGTTAACCTGGTCAGGTCGACGCCGATCACTATAGGTCCCCTCCGTTCGGAAGGTGGTAATTTCATAGTTTTCTTTTTTGTAGACCACTACAATGGTCCCGTGCTTCTTGCCCACATCAAATGTGACCGGAAAAATCCCCTGGATTTCATCCGGTGTCGCACTGGTCGCAATATCGATATCATGAATTTCCTTGCCTAAGAGGGCATCTCGGACACAACCGCCAACAAAATAAGCCTCATAACCATGAGACTCAATGGCTTCTAGGAGGGGCATGGCCGTCTGAAACAAGGGATTATTGAGATTAATAGTCTTGGTCATGCCCTTCTAGTTCCTCCAGTTGATTTAATAGTTGATTGACGAGATCAAAAGCTCCCTGATCTAAAGCTCGGTCGACCTGCTCCTTCAATTGCTTGCGTCTGACTTGGCGAGTAACCTGAGTCAGTCCCATTTCCAATTGATCCAAAAAGGCACTATCCTCAGGTAAATAATCCGGCTGAGTAAAGAGATCATAGCGGTAGAGGGTCGCAATATAGTCAGGAATATTAAGTTCTATATAAAAAGTGACGGGTTGAGCCCCTTGAGCATTGAGTCTCAGGTCATGGAAAGCCTGCTCACAAGAACTGTAGGATTTGCCTTCCTTATAGTAACGGAAAGGCACCGCCGTCTGCTCCACATAGGAGATATAGACACCGTGACTGGCATATTCGACTTGGTCCGAGAACTCAACATATTGAATATAATCAGGCTGAACCATTAAAAACTCTAAAAAGTAGTTAACCGTTGGGTTAGCATGCCGATAATGCTGCAAGAGCCAAGCAATAAACTGACGTTTACGTTGATGCTTATTAATCACCGTGTCTTCTCCTTTCTGAGACTTATCTTTACTCCTCTATATCCTGAGAGTCATGGTCTGTTTCCGCCAAAATCCGGTCTAAAGTAGCGACTTCTCGGTCTAAGCCCCAAGCCACAAAATACTGACGGGCTTGTAACCAAAAATCCCGGTCTCCCGCCATCAGGTCTAAAGCCTCTTGATAGGCTGCTTGAGCCTGCTCCCGTTGGCCTAGGTCTGCATAGAGTGGTGCATAGAGACAAGACAGATACTCGGGATCTGGAAAGTCTGGCGCCAGAGTATCTAAGACCTCTAAGGCTGCCTGGGCGCCCTCATGCTGACCTAACCAAGCAATCAGATAGGTGGCGATGGCATAGGTCAAATCTTCATCTTCCTGGAGCAGATAGGCATCCATTAACTTGTCCTTAATAGCCGGCGTCAGATAGTCAATCGCCTGACATAAGGCCAGATAATCCGCCATGCGTCCATCATCTGCCAGAGTCACTTCAAAAAGCCAGTCAAGGTTCTCCCTCAAGCTAGCTTGGTGTCCCAGGCCCAAAGCCAATTCTGCTACTAAGTAGTGGATGTCCACGGAATCTGAGTCCAGGGCAAGGGCTTGTTGAGCAGCCTCATAAGCAAGAGCCAGATGCCCCGCCTTTTGATAGGCCAAGGCTAAGAGGTAGTAATCTTCCGCACTAACCAGTGGCAGGTCTTCCCAACTTACTAGGGATTGAATCCATTCTAGCTGAATCATCTCGTCTTCTAAAGCTAAAGCCAGAAGCCGTTGTCGAATCAAGGCTCGATCCACCTTATCTGAAAAGTAGTCTAGCAAGACTTGATAGTAGTCCTTAGCCTTGCTATAGTCCCCCTCTTCAATCTTGGCCTGAGCTAAGAGTTGATAGGGCTCAAATCGAGTCGGATAGGTTTGAATTAAGTCCTGTAATACCTTCTGGCAGGCCTTTACTTGCCCCAGTTCAAAGAGAATCTGAGCCTCTAACCATTGGACAAGAAAGACGGCTTGGTCTGTCTTGGCCCGGCTCAACCATTCATAGGCACTGGGATAATCGGCTAGCTGGAAGCAGGCCTTGGCCAGATAGTAGGCAACCTTTTTCTTATGGGTTAGCTGATAAAGCTGGTCTAAGAGCCAGACTTGCCACTCTCGATAGCCCCGCTTAGCAAAGTAATCCGATAAATCTAGCAGACCCTGATAGGTTTGGGTATCATCTGGTGCCTCTAGGAGTGCTCCTTCTAAGACACTATTGACTTGGTCTAGGGATTGACATTCCTCACAGGCTTCAATCCAACGGCTTAATTCACTCATAAGACACCTCCACCATCATTATACCACGAAGCCTAACGGGAGTCACTCCCAGCTAGGCAAAGAGTGCTTAAGTAAGCAACCAACCAAGGTCGACTGATTACTAGACAAGCAAAGAGGCTGGGATAATCCCAGCCTCTAAAAAGGTCTTTATTTAACTAAGAAGAAAGTGTTGAATACAAAGACTGCTAAAATGGCAGCACAGATTGGCGCAAGCACTGGTACCCAAGCGTAAGACCAGTTAGAGTCCCCTTTGTTCTTAAGTGGTAAGAATTGGTGAACCAAACGTGGACCTAAGTCACGGGCTGGGTTGAGGGCTGGACCAGTTGGGCCGCCGACTGCGATAACCAAAGCCCATACCAAGAAACCAAGCGCTAAGTGAGCCAGGCCTGGGTTGTTAGCGAACATTTGCCCTTTGGTAATCCCTACTGCTGCGAAGAAGAGGATGAAAGAGCCAATAAATTCGCCGACAAAACCGTTCAATTGGCTGTTAGCAGCGTTAGCTGTTGAGAAAGTTCCCAAGATGTGAGCTTGGTTGGTAGTTTGATCATAGTAAGGCTTGTACATTGCCACTACTAAGAGTTGACCGAACATAGCCCCTAGGAATTGAGCCCCAATGTAAGGCACAACTTCTGCCCATGGGAAGTTACCGTTGATAGCCAAACCGAGAGTGAAAGCTGGGTTGATGTGGTTACCGCTGACGTGACCGAAGATCATAGCTGGCATCATCACCGCAAAACCATAACCGATGGCAATCAGGTTCCAACCGTGAGCCCCTTCACCGCTACCCGCTTTGGTGCCTTTTAAGTCAACGTTGGCAACAGCCCCGTTACCCAAGATGATTAACATGGCAGTGGCTAAAAATTCTGCAAATAAACGAACGCCTAATGACATATTACATAACTCCTTTTAATAATGAAAATCGCACCGTCTGGTGCTGATGGATTATTCCTTTGCTAAGTGTACCATATGTCAGGGGGGCTTTCAATTGCCATTTTGTATTTCAAAACGCTTTCTTATCAGGTTTTTTGCCCATCAAAAAACTGGAAACGATATATCCGTTTCCAGTTAGCATTTCTTAGGCTTCTTCTGCTTGGTTAGCTTGTTGTTCTAAGGCTTCCTTGAACTCGGTGATAACCGTCTCAGCATCTTCCGCTACTTCCTCTTGTTTTGAAGGGAAGGCAGCATGTACTAATTGGTCCTTGAGTTCTTGGGCAGATTTGGCTAAGTTAACACGGATTTCTTCCGTCTTGCTGTTAGCCGCATCATAGAAGTTAACCCCTTTTTCGACTGCTAAATCGCGGTACTCCCCTGCCCGTTCTAAGGCGAGGTCTCGATATTCAACAAAACGTTCACCTGCTAAGTCCTTGTATTCATGAGCACGCTCAGTCAAGTCCTCCCGCAATTCTTTCCCTGCCTTTGGGGCATACAAGAGGGCTACGGCAGCCCCTACAAGGCTCCCCCATACTAAACCTGCAAAAAATCCTGATTTTCTTGACATGCTACATACCTCATTTCTTTAGTGTAATTTCGCCCGCCGTGTGTGACGGTTTCTTCTGGATTAGGTAATCCAACTGTGATCCGGTCGCCTTAGGCTTAGGCTTGTCAGCTGTAGGCGTCGTCGGTTTGACATCCGCCGCTGCTGGTGTCTTAGCTGCTGCTTCTTGCTTACGGTTGCCAAAAGGGGTCACACGTTTTAAGAAGTGGCCTGCCTTGAAGGATTGGGTCACCTTACGAGTAGAAGCCTGTACGCCACTGACTGAAGTCCCCAAATCGCCTACGGCCTTGAAGAGCGGGTCAGTTTGAGCTAACTTACCATTCAGATCATCAACCAAGCTATTGGACTTATTAAGAAGTCCTTCCACTTCAATTGAGAGTTGGTCCACATCTTTGGTAATGATTTTGATGGAATCATTGACCTCGACCACCGTTTGCTTAACTTCTTTCATGATTTTGTTGAAACCAATTAAGGTCCAACACAGAAAGAGGACTAATAGCGCAAAGGCTAGCGCCGCAATCAAGGCCGCAATGCTTGTCCATTCCATTCTGCCTCAAATCCTTTCACGTTAAACTTTACTGTTCTTATCATACCACGATTCTAAGAGGAGAACAAGGTAAGCACTTAATCCAAGAGATGAATCCCAGCCTGTTGAAGCTGAGTCAAATAGCGGAAATAAAAGGCCCCTGTCAACCGCCCCTGAGCACCGTTGGTCACATAGAAGGAAATCTGATAATGAAATTTCCCTGTGGTCGTATCATTGACCACACCGGTAATGACCGGTTCAGCTGTTAAATCTTCTGCATAGTCCTGGCTCAGCCCCTCCGTTATGACTTGAACCTGATGGGCCAAGTCTTCCAGCTGGGTCTGATCCGTAATGGGTAAATCAATGACGATTTGACGGTTCTCCCGACTAAGGTTATTGACAATACTAATATCCCCATTTGGAATATAGTAGCGATTGCCACTGCTTCCCTGGATAATAGTCGTCCGAATTCCCACCGTCTGGACCTTGCCTCGAATGTCACCAATCTTGACTTCTTCGCCTACTTCGTATTGGCCCTCCAAAATAATGAAGAAGCCATTGACCACATCGGTAATGAAATCCTTGACCCCTAACCCAACCGCTACCCCGGCAATCCCGGCCCCGGCTACTAAGGTTGAAACTGGAAAGCCTAGGATAGCTAAAACAGCATAGACATAGAAGAAATAAAAGGCATAGTTAATGGCATTCTTAGCAATGGTCCAAATGGTCTGGAGTCTTTGAGGGGAAGTCTTAGGTGCTACTTGGAAGACCTTGTGGCGCAATCTAGATTCGAAAAAGCGATTGACCAAGCCTCTCCCCAGCCAAAAGATGACCGTTACTAGGAAGAATTGCCAGAGCCGGTTGAGAATTTCCGGCCAAGCTAAATGACTAATTTGATTTAAGACATCCACGGTCTCTGTCTGCCCCCTTTGCTAGACCACTGCCTCAGCAGTCTCGAAAAGTTTAATAAGGCGAGCCACCTCTCCAGGATTGGAAGTCAAATGCAGAAGGTGGGTTAGACGCTGCATAACGTTCTTACGCGTAATAATGCCTAAGAAACGGTTATCCCCATCCACCACACAGACAAAGTTCTGATCAATTAAGTAGTTGAGCACCTCTGCTAAATTGCAATTAGCTTGAACCCGAACCGGTTGACACAGCATCACATCACGAACCTTAAGCTCGTCCAGACGCTCCATTTCAATGGCGTCAACAGTCATGACGGCTTTGATAATCATGGACATGGAGATGACCCCCATCAACTTAGACTCGGCCGACAAAACCGGAATCATGGTGTAGTTGGACTGGGTTAGAATTAAGAGCCCCGTACTAAGGGTATGTTGATCAATCACATTGGCGACATTATCAGCTGGAATCATGAAATCCAGCATGTTGCTAGCCACTAAGGCTTCAATTTTGGGATGTATCATATCCAGCCTCCTCAAGTAAATTTCGATCAAAAACTTGGGTCAACTGATCCAAGCGATGTTTGTCATCATCGTAGAACTCAACTTTAATAGTTTGGGATTCAAAAGTTAGGATGGCATAGGTCCGATAAGGTAAGGAGCCCCGTGAGTAGTTAAGGCTACCCGGATTGCAGAGCAAGACGCCATCCTCAATCTTGGCATAGGCCACATGGGTATGGCCGTGGAAGGCAAACTGGCAATGATTGTCATGAGCTGCCTTGACCATCCGTTTGCTATTAAAATAGACATTGTGGAAATGACCATGAGTCAGGAAAATACGCCCTTGACGAGTATTGATAATCAATTCATCCGGATATTCTGGGTCATAGTCGTTATTACCGGTTACCACCGCATCTACTTTTTCCCAGACGGGATCATCAGGGGCAAACTCTGAGTCACCACAATGCAGAATAAGATCAACTTGTGGCCGGTAATACTCAACTAATTCATGGACTTTAGGCCAACGGCCATGATTGTCACTCATTAATAAGATTTTCATGCTGTCACCTCAAGCCATTCAGGTAGGCTAGCCAGGAGGGCCTTAATGGCATTGGCCCGATGGCTGATTTGGTTCTTACGACTTAGTGGGATTTGGGCAAAGGTAGCCCCTTCTTGCTCCACATAGAAAACTGGGTCATAGCCAAAGCCAGAATCTCCACTTGGCTCCAGAGCAATAGTCCCATAGGCCCGCCCTTCTACGACATGGCTGTCATGTTTAGGCGAGGCCAATACTAGGCAAGTGACAAAGTAGGCCTGACGTTGGTCCCCACTGGCTTGACTCATCTCCCGCAAGAGCTTGTCAATATTGGCCTTGTCAGACTTGGGTTGGCCGGCATAGCGAGCCGAATAGATGCCAGGCGCACCATTTAGATAAGGTACTACTAGACCCGAATCATCCGCCAAGACTGGTAAATTCAATAGTTTAGCAATGGTTTCTGCCTTAAGTCGGGCATTGGCTTCAAAGCTATCCCCCGTCTCTTCAACATCTGGTAAATCAGGATAGTCTAAAAGCGAGACAACTTCAATGCCCTTAGGCCCCAAAAGACGTTCAAATTCTGCTACTTTGCCTTTATTCTGCGTTGCGATGACTAACTTCAAGAATCTCATCTCCTTCAATTTGGCACTGAACGATACTTGGCTCTACTTGCTCCAACCATGCAGTCACAAACTGGGCGAATTGCTTTGCATCCCCTGTCGTATAGAAATGCTGGCTTGGTGGCTGAATCTGCGCGTCTTTGGCACTGCGACTCAAACCAAAATAGTCTAAGAGCATGCTAACCTCATTCAAGGTCTCTACCCCTGAATCAATCAAGGTCACGCCTTGCCCCATGACCGCCTGAATCAGCGGCTTGAGGTGGGGATAATGGGTGCAACCCATGACCAGAGTATCAATGCCTGACTGGTCAAAGGCACTTAAGCTTTCTCGAACCTGCTGCCAGGCCAGAGGGCTATTGAGTTGGTGATCTTCTACCAATGGGACAAAGCTTGGGCAGGCCACACTCGTAACTTGCAGGTAGTCTGCCTTATCCTTCATGACTCGTTCATAAAGGTTACTTGCAATGGTCCCCTGGGTCCCAATAACTCCGATATGGTTATTTTCTGTCCGCTCAATGGCAGCCCGGCTACCAGGATGAATGACCCCAACCACTGGAATATCCAAGGTCTGGCGAATCTCTTCCAAGGCTGCCGCTGTCCCGGTGTTGCAGGCAATGACTAGCATCTTAATGCCTTTTTTAAGCAGGAAACGGGTTAACTGCCAAATGTAGTCTTTAACCTCATCCATGGATCGTGGGCCGTAAGGACAACGAGCATTGTCCCCCAAATAAATAATGGATTCATTGGGCAGTTGCTTGAGGCTTTGCTTGACCACTGTCAGGCCCCCATAACCTGAATCGATAAAGCCAATTGGTAAATCTTTCATGACATTCATTCCTTAACTAGACTTTCTAATACGCTTACTTCTATTCTATCACAAATACCCATCAAACTAAATGGATGACCTCTGGCGATAAGGAAATCTTTAAAAATATGTGTCCAAGTCTACACACGATAAAAGAGGCCGGGATGGTTCCCAGCCTCTTAGGCTTACATATTTTTCACTTTCATCATCCGAATCAGGTTGGCCCGTTCGGCTTCTTCAAGCTTCATTTCGATATAGTAAATAGTCTCTTCTAACTGCGGAATAATCTGATACTCTAAACCATTAACGCGGCGACGTGTTTTTTCAATCTCATCTGCCATGAGTTGGCAAGTCTTCTCGATTTCCGCTAACTTCAAGAGGTCGTCTAGGGAGGCCGTAATCGAGCCAATGGCCTGGTCCATTTCGCTGTTGGACCCGACATAGGAGTAAGGTACTTCGCTAGCATTAGCCGCTTCCTTGACATCTGCGAAGAGCTTAGGCACCGCCACACTCATGATGGAGTCCTGACGAATTTGCAGGGCCACTTCCTTGGATGGTACAGCAAAGAGTTCCTGCACCATAGCATCACTCTCGACGGACTTAGCCAATACGAAGTCTTGCATGCCTTCAACTAAGTTCTCTTCCACCTTCTGGCGAAGTTGGTTGTTCTGCCGGATTAATTCAATGAACTGTCTCATCAATTCATCCCGCTTATCCTTGAGGAGCTTGTGGCCACGACTGGCGATTTTCAGACGATCCTTGAGGTTATTAAGTTCCATCCGGGTCGGTTTGACATCTAAGCGCGCCATCTTCCATCCCCCTATTCTGCTGGTTTAAGGAAGGTATCCAACATATCATCCTTAATCCGTTTGAGTTCTGTCCGTGGCAAGATGGAGAGCAATTCCCAACCGAGGTCTAAGGTCTCTTGGATTGAGCGGTTAGTATAGAAACCTTGGTTGATATACTCTTCTTCAAAACGGTTGGTAAACTCAATGTATTTACGGTCCACTTCCGACAGGGCAGACTCGCCTAAAACGACGGCTAATTCCTTAGCCTGCTTACCAGTCGCATAAGCTGCAAAGAGCTGGTTCATGGTCGGCGCATGGTCGTAACGGGTCTTACCTTCACCTGACCCCTTATCTTTAAGACGGGATAAGGATGGGAGCACGTTAATTGGTGGCCGGTAACCACTATTATAGAGGTCCCGTGACAGGATAATTTGACCTTCGGTGATATAACCGGTCAAGTCAGGAATTGGATGGGTAATGTCATCTTCTGGCATGGTCAGAATAGGAATTTGGGTGACAGAACCCTTCTTGCCAATAATCCGCCCAGCACGTTCGTAGAGGGTAGATAGGTTGGTATAGAGGTAACCTGGATAACCACGACGACCTGGCACTTCCCGACGTGCTGCCGAAACTTCACGCAAGGCTTCACAGTAGTTGGTCATGTCGGTCATAATAACCAGAACGTGCATATCCTTCTCATAAGCCAAGTATTCTGCTGTCGTCAGGGCAATCCGAGGAGTGGCAATCCGCTCGATAGCTGGGTCATTGGCTAAGTTGATGAAGAGGACGGAACGGTCCATAGCACCTGTTTCACGCAGGTCATTCATAAAGAATTCCGCTTCTTCAAAGGTAATCCCCATAGCAGCAAAGACTACGGCGAAGTTTTCATCTGAGTTAAGTACGGTTGCTTGACGGGCAATCTGTGCAGCTAACTCCTTATGAGGCAGACCTGAACCTGAGAAGACAGGTAATTTCTGCCCCCGAACCAAGGTGTTGAGGTGGTCAATAGCCGAAATACCCGTCTGAATAAATTCATCCGGATAGTCCCGTGCAACCGGGTTAATGGCTTGACCATCAATATCGAGGTACTGTTCAGGAATGAGGTCTGGGCCACCGTCGATGGCTTCCCCCATGCCGTTGAAGACACGGCCGACCATGTCTTCCGAAACCCCTAAATGCAGGGGCTTACCAGTAAAGCGAACCTTGGCGCTAGCTAGGTTAATACCAGCCGAACCTTCAAAGAGTTGGACCAAGGCTTTGTCTTCTTGGACTTCCAAGACTTGCCCTTGGCGGAACTCACCATTATGTAGGCGGATTTCCACCAATTCGTTAAAGCGAACTCCTTGGACGTCTTCAACCAACATTAAGGGGCCTACTACTTCACTGACCGTGCGGTATTCTTTAATGACTGCCATCGAGTTCACCTCCTTGGGCTAAGATTTGATGGATGCTTGAGTCAATTTCTTGGGCTAGAGCCTTAATACGATCTAGCTCCGTTTCAGGAATAAACTTGCTCCGGGCAATACGGTCCCGTAAATCAACGGTACCGGACATGATTTCATGGAAATAAGCACCTAAAACCAAGGCTTCTTGCGCCGCTTCGTGGAAGCGCAGAATATTGGTCAACATAGCATATTGCTTAGCAAAAGATGTATAGGTATCGACTTCATCAAAAGCGTTCTGTTGCAAGAAATCTTCCCGAATCATCCGCGCCGTATTGAGGGTCATGCGGTCTTTTGGCGATAGAGAATCTACCCCAACTAAACGCACGATTTCTTCCAATTCACTCTCTTCTTGGAGCAGGTTCATAGCCTTGGTGACCTTAGCAGCCCAATCGACTTGCTGTGTTTGGTCAATATATTGCCCCACTTCATCACTATAGAGCGAGTAAGAGTTCAACCAGTTAATAGAAGGGAAGTGACGACGTTGCGCCAAACCAGCATCTAAGCCCCAGAAGACTTTAACAATACGTAAGGTGTTTTGGGTAACTGGCTCGGAAATATCCCCACCTGGAGGCGAAACGGCCCCGATAGCGGTGATGGTCCCTTCTAGGCCAGAACCTAAGACCTCTACACGACCTGCCCGTTCATAGTATTCTGCGATTCGGCTCCCTAGATAAGCTGGGTAACCTTCATCCCCTGGCATTTCCTCCAGACGACCGGACATTTCCCGCAAGGCTTCGGCCCAACGAGAAGTAGAATCCGCCATAATGGCAACGGAATACCCCATGTCACGGAAGTATTCGGCAATGGTAATCCCTGTATAAATAGAGGCCTCACGCGCCGCCACCGGCATGTTGGAAGTATTGGCAATCAGAATGGTCCGTTCCATGATGGACTTACCACTCGCTGGGTCAATCAATTCTGGGAATTCGTTCAAGACGTCCGTCATCTCATTCCCGCGTTCACCGCAACCAACATAAACGACGATGTCCACGTTAGCAAACTTAGCGATTTGGTGTTGCACCACTGTTTTACCGGCCCCGAATGGTCCTGGAACAGCCGCCGCTCCCCCTTTGGTTACAGGGAAGAAGGTATCGATTACCCGCTGACCCGTAATCATCGGTTCGACCGGAATCAACTTACGGGCAAAAGGACGTCCCTTACGAACTGGCCATTTTTGCATCAAGGTACCTTGGAAGACTTGGCCGTCTTTACCCTCAATTTGGTAGACGGTGTCCGTCACCCGATAGTCACCTTCTTCAATGGCCGTCAAGCGCCCTGAAATGCCATTCGGCACCATGATACGGTGCTGGATTAAATCTGTTTCTTGAACATAACCTAGAATTTGACCGGCTTTAATAGCTTCCCCAACTTGAACTTGAGGGATAAAATGCCAGCTGCGTTCACGGTCTAAGACAGGAAGAGCTACCCCACGAATAAGATAGTCACTTTCTGTTTGGCTACGGAAACGCTCTAGGGGCCGTTGAATCCCGTCAAACATCTGAGACATCATACCAGGACCTAGCTCAACAGACAGGGGCAAACCAGTTGAAGCTACTGGCTCACCTGGGCCTAAGCCCGACGTTTCTTCATAGACTTGGATGGAGGCTTGGTCGCCCCGCATCTCGATAATTTCACCAATTAAGCCCAGATGCCCAACGCGGCAAATGTCTTGAATATTGGCTTCTTCCATTCCATCAGCGACCACTAAAGGGCCTGATACTTTAATAATTTTTCCTTCTTTCAAGCAAACCCCTCCTTTACAAGATATTTTGGCCGACTGCTTTTTCAACATTGTCTTGAATCTGTTGCTTGCCGATCCCTAGGCTCCCCTTATGGGTTGGAATCAGAATAACAGCCGGTGTCACGAGTCCTTGGTAATATGCCAGAACTTCTGGAATTTCTTGAGCATAATCTTCTGTCAGGTAAATAATGCCGTAGTTATCCTTAGCTAGCTGCGCCAATAGGCGACCCAGTCCCTCTACTTGGCGAACAGGATAAATGTCAAACCCAATCATTTGAAAAGGCAGAATGGCATCATGGTTGCCGACTACGGCAATTTTGTAAGATTTAGTTGTCATGATAACCCAGTCGCATCCTTTCTTCGATGGCTTCTTTGACAATGCCATTGGCTCGACCAAGGAGAATCAGACGCAGATTGACTGCTTCCATCTCACGCCCATTCAAATAACGCAAAATCTGTCCGCCAGACAAGGCATCTAGGGAGGCACTATTGACTAAGTGCGTCAAGTAGAGATCTTGAAGTTGTTCCATCTGACTGGCTTGAATCTTGCCTGATTGCATAGCTTGGACATAGGAATCAAAAACCTTGGTATAGGGCAAGGCATTAAAGGCATTAAACCAACTTGCTAGCTGGCCGTCTTTAGCCAAATGCAAGATTTCCTTAGGTCGCTTGGTCCCCTTACGAGACATCAATTGATAGGCAAAACTGTTTGGCTTGTCTTGAGCCAAGGCTCGTAAGGCCGTAATGGCATTAAAAAAGTCAATCTTGGCATCCACTAATTCTTGTAAGAGCGGCAAGTCGCTTTGATCAGCAATGACCCGCAAATGACGGAAATAGGCTGAATCCATCCCCATATCAATGGCGACCGTGTTCTCATAGTCCTTATACTCTGACCAAGTCTGAGCCACTTCTTCCACAATCAAGGGATCACATAGGTCAGACTCTAGGGTCAGGCTCAAGTGTTTGAGCGCCTCCAAGGGATAGGGGCCAATAGGAATCAAAAGATGTGACAAGTCACGACCAATGGCCCGCATTTTCAGGAAGAGCTTAAGGTTATGGTAGACATACTTGAGCCCAAAAACATTGACCAGATTTGGGTCTGGACATTGTTGGTAAGCAAAATCATAGTCCGCCGCCAGCGCCTTCATAATAGTTTGGTCTAAGACATCGTGTTGCCCAATCTCGGCCAAAGGAACACTGTAAGGTGTGCCTTCTAGATAAAGAGCTAGCTGTTCATCATCGACAGCATTCAACAGTTGGACTAGGTTAGCCCGACTGAGGAAGCTTTGTTCCTTGACACTAATGGCTGTATTCAGTTGAGAATAGTCATGAACCGTCATGTCCTAGCCTCCTTTTTAGTCAGCAAAAATTTGATTGGCAATTTGATAGCCTTCCTCTTCATAGATAGCGGTTAACAATTCGCGGAAGAGATAGTTGTATTCAATCCGACCTAGGGTGATGACAAAGCCCGTTTCATGGCGTAAAGGCACCCGCAGAGCCATATCTGGATAACGTGCTTGTAGTTGATCCAATTGGTCTTGGCTGAACTTAGCTTGTGTGTCTTCACCTAGCGCTAATTCGAAGGCTTGGCCAGTAAATTGGTTGAGGATAGGTTCCATGAACTGCCAGATTTGCTGGCTGTCCCAGGCTTCCATCCGAGCCAAAGCTTCAGTGAAAAGTTCTGTTAAGACTTTTTGTTTGGCAGTCAATTTAGCTTGACGTTTCTGATAATCTACTTGTTGTAATTTTTGTTGGTAGCGACTACGCACCTGATTCAAGGCCTGTTGGCGATGGCGATCACGTTCCGCCATTGCTTGTGCTTCAGCCTTTTCTAGCAAGTCATGGTGTTCATGACGCGCCCGTCTGAGCAAGGCCTCTCCTTCTTCTGTCACCTGCGCCAAGATAGCTTGACGCAAGGATTCCATTTCACTCATATTAGGACCTCCTCCCCAGCGTCTATTGAACGTTGGTTAAGAGCATGAAGGATACAACGAAGGCCAAAATCGCGTAGGTTTCTACCATGGCCGCTAAGATGACCCCTTTCATGACATGTTCAGGACGTTTTGCTAAGATTTGAAGACCTGCAGTCGCCACATTCCCTTGGTACTTAGCAGAGAAGTAACCCACTACCCCTACTGGCAAGGCTACGAAAACATAGGCCAAACCAGTTGCTAGACTAACCCCAGCAGACATACGCAAGAGGATGAAGAAGCCGATAACGAAGCCGTAAAGGCCTTGGGTACCAGGCAAGAGTTGTAAGATTAAGGCTTGGGCGAATTTATCTGGTTCTTCTTTCAATAAAGCGGCTGCGGCTTGACCGGCAGTCCCGACCCCACGTGAAGAGCCCATCCCACTAAAGATAACAGCGATAGCGATGGCTAAGCCAGCAAAGAAGGCGCCCCCGTATTCTGTAAAGTATGCAGCTAAATGTTCCATGTAATTATTCCTCCGATTTTACTTTTGTTTGAACGTTTTGATTGACTGGTGCCAGGGGCTGGAATGGTTGGCCGCCGCCTTCGTAGAACTTACCGAAGAATTCGACGAACATCAAACGAGCGCCGTGGACATATCCTGATAGCATGGACAGGAAGATGTTAAGGCCGTGCAAGAGCACAAAGAGCAAGAGCCCAATACTAAAGCGCGCCCACACAGGTAAAAAGGCCACAATGGTGTTAAAGGCCGCCCCGATACTCCCGCCTGACAAGCCCAAGGCCATAAGACGTGTATAAGAGACAAAGTCCCCAATGTAACCAGAAATCCCATAGAGATTGTAGAGACCTGAACCCAGTCCCCCTAGGCTCTTAGCCTTGATGATGGAGCTGAGGACAATCCCAATAGCATTGACAATCGCTAGGATTTGACCAACTGTGCCTAACCAAGCTGCGCCTGGAATCATTGGCCCCAGAATCATAGCGACTAAGCCTAGCAAAATGAAAATCCAAGCCAAACCATTAGCATAAGCTTCATGGAAGTCACGTCGTTTGGCTTTCTGATAGGTATTGAGGAAGAGCCCAGTCATGATTTGCAGGAACCCTAACCCAACAGAAATCAGCAAGATGGTCGTGACATCTGTATTGGTATCAATCAATTTAAATGGTAGGTTAAACCCAAAGGCTGACCCATAAATAGCCCCCCAGATAGCAGTGGATAGCCCTAGAGAGAAGTAGAACTTACAGGTTGTTCTTAGGCTTTCTCGTCCCTTAATCAACCAGAGGCCGATGGCGGTTGCTAACATAACCAGCAAACCATAGCCCAAGTCGGCGACCATCATCCCGAAGAAGGTCCAATAGAATGGAGCCAAGAAAGGCGTTGGGTCGACTTCATTATACTTAGGCAAGGCATACATCCGGGTCACCGATTCAAAAGGTGCCACTAGAGGATGGTTGCGTAATTTAATTGGTACTTGGTCTAGCTCTTCATCCTTGGCATCAGCAACTTTCATAACGACTAAGCCTTTGAATGCTTGCTTGAGAGTCTCTTGTAAATGCGCCGTCGCGCGTGTTTCCGTCCAACCTTCAACCGCAGCTAAATGTTCAGTCAACCCAGCATTTTGGCTCGCTGCCTCACGCAAACTATGGTTGGCTAAGTAATCTAATTGAACTTTGAGTTGGTCTACCGTCTCTTGAGACTGGGTCAACTCTTGGCGAATGGCTTGAATGGTTTCTTGCACTGTCTTGAGCCGTTCAGAGGTCAATGGCAGTTGCTCCTGAGGCAGGCGCTCAAAAGGATACTCTAATGCCTGGAAGGAAGCAGGTGCCAAACTATCCAAGAAGTCTGCTTGACTGGATAATTTCTGACTGAAGACCACAACCCCCACTTCTTGAGGATTGCTGAAGACTCGTTTTACCACTAAGTCTGGCAAAGCTGCTAAAGCCTTGTAATAACGATCAATACTGTCTGCCGGAACGGTCCCAATTGCCACATTGACCACTTGATGGTCTTGGCCTCCTTGAGGTAAGACATCTAGCTTTTGCCATTGGGTCAAGAGGGCCAAGTCCGCTTGCAAGGTCTGAGCTTCTTTTTCTAAATCCTTGAGTCGCTTATTGAGCTGACTTGCTCGGTTAACAGCTAATTGTTCATTGAACTGACGTCCTTGGGCTTCCAATTCTTGGAAGGTCAATTCTGGCAGTCCCTCGGTTAACGAGGCTACGAGACCCTTCTTAGGCAAATGCTGTTGATAGAGGGTCAGCGCCTTTTGCACCTTTTCCTGACGTTTCTGAAGTTGGGGAAGTAGATTGACGGCTTCAGCCTCGTCTTCCCGCGTAGACGTCCCTCGCTCATTGGCTTCAAGGTCTTGCCAATCGTCCAATACCTTGAGGTTATTGAGATGGACCTGGCCATCTTCTTGAAGGACAGTCAGTAATTCCGGCAGAAGGGCCTTGCTTGTTACCAAGGTAATCTTCTGCATTGGACTAACGGCCATAATTGTCTACCACCTTTGTCAAAATGTGTTGGAGCCAGTGTTCACGCTGGCCAGCCAAGACTTGCTCAACCAAGGCTTGCGTTGCCTCTTGGGTTGAAGCTAATTCTTCTTGGGCGGCTTGATAGCGTGCCTCTAACTGGGCTTCTTCTTCTGCCACTAGCCCTTGGGTCACTTGGTCGAACTGGGCGATTACCTCTGCCAGCTCTTCCTCGCGCACTTGGCCTAAGGCAGCTACTTGTTCTTGATAGTCACGTCTTAAGGCTTCAGCTTCATGCTCGATAGCCTGCATTTCTTTCATGGTTGTATTCACACTTAATTGCACCTCCTATAACTCGGATACGCCTACTATTATACCAAAACAATCCCGTTTTTTATAGCAAAATCATTCCTTATTCCATACCTTGAAAAAAATGCTTGACATCATGAACACATGTTCGTATACTAGAGGTATAGAACAGGTGTTCGCAAGAACATTATTTCGCATAGAAAGGATGACCCCCATGGAACTCTCATTAAATACTAAAGCAATGCCCGCCCTCTTCAGCAATGTCTCCAAGGCAACTCGCCAATTGTTACAACCCTTCTTCCAAGCGCCGACTTCAGATGCTAATGTCCAAACTTTTATTATGCCCATGGACCATGTTCTGGAGCGTCTACACCAACATTATGTCAGTCAAGAAGCCTTGACGCTCACCTACGAATATTATGATAAGACCGGCAAAATTCAACTGGGCCAACGCCGTGTTTATGTCACTGGCCTCTTAAGCAATGGCCACTTCCGTTTTATGGCCTGCGACTCCGGCCTGGATTTCCTCTTGGATAGCCAGCAAATTCTCCGTGTAAAATAACCTTTGACCCACCTCAAGCCACTGCCATGGTTTTGGGGCTGATGAAGCAGCTACACTCTCTTAGACGTCTCACCCCTGAGTCGTCTTTTTTGTATACAAGGATAAGAAAAAGCCTCGTCATAGACGAGGCATAAAAATACTTTATTGACCTGTTCCTGGTGTTCCCTGACCACTACCCGATCCTTGCGCTGGTGGCGTGACCGGTTGAACTGGTTGTGTTGGTTGAACTGGCGTAGTAGGTTGCTCAGTATTTTCTGGCGGAACTGTCGGTTGGACAGGATCCGGTTGAACTGGTTGTGGTGTAACCGGCTCTTCATAATAATACTCAGTGGCTGGTGCTACTGGATTATAATACTCATTCTGCCGAAAGTTTTGCGCATTATCCTGTGTTTGGGATACTTGCTGCAGTTCTTCTGCTGTAAACCCAGTTGGATACTGGTTGATAATCAACTTAGAAGTCTTAGACACGGTCGCAGTAGTCGTTCCCCCTGTGTCTCCAAGAGGATCATGGAGTTGACTAGCACTAATTGGTGTTAAGCCTGAATTCAGACGCAACTCATTGGCCACCTTGAGGCGGGATGAGAGTGGCGCATAGTAATAGTAAATCTCATTCAAGATCAAATCTTCCAAATTTTCAAAACGAATAGCCGTGATATTTTGGAGGGCTGGTGAGTATTTCTGATAGATATTGAGGGCTTGCTTGAGATCTAGGTTAGTTTGGACGTTCTTGGCCACTACTTCCAATAATTGTGGGTAGTTGGCAATCGCCCCAACATTGGAGAGCTTATCAACCAAGGCCTTAATCACGAGTTTTTGCCGGTTTTGACGCCCTGTCTCCCCTTCGGGATCATCATAGCGCATCCGAGCAAAGTTCATAGCATTCCAACCATCGACATGCTTGGTTTCGCCTGCTACGAAGCTTGATTCTTGATAGGTAAAGGTTATTGGGCTAGTAACATCAATCCCACCTACCGCATCAATCAACTGTTCCAGACCTTGCATATTGACTACGGCATAGTAGTCAATTGGCACATTGAGGAAGTTTTGCACGGTATCAATGGTTAAGTCGACTCCACCGAAGGCAAAGGCATGGTTAATCTTATCTTGTCCATGACCCTGAATATCGGTGTAGACGTCACGCGGGATGCTGAGCATCTTAGTAGTGCGTGTCTTTGGATTCAAGGACAAAATAATCATGGAGTCAGAACGCCCTACATAGCCCTTGCTAGTATCACGTCCACGACCATCATCGTCTGTCCCAAGTAAGAGAATATTAATCGGATCGCCGGTTTCAATAGAAGCTTCTTTTGGCCGAATCTTCTTAACCTCTACGGTACCACTCTTCCCAATCTCAGTCGAATTTTGACTGACTTGATTAGCAAGGTGGTTAATATCCCATAACATTTTGGCCGCATAGGCAGCACCTGCTAAGAGCACTAAGAAGAAGAAGACAAGAAACCAGCGACCTAGTCCCCATTTTTTCTTAGAACCGTGCAGCTCGCTACGCGATTGTTTTACTTTATTAGTCATTCCATCACATTCCTTAATTATTTTCCAACTTCTCTTGTAACTGTTGGAGCAAGACATGCTGGCTGTCGGCGTCTAGATTGACAATTGACATAGGAGCTTCCGTCATATGACTGAAGTAACCCGCCCGGAACAAGTCCAAAAATTCATCAAAAGTCATATCTGTCCGGATGGCTTCTTGCAGAAGCGCAACTTCCTTGTCTAAACTTGGCACTTTCTGCCAATTAGCTAGGTGATTGATAATTCCTTCTAAGACATCCATTTGTCTTTGACCTTGACTGAGAGAGGTCTCATCCGTCTGACGAGCCAAATAAACATAGACTTCACGCCCTGTCAATTTCACCTCTTGGCCCTTGGCCAAGAGCCGATTTTCCAAGACAAAATCTTGCTTAGGCACTAAGGTAACGCCACCCAATCGATCAATTAGGGGACGAAGCTTAGAAAACCTGACTTCTATTGTATAATCAATCGGCACATTAAGCAACTCATGTGTTGCTTTTTCAATTGATTGTAATGGTTTCATCATGAAAACTTGACCTAATTTACCAGCTGGTAGACTAGCCCCTTCCTTAAGCGTGGATTCACTCGGAATCTGTAGGCGGGTGCTCTCTCCTTGCCCTACTTCTAGCAGACTGAGGCTAATCAAACGCGTCTCCTCTGAAACCAAACGTCCCGATTCATTATCATCCACACCTAGCCACAAGAGGGTGAGTGGTTTACGCTCTCGAATACGCTCTGGTAAGCTCGATTCAGCATTAGCTGGGCTACTTGCCACTTCAACCAAAGGTTCATAGGCTGAACTAATATTTCGTAATACAAAACTTACATAGAAGAAACAAACTACTCCAATAATCATCAAGAAGAAGATAATCAGCACTAACAGGCGACTACGCCGATAGTTACGATTATCGTACTCATAATAGGAAGAAGGCATTGACCGTTTTGTACGTCTTTCTTTCAAAACAGTCCTCCATCTTATGCTTGAGAGATAACATCATAACCTTGTGGGTTTTCTTTCTGCCATTTCCAAGAATCCCGGCACATATCGACCAAGTTTCGTTGAGCGTACCAGCCCAAGAGTTGGTTAGCCCGGCTAGCATCAGAATAGCAGGTTGCCACATCACCAGGACGGCGATTGACAATCTTGTAATTGACCTTAATGCCATTGGCTTCTTCGAAGGCTTTGATTAAGTCCAAGACACTATAACCCTCGCCGGTCCCTAGGTTATAGATTTCGACCCCTTTGACCGTCAAGTTGCGATCTAAGGCCTTGAGGTGACCTAGAGACAAGTCTACTACGTGAATATAGTCGCGAACCCCAGTCCCATCAGGCGTTGGGTAGTCATTCCCGAAGACACTAAGAGCAGGCAATTTACCAACCGCTACCTGGGTAATATAAGGCATTAAGTTATTAGGAATCCCTTGTGGGTCTTCACCAATACGGCCAGAGGCATGGGCCCCAATTGGGTTAAAGTAGCGCAGGATAGTAATGGACCAGTCTGGATCAGAAACAGCTAAGTCACGGAAAATCTGCTCTTTCATCACCATGGTTGAGCCATAAGGGCTGTTAGCAGTATGAGTCGGCATATCTTCGGTTAAAGGCGACGGATTATTGAGCCCATAGACAGTTGCCGAACTAGAGAAGACGATATGTTTCACGCCAAATTCATTCATAACTTCCACTAAGGCGATGGCACCACCTACGTTATTGTGGTAATACTTGATCGGCTCCGCAACGGATTCCCCTACCGCCTTATAGCCTGAGAAATGAATGACTGCTTGAATATCATTTTCCTTGAAGACTTGGCGCATGGCGTCCTTGTCTAAAACATCCACTTGGTAAAAAGCAAAGTCCTTACCTGAGATTTGGCGAATACGATTTAATACTTCTGGTTTAGAATTAGAAAAATTATCAACAATTACAACTTCATGGCCAGCAGCTAATAATTCCACGACGGTATGACTACCGATATAACCTGCCCCACCTGTTACGAGAATTGCCATAGGAACACCCCTATTACATATTTTTATTGAACAGTCTCATTATAGCACATTTTAAGGCCAAGAGAGAGTCCTAAATCAGAATTTTATAGTTTTTTTAGATTTAGTTACCAGATAGTAACGCTCTTATCTTCCAAGCTACGAAAGGGTTTATGAGCAACTTCAAAATATTGTGATAATTATTGAGATATTTATTTGCACCCCACCCTTGGTCCCCCCCTTGTTCCAAAGCCGATATAAGAAAAGAGGCTGAAAGCAAGCTTTCAACCCCTTAATCTAATTATTCTAAATTCTCAGCAATGTTTAAGAGATAGTCACGGAGACCCTCTTTGATTTCTGGGTGCTTGAGCCCATACTCAATACTCATTTCCAAGAAACCTAACTTATTACCAATATCGTAACGTTTGCCATCAAAACGTTTAGCAAAGACTCTTTGGGTCTTGTTAAGGGTATCAATCGCATCCGTCAACTGAATTTCGCCACCTGCACCAGGCGCTTGATTCTCAAGAATTTCAAAAATCTCCGGCGTCAACAAGTAGCGACCAATAATGGCTAGGTCACTTGGGGCATCCTCTGGCTTAGGTTTTTCTACAAAGTATTCTACATTGTAAATCCCATCTTCTAGCTCACGCTCAGGTGCAATAATCCCGTACTTAGACGTCTCTTCATGAGGCACTTCCATGACTGCAATGTTAGAAGCATGTGTCTTCTCATAGACATCAATCAATTGTTTGGTTAGAGGCTCCTGAGCCTGCATAATGTCATCCCCAAGCATAACCACAAAAGGTTCATTGCCTACAAAGGCCTTAGCTTGCAGAATGGCATGGCCCAAACCCATAGGATAGGACTGACGAACGAAGAAAAGGTTGACATTGGTTGGCTTGACCAATTCCAGTAAGGCGTCCTTGCCCTGCTTACGCAAGTGTTCTTCCAATTCAATGTTGGAATCGAAGTGGTCTTCAATTGGACGTTTGCTCTTACCAGTGACGATTAGGATATCTTCAATACCAGCTTCAATAGCTTCTTCCACAATAAATTGGATGGTTGGTTTATCCACGATTGGTAACATTTCCTTAGCCATGGCCTTGGTGGCTGGCAGGAAGCGCGTCCCATAACCTGCGGCTGGAATGACAGCTTTCTTAACTTTTACCATTTCCCTTACTCCTTTTCATGAAGTTTAATGGCCTAAGGCCTATTCTGAAGGTACTTCAACGGAGAGACTCGCCTCTACCTGTTCTAAGCGCGACTCCATTTCTTCGATACGACTATTGAGGCTTTCAATTTCAGCCGTCTTCTTCTTCATCGGCAATTGAAAGAGTTGATTGAAGGCGTAGATGGCTACAAAGAGGAAAGCCACTAGGCCTAGCATATAGACCCAACCACTACGGGTCAGGCGCCGATTAATTTTACGGCTGAGGTCTTGGCTTGCATCGTGTGTCGGCATCTTTTACATCCTCTCTGGCTTAGTAGGCCCATTCGCCTTTGCGGAAGATAGGGACGCGGGTCCCATCTGCCTTAATCCCATCAATATCCATGTGCTCATTCCCAATCATAAAGTCCACGTGGACAATGGATCGGTTGAGACCTGCTTGTGCCAATTCTTCTTGACTCATGTCAGTCCCACCTTGTACCGAGGTTGCATAGGCTTGCCCGATTGCTAAGTGGTTGGAGGCATTTTCGTCGAAAAGGGTATTGAAGAAGGTAATACCTGATTGAGAGATTGGCGTTTGGTGCGCTACGAGGGCAACTTCCCCTAGGCCACGCGCCCCTTCATTTTCTTCTACAAGGCGTTTGAGCGTTTCTTCCCCTTTTTCAGCTGATACTTCCACAATTTGACCGTCCTTGAAGGTAAACTTCATGCCTTCGATAACCGTCCCACCGTAAGCCAGCGGCTTAGAGCTTGAAACATAGCCTTCAGCCCGACGGAAATCAGGTGCTGTGAAGACTTCTTCTGTTGGCATGTTAGCAATGAAGATTTCACCTTTACGGTTAAGCGAACCAGCGCTTTCCCAGACATGGTTTTTAGGTAAGCCCAAGATTAAGTCAGTCCCTGGCCCCGTATAGTGAAGGGCATCAAATTGCGTATCGTTCAAGAACTTAGCTTTCTGATCTAAGGTTGCAACATGTTGATCCCAAGCAGCGATTGGATCATCAGCATAGATACGGTTAGCCTTGAAGATAGCATCCCAGAGGGCATCTACTTGTTCTTGGCTTGAGCCCAAGTCAGGAAAGACGACTGCCGCCCAAGCAGGTGCAGCCCCTGCCACTACTAACCAACTCACTTCGTTAGCTTGAATAGCCGTTGACACATGCGCAATAGCCGAACGCAAGGCACGTTGTGACGCACTAATTTTCTGTGCATCTAAGCCAGATAAGTTGTTAGGGTCAGTCGAACGCAAAGCAAGGCGCTTAGCACGTTTATCCAAGAAGTACTCCGCTTTGGCAACGGCATAGTCAGGTACCTCACACAAGCTTTCAGTGCTTTCGTATTCGTATTTGAGACGGGTCAGGGTATCATCAGAAAAGTCAACGGCAACATTGGCTGCCCCTGCTTCATAGGCTTGCTTGACCAAGAGGTGAGTCAATTGAATTTGGTTAACATCGGTATTGATGTGGACATAATCCCCAGTCCCCACGTTCAAGCCCTTCTTGATTAAGAGATGGGCGTATTTGGCTAATAATTCATCAAAATTTGCTAAAGTCATAAGTTCCTCCTTGTATCTATCTTATTATTAATTGTCAGCTAAAGCGTCGGCTAAATCTTGCGCCAGACGTTCTAATTCGGTCACGGCCTCATCTTCCGGGTAGAGGTTAACCTTGACGCTAGCGCCAGCTTGGCGAGCTCCTGCTTTCTTGAATTGTTCTTCCAGGGTATCAACTGCCCCACAGAAGACTTCATAGAACTCATCCCCAGAACCAAAGACCCCAAAGACCTTACCTGATAAGTCTAATTGACCTAAGTCTTCAGAAAAGTCTAACATTTCATCAGGCAAGACACCGTCCACACCATAGGTATAAGCCCCAGCGATACAGCAATCATAGTCTTCAAAGTCCGCTGCTTCGGCTTGCATGACATCATGTAGGGTGACCTCAACCCCGTGTCCTTCTAGTGCTTCCGCCAAAATATCCGCACAGGCCTCAGTGTTTCCGGTCAAGCTTGCATAAATAATTAATGCTTGTGGCAACTAACCCGCCTCCTTCATCTCAATACTACTCTCTTATTATAACAAAGTTAGGCACAAAAATATACGCTAGCACTCATTTTTTATAGAGCTTACAAAAATAGTTAACAAGTAGACACCTTTTTTTGTCTCTTACGGGTAAACTAATAGTACTTAAAGTCCAAAAAGGGACTGGAACTTAGGTTCCAGCCCCTCACACTTATGGTTGGTTTGGCTTGTAGCTTTCAATCGTTGAGCGTGTGGCTTCTCTCATTTCAAAATAAGCATTCATCACGTCCCGGGCAATTCGGGTGGAATCACGACCGGTTGCATCTGCTGGTAGATAGGGTAAGACCACGCTGACCGCAATCTCAGGCTTATCATAAGGCGCATAACCGATATAAGTGGCGTTAACCACTGGATTATTAGCCGCGTATTGAATAGGTCCAGCATAGAAGGCTTCGTCCGTCCCGGTCTTAGACCCAACCTTGATAGGGTAATTCATGAAGAGGTAATGAGCTGACCCGTCCATTGTATGGGAAACTTGATACATCCCTTCATGAATCCGGTCCATAACAGATTTTTCAACTGGCACTACGTTCATGACCTTAGGTTCAATTGTCGTTTCTACTCCACCTAAGTGACCATTGGCATCTGTATTGCGGATTTCCTTAACCAAACGTGGCGCATAACGAACCCCACCGTTGGCAATGACGCTAGCATATTGAACCAGTTGCAGCGGCGTATACAAGTCAAACTGCCCAAAAGACAAGAACAAGATGTTAACCAGTTGTTCTGACTCAGGTAAGTATCCAACAGACTCGCTCGGAATATCAATCCCAGTCTTAGTTCCTAAACCAAACTCGGCAAAGTACTCACGCATGGTATCCAAAGTCTTAGGATCGATATCCAACTTACCGTCCTTAGTATATTCGTTCTGTCCACCCATTCTCATGGCGGTCTTAATCATGTAGATGTTGGAAGATTTTTGCAAGGCTTCAATATCATTAATATTGACTTGACCCGTACGGTTGAAGACGGAACTCTTTTCAGCAGAGCCCTGGAACTTCATTGGTTCATCCAAGATGGTATTATTATTTAGGCTGAGCGCGCCCGACATGTAACCCATAGCCACCATGGCAGGCTTAACCGAAGACCCCATACCATAGGAGGTGTTGAGAGTCCCCAAGGTGTCATCTTCGATGGTATCATAATCATAAGAGTCGGTCGCTTGGTTGTATTTGAATCGTTTACCAACCAGAGCTAAAACATCCCCATTATTGGGGTTAAGCACTGCAATGTAAACCCGATCGTTCAAACCACGGTTTTCAATTTTCTTAAGCGAGCTTTCGGCAATCTCTTCTAATTTCTTCTGGAAATCGATGTCCATGGTCATGACTAAGTTGTCACCCTTGGAGCCTTCGTAGACGACTTGTTTAGCCAAGACATCATCGGAAGAGTCGGTTACAATCTTAGATACCGACTTTGCACCATGTAAAACGTCTTCGTATTGTTTTTCTAGATAACTGATCCCTACCCGGTCATTCATGGCATAGCCACGCGCTAGGTACATTGAGGCTAATTCACTTGGGAGACCGCGTTGTTCTGAAGATACTTGACCCAAGATAGAACGCATCATTTCCCCTTGTGGGTAGACCCGTTGCCAATCCGTCCCAATCTGAATACCTGGCAATTCACTTAAATGTTCACTGACCCGAGCAATTTCATCAGGCGTTACATTCTTATTTTTGACGGTAACTGTTGAAAGCGAGAAAGCACTATTCATACGTTTGAAAAGGGCAATTATCTTAAGTTCGGACTCTGAATATTGAATATCATCTTCAGTTACAGCGGCTAGTTGAGCCTCATAGGCTTCTGAACCAGCTAATTTACGTTGTTCAGCTGTTAAACGGCCATTGACGGTATCGGGATTAGTCACAACGAAATAATCTTTCCGGTCCCGCTCGGTTACTTCTTGCGTTGGAACATCAACCAAAGAGGCTAATCGACGTGCAACTGCAATAATATCCTTGGCTTGAACTTTAGAATCACTGTCACGGGTATAAAGAATAGCCCGTTCAGGCTGGTTACCGACCAGGACTTTCCCATTGCTATCGTAAATCATCCCTCGTGGAACAGAACCTGTCGAAGTAGTGGACTCGGTCCGTTCAACCATTCGTTTGAACATTTGCCCATTATAGAGTTGGATATAGCCCAAGCGTACGAAAAGGGCCGCAAAACATAAAAAGGAAATCATTAATAGAAGGTTCAAACGAAAGGGAATATGGGATTTATTCTTCGGTTTCTTTAACTTATAACGTGGCATTTCAGCACTCCATTCCCTTCATAATATTCTAAGCTTCTCTATTATACCAAAAGAATTCATCAAAAGATAATAGTTCATCATAAATCCATAAAAAAAGCTAAAAAGCCGCCTCATTAAAAGGTGCTATTAAAGCCAAAATTTGGTAAAATAGATAAGAATGCTAGAAAATTTGGAGGTATTTATGAGCCAGCACGTGAACCAGCACGCCATGCCTCGCTTGGCCCGCTATAAACCCTATCTACTTAACCTTGGCCTGACAACACTTATTTTAATGGGCTTAGCCATCTTCAAAGGATTTACCCCTTTCGGCTCCAATTCCATGCTAACTATCGACTTGGGCCAACAGTATATCGACTTCTTCAGTCTCTTCCGGCAGACTCTGACTCAGACGCCAGAGCAATTCCTCTATAGCTTCCAAAAGGGCTACGGGGGAGAAATGATTGGGGTATGGGCTTATTATCTTATGAGTCCCTTTAACCTGATTTTACTGCTTTTCGACGAACAACATCTGGCTGCAGCAGTTACCCTCTTAACTTATCTCAAATTGGCAGGAGCCAGCCTGACCTTCTTCTACTTTGCTCGCAAGAAATATCAGACTAATACCGTTATGGGCAGTCTCTTTGCTAATGCCTATGCCTTAATGAGCTATACCTTTACCTATATGCTCAACATCATGTGGTTCGACGTCTTAGTCTTCCTGCCACTGATTGCCCTAGGTCTAGACCGCATCATGACTCAACGTCGCAGCAAGCTCTATGTTATCATGTTGGCCGTCAGCCTGATTTCCAACTACTACATTGGCTTTATGATGTGTATCTTCCTAGCCTTCTATGCCGGCTATGTCATCTTCGAGAAGTTCCCTAAAGTGACCATTAAATCCTTTATCCAACACTATAGTGACTTCGTCATCCAGTCTCTGATGGGAGCTGCCATTAGTGCCATGATGTTGATTCCCACCTTCATGGCCTTGCTCAGCAGTAAGGCAACCCACACCAAGACCGACTGGAACTGGGATGTGGCCCATAATCTAGAGGCGATTGGTTCCAAACTTTTCCTTGGCTCTTTCGTTTTCGACGAAATTAAGAAAGGTTCGCCAAACCTCTACTCTTCTATCTTGGTCAGTCTCTTCGTAGTCTACTACTTCTTCATCCGCAAGATTCGTTGGCAAGAAAAGATCGCGGCCATCGTGGTCTTGATTCCTTTCTATTTAGGTTTCCACTTCAAGATTTTTGACCGCTTGTGGCACGGTGGCCAGTTTCCAATCTGGTACCACTTCCGTTTCTCCTTCTTGACCACCTTCTTCCTCATCATTTTGGCCCTAAAAGCCTTCCAAAATCGCCGTCAGGCCTTAGCCTACTGGCAAAGCATTCTGATGATTGTGAGTGTCACGGTTTACACCTACTATTACTACGGACGGATGTCAGACTATAAATTCCTTAAGTTGAATGCCCTCTACCTTGATTTTAGTAACCTAGGCGCAACCAAGATTGAAGCTAACTTGCTCTTAAGCTTAATTTTTGCCCTCTTGATTATTTTAGTCCTTCACTTCGAATTTCTCCATCCTAAGCTCATGCAAGTAGCCTTACTAGCGGTTGTAGCCTGCGAGATTTTCACTAATGGCGCCTTGATTCTCCAAGAATTAAGCTATGTTCAACTTTCTAAGTTTAACGACTATGTAGCGATTTTAGACCAGTCTCTTACAGGCCTCCGAAACCCATCTGATGACTTCTACCGAATTCATACCACCTATCAACGTTCTAAGAACGAAGCTATGTACACCCATTTCAATGGCATGAACCACTTTGGCTCCACCATAGATGCCAACGCGCCTAAGCTCTTTGGCTATTTGGGACTACCTCAGACTTCTGGGGTTGTAGAGTATACTAACGGGACCCTCTTCACCGATGACCTTTTCAATATCCGCTATCTCTTGGATCCTTCCAAAGATACAGCAGCCAATACCTTGCCTGATCAGTATAAACTTTACCAAGTGGCAACTGATCTGGATATTCAGGCTTATCCGACCATTGATAGTCAACCTCGCTATGTTGTCCACGAAAACACGGAACGTTTAGGTTTGGGGATTGAAGTCTCTAATCAATTAACCTCTGAAAGTAACCCCTTGGTGAATCACCAACCTATTCAAAACCAAGAATACTTACTCAGTCTAGTTGACTATAAGGGAGCGGGCCAACCTTACTTTACCGAACACGAACTCAAGGAAGAAACGCCCGTCAATGTGACTATTACTAACCGAGGCGATGGAGACTACTTAACCTACTCACGTAATAGCGAATCTAGCAACAGTGAACTGACGAAATCTAAGTCATCTCACTACTTCAGTTTCCGCTTCAATACAACTAGCGAAAATCCTTACTACTTCACCCTTCCTAGCCAATATGATGGTGAGAAGACCAAGCTAGATCTTAACAGCGAAGCCTACCACTTCTATGGGACCTTCTCCTATCGTCAAATCACTAACGCATCCTACAAGAAAATTCAGGATAATCAAGAACTCAAGGTTCGTCTTGAAAAACCAGAATTGAAAGCTAACCTACCAAAACTCTACGAGTTTGATAAGGCACGCTATGATGCGATGATTGCTAGCAAACAGGACCATCTCTTTAAAGTAACGAGCTTCAAACACAATAAGATTACGGGTACCATTAATACAGAACAAGAAGAAGGCTATCTGCTCTTCACCATCCCTTACGACAAGCACTGGCGCATTACGGATAATGGCCAACCTGTCCAAGGCATCTCAGTTTTGAATGACACCCTACTCGCTATTCCAATTAAGAAGGGTGACCACACCATTACCCTTCACTACTTCCCAATGCCTGTATGGATTGGCTTAGCTGTCAGTCTCTTAGGTATTGCAGCCTTCGTCTTAGACCAGACTTGGCTTAAAAAGTACCGCAAACCATTGGAAATTGCTAGCGTCTAACTATTTAAAAAGTCCGCCATCTGGCGGACTTTTTATTTGTCTGTGAAAAAAATGTGGCTGGAAGACTTCCGGCCACGTACTTTTTTTATCTTATTCTTGGAAAAGTCCACCTAAAGCCACTTGAGCTTCTTCGTTAGTCTCAGGTGCTTCGCCAATCTTATAGTGAGCCCGAACACGAGCTTCGATTTCTGCTTGTACTTCTGGGTTGTCCAAGAGGTATTGTTTAGCAGCTTCACGACCTTGCCCAATACGAGCCTCGCCGTAGGAGTACCAAGAGCCTGCCTTGTTAACAATATCCAAATCAGCAGCCATATCGACTAGCTCGCCCACCTTAGAAATCCCTTTACCGTAGACAATATCCACTAAGGCTTCCTTAAATGGTGGCGCCACCTTATTCTTAACAACCTTGATTTTTGCACGGCTACCAATCACTTCGCTACCGTTCTTAATCAACTCAGCCTTACGCACTTCTAAACGAACAGTTGAGTAGAATTTGAGGGCACGTCCACCTGGTGTCGTCTCAGGGTTCCCGAACATAATCCCTACTTTTTCACGCAATTGGTTGATGAAGAAGCAGATGGTTTTGGTCTTATTGACATTACCGGATAATTTACGAAGCGCTTGGGACATAAGACGAGCTTGTAAGCCGACATGGGCATCCCCCATCTCCCCATCGATTTCAGCGCGTGGTACCAAGGCTGCAACCGAGTCAATGACAATGATGTCAACCGCCCCTGAAGTTACCAAGGCATCAGCGATAGCCAAACCTTGTTCACCTGTATCTGGTTGGGACAAGAGCAATTCATCAATGTTAACCCCTAAAGCGGCAGCATAATCTGGGTCCAAGGCATGCTCAGCATCAATGAAGGCAGCCAAGCCCCCTTGTTTTTGTACTTCGGCAATGGCATGAAGGGCCACAGTAGTCTTACCAGAAGACTCTGGACCATAACATTCAATAATTCGGCCTCGTGGATAGCCACCTACCCCTAAGGCAATATCTAAAGCCAGGGAACCTGACGGAATGGTCGAAATTTTGGTGTCGACTTTTTCACCCAGACGCATGATGGAGCCCTTACCAAAGCTTTTTTCAATATCTTTTAGGGCCTTATCTAGGGCTTTTTTGCGATCTTCATTCATTCTTTAACATCTCCTCTTTCTTAACTCTTCTATAGTTTACCTAAAATCTCGACAAAAAGCAAGCAAAATAAGAACATTTGTTCTGATTCTTTTATTCTAGCTCACCTGCTTGTTCAAGAGGCTTAAGCCTTCATAGACGACAATGCTAGCCTGAACCTCGTAAGGTCGCTTGCCTAGATAGACCGGTCGCTCTAGGCGCTGGCCTGAAGGTGTAATCAAAATCAACATTGCCTCTTCCTGATTTAGCTGATAGTTGACTAAGCAGAAAGTGTCTTGTGCTAAGTCTTGACTGAGAGAGGCTAAGCTAGTTTCTAGGTTTGCTTCAGTCACTTCTTGAATATAGCCTCGCTGGTAGACAGCCGCCTCAGGATCTTGATGGCGTAGACGACTAGCTAGTTGACCATAGGTAAAGCCTTCTAAACTTACTAGTCGCTGACCTTGATCTGCCATTTTTCCTAAGACATAGCCCGCAAAATCAAAGTCTTCCCCCTGCCCCATATAATAATCGCCAGCCAAGCCAATAAGCTCCTGAGCCAAGGCCTGGTTAAGGGCATGAGCGTCTTGAGAGGTCGCAGCATTGGCCGTTAAGCGCACCACGATATGACGCGGCTTAGCATAGAGACCTAGGGTAGGATTGCTTTGCTCTGCAATGGGTTGAGCCAAAATTTGAGCTAGTTTGGATTCCCCAATGCCAAAGAAATTAAGATAGAGCGACTCCATGGCCTCTTGCTTGCCTAGCTGTTTAGCTAACTCTGGTAGGACCTCTTGCTTAAGCATTTGATTCATTTCATAGGGCGGGCCCGGCAAGAGAATGTAGGTCACCCCTTCATGTTGGTAGACAGAACCACATGCTAAGCCATAGGCATTCCACAGGGCCTTTCCCCCTTTTAAAGTAAGAACCTGCAGCAAGTCAATTGGTACACATTCCCGCCCCTCATGAGCTAAATGCTGGTTTAACTTAGCCAGTTGGCGCGGATCCTCTTCTAAGGTCGTCCCAACAAAGGCCGCCACTACTTGCTTGGTAATATCATCATGAGTAGGGCCCAGACCACCAGTTAAAATGACCAAGTCTGAACGCGAATGCGCTAGCGCTAAGGCTTGGCTAATACGCTCCCAGTTATCCCCTACTGTCTGCTGATAATAGGTGCCGATGCCAATGGCTAATAATTGCTTAGCAATATCACTAGCATTACTGTTGACCACATACCCCATCAAAAGTTCTGTTCCGACTGAAATAAGTTCTGCCTTCATCATACCCCTCCTTATATATATAGACCAAAAGCCTAGCTGTCGCATTTTTTTAGTAGGACTTTTTCACTTCTTCTATTATAGACCATCTCTTAAGCCTTAGGCTAGTGGGATTGCTTAGGGTTTAACGCTTTATACATATTTTATAAGTCAGCCAATCAACCCCTTCTAAAGCCATATAAAAAGCACCTAGCTAACTAGGTGCTTGAAACTTAGTTTTCAAGATAAATTTCCTGAGGTCTTAAGGCTTGATTGGCCTTCCAGTTAGCCACTAAGAAGTCTGCTAAAATCAGAGCCGCAATTAGGACCAGGCTGACTGCCAAATAAATCACCCAGAGTGGACTCCCCTTAATAAAAGGCGGTTCACTGAGCAAGCCATAATTGCCACCTGTCAGTATATTAACCAGTACTAAACCAGCATTAAGCGCAAAGGTGATGGCTGCAAGTTGCCAGCGCTTGAGTAGATTAGCTTGGTAATTTTTGAAGAGGTAGATGAGGGCATTGACCCACAAGGCATAGTGACCGACTAAGAAAGAAAAGCTGGTAACATGCGGAAAATCATAGGGGTCGAAAACCGGATAGACCAAGGCAAAGAAGGCACCACTAGCCCCTAGCAAGGCGAAATATTGCTTGAAACGAGATTTGCCCGGCCATAGAACCAAGGCAAACATTGCTAGACGACAATGATAAAGTGGCAAACTATTTGATATAGGCAGGGAATAAACCACGTACCAAGTATAGAGGACCGTCAACTGGATAATTTGTATAATTCGGAAGGTCTTAACATAGGCAGGATCGCCATATTTTCGTAAGCTAGTCCAACCGAGCACGACCAAAAGTCCGACAATAACCAAAAACCAACCCAAGGAAATGGCAGGCGGCGCGGACTGAGTAGTTGTCAAAAAATCTTTCATAGGCGAAAGGCCTCCTTATAACATGATTTTGCTAATCATATAATGTCACAGGTCTCTGAGCCATGTGTTCCTTTATTATACCCAGTCCACCCTTTTCTCGCAAGAGGAACTTGGCCACAAAAAAGTTGCTTGATCCAAGCACCTACATTGTCTAATCTAAGACTGATAGGTTATAATACAAGTGAATGAATTGGAGGTATCCCATGAAAGAACAACCTATCCTTTTAACCCTCTTTGGGGCTACGGGTGACTTGGCTTTTCGCAAGCTCTACCCTGCTATTTACCAACTCTATCGCAGCGGCCGCCTATCTCAGAATTTTGCTTTGATTGGGACTGCCCGTCGTCCATGGTCTGATGAGCATTTCCGTCAAGTCATTGTAGACAGCGTAGGCGCTCAGGCGCTTAGCCCTGACCATGTTCAGGAATTCGCCTCCCACTTCTATTACCTATCCCACGATGTTCAAAATACCGAACACTATGACCAACTCAAGCAATTGGCAGACCGGCTCGATGCTACTTACCAAACCCAAGGTAATCGCCTCTTCTACCTGTCCATGTCTCCTACCTTCTTCCCTATTATTGCTGAACATATTAAATCGCAAGGTCTTTTGGCATCAGGCTTTAACCGTCTCATTATCGAAAAACCATTTGGGCATGACCTAGCTTCTGCCCAAGAATTGCAAGACAAACTCAATGTGGCCTTCGATGAATCGCAAATCTATCGCATTGACCACTATCTGGGTAAAGAACTAGTTCAAGCCCTCTACCACTTGCGTTTCCATAACCAACTTTTCCGTCATACTTGGAATAAGGATCATATTGCTAGCATTCAAATTTCTCTGCCTGAAATGGTGGGGGTTGAAGAGCGAGCTGGCTACTACGATCATTCTGGCGCTAGTCGCGACATGGTTCAAAACCATATGCTCCAACTGCTCGCCCTGCTGACCATGGCAGAACCTGCCTCCAACCAAACAGCAGATATTCAGGCAGCTAAATATCGTAGCCTAGCCAACCTACATCACTATGCTGACGCTCAAGAATGCCGAGCTTGTGTAGTTCGTGGCCAATACAGCGCTCAAGGTGACCTCAAGGGCTATCTGGAAGAAGAGGGCGTAGATCCTGCTTCCCGTACTGAGACCTATTTTGCTGCCAAAGTGATGCTAGATTTGCCAGAATGGGAAGGTGTTCCTTTCTATCTGCGGACTGGCAAGCGGCTTAATCAGAAGGCGACCATGGTGGATGTCCTCTATCGTCCGACTCAAGACGGCTTGGAAGGCGACCATCTCCGCATTGAAATCGCCCCTGACCTGGGCTACACCCTCTGGCTCAACACCAAAGCCATTGGCTACAGCCAGGATAGCCACCGCGTGCCACTCAGCTTCCGCTACAATTTAGAAGAATTGGCAGAAAGTCCAGATGACTACGCACGCTTAATTTTCGAAGCTAGCCAAGGTGATCGCGAACACTTTACCCAATGGTGTGAAGTAGCTGCTGCCTGGAAATTCTTGGATAATATTCAAGCCTATTGGACTGCCGATACTGAGACACCACTAGCCCAGTATCCAGCTGGCAGTCATGGCCCTCAAGAAGGCGATGACCTCTTAGCCCGCGACGGCTTTGAATGGCTCCTTAAATAAGATGAAAAGAGTTTAGGACCTGAGCCTAAACTCTTTTTTGCTGTCTTTGCGCCAGTGGTCGACTTTGAAAAGTGGGCCACTGGCTCTGGGTTTTTGTGGCGCTTTTGAGGCAATCGGCTACTTGCTTGGCGCGCTAGTGGTCCACTCCGCCGAGTGGACCACTGGCTCCGACTTTCCAGACACAAAAAACCCATTATATCATATATGATATAATGGGTTTTCTTCATCCGCTTAAACTTCTTGCTCAAGCTCTTGGCGATATGCTAGAACAGCTTGCCTTAACTCTTCTACAATGGCTTGGCACTCAGCTAAACTGTAGGCATTAGCGCCACTAGCCATGGGATGGCCACCGCCATCATGATTGGCTGCAATCCCGTTGATAACCGGCCCTTTGGAACGAATACGGCAACGATAGTGATCACCATTGCCTTCTTGTTGAACGAAAATGACCCAAGACAAGACACCTTCGATACGCCCCGGCAAGGTCACCGCAATCTGGGTTTGTTCTTCGCTGATGCCAAATGTCTTAATGTCTTCTTGGCTAATGGTCACCCAGGCGACACCTGCTTCATTAATGGACATGGTCTCAAAGATATGGCCTTGGAATTTGGCTTCTTCAAAACTCAATCGCATAAAGCGGTCGCTAATCTCAAAGGATGAGAAGTCATATTGCTTGAGCCAAGCCGCGACTTCTAAGGTCCGTGAGGTGGTGGACTCATAGAGGAAGCGAGCCGTATCAGACACCATGCCTGTGTAGAGCAGGCGCGCTGCTTGATCCTGCATAGGCAGCTGGTCACCTAGGTGGCGACTGATTTCGGCGATTATTTCGCAGGTAGAACTTGCAATGGGATGGACAATTTGAAGTTGGCCATAATCATCCACAGGAGGATGGTGGTCTACCTTGACTAGGGTCGCGCCCTTGTCGTAGTGGTCTCCGTCAATCCGAGGTTGGTTGGCGGTATCACAGACAATAACCAGAGCGCCTTGGTAGTCAGCAGCAGTTACCTTGTCCATGGAGCCAATCCACTTGAGCCCTTGGGTCGTCGTGCCGGCCGCTAAAACACGTTTGTCAGGGAAAGTCGATTCAATCAGAGATTTGAGCCCTAATTGGGAGCCGATGGCATCCGGATCAGGCCTCACATGGCGGTGAATAACAATGGTTTGGGCTGCTTGAATCAATTGGATGAGGGCTTGCGCCTCGTGATGTTCAATATACATAGTAGTTTTCTACTTCCTTACTCGCTAAACTTAGTTGCGTTCAATCATTTGGCTGGTAATAATGGCCTTGGCCACCAGACTATTCTCGTGGAAAACATCCACCTGGGTTAGGGCCGCCCGACGGTTGTGGTTGAAGACATGACCCTTAAATTGAATTTCATTGCCAATTTGGATTAGGTTGAAATAATGAAGGTCAATCTTCTCGATGACACTGTTGAGATGGGTCAACTCAAAGACCTTGCGATCCGTCACTTGGGCAATCAGTTCCGTCAGAACCCCATAAGAGATGGTCCCAAAGTTGCCAATCATCTGCGGTTGCACGAAGGCTTGGAAATCATAGTCCGTGACTTCACTGGCCACTTCTAACTGGGCCGTAATGTCTTCTTCGAAGGTATGAACCATTTGCGGTTGTTGCTGGACCACTTGAATGGCCTTGGAGACTTCCTCACGCGTCACCACCCCAAGCAGTTGAAGGTTGTCTTCCACCACTGGAATCATCTCAATATCCTGCCAAATCATCTTGTGCGAGACACTAGCCACCGACATATGAGTCTTGACAGTCACCGGATTCTTGGTCATGACCCGCTCCAACTGAATGGATTCTTGCTTACCTTGGACGTCCTTAGCAGCCACAACCCCAATCAGCCGTTGGTTATAGCAGACAGGAAAACGTTCCTGTCCTGTTTCTTCCATCAAGCGATTGAAGTCAGCTACCGAATCACTTGGCGCTAGAAGTGGCACCTGGGATAGTGGTGTGTAGATATCCCGAATGGTCATGATTTCCTTCTTAATCATCTGGTCCGCCATGGACCGGTTGATGATGGTCGCTACCGTAAAGGTATCGAAGGTGGTGGAAATCACTGGCAAATTGCGTTCATTAGCCAGGCTAATGACCTGGTCACTAGCCTTGAAGCCCCCGGTAATGAGCACCGCCACGCCCTTTTCCAAGGCAAAGAGTTGGACGTCTTCCCGGTTCCCCACAATAATCAGAGAATCGTCGGTAAAGTAACGCTCCATAGCGTCCTTGGTCATGGCCCCAATGATGAATTTAGACAGGTGCTGGGTCAAACCCTGGCTACCACCTTGGACCTCCCCTTCAATAATTTGCACCACTTCACCAAAGGTTAGCATTTCCGGCGAATATTTTTGCTTCTTCTCAATGCGAATGGTCCCAACCCGCTCAATGGTCGAGACAATGCCTAGTACTTCGGCGTCCTTAATAGCCCGGTAGGCCGTCCCTTCACTCATCTTGAGATGCTTGGCAATCCCTCGAACCGAGATTTTATCCCCGATGGGGAGGGATTCAATGTATTGGATAATCAGATCATGTTTGGTTGCCATATAGTCACCTTCTCTTTAGACACAAAAATAACTGTTATACTTCATATTATAACAGTTATTTTAAAAAGTAACAGACCTGTTTTACATTTTTTCAAAAGATAATTGCGTATTAACCTTATCGAGCTGGATTAGCCCAGCTGTAGAGACTCCCAGTAGGCGGACGGTCTTATGCAAATGACCGTGAAGCTCCCAGAGTTCCTGCACCGCCTGGCTAATCACCTCCACATCTTGGCTAGGAGAGCCCAAAGATAGTTGACGCGTTAAGGTCTCGAAATCATCATAGCGAATCTTAAGCGTCACGGTCTGGGCGTGGAAATTCTTGGCCTTTAAGATTGCCACCACCCGCTTAGTCAGCTGGGTCAAGGCATCTAGAACCCCCTCTTCTTCCGCCAGAAACTGAATGAAGGTCGTTTCTTTACCAATGGACTTGCGCTCACGGTGGGGCTGGACTGGCGCATCATGGACCCCGCGCACCTTGTAGTAGAGGGATTTGCCCATTTTACCAAAATTTTCAATCAGGTCTTCTAATTCAATTGCTCGCAAATCCGCCCCAGTCATAATCCCCCTCTGGTGAAAATAAGGTACTGACTGCCGCCCCACCCCATAGAACTTATCAATGGGTAGGTCATCTAAAAATTCTAAGGCTTGATCAGGTGTCACCACCGTAATACCAAAGGGCTTACGATAGTCAGAGGCAATTTTGGCTAGGAACTTGTTATAGGACACCCCAATCGAACAGGTTAGGTTGAGTTCTGCCTTAATCTGGGCTTGAATGCGCTGAGCTAAATAGGTCGCACTTTGAATGCCCAGCTTATTATGAGTCACATCCAGATAGGCCTCATCCAGGGACATGGGCTCAATCAAATCCGTGTACTGGGCAAAAATTGCCCGAATCTGCTGAGACACTTCCTGATAGTGGGACCAATCGCCCGCGATAAAGACCGCATGGGGACAGCGTTTGAAGGCTTCAGCAGCCGTCATGGCCGAATGGATGCCATATTCGCGCGCCTTGTAGTTGCAAGTAGAGACGATGCCCCGTCCACCGGTTAACTTGGGATGCTTGGCAATCACAATAGGTTTATGAGCAATCGCTGGATTATCCCGCGCCTCGACATTGGCATAGAAGGCATCCATATCCACATGCAGTATCTTACGTGATGTGTCCGGCACCGGATCCTTAAACTCTAAAATCCCATAGCGCATGATGCCCCTCCTCTCCCCTATCATACTTCTCCTCTAGTATACGAAAATTTGTTCGTGTTTTCAAGTGGTGAGCCTGCCCCAGATAGCAATAAAAGGCAAGTAGCTAGATAGCTTGCTTGCCTTTTTATCATCAGTTCACTTCGAAAAGTTCACGGTAGACCTGTTCACTGCCAAACTGGCGAGGCTCCACTCCTATCAGAGTCAATCCCGCTCCTTCCAAACCACCTAAAGCTTGGCTCAGTTGAGAGGCAGATACAAGAAAGCTATGATCCGATAAGCGACGAATCCAATCATCGGCTAACTTTTCTTGAACAGTTACCACATAGTCACTCGTTTCACTTTGGGCCAAAGTGCGTTCAATAATTTGGCCTTCTTTAACAAATAGAATTCGACGAGTCATTCGGTCGATTTCGTCAAGATTATGCGAAGAAATCAATACCGTCATCCCCTCTTCGCGATTAAGTTGCATCACTAACTCTCGAATCCGAATCAGGCTAGTAGGATCTAAACCATTGTAAGGTTCATCCAGAAAAAGTACTTGTGGCCGGTGGAGCATAGCACAAGCAAAGAGCAAGTGTTGTTTCATTCCCAAGGAATAAGTCCCCACCGCTTGATCTAAATACCCTATCATTCCTACTCTTTCAGCCGTTTCAATAATGCTCTCTTTGGAGAATCCCTGGGCTAAGGCTATATACTGAAGGTGATCGTAGCCCGTTAGCTGTGGATAGAGAACACTATTATCTTGCATGAACCCAATCTTACGATAAAGTTCTTTACCTGCTGGCATGTAAAGCCCAGCAACCTTTACTTGTCCCTCCGAATATGGCAATAAGCCCGTTAAGGCTGACAGTAAAGTCGTTTTACCTGCACCATTAGGTCCCACTAAGCCTACTACTTCCCCGGCCTCAATTTGAAAATTTACTTGCTTCAAAATCGCTTTACTGCCATAGGCAAGGCTCAGATTTTTCACTTCAATCATATACGGTCACGTCCTTTCAGAGTACAAGGCAAGCACATATTCAAAAACAAGCCTGCAAGACCACAGACTACTAGGCCAGTCCAATGAGTCAAAAGACCTTGACCTAAAGAAACAGAGAGGCGTCCGTCCAATACCGGGGCTAAATCCAAATAACGGAAGGGACTCATGGCCTGTGCCAGACTCGGCAATAAGAGAGTTGCCCCATAACCAATACCTAAGATTCCAGCGACTAAACTAATATAGATTGCAGTCGACTTAACCCATCTAGCAACAAAATGGCAAAGGCTATTAATAAAGTAAGTAACTGCAACAAACAGCGCGAAAGCCTCTAGATAGTAATACCAGCTAGGCATTATCTCAAAAAATTGATGAGTACTTGGCACACGCAAGCGCTGACCAATCAAACCACCCCACTGTTGGCCATCTACTAAATATCTGACCTGAGGTAACTGAATATGGCCTAAACCTGCTATTAAACTACCAGTCAAGGCAAGCAAGATAACTGACCCTAGCATTAGTAGAAACACCTGTTGAAGGCTTAAGCGTCGACGCAACTTAAGGAGATGCTTCCTTGCTAGAGGCAAGGTTGCCTGGAATCGCCAGCGCCCGGTTTCTTTATCTAGCACAGTAGGCGCTACTAGGAAGATTACCAAAATAACCCAGAGCCCTAAATAGAGACGCTCTTCAAACAAGTTACCGACTATTCCTAGTGCAGTATAAGATTTCATAGGCTTGCTGACACGCGCTAGATAGGCTTCAAAGACCGCAATATCAATCGAAAGTGGTGGCTGGTCCTCACCACTTCTTGGTGATTGCTCATAATTTGGAATATAGAGCGTCCAATATGGACCACCAGGCAGCTGAAAATCAATCCCATAATTTCGTTTCCACTCGGCTAACTGATAATTGATGTAAGCATTCGGCATAAAAATCCAGTCACGGATTGGCAATAAAGTTCTATCACCTTTGCCTTGTAGGAAGTCAACATCCTCTTTCAGTTCATCGTACTCCATTTCCGTGGCTAACTTGGTTTTCCCTTGTTTAAGTTCCTCAACAAGAGCTTCTTGGCGTTGAAAACTTGCTAGCGCTGCCTGATAGAGTTCTTCCGTTGGATAGGCCTGACGATAATCACTCAGATTAATCTTAAGAAACTCAGATTTTTGCGCAATGTTAGCTGCTTGTAATTGATGGTACTGAATCCCCTGTGAAACACCATAATAGAGGAAAAAGGCCAAGATACACAAGCAAATTTGAAACCAAAGGTGACCTCTTAATAGCTTCAGCCATTCAAAACTTGTTTGGAAACGGCTAGAAGACAAGTCGTAACGGCGACGCGCTCGACCACGTTTAAGTACTGCATAGGATAGGGTTACTATCACCCGCCAGACACCAAGTAAGAGACCGAAAAGAATCACCACTGTATAGAAAAATTCTAGGCTTGACTGGTGTGAAACAAAACCATTAATATCCCAGTAACTAAAAATAGAATAAAAAGGATAAAAGTCAAAAAGGCGACTAAACTCAGCTAATAAAGTAACCGATACACCTAGACCTAGCCAAACTAATAAAAGCTCTTGTACCCATCGATTAATAAGTAGCAAAATAAGCCAGAAAAGAATTACCAGCCCTAACCAGAATAGATAGAGAGCCAAGATCCCCTGCCACAGGGGCCAACTAGGTGCCATAGGATAATGAAGTAAAGCCGTAAGGGGAAGTTGGTCAAAAAGAACATGATAGATAGCCCACCCAACTGCCATCGACAAACCATAGCCTAGTCCCAGGCACAAGAATACACCTAAGCGTCGGCTTAGCAAGCGACTATAAGGTATAGGTAAAGTTTTGAGAAAAGCCTGCTGATTAGAGAAGAAATCTCTTAGGAGTGGTAGCCCTACCAAATAGGAGAACAACAAAAGCAGTGGAATTCCCAATAAATAAGGAGAGAGTTGTGTCATTAGATAACTGGATTCTCGCGTTGTCTTGACATCCAAGCGACCGATTTGGTAATTGACTTGCCATTCGATAACAGGTAATTCTGCTTCTATCTGTTGACGCGAGATACTCAATAACTCCTTACCCTGATTATTGAGAGCTAATAGGGTTCGCCATATAGAGAGCTTGTCCTGGTTCACTCGATCCCATTCTTCATAATAGGCCGCCACACTGTAATCAAAACGTGTCTTTTCTGCTTCCTTCAAGCTAACTAAAAGTGGATTTTCCTCTGATACCCCCTGCCTTTGCATGTTGGAGATGGACCAGTTCAAATCTGAAGCCAAACGATTAGCCTGTTGTCGCTCTTGATGCCTTAGGTCATGACTAACCTGTCCACGATATAGTCCTAGCCCTAGCATGGTAACAAGTGGCAAGATTAAGAGTAAGTAGACAAAGCGATGATTCTTTAAAAAGTGCCTAAACTCTAGTTTGAACATTTTGCGACCTCCTCAAGGCTAAAATAGGTATAGATTAAAAAAACATTAAATATTAGTTGGATTGTATCCGATTTCCCGCTTACTTTCAAGATAATTTTATCCCACTTGAATAAAATCTATTGTTTGTTAAGCCAATGTTCGTAATTGAAGTATTTATTAGAATAGCTTATACCCTAAATGCTTCTATCTTTGAATACCTCTACTTATTCTCCTTAATCCAGTCTCTAAATCTATTGCACACTTAAATTCTTATAGGCTAATCTACAGTTTTCTATAAAATAGGTTAAATACTTTTCCTAGTCACCTTTACTTTAACAACGACCATCACTATCAAGTGATCTCTTAAATACAAAAAAGCTGAGACCTAAGTCTCAGCTTCTCTATGCGCTAGTCCAATATTAGCCCAAACGTGATGCTACCTTATCCCAGTTAACTACTGAGAAAAAGGCTTGGATATAGTCTGGACGACGGTTTTGATAGTGGAGGTAGTAAGCATGTTCCCACACATCTAAACCTAAAAGTGGCTTAAGCCCCAATTCTAATGGTGTGTCTTGGTTAGCAGTAGATAGGACTTCTAAGTGACCGTCACGGTCTACAAGCCAAGCCCAACCAGAACCAAAGCGAGTCGCAGCTGCCTTAGCGAAAGCTTCTTTGAAGGCTTCAACAGAACCAAAGTCTGCTTCTAAGCGAGACTTAAGCCCAGCAGGAATAGCTGCTTCTGAACTTGGTGCTTGTAGGCTTTCCCAGAAGAAGCTGTGGTTGAAGTGACCCCCACCATTGTTACGGACCGCTGTTTGGATGCTTTCAGGCAAATCCTTAAGGTTAGCGACTAAGTCTTCAATAGACTTAGCTGCCAAGTCAGCATGGCCTTCTAAAGCTGCATTCAAGTTGTTAACGTAGGTTTGGTGGTGTTTGGTGTGGTGAATTTCCATGGTGCGCGCGTCAAAAGCTGGTTCAAGCGCATCATAGGCGTAAGGCAAGGCTGGTAATGTAAATGACATGGTCATTCCTCCTCGGATATAGTATACCTAGATTATATCATGCTCAGTAGAATAGACAATTATTTTGCACTTGGTAGCGTTTATTTCACAAACTCAAAACATGAAAAAAGCCCCTTATTCGCTAAGAATAAAGGACTTTAGCAAGTCTGACTCTCAAAGTCGTAAGGGCTGATGCCCTCCATGCCAATCATGGGATCAATTTGTTCTATCAAATCCTGACTTAAGCGGAAGGACTCTTGCTGCTTAGGTGCCAAGTCTCTTGATTGCACCGCAACCGAAATACTTGCCGCAGGACTAGCTTGAGGCAAGGGCTGATTTGTTGCACTAACTTCAACTTTTCCAGCATCGAGGCCTAAAACTTGGCTCTCTCCTGACACTAGTTCTTGCTCTACCTTCTCTCCCTGCGTCAGCCCAGCTAATTTAACTTGTAGTAGGTCCTTCAGGTTGGTACGGCGTTGATCACGATCCTGACTAACCGCTTGGACATAAGCATCCGGGTCCCCCACCAAAACTAAACTCGCCTGCGCTCGCGTGACTGCTGTGTATAGCAAGTCCTGACGTAACATGCGATAGTAGGCATCGACCAGAGGCAGAATAACTAGCGGATACTCACTCCCCTGGGATTTGTGGACTGAACAACAGTAGGCCAGAGTCAACTGATCGAAATCTGACCGTCGATAGGTCAGTTCCTTATCATCATCAAAGGCCACCACGACCTCTTCGCTCCCACTGTTAGACGCCTGGGCTGAGAAAACACCGACAATTTTCCCGATGTCCCCATTATAGACGCCTTCCTCCGCATTGTTCACCAACTGAAGCACCTTGTCCCCCAGACGAAAAATTTGGTCAAAATACTCTAGTTGAGGTTTCTTGCGGCTAGGTGGATTGAAGAGTCCTTGCAAGAGTTGGTTGAGGGCGGTAATGCCGGCAGGCCCCTTGTACATTGGCGCCAGAACTTGCAAGGTATTGGCATCAAAGCCCCTAGTCAAGGCGTGGCCTACCACCTGTTCCACCACTTGGGCTACCTGCTGGGTCTTACATGGGATAAAGGAACGGTCAGGCTGTCTTTCCATAAGGTTCTGCGGTAGGCGTCCCTGGCGAATCTGATGGGCTAGTTGAATGATGGAACTATCTTGGGCTTGGCGATAAATCTTAGTCAAACTGATGGTGGGAATTACCCCAGACTCAATCAAGTCTGAAAAGACTTTACCTGGCCCGACCGAAGGCAACTGATGCTTATCCCCTACCAGAATGACTTGAATTCGGTAGCCAATGGCCATCCAGAGCCAATTCATCAACCAGGTATCCACCATGGACATTTCATCCACTACCAGTAGCTGACCTTCCAGTGGCGTCGGATCAAAGCCCTCCACTGTGGTCTCACGATTAAACCCAATCAGCCGGTGGATGGTGGAAGCCGGAATATCGGTCATTTCCTGCATACGTTTGGCTGCTCGCCCCGTTGGTGCAGCTAACAAGACGGGGCCAGTCTGATAAGGATTGGTCACATCGCCCTGAGGATAGCCATGCAAGAGCCGGTGAAGCGTCAAAATTCCACGTATCAAGGTTGTCTTCCCCGTACCTGGCCCACCCGTAATCACTGAAAGTGGCGATTGCAAGGCTAGGATCATGGCCTGGCGTTGAGTTTCATCATAGTCGATTCCCGTCTCGCGGGCTACTTGATCCAGCTTGTCTTCAATTTCTGTCTTGCTGAAAGTCTCCACTTCTTCATACTGGAAGAAGTCACTGATACGTCGGACGATTCCCATTTCCGCGTGATAGAGACTTGGCAACATAATGCCTTGGTCCAAGGAATAGAGCGTCCCTTCCAAGATAGCCAAGTCCAAGGCTTCTGCTAGGCGCTCTTCCTCAATCAGATAAGACCGACTACGTTCTAGAATCTTGGTAGCAAGCGCCAACAAACGTGGTCGCTGGACATAGGTATCTCCGGACCGCAAGCAAACTTCGGATACGGCCGTATAGAGCCCCGCCACCAAACGCGTGACAGCGTCAGCCTCAATACCAAGTTGTTCAGCCAGGGCATCGGCCTTATTGAAGCCAACCCCTTCTACCTTGGCCACTAGGGCGTAGGGATTATTCTCAATCGTAGCCAGCGTTTGATCCTTGAAGGTCTGATAAATTTTATCCGCTAGCTTAGGTCCAAAGCCCCACTCTGTTAGCTGCAAGAAGATGCGTTCAGTTCCCTGGTGTTGACGCAAGGTTTGGGCTAGCACTTGGCGTTTGTCTGGTGTTAGGCCTTTGACCGATTTGAGGCAGTCAGGATCTTGCAAGATTAAATCAATGGCTTCCAATCCCAGCTGATCCACAATCCTTTGGGCTAGAGTTTTACCAATCCCAGTGAAGCGGGCACTAGAAAGAAAGTCTACTAGTCCCGCTTCAGAAGTTGGCGCTACTTGTTGGTAGCGACTAACCGCAAATTGCTCGCCATAACGCGGATGCACGGTTACTTGGCCATAGAATTCATAGGCCGTATCGAGATGCAAGGATGCAAATTGACCCGTACAAGTAACATGGTCCTCGCTTATTAGGTCGTTGTCCGTCTCTAGCACCTTAACCCTTAGCACCTTATAAAGATTCTGTGGGTTTTCGAAGAAGACCGATTCAACTTCGCCAATCAAACGTATTTGCTCAGCCATAAGCGGCCTCCTTTCTTAAGGCTAGGTAATGAGACTTAGGGCTTAAGCCAGCGCATCCCAATATTGCCTGGAATAACTTGAAAACCAAACTGCTGATAGAGTCGGTCGGCTGGTTCCTTAGCCATCAAGCAAACATAAGCAGACGAATCCGCATTCGCTATGAGCCAGTCAGTGACAGCTTGCATCAGGGCCTTACCCAGACCTTGACCTTGGAATTCAGGCGCCACCATGACCGAATTGATCATATAAGATAAGGCACCGTCCCCAGCAATCCGGGCAAAACAAACGAGCCGCTGTCCCTGGTAGGCACAAATCATATAGAGGGAATTAGCTAGCGCACGTTCAGCCACTTCTTGAGGGGGTTTAGCCCCCAAGCCTGTAGCAATCCGCAAATCTAGATAGTCTTGGACAGTCGGAATAGCCTCAGTCCAACGAAGTTGCTCCTTAGACATATTGGCGTTGCACCCCCTCTTTGTAGGCCGCATCAATCAGCCCGCCACCCAGACACTCTTGGCCATCATAGAAGACCACTGCCTGACCAGGTGTTATGGCCCGAACTGGTTCATCAAAAATAACAGTCGCCTGAGTCTTATCTTGGCTAAGTTTAACCGTCACTCCAATATCTTGTTGACGGTAGCGGAACTTAGCCGTGCATCGGAATTCTTCTGGCACATCCGACAAATTAGGCGCTGTAAAGGATACTTCACTGGCCGTCAGATAGTCTGAATAGAGATTTGGATGATGGAAGCCCTGACCTACATAGAGAGTTTGCGTCGTCTGATCCTTACCAATGACAAACCAAGGTTCATTGCTAGTGCCACCGCCACCAATCCCTAAGCCTTGGCGTTGTCCAATGGTATAGTACATAAGCCCCATGTGCTCGCCCTTGACTTGGCCATCTAGGGTCACCATTTTACCCGGTTTATTGGGTAGGTAGTTGGAAAGAAATTCATTGAAATCCCGTTCTCCAATGAAGCAGACACCGGTTGAATCCTTCTTCTTGGCAGTCGCCAAGCCGGCCTCTTCTGCTAAGGCACGAACTTCAGACTTCTGCAAATGGCCCAAAGGGAAGAGCGCCTTCTGGAGTTGGGCTTGGGATAGTTGGCTAAGGAAATAGGTTTGGTCCTTATTATTATCCAGGCCACGCAAGAGGTGGACTACTCCATTTTCATCTCGCTCCGAACGAGCATAGTGCCCCATGGCAATATAGTCTGCCCCTAATTCCATAGCATAATCTAGGAAGGCCTTGAATTTGACTTCCTTGTTACACATCACATCTGGGTTAGGCGTACGCCCCGCCCGATATTCGCGTAAGAAATATTCAAAGACCCGGTCCCAATATTCTTTCTCGAAGTTAACAGAATAATAGGGAATTCCAATTTTCTCCGCGACTTTGACTACGTCTTGGTAGTCTTCAGTCGCTGTACAGTGACCATTTTCGTCAGTATCGTCCCAGTTTTTCATGAAGAGGCCGATGACTTCATAGCCCTGCTCCTTGAGTAGCAAGGCAGCGACAGAAGAATCTACGCCTCCGCTCATACCCAAAACGACACGTTTTCCATTTGTTGACATTGTTCTTTTCCTTTCTTTCTCTCTATGGATAACTCCGTGGAAGGCAGAGCATCCTGACATATGTGCTTAATTGATAACAGAAGAAGAGAACGAAAGCACTCTCTCGTTCTCCCCACTTAGGCTAGACTTCAATTAAAACATTACGCTCAACAAAGCCGTCAAAGATAAAGTTAATCTTCTCCACAACCATTTCATTATGAGCTAACTTGGTCACATCGACAGCAGTTAAACCCTTGTTATTAACGGTTGAGATTTTGAGAGTCTTCAAGTCCTTGTTCACCAAGACCTTGAGCACCAAACCATCACGGTGGTGGCTATCTAAAGGACGTTTGTATTGGAAGTTACCGCCAGTTGACTCGGTAAAGCCATTGTCCCGCAAAGTATAAGGTTTGCAGGCTGGGTTGATTTCGAAGGTACGGTTAAAACCTTTTAAGGTTGCTTGTTTGGTGAATGCCATAATTCATCGCCTTTCTTGTTTACTTTTGTTGTCTTGCTTTTAAGAGGCCAAGTTGTTTGACCACTTGGTCTAAGTCTGCTTGCGTTAAGTCCAAACCCATGGTCAGACGAATACTTTCACGCTGACGGTCTTCCTGGTCAGGATAGTAACCCTTAAGGACACGACTAGGTTCTAGACTACCTGCCGAACAGGCTGACCCAGCCGAAACATAAATCTGAGCCAAATCTAAATGGATTAGGACCTGACTAGCCTTGAGGCCTTTGAGCCAGAGATTAAGGAAGCCTGGCAAATGATGAGCCTGTGGTCGGTTGACTTGATAGTCAATCCCTGCTCGAGTTAGCTCCTCCAAGAAGTAAGCTTCCAAGTTTGCCAAATGCGCTTGTCGCTGCTCCGCTTCTGCTAGTGACAGCTGGATGGCTTTAGCCAATCCCTGAATATAGGCTAAATTCTCCGTCCCTGCCCTCATGCCAGCTTCCTGACCGCCCCCTACCAAGTAAGGTTGCAGGCCTAGTTGATCCTGCCATGCTTGGAAGTAGAGTAAACCAACCCCCTTAGGCCCACCTAGTTTATGGCCTGATAGGCTCCAAGAGGTAGCTATCTGGTCTAGTTGCCAAGGCAGTTTGGTAATCCCTTGAACCAAATCAACATGGAAAAAATAACCACGCTGACGAGCTTCTTGTGCCAAAGCAGGGATAGGATAAATGGCGCCTACTTCATTGTTGACCGCCATGGCCACCCAGCCACTGGTATCTTCCTGACTAGCCGCTAGAAATTGGTCAATCAGGTCTTGGTCACTGCCCCCATCTTGAGGTTGGATCCAGGAAATGGTCCAGCCCTGCTCCTCTAATCGCTTGAGCGCTAAGTCCACAGAGGGATGTTCTACGGCCAAAGCCACCAAGTGAGGAGCTTTACCCGCTGCAAGGGCACTTTGAGCCTGAGACCAGATAGCCCAGTTATTGGCTTCCGTCGCCCCTGACGTAAAGTAGAGGCAAGAAGCTGAAGCTAGGCCCAAATCCTGAGCAATGGCCTCGCGGGCCTGATTGAGCGCATACTTGGCAGACTTGCCCAATTGATAAGTGCTAGAGGGATTCCCATAAAGTTGGGATAAGGAGCTTGTGATAGCTTGGACAACTTCCGGACGAACAGGTGTTGTCGCTGCATAATCAAGATAAATCGCCATCTTGGCCCCCTCCTCTCAGACTAGACTTTCCTTCTTATTATAGCACACTCCTAGCCTTTCGCCTATCCATAAGTTTAGTCAGAAGATTTGTCTCCTCAGGCCTTTTGCGGTATGATGAATAGGCAGATAATTGATTGAAAGGAGGCCTCTCATGCTTCAACCACTCGCCTATCGCATGCGCCCTCGTCAACTGGAAGATATTCTTGGCCAAGAGCACCTTGTTGGCCCTGGTAAGATTATCCACCGCATGGTGCAAGCCAAGCGCCTGACTTCCATGATTCTATACGGACCGCCCGGCATCGGCAAAACTTCCATTGCCAGCGCTATTGCAGGTTCAACTCGTTATGCCTTCCGAACCCTCAATGCGGCCACCGATGGTAAGAAAGAACTGGAACAGGTAGTAGAAGAAGCCAAATTTTCCGGCACCCTCATCTTACTCTTGGATGAAATTCACCGATTAAACACCACCAAACAGGATTTTCTACTACCGCATCTGGAGAGTGGTCGGATCATTCTGATTGGAGCGACTACCGAGAACCCTTATATTGCCATCAACCCCGCCATTAGAAGTCGGGTGCAAATTTTTGAACTCAAACCCCTCAGTCCTGAGCAGGTTTGCCTTGGCTTGACTCGGGCCTTAGCCGATCAAGAACGTGGGCTCGGTAAGTACCCTGTACAAGTCCAGGATGGCGTTCTGGAACATTTTGCCCAAGTTTCGGGCGGTGATATTCGGACCAGCCTTAACGCCTTAGAGCTGGCAGTCCTCTCAACTGAACCGGACCAAAATGGGCAAATTATTATCGACATGGCAGTGGCCAGTGATTGCTTGCGACGTCGCCGACTTCAACATGATAAGAATGGTGACGCCCACTACGACGTCATCTCCGCCCTACAAAAATCCATCCGCGGCAGTGATGTCGACGCTGCCCTTTATTACCTAGCCATATTACTGACTGCCGGCGAGCTGACGGTTGCCTGCCGTCGCCTGCTAGTGATTGCCTATGAGGATATTGGTCTGGGCCACCCAGCTGCCACGCAAAGAACGGTTGCGGCCATTCAAGCCGCTGAAAAGCTAGGTCTGCCAGAAGCCAGCATTCCCTTAGGTTTTGCGGTCATTGACCTAGCCTTGAGTCCAAAATCTAACACCAGCTATCGCGCTATCAAATCTGCCATGGCTGCAGTTGACCAAGGACAAGTCGCCCCAGTCCCAGACCATTTGCGAGACAGTCACTATCAAGGCGCTGACAAGTTGGGCCGAGGACTTGACTACCGCTATCCCCACGACTATACTGGACATATCGTGGCACAAGAATACTTGCCTAAGGAATTAGCTCATCACCAGTTCTTCCAGCCAGACCCTAGCGGTAAGTATGAAGAAGCCTTGGCGCACTACTACCAAAAAGTTAAAGAAATCCTCAAAAAATAAGAGCGCTTACTTGCAAATTTAACAAGTCGTGCTATAATAAAAGTATAGAAAATCTGTGGTGTACGTGACATATACACTGTGTTGACCGAACATTTTTCTTTAGATATAGGGAACCAACTCGACTGACTTATGACAGGCCTTTTCACTTGGTAGTCAGCGGTTAGGCGTTAGGTGCCCACCTGCTTAGATTGCGGGTTCAAAACATCTATATGACCAAACGGCACTAACGGATTTGGGTAGGAACTAGGGTTCCTACCCTCTTTTTTATATAGAAAAAGAGCTTGGGGCAAGCCCCAAGCTCTTTCAATCATATTTTTATGATACTTTTCGTCTCACTTGCCAATGCGCAATAGCCAAACCCAAGAAACTAGGTACAATCCAGCCTAGGCTCTGGCCACTCAGGGGCAAATAAGTAGCGAATGTTGAAGCTAATGCTTTCAATGGTAGTAGCCAAGCAAGCTCAGGCATGGCTTGAATTCCATCGATTAGCGCCACTATGCCTGTCAGTGCCATAGCCCATTGGTAGTAAAGGCTGTCGATTGCCCGACCTCGGCACAGTAAGGTGACCATGACTAGGACAATGGCCAGAGGATAGAGAAACATGAGCACCGGAACGGCCCAAGCAATAATCTGAGTCAAACCGGCATTAGCGATAAGGGTAGCCAAGAGGCTAACCGCTAGTAAATAATGCTTGTAATCCAGACTAGGGAATAGGTCCACCATTGCCTCTGAAAAAGCCGTCAGGAGCCCTACCCCTGTCTTAAGGCAGGCTAGAATTACAATTAAGGCCAAAAGGATACTGCCTGCTGAACCGAGATAATGATTAGCAATCTGAGCTAGTGCAATCCCACCATTGGCACTCATGGAAAACTGACCCAAGGAAGTCGCACCAGCATAGGCCAAGAGCCCATAAATTAGACCCATTAAGACGATACTAATGGCGCCGGATTTGACCATACCGCTAGCCAGTTCACCTGGCTCCTGAATCCCTAAACGATTCATAGCTTGAATCATGACAATCCCAAAGGCCAAGGCCGCTAGCACATCCAGGGTCTGATAACCCTCCAGAAAGCCTGTCGCCATTGCTTGTTGAGCATAGCGCCCCTGGGCCATCATTTGCCCAGCTTGCCCCATCGGATTGAGAACTGTCAGGGTCAAAAGTAGCCCTAAAACCAGTAAAAAGGCAGGATTAAGAATTTTGCCAATATAATCCAAAATCTTGCCCGGATTCAAGGACAGAAAGCCCGCTACTAGGAAGAAGATGAGGGAATAGATTAGAAGTCCTTGTCCTTGGTGACTCGATTCGATAAAGGGGGCTACCCCAATAGTATAAGATGTACTTGCCAAGCGTGGCACCGCAAATAAAGGGCCAATTACCAGATAGAGCAAAACCGTAAAAATCACACTGAACTTTTTGCCGACACGACTGGCTAGTTCGGTTACACTCTTACTCTTAGACATCCCCATAGCGAGAATGGTCAGGAAAGGCAAGCCGATAGCTGAAATCAAGAGTCCGACCACAGCTGGCCCTACCTGAGCGCCACTTTCTTGTCCTAAGTGAACTGGGAAAATAAGGTTCCCTGCCCCAAATAACATCCCAAACAGCATGGAACCTAAATAAAGGGCATCTTTAGACTGAAGTTTTTTGTTCATTTATCATGCTCCATTTCAAGCAAAAGCAACATCCGAAAGGAATGTTGCTTTTACTTACTATATTATTATTCTGCTTCAAAGTAAGCAGGGTAATGCGTTTTGATAATCTGGTGGCAACGGTGGCAGAGAGTTGGTGCTTCCTCAATGGTGCCCACTTCCGGACGAACTGCCCGGCATCGTTCACAGACATGCCCTTGAGCGCGGCTAACAGAAACTGCATAATCGTCTAAGACTAAGGCGTGATCTGGTGCCGGTGTGGTCACTAAGTCTAGATGAGAGACAATGAGTAATTGATCTAAGTCTTGACTCAAGGCCTTCAAAGCCTTGGCTTGTTCTTCATTGACATAGAGGGTCACTGCTGCTTCAAAAGATTTCTTGATTGGGTCTTGTTCAGCATTTTTCGCTTCCTCTAAGGCTTTTTGAACCCCTTGTTGGACATGGAAGAAGAGTTTCCACTGATCCACCAGGGCTTGATAAGCGGTCCCATCGACTGCTTGAGGGAATTCTGCTAACTGAACAAAGCCTTCAACCCCAGGTAATTCCTTCCAGGCTTCTTCCATGGTATGCAAGAGGACTGGAGTTAAGAGTGGCAAGAGGTCACGCAAGATGCCGTAGATGACGGTTTGCATTTGACGACGAGGTAAGCTATCTGGCGCTTCGATATAGAGTACGTCCTTAGCGAAGTCTAAGTAGAAGGCAGACAAGTCAACCGTCATGAAGTTGATCACCTTCTTATAGATGCTAGCAAATTCAAACTTATCATAAGCACTTAGAAGGTCGTTAACAAAAAGCTTGAACTTAGCCGTCATGTATTGGTCAACAGGACGTAAGTCTTCAAATGCTACACTATCCTTGCTTGGGTCAAAGTCTGAGACATGGCTTAACATAAAGCGAATAGTATTCCGGATTTTACGGTAAGCTTCAGCAATTTGCTTGAGGATGTCCTTAGAAATCCGTACATCTGATTCTGAGTCGACACTGAGAACCCAAAGGCGGATAATGTCAGCCCCAAGTTCATTCATGACTTCTTCCGGCACAATAACGTTACCTAATGACTTACTCATCTTGTTACCTTTACCGTCTAAGACGAAGCCTTGAGACAATACTGCCTTATAAGGTGGCACGCCCTTAGCAGCAACAGAAGTGGTAAAGCTTGAGTTGAACCAACCACGGTATTGGTCAGACCCTTCCAAGTAGAGATCTGCTGGGAAAGTCAGATAATCTCTGGCTTCTAAAACCCCTGCATAAGAGGTCCCAGAGTCGAACCATACGTCCATGATGTCAGTTTCCTTGGTGAATTTACCATTTGGACTGCTAGGATGCGTGAAGCCTTCAGGCAAGAGATCCTTAGCCTCACGTTCAAACCAGACATTAGAACCGTGTGTTTCAAATAAAGTTGCCACATGCTCAATGGTTTCAGCTGTTAAGATAGCTTCCCCATTTTCAGCATAGAAGATAGGAAGTGGTACACCCCATGCCCGTTGACGAGAGATGACCCAGTCACCTCGGTCACGAATCATGTTGTAGATACGTGGCTGGCCTGATGGGTGGTACCATTTAACTTGTGTTTCAATTGCTTCAAGCAATTCTTCACGGAATTTATCAATAGAAGCAAACCATTGAGGTGTCGCGCGATAAATAACAGGTTTTTTAGTCCGCCAGTCATGCGGGTAGCTGTGGACAAATTCAGAGTAAGACAGCAGGGCACCCTTTTCCTTGAGTAATTCCACTACTAGTTTGTTACCTTTTGCATAGAAGACACCTTCAAGGCCAGGAGCTTCATGAGTATAGTGACCTTGGTTATCCAATGGGGACAGAATATCTAAACCATAGGCTTTACCAACATGGTAGTCGTCTTCCCCGTGACCAGGAGCAGTATGTACCAAACCAGTCCCGGCATCTAAAGTTACGTGATCTCCCACCATGAGTAGGGACTCTCGTTCATAGAAAGGATGCCAAGCAGTGAGCCTATCAAAGTCCTTCCCTTGATAGTGCGCCTCTACTTGGTAATCTTCCCAGTTAAGGGTTTGAGCTAAGGACTCCAGCAAGTCTTGGGCTACAATGAAATGACGGTCCCCAACCTTGACTTGGACATAGCTAGCCACAGGGCTCACTGAAATCCCTAAGTTAGCTGGTAAAGTCCAAGGCGTGGTGGTCCAGATTACGAACTCAGCTTTTTCTGGTACCATGCCTTTGCCGTCTTTGACCTTGAAAGCCACATAGATAGAAGGAGAGGTTACGTCTGCATATTCAACTTCGGCTTCCGCTAAGGACGATTCACTGGATGGTGACCAATAGATTGGCTTCAAGCCCTTGTAGATGTAGCCTTTTGCCGCCATTTGGCCGAAAATGCGAATTTGTGCCGCTTCGTATTCAGGAGCTAGAGTCAAGTAAGGATTGTCCCATTCACCTGTCACACCTAAGCGTTTGAAGTCAGCCTTTTGGCCTTCTACTTGCCGTAGGGCATATTCTTGACAGAGCTTGCGGAATTCGACCACAGACATGGACTTGCGGTCAACCCCTTCTTGCTTGGTCAAGGCAGATTCGATTGGCAGACCATGTGTGTCCCAACCTGGTACATAAGGCGACCGGAAGCCAGACATGGATTTAGAGCGAATGATAATATCCTTACTAATCTTGTTGAGGGCGTGACCTATGTGGATTTTACCGTTGGCATAGGGAGGCCCATCGTGGAGCACATAAGTCGGCTTGTCAGCATTCTTAGCTTGGATTTGTTGATAGATATTCGCATCTTCCCACTCTTTTTGTAGGACGACTTCTTTAGTTGGTAAATTTGCCCGCATGGCGAAATTGGTTTGACCAAGGTTGAGGGTCTCTTTTAGTTTCATATTGACATTATTCCTTTCTTGACAGTATTAACTACAAAAAAATATAAAAAGACGCCCCGGAACGGGACGTCGCAACGTGGTACCACCCAATTTTATTTGTAATCATACAAATTCTCTTACATGATAACGCTCTTTAAGCGGCACCGGCTACTTAAGTTCACCGGGCATTATAAGCAAGCTGATTATCGACTCTACAGGGAACTCTAGGCTTACACCCTTCCTAGATCGCTGGGGATGTGTAGTGAAGATAGTGGTCTTACATCATTTCTGGTAATTCAATTTTAATGGTTTGGCCCAAGATACTTTCAACAGAAGCTTGGTCATCCTTATCAGGTGTTACCTTAGCTTCTGAGTTACCTTGAGTTTCATGGACAAATTCTTCCACATCTGAAGTGACTTGGGTCTCTACCTCTTGTTCTAAGGCAGCCACACGCTCAGAACTACGTTCTTCAGCCTGGCTATCTTCAGTAGCAGGTGTTGCAAAAGCAATTTCCTGTTCAAAGGTTTGAGACTTGATTAAATCTAGTTGTTGAGTCAACATGCGTTGCATTTCGAACTGAAGGTTGCGTCCATTATGACGTAAGAGTTCCACTTCATTAGCCAAGTGGTTGACAGTATCATGTGCATTAGCAATAATACGATCAGACTCACGTTCTGCCTCATAAATAATGAGTTCTGCTTCCTTACGCGCATTTTGTTTGAGGCGTTCAGCCGCTTCGTTAGCAATCAAGATTGAGCTATTCAAGGATTCTTGTAATTTCTCGAAATTCTTGATTTTCTCTTCAGCTTCCGCCAACTTACGTTTAAGGCCAGCCACTTGGTCTAAAGACCGTTCATAGTCTACAACCACTTCATCTAGAAATTCATTGACTTCTTCTTTTGCATAGCCTCTAAATTCGCGATTAAATTCTTTGGTTAAAATATCGTTTGGTGTAATTGGCATGTCACACACTCCTTTGCTCTTGCTTTCTTCCTTAGACGACTAGAACCTTAACCTTAAGACGAATATTGTCCTTGCGGGTTAGCCCTTCCTCGGCATCGATTTGAAAACGCCCAAACTTCCTAAGCGAGACAAAGTCGCCTGCCTCTAGCTCAAAATCCGGTCGATTAATTTCTAAATAATTGACCTTGACCAAGCCCCCTAAGACGGCTTCTTTTGCACGCTGTCTAGAAAAATTATAGACTTTACTCAGCATAGTGTCAAGCCTTAATGACGTGGTAATGACCATCTGATCTTCCCAGAGGACTTGTGGCGTCAGAACCTGATCAGGCGCTATATTCTCAAGCCTTACTCCGACATTTCCTATCTTAGTCACATTCTGACAAACATAGGGCGCAATCTTAGCATCCACTAGCACTTGCCAGTCTTGACCATCCGTGATGATATCACCAATTCGATTGCGTTCTAAGCCAGCCCCTAGGAGAGAGCCTAGGATAGAACCATGTCGTATATTGGCAAATTTCTGCGGAAAGTGAATCTTCAGAGCTTGAATCTGGAAGTCGCTAGTTTCTAAATCATAATACTGAGGATAAAAAACCAGTCTTTGACGTTCAGCGCCTGGCAAGCCACCTTGGCAGGCTAATTGAACTTCATCTTGTCCATTAGCCAATTGCTGGGCAATCAGGGCTTCACGCGGAGTCACAAAGTAACTAGTCACCGGACAATAGCGACTAGCCGCATAAGCCATCTGTTCTAGTACATAGTCAATAAAGGCCTGCTCCTCTTTACGATAATGTTGATATATACCCTCTTTCATGGGACTACACTCCAACTAACAATCGCATAAGGAAATTTTGAACCAGGTAGAGAACCATCAGCGCCGCCATAACGGAAAAGCTCAAGCCCCCTACTGGCGGGATAAAGCGATCAAAAAGCTCAACATAAGGCTCGACTAGGCTACCTACCCAACGTCCTAAGTCACTGTAACGGGCATCAGGAAACCAAGACATGATGGCCCAGATAATAATGAGGGTCTCGTAAGCAGTAAAGGCCCAAGAAATAAATTGTATCAGCATAATAGCTCTACCTCTTCACTCATTTTTTTCTTCCATAACAGTCATGGGCACGCTGGCTAGCTGCTAGAAGCGTAGCCTTACGTGCCCATGATGCTGGCGACTAGTTACTTAGCTTAGCCACGGTGGCGTTTGCGGAAGAAAGGTGGTGTATCAAGTTCGTTATCTTCCGTTGTATCAACTTGGCGGTTACGGCTAAGGTCACTTGAACGTTGGAAAGTCCGCTGTGGCATTTCATGAGCAGACTCACGAGTGCTTTGTTCACGACGGATATCCCAGTCGCTGAATAAGTCACGTTCTCTCTCGCGACCGCGTGGTACTAATTCGATGTCGTTGCTTGCAGACACCGCTGGTTGGCTTGGTTCAGGCGCATTGCTTGCAGGCGCTGCATTGTAATTGTTGCGCGCTGGGCGTTGAGCCATCTTGCTAGGTGCATTCTTTTCGGTGTCAATCCCAGTTGCGATAACAGTAACTACTACCTCATCGCCAAGATTTTCATTGATAGATGTACCGAAGATGATGTTAACATCGCTAGTTGAAGCGTTCGCCACGATTTCGCTGGCATCTTGAGCTTCAAAGAGGGTTAAGTCAGAACCACCGGTAATGTTTAAGAGGATTTGTTCAGCCCCATCGATTGAAACTTCCAAGAGTGGAGAAGAAATAGCCTTCTTAGTTGCCTCAGCTGTACGGTTTTCACCAGAAGCCACCCCAATCCCCATGAGGGCAGTCCCTTGATCTTTCATGACTGTCTTCACGTCAGCGAAGTCCAAGTTGACGTAACCTGGCGCAGTAATCAAGTCAGAAATCCCTTGTACCCCTTGACGTAAAACGTTGTCCGCTTCAGAGAAAGCTTCTAACATTGGTGTCTTGCGGTCAACGATTTCTAAGAGACGGTTGTTAGAGATGGTCACCAAGGTGTCCACGTTTTCCTTCAAGTTCTTAAGACCTTCAGCGGCATAACGGCCACGTTTAGGACCTTCGAAGGTGAAAGGACGTGTCACAACACCCACTGTTAAGGCGCCTAATTCTTTGGCGATGCGAGCTACGATTGGGGCAGCACCAGTACCGGTCCCCCCACCCATACCAGCTGTTACGAAGACTAAATCTGCGCCTTCAAGTACTGTACGGATTTGTTCTTCGCTTTCTTCAGCAGCCTTAAGACCGACTTCAGGGACTGAACCTGCCCCTAAGCCCTTGGTTACCTTAGGGCCTAATTGAATCTTAGTTTCTGCTTGTGAGCCTTTGAGGGCTTGAGTATCTGTATTGGCTACGATGAACTCTACCCCTTGGACGCCTTCAGCGATCATACGGTTAACGGCATTGCCGCCGGCCCCACCGACCCCGATGACTTTGATAACGGCGCCGTCACGGCCGTTAATTGAATCAAATGCTAATTCCATAAATCGTTCCTCCTGAATCTTAATCGAAAAATGTTCTGAAAAATGCTTGAATTTTACTGATAATCCCGTTACCTACTACAGGGACTTGGTTATCATAATTAACCCCAGCCTCTGGCTCTGGAACATAGTTGGGCTCTTCTGCAGCATAGCCTCCCAGATTGGAGTATGCATCGTAGTCTGACACCGGCTCTGCTACTGGTCGTTGACGCTCTGGTCTTGCCGGACGGCGAGGCGCTTGTTGACGCGGTGGCATCATTGGCTGATTCGTTACATCCTGTGATACAGTCTCTTGATAAGGTCGTTCATATCCACGATCCTGACGTGGTGCACTAGCTGCTTGATAAGTTCCTTGCGCAATACGATGCACAACATCTAAGCCTGCGGCATATTCTACCATGCCAATAGCTGTCGTAAAGACTGGGTTCCGCATACCCATTTGCTCTGGAATATAGAGGCGAACCTTAGGCCCAAAATACTCTTGGGCTAGTTCTAAGACGCCTGGTAAGGAAGCCGCTCCACCAGTCAGAACGAAACCGCCTGGTAAATCGAGGGCATCGACCCCTTCCAAGTCATCTCGAACTGTCTCAAAGATTTGCGCCAAACGGGCTTCAATAATTTCCGATAAATAACGTTCATCTACGCGAACAGGTTCCTTACGTCCAACTGTCTCCACTGGGAAGTATTCTTCTTCAGAAGTCTGACGAGAGACCGCATAACCAAACTCACGTTTAATCCGTTCCGCATTCTCTAAGGAAGTATTAAGGATTAAGGAAATATCCTTGGTGACGAAGTCACCACCTTCCTGGTCAACGAAGGAATACTTCAATTGGTTGTCATAAATAATTGAGGCACTGGTTTGGCCCCCACCCATATCTACAATGATGGTCCCAAATTCACGTTCATCAGGAGTTAGGGCTACTTCTGCAATGGCTTGAGGTTGTACCACCAATTCCGTAATGTTGAGCCCAGCTTTCTCCACGCAACGACGAATGTTGTGGATGATGGTCTTAGGACCTGTAATCAGGCGTGCATAGAGTTCTAGCCGAACCCCAATCATGCCCTGAGGATCGCGGATGCCGGTAAAACCGTCTACAATAAATTCTTCTGGAATGATGGAAATAATTTCTCGTTCAGGTGGAACAGACCGCACCTTAGCAGCCATAATGACATTATTAACATCTTTTGCGGTAATCTCACGGGTATCACTGGAAACAGCAATCATACCGTGACAGTTATCAATCATCAGCTTGTTACTTGGTACGCCGACAATGACATCATTTATTTTAACTTGTGCTTTTTGCTCTGCTTGCGCAATGGCTTGTTGAATGGAATAGACCGTCTCATCGATATCGACGATTACGCCACGGCTTAAGCCACGTGACTTCGCGTTACCTACACCAATAATATTGACTTGGCCATTCATGTGCTCAGCTACAACCACTTTAATTGAGGTAGTCCCAATATCTAAACTAACAAAAATTTCTGGGGTTCTCACAAGCGTTAGCCCTCCTTTGTCCTCTCACAGGGGAGCTTGGTCTCCCTGGATGAGATATAATCTCTCCCTATAATTCTATCACATACTGGCCTTGATATGAAGCGAAATAATGCCTGTCACAAAGAATTAATATAGATTTTTCCCTTATTTGTCTCTGTTAGTTCTTTTTCACATAGTAAAGCCTTCCCATACTAGCTCTCGGGACACCATGAAGACAGGCCAATAGCAAAAACGAGGACTAAGTCCTCGCTTTTGCTTGTCTATTAAGGTTGTTGTCCAGACTGGACCCTTACTGGCCGTTGTTGGCCTGTAAATGGCGTAAAGTAGGCTCCCACTTCCAGATTAAGTGTTCCCTTCTTATCACCTAATTCTTTAAGCATTTGATTGTAGAAAGTCATCTTATGATTGAAGGTCGGTAGTACTGCCTTGACAAGATTGCCATCCCGCATCTTAGCTTCAAAGGCCATATTCTTGCTGGCCTCTTGACCTAGCTTGAGACTTTCAATTTGACTGAGAATATCGAGCGGGGTTTGTTTCAACATGGTTGTCAACTCTGTTACTCGACCTGATGGGGCCTGAACCAAGAGTTCTGGCAATTGGTCAAGGTTGACAGCTTCTTTAGCTGCCACACTAGCACTAAAATCACCCCAAGTTCCATTATCTAAGACTGCAATCCATTGGTTTCCTGATTTAATCTTGGCTACAATGGCATGTTCTTCTATCTCTAATTGGAGACTCTGCATATTAGGACGACGTAAGGTCACCTTGCTGACAAGTGGATTCTCCTTCATAATGGCTTGTTCAATCGACTTGCGCTTAGCCATGATGTCTTTAACACGGTCAAAATCGCGAATGCCTGAGGCAGACACAATGGCTTCTCCATCCACTCGTTGATTTCCCACAATCTGAACAGCATTGACATAGTGTGTCGGCAAGAGTTGATAACCCACTACTGCCAGACTTAAAACTAAGACAACGAAGACGGAAAAAAGTTTCATCTTGCCCTTAGGCCAACGTGCTTGTCCAAAATCCTTACTTGCTTTTTCTTGGTCAGGGAGGGAAGTGTGATGAGGTGTTTGGCGATAGTTACCCGCTCGTGGCTTGGTTAGGACGCGTGTCTCATAGTCCTGTTCATAGTCGGTCCAGGCTTGACTTGATTGAGCCGGCTGGGGCTTAATCCGATGATTGCCTTGGCGTCTGCCTGAAAAGTCAGGCTGATTAGGAACTCCTTGCGCTTCTTCATAGTCATAGCGCGCTTCCTGATAAGTGCGAGGACGCTGACGATCCTGATTAGGTCGCATAACAGGTTGTCCATTCGCATCTAAGCGGTAATTGCCTTGACTTCTTTGCCGGCTAGGTTGGCGGCGTTGGTTGAGTGTTTGACGGTTCTCCTGATAATCTTCTTGATAGCGACTACGCTGATCCAAACGATAATTAGCCATTACTTCCCTCCTTTCTCTAGATTCTATTTTTTTACTTACAGATTTCTTCTAAAACTTTGACCAAACGATCTGAGGCGTCACGAATCCCTAATTCATAGGCTGATTGCGCCATTTTTTCTAGGTTTTCTGGGTCAGCCATCAGTTCCTGGATGGTCTCCACTAGGCTAGTCGCAGTCAAATCCGCTTGCTTAATCATGCGAGCCGCCCCATGGTCCACAAGGGCCATGGCATTATGCTCCTGGTGATTGTTGGTAACATAGGGACTAGGCACCAGGATGCTTGGTAAACCTAATGCCGTTAATTCCGTTAAGCTAGTTGCCCCACTTCTACCGACCACTAGCTTAATTTGGCGCAAGAGACTTGGCATATTGTCGATATAAGGCACTAGACGGACGTTAGCTGGCAGCTCTTCCTTGAGACTTTGACGTAGTTCATCATAATGCACTCGCCCTGTTGCCACAATAACTTGGTAGTCTTGTCCAGCAAAAGACGGAATAGCTTCAATGGCTGCCTGATTAATGGCCGGCGCACCACGACTACCTCCAAACACCAAGACGGTTGGCACTTGATCATCCAACTGGAATTGTTCAGAAAGGATGGTGTCCATTTTAGGTGTAGCCACTACTTCTTGGCCACGCGGATTACCAGTTAAAATAATCTTGGATTCTTGCCCCTTAAAGTCACTTTTCACTTCTTCAAAGCAAGTCGCAATCCGATTGACGAAACGGCTAAGGAATTTGTTAGTAACTCCTGCCACACTATTTTGTTCATGAATTAAGCTTGGAATACCTAGACGGCTAGCTGCGTACAGGACTGGTGCACAGACATAGCCGCCTGTTCCAATCACCACATCTGGCTTAAAATCTCGTAAGATTTTTTTGGCCTTGTGGACACTGGTTAACATGAGCCAAGCTGTCTTAAGATTTTCAAGAGACAAAGAACGTTTTAGACCCTGAATCTCCACTGATTGAAAGGCGAGACCTTCTTTAGCGACGATATCTGCCTCCAAGCCCTTTTGACTACCTACATAGAGGCACTCTACTTCTGGATATTTAGCTTTAATGACTTGATAGAGGGCAAGAGCTGGGTAAATATGACCACCCGTTCCGCCACCTGAAAGAACAATACGTTTAATTTCAGCCATGCATGACTACCTCCCTTTTAGTCCTTATAAGGTTTTTCGGCCAGATAAGACTGGATTAAGTCTACAAAATGCTGACCACGCACCTCAAAGTTAGCGAATTGATCCCAACTTGCGCATGAAGGTGAGAACAAGACTACTTCTCCTGCTTGAGCAGCTTCATATGCAGCTAGACTTGCTTGATCTAGGTTCTCAAAAAGATGTACGGCTAGTACTCCAGCTTGACGGAAAGCTCTAGCCATCTTTTCCTTACTTTCCCCATAGAGAAAGGCCTCTACAACATACTCCAAGTGGGGGATTAAATCATCGAATTCATTGCCCCGATCTAGGCCACCACCAATATAACGGATTGGTTGGGCAAAACTCTTAAGAGCTGTAGTGGCCGCCACCATATTGGTTGACTTAGAGTCGTTATAGAAGATGCGACCCTCTGACTTAGCAATAGGCTGTAAGCGATGAGGCATGCCAGCATAGGCACTTAGTTCAGCTTGAATAGCTTGGTTGGAGACACCTAGTAACTTTGCCACTGCAATTGCTGCCAGGGCATTTTGGACGTTGTGGTCTCCTGGTACGCCAATTTGTGACACTTTGGCTACTTCCTCACCGCGGAAATATAGAGCGTCCCCTTGGCGATAGGCACCCTGGGCCTGCACCTCAGGACTAGCTGGTAAATGGCTAAATGGCACCTGCTGGGCTTTAACCTGACTGGCATGTGCAAGAAGGGTTGGATCGGTAACATTATAGACCCAATAATCAGCAGCTGTTTGGTTGGCGACTAATTTGAATTTAGCCGACTCATAACCTTCCTGATTACCATGATAATCCAGATGGGCTGAAGTTAGGTTGGTCATAACCGCAATACTTGGCCGGAACTTCTCGGTGCCCATCAATTGGAAGCTAGATACTTCCATTACGATTACATCATCAGGGCTTGCTTGGTTAGCCGTAACAAGTGACGGCACCCCGATATTTCCTGCTAAACGAGCCTGACCTTGTGGCCGGTGTGCTAGCATTTGATGAATCCAACTGGTCGTGGTGGTCTTCCCATTACTTCCTGTCACGGCCACTATAGGACATGGCGCAATCCAAGAAGCTAGCTCAATATCTGTATAGATAGGTAAGCCTCGCTTTTGGGCTTCCTCAATTAAAGGTACATGATAAGGTATCCCAGGGTTTTTGACCATAAAATCAAAGTCCTGGTCTAAGAGTTCTAGCGGATGTCCGCCATCTACCACCTTAACACCTTTGTCAATAAGCAAATGGACCGACGAATCTTCTAGAAGATTTCCCCGGTCGTTTAAGGTTACTTGTGCCCCTTGAGTTAAGAGATATTCAACGACAGAGCGACCCGTCATAGCATAACCCATTACTAGCACTTTTTTATTTTTTAAATCTTGACCCATTTGTCCCATTAAACTCCACACCTTATCTGATTAGAATATGAAATAATAGCCTAACCCTGCTAAGAGGCCAACGAGCCAAAATACGGTCACAACTTTTTGTTCACTCCAACCACTCATTTCAAAGTGATGGTGAATTGGGCTCATCTTGAAAATTCGTTTACCAGTTAGCTTGAAGGACGCTACCTGTAGCATGACGCTAGCAGTTTCTACTACAAAGACAATTCCGACTAAGAGTAAGCTCCAAGGATTGTTAACTAGGAGCGAAATCACTGCTAAACCAGCGCCTAAGGCCAAGGAACCAACGTCCCCCATGAAAATCTTGGCCGGCTTTTTATTATAATATAAAAAGCCAATTAATGCACCTACTACCACCAAGCAGATCAAGGCTAAGGAAGCTTGCTTGCTCTTTAGCGCCATAGCCCCATAAACACCATAAGCGAAAATGTTTAAACCTGTAGCTAAACCATCCAAACCATCTGTCAAGTTGACAGCGTTGGAGAAACCAGTAATCCAGATAAAGGCGAAAACACCAATCACAAGGGCATTACTGATAAGGACTGGTCCTAGGTTGAAGGTTAATTCCACCTTATTCAAAAGACCAATTAAAACGATAATACCAGAAAAAATCAATTGGGTTAAGAATTTTTGACGTGGCGTCAAACCTTCATTTTGATGGCGGAAAATACTGATAAAGTCATCGATAAAGCCAATCCCACCGAATAACAAGAAGGTCAACAAGAGCATCCAGACACCGCCGTCTAAGAGTCGCAAGAGAGCAGCGGACCCTAAAAGGGTGACTAAAATGGCCATGATAAAGACTGTTCCACCCATGGTCGGTGTCCCCGTCTTGACTTCATGCCACTTAGGTCCTTCTTCACGGGTTGTCTGTCCAATTTTTCGATAGTTAAAGTAGCCGATAAAGAACGGCATTATGATTACCGTGATTGCAAAACTCACGGCCATTGGCAATAGTAATTCCATCTCTCTCTTCCTCTCTGTTTGCTAGTTTATCCGACATTCTTAGCCAAAGTGGCGGGACACTGCCGCCTCAATTTCAGTCACTTCATCATAAGGTAACTTGTCGTCACCAATAATCTGGTAGGGTTCGCTACCCTTGCCAGCAAAGACCAATAAATCTCCTGCTTGCGCCTGAGAAATGACATAGTCAATGGCTTCCTTGCGATCTTCAATAACCTTATAAGGCACTTCATCGTGGTTTCCAATTAATTCTGCACAAATTTTTGCCACAGGTTCATGTCGTGGATTATCGGCCGTGAAAATCACCCAATCCGAATATTCAAAGACTTTGTCCCCAATTTCCGGGCGCGCCCCACTATCGCGATTACCGCCACTGTGCCCAATAATGGTAACTAAGCGCTTAGGCTTCTGAGCCTTTAACTCCTGAAGCACACGTTCAATGGCATCTGGTGTGTGAGCAAAATCGACTACCACTTGGAATTCTTGTCCTAAATCTAATCTTTGCATCCGACCCTCAACCCCACCAAAGTTGAGCATTAAATCAACTACTGTTTGAGGTTGGACATGATAATAGTCTACCAAGCAAAGAAAGGCCGCCATAAAGTTGGCTACGTTGTAGGCCCCAAGCATAGGGCTAACAACTCGATAGGTCTGATTGCGATAATGCAGTCTGAAGGTTTGGTTACCATCCTTAACCGCAAGTTGGTCAGCATAGGCACTAGCTCTCGAATCTTCAAGACTATAAGTCAAAACATCCGCTGAAGTTGCTTGCATCATAATTGAAGCATAAGAATCATCCGCATTGATGATAGCAAGTCTTGGACCATCGCCTTCAAACTTTTGTCCTAGTTGGGCAAAAAGCAAGGACTTAGCGTAGGCATAGCCTTCCATGGTTTTATGGAAATCCAAGTGTTCCCGAGTTAAGTTAGTGAAGATGGCACAGTCAATATCCGTTGCCCAAAGTCGTCCCAAGGCTAAGGCATGAGAAGAGGCTTCAATTAGAGCATCCTGACAGCCTACCGATACCATTTCAGCAAATAATTGCTGAAGAGCTAAGGCATTTGGCGTCGTGTTGATAGATGGATAATACATCTGATCCACCTTATAATGTAGGGTCCCAATAAGCCCTGTCTTATGCCCTAATTGCATGAGTAAATCACTAATAAGACTAGAAATGGTTGTTTTACCATTAGTCCCGGTGACTGCCACCACATTAAGATGCTCGGTAGGTCGACCAAAAAACTGATTAGCTAACAAAGCTTGTGCTCGGAAAGTTGAAGGAACCAAGAAAAAGCTTAATGGGTAGTCTTGCCATTTTTCAGGCAGAACTTCTACCACCATAAGCTTAGCCCCAGCTGCTGCTACTTGATCTACAGCAGTGTGACCGTCAAATTGTAGCCCCTTAATGGCAACAAAGGCACAACCAGGCACTAAGTTACGTGTATCGTTAACTAGTTGCGTGATTTCCCCTTTGATTTCTGGGCCATACAATTGGCCACTAGGAACTGCTCTCAGTAAGTCTTCTACTTGCATCCTATGTCCTTCTTTCTTCTTATGGTTTCACCATAATATATTCGATATAGTCATTAAAAAGTTTGCCTAAAATCTGCGATCCAAGAAGTCCATGATCTTGTTGCGGCCGCTTCATGGCCATGTAGAGCATGTATTTAGGATTATCTGCCGGGAAGAAAGTTACCACTGAGTGATAGTAGTCATTTGCTCCCGTTAGATAGCCTGAACCATTAGGATCTGCGATTTGGGCGGTCCCTGTCTTAGCCGCAACCTTTACATATGGGTTACGGAAAGAGACTGCGGTCCCATAAGGCTTCTCAACCGTGTCCACCATAAGTTGGAGAACATGATTGGCTGCTTCCTTGGAAATTGGCTTACCTAAGACACGGGATTGAAATTCACCTGCAGAATCCAATCCTTGAACCACTTGGACTTTGAGCATTTGGCCCTGATTTCCTATACTACTATAGGCTTGTAAGAGTTGGATAGGCGTAGCGGAGAAACCTTGGCCAAAGCCACTCATAATTCGTGAAACTGGGTTGTCAAATTGGAAGTTACCGGTTGTTTCATTTTCCAGACCGAAATCAGTCCCTTTGCCAAAACCAAAGTCACCTAACTTCTTAACCCACTCTTGATCTCCCATGCGGTTAACAAGATTGACCATGGCCACGTTACTGGAACGTGCCAAGCCTTCTTCAAAACTAATCTGCCCCCACCCTACTTTGTTATAGTCCTTAACCACTTGGTCGTAAACTTGGATGGAGCCTGATTGATAGAGTTCACCTGGTTTATAGAGTTGACGGTCATAGGCTACCGACATGGTCAAAATCTTAATAGTTGAACCTGGTTCATAGGCTTCTTCCACCATCAAGTTCTTCCATTCTGCCTCAATGCCTTCACGACTATTGAGGTTAAAGCTTGGACGTTGCGAAGCCGCTACTAGCTTACCAGTTTTGGCTTCCACCAAATAGGCTTGCAAAGCTTCCGGTTGGTAAGTCATTTGATATTGGGTCATTAATTCTTCCAATTTGTTTTGTAGACGTGAGTCTAAGGTTAGGTGTAAATCCTTGCCAATTAATTGACGAGTCGACGACTGGTTGCCATCTTGACCGCTAAGACTGACATTATAGGCAGCTTCTAGCCCCAGTTTACCTTCTAGGACTTGAGCACTTAAAGGTTGATCTTCTTCCTTAGTCGCTGCCGTCGCATAGCCAATCAGGTGAGATGCATAGACATCATTAACATATTTACGTGTCGTTTCGCTGACAAAAACTAAGCCAGGTAGATTTTCGGCTTCAATCGCCTTTTTAGTTTCAGATGACAAATGTTGACCAGCATTCCCAAACTCTACTTGATAGACATTGTTTTGAGTCAGTTGAGCTAAAATCTTATCGCGATCTAAGCCCAAATGCTTAGCCAGGACTTTTGCTGTAACATCAGGATCATTGACCGTGTTTGTATCGCCCCAATCGCTGCGAAGCACCGCAAAAAGAGAATAAGAAGTAGTATCCATGGCAATAGGGTTCCCTTGTTGGTCAAAGATACTTCCCCGCCTTGCCTCGGTAATACTACTTCTCTTGGTCCCTGTTTCATGGTAGGCAGTTAAATCCTGCCCATTACTTGTTTTGAAAAGGCTAATTTGGGTGAAACGAAAAATCGCGATACTTGCTAATCCAGCAAGGAGGATTGCCAAGAACCTGAGATTACGTTGAATCATTTGATTATTTGGTTGACTCATGGCTTAGTCAAATCCTTCACACTATCTTGGCGGACCTTCATCCCTTGCTTTTCAGCCGCTTGTTTAATGTTATCGTATTTATATTGTTCCGTCATTTGATCACGCATGACATCTGTCTGTTTCTGTAACTCTAAGGTTTGTTGCATCATCTCTTGGCTAGAACGTTGAATAGATTGAGTCTTGGACTGCATCATGAGATTAATAAAGACACTACCTACCACAACCAAAAAGGTTAACATGAGCAAGAAAACCTCATAACGACTGAGTCTCAAAGAACCCACTCTGCTTTTAGTTTGACTACCCACTCTAGGACGGCTGACTAAATCAGGCGCACCTAATACTGGACTGTCATCAATTGCCGCACTGGTCGCTAAAGGCGGCTCTGGGTTTGCCACTTGGCGGTAACGAGCCTGAGAACTGCGCTTAAAATATTGTTCGCTTGTTACTGTTTCAGCCAATGGTATCCCTTCTTTCTGTTTCTAATTCTTGCTATTTTATCTATTAATTCTTGCGGAGAATGCGCAACTTAGCACTCCGCGAACGATTGTTGGCCTCTAATTCTTCTGGACTGGCTACAATCGGTTTGCGATTGACCAAGGCAAAAGGCGCCTGTATCTCGCCAGGCAAAACGGGTAAGCCCCGAGGCACTTCTGGCCCTTGGCTTACTTCTTTGAATAATTGCTTAACTAAGCGATCTTCCAAGGAATGGAAGGTGATGACGCTAATACGCCCCTCTGGTTTCAAAAGGGTCAGCGCCTGCTCCAGTGAATCTTCAACCGCCCCCAACTCATCGTTGACAGCAATTCGAATGGCCTGGAAACTACGTTTTGCTGGATGCCCACCCGTACGACGGGTAGCCGCAGGAATAGCCGTTTTGACAATTTCTGCTAATTCAGTCGTTGTCTCGATAGGACGCTGAGCACGTCTTTCTTCAATTGCACGTGCAATACGCTTGGCAAACTTTTCTTCCCCGTAACGATAGAGAATATGCACCAAGTCTTCATAAGGCCAGTCATTGACAACCTCATAGGCACTTAAAGCCTGCTCTTGGTTCATCCGCATATCTAGACGGGCTTCTTGACCATAACTAAAGCCACGCTCGGCCACATCAAGTTGCGGCGAAGACACTCCTAGGTCATAGTAAACTCCGTCCACTTGGTCGATACCAAGTTCTTCTAAAGCTTGCTTCAAATGACGGAAATTTTGGTGAATAAAGGTGACTTGGCCTTTTTCAACATAGTCAGCCAATTTAAGTTTGGCATTGTTAATGGCCGTCATATCCTGGTCGAAGGCATAGAGATGCCCTTGAGGTCCTAGTTGGTCCAGTAAATACTGGGCATGACCAGCGCCCCCTAAGGTGCAATCAACATAGACGCCGTCTGGCTTGATATCCAAACCATCAACGGTTTCATGCAAGAGCACCGTCTCATGTTTAAATTCCATTGTCTTCACTCCATCACAGGTCAAAATCCATCATACCTTCAGCAATTGCTTCATAATTTTCTTCGGCGTCACCGACAAATTCATCCCAACGTTCGCTGCTCCAAATTTCGATACGATCAGAAACACCGATGACACGGCATTCCTTATCAATCTTAGCGTAGTCAAGAAGCGTCTGTGGCAAGTTAATCCGACCTTGCTTGTCAATTTCTACTTCAGTGGCAGCTGAGTAGAAGAAGCGGGCGAATTGCCGAGCATCTTTTTTCATAAGGTTGAGTTTTTTTAATTTTTCTTCTTGTACGGCCCAGTTTTCCATAGGGTATCCGAACAAGCAGCCATCCAAGCCTCGGGTAACCACGAATTGGCCACCTAATTCAGGCCTAAATTTAGCAGGCATAGTCAATCGCCCTTTGGCATCAATATTATGTTGAAATTCTCCAATTAACACGATTGCATACACCTCCCATGATAGCTTACCCATATTCTACCACATTCCACCACTTTTCACCACTCCTTCTTGCAAATTTCATAAAAAAAGCCCGCTAGAAAACTAGCGGAGCTTAAAAAGCTTATTATATCAAGGTTTTCCCTAGGTGGGGATGAGTGGTGGAAAGGTGGGGGATTTTCCCTAGAGTATCCACAAACTAGCAATACGAAGGAGCATTAGCCCTAATAGCATGCTAGAAAAGGATAGGAAGACGACTCGACTAGCCTGGTGAAGGTAGCGACGGTAACTGAAAACTTCAATCCGTCGAATATAATCGTAGAGGTGGACTACTAGAATAATCAAGGTCAGATAGAGAGTTAAGAGTCCTAGACTGAATCCAAAAATAAAACTACTGAAGCCATGTATCAATACCCACCACATAGGGAGGAGCATTTCAGCAAGAGAAAACTTATAAAAAGAAAAGGAGGACATTACTTCACGGAAAAAACGATCAAACAAAAAAACATAAATAACTGGCAATAGATATAATAACAATTCCCGCCAATCAAATGGATACATAACTTCACCTCCTCATTCCCCTTATTATAGCATGTAATACCATCCTTGCCTATCCCCCTACATAGGCATCTATAGGGAAATACTACTTGACTTACTTATACAAAAACGCCCACTCCCAAGGAGTGGACGACTGTCTTATTTCATGACTAAATCAATAATATGACGCCAAGTATCTTGGCTTAGCACTTCCCAGAAGTTGCCCTTGCCAATTATGGCATAGCCAATAATTAGCCCGATGACAAAAAACAAGAAAAGTAAGAGCAGGTACATAATGACCCGTAATAAAGTCTTGCCAACAGTGGCCCAGACGGATTTTTTCATAAGTTTTTCTGCCATAAGGACTCCTTTCTACCCTAAAATACGACGTTTGATACGTTGTAAGCGACGCTTCAATCGTTGGCGCCATGTCGGGTTGGTACGTTCTAATTTACCTGAGAGAATCAAATCTAGCATCAAGCCTGACCCGATTGCCACACAGTTCATGGGTTGTTCTGCCTTAAGGACGCTGACCTTAAGGAAATCTGTCAGGAAGGTATCCATGTGATAGATTAAGGCGCCTCCCCCAGTTAAGAGGATGCCTTTCTCCATAACATCTGCGGCCATCTCAGGTGGGATTGTTTCTAAGACTCGCTTAGCTACTCGGGCAATCTCAATCAAGATTGGTCGAATAGCCTGACAAATCATATTAGAATCGACGTTAACTGACTTAGGCAAGCCGGTCAAGAGGTCGCGTCCCTTTACATCATAGGTTTCTACTTCTTCCTCCGGTAAGAGAACGGCAGACGCGATCGCCTTCTTCAGGCTTTCGGCTGAACGTTCACCAACCAGAATGTGGAAATTGTCTTTGAGATATTGAATGATGGCTAGATCTAAGTCATCGCCAGCCAATTTAATGGATTCACTAGCAATTACTTCACCCGCAGAGATGACTGCAAAGTCACTCGTTCCACCACCAATATCAATGACCATACTACCCGATGAGCTCAATGGGTCAATCCCAGCACCTACACCGGCTACCTTTGGTTCTTCCTCTAAGTAGATACGCCCTCCACCTGCACGTTCGACCGTTTCAATTAAGGCTAGGCGTTCAATCTCGCTTACCTTTGATGGGGCACAAATTAAAACATTGGGTTTAGCAAACCAAGAGGTTAGATTCAAACGTTGCATAAAGAGCATAAGCATGGCTTCTGCGATATCAAAATCAGCAATGACGCCACCCTTTAGCGGTTGAATAACCTGAATGGATTCAGGTGTCCGGCCCATCATTTCATAGGCTTCATGGCCAATAGCAATGACTTCTTGGCTGCGTGTATCAATGGCTACGACAGAAGGCTCATTCAGGATAATCCCTTTACCGTATAAATTCACTAAAACATTTGTTGTTCCTAAGTCTATTCCGACGTTCTTAGCCATTTAAGACCCTCCTCTATGCAAGAGTCGTAGTCTTTTGTGGCGTTACTACTTGAGCACTATTAACCCGGTCAATATTAGCACCTAAGGCTTTGAGTTTCTCATGGAATCGGAAATAGCCACGATCTAGATACTTCAATTCAGAAACGCGAGTTACTCCTTCAGCCGTCAAACCTGCAATAATTAAGGCTGCAGCTGCGCGTAAATCGGTGGCCTTAACGCTAGCACCATAGAATTGGGTAGTACCTTCCATGACCACATTTTGGCGATCAATGGTAAAGTGGGCATTCATCCGTCGCAACTCTTCAAAGTGCATGAAGCGATTCTCGAAGACTGTTTCGGTCAAGGAGCTTGAACCTTCAGCTAAGAGTTGGGCGATAGACATTTGTGCCTGCATATCGGTTGGGAAGCCAGGATATGGCAAGGTCTTAACATCTGTTGGCTGCAAAGTCTTAGGTCCAATGACCCGTAGACCATTTTGATACTCGTGGAATACAACGCCCATTTCACGCAATTTGCTAATCAATGGCATGTTGTGTTCTGACACAGCCCCTTCAACTAAGACATCGCCTTGAGTGACAGCAGCTGCCACCATAAAGGTACCTGCTTCAATCCGGTCTGGAATCACATCATGGGAGGTCCCATGTAGGGCTTTGACCCCATGAATCTTAATTGTTTCCGTCCCAGCGCCGACAATATCGGCTCCCATTCGGTTTAAGAAGTTAGCTAAATCCACAATTTCTGGTTCACGCGCTACGTTTTCTAAGATGGTAGTACCTTCTGCCAAGACAGCCGCCATCATAATATTTTCAGTCGCGCCTACACTTGGGAAGTCCAAGTAGATACGCGCGCCCACTAACTTATCAGCCTGCGCTTCAACATAGCCAGCTGCGCGTGTAATTTTTGCCCCCAGAGCTTCAAAGCCCTTGAGATGGAGGTCAATAGGACGAGTCCCGATGGCACAGCCACCTGGCATTGCCACTCGTGCATGACCAAAGCGAGCCAAGAGTGGTCCCATCACAACAATCGAGGCCCGCATCTTGCTGACAAAGTCATAATCAGCTGTGGTTGATACAGGACCGGTTGCGTCTAAAGTCATTTCATTGTTTTCTTGATCAAATTCATTGCTTACGTTAATTGCCGTCAGTAAGTTATTAAGGGTAAAGACATCTGATAAAACAGGCACATTAGACAAATGAACCTTGCCTGTTTCTGCTAAAATAGCCGCCGCCAAGATTGGTAAGACCGCATTTTTAGCTCCTTCAACTTTGACTACACCTTCTAATCGATTACCACCTTGAACAATAATCTCTTCCATCAAAAATTCTCCTATTCTTACGCCTATTCGTTTTGGAGCGAACAAATAGGGATACACTCTCTTATTTAAGGAAACCTAACAATAAGTTCTGTAAGGATTCCGTCATTTCAATCATAAACGACCCGACTAAGTGCCCCACTGCAAGGCTGACCATGACATAAACAGCATAGGCCCCTTGCTTGGCATTCTGGCGCATGAGCTGGTTCCAGTTCACACCCCGGAAAATGAGGAGACTCATCCCTAGGATGATAAGACGAAGACATAGTACTGCCATACCATATACACTCGTCTGCATGTCTATCACTCCTTCAAGTCCAAGACTATGATAACATAAGTTCTAGGGAAAAAGAAATAGTTAATCTCCTTATCTTTAATTTGTCATGATTCTGACCCATTTCATAAGGGCATTTTGGGGTCACTAAAAGCTAGACAGACACGTTTTCTGCCTCTTTACATTCCCACTTTGTGTCATAGAGATAAAAATCACAGCCTGAAAGGGCAAGGCCTCCAGGCTGAATTCAAACAAACTATAGTAAGTGACTAAAATCCGGACTACTTAACTTACCGTAATCCGCGCCAATAATCTCAGTTTGAGTGCCCTCAACAGCGCGAGCAACTAATCCTTCCACATCTAAGAGAGCTTCTAACTCCATTACAGACGTCAATTTTGGCTTAGTACGTGGTGATTTAGGGGCAAAGACCGTACAGCAATCTTCAAAAGGCTCATTGGAAATCTCATAGGTCCCAATGGCTTCCGCTTGGGCAATAATATCGTTCTTATCTACTGCAATTAAGGGCCGCAAAATCGGCACGGAAGTTACTTGGTTGATGGCCCGCATACTCTTCAGTGTCTGAGAGGCTACTTGCCCTAAGGATTCTCCCGTCACAATAGCATCAGCTTGTTGACGATTCACTAGCGCCTCCATGACCCGAAGCATCATACGACGCATAATAGTCATGGAAAAATCATCGTGGACCTTATCCTTAATTTCTTCTTGAATTTCAGTAAAAGGCACACAATGATAAGTCAAGCTTCGACCATATTGAGCCAATTGAGCCGTTAATTTTTTGGTCTTTTCCAGAGCTTGCGGGCCCGTATAAGGTGGGCTAGCAAAATGAACTGCTTCGATTTCCAAACCACGCTTCATCATCTGAGAGCCTGCCACAGGAGAATCAATCCCCCCGGATAGCATGAGCAAGGCGCGGCCGCTAGCCCCATAAGGCAATCCCCCTACCCCTTTATAAGACAAGAGGCTTAAGTAGGCGCCAGCCTTTTGGATACTGATTGTTAATTTGTAATCTGGAGTCTTGAAGTCTACTTCTAAATCTGGATAAGCTAAACCTAGGCAAGTTCCCACTTCTCTCTGTAGATCCATGGTGTCGTAGGCAAAGGTCTTATCAGAACGTTTGGCTAAAACTCTAAAAGAACTGCCAGCAGCTGGCTTCACTTCTTCAAACAAGGCCAGTGCTTGAGCTTTGATTGCGTCCAGATCCTTGTCCACTCGATAGACTGGCTCGAAGCGCGAAATACCTGGTACTGTCTCAAGCCGCTCAATAACTGTTTGGTAAGGCGTTTCTTGCCAAATCAAATGCATAAAGTCGTATTCAGGCACAATCTTGATGCGTTCTAAATCCTGGGTACGGTAGCGGATATGCTCAGCTAATTTATTAATAAACATTTTTTTATTGCGACCCTTAGTTGAGAGTTCGCCGTAATGAATGAGAATTTGTTTTTGACTCATGATTTTCCTCGTGTTTTCTCAAATTGTTGGCTAATTTTTGGAATGGCTACTAGACATTTTTCAATATCCTGATCACTGTTATCCGCTGCGAGGCTAAAGCGTAAGGCGGATTGGGCTAAGTTTTGGGGTACACCCATTGCAGCCAAACTGTGATGGTCAGATTTTACTCGACTGGAACAAGCACTGGTAGTTGACACATAGATGCCTTGGGCCTCGAAGGCATTGAGCAAGACCTCGCCAGGAATTCCTGGAAGAGCTGCGCACAGAATATGAGGCGCTGCCGTATCTTGGGCAAAGATAACCCAACCTTGCGCGCTTAAGGCTTGGGCTAATTGCTGGCCATAGGCCTTAAGCCGCGAACGGGTCTGACCTTGTTCTCCATGGGCTAGACGTAGGGCCTTGGCAGTAGCCACAATGGCGGCTAGGTTCTCAGTCCCAGATCTTTGCCCCTGCTCCTGGCCTCCCCCCGTCATAAGGGGAACCAAATCCACGCGTTGGCGGCAGGCCAAAATCCCCACTCCGCGTGGCGCGTGAAACTTGTGGCTAGACAAGCTCAAACAATCAATTCTGGCCTCTTGAACTCGAGACAATTCAGTCGTAACCGATTGAACCCCATCGACGTGCCAGACAATAATTGGATAGTCTGCTAAGATTTGCGCCATCTGCTCCAAAGGCTGGCAAGCCCCCATCTCATTATTGACAGCCATGGTGGAAACCAGCAAAACTTCTGGTCCTAACTTAGCCTGGAAAGCTTCCAAATCTACTTGCCCTTGATCAGTCACTGGCAAAGTGTCCCAGGTCAGACCTTGACTTTCGATATAGTCTCTTTGGCTTAAAACTGCAGGATGCTCAAAAGGACTGACTAGAACCAAATTAGCCTCAGGCCGACGTTTGTGGGCCTGGCTTACAATCCGTTGGAAGACCCAGTTATTGGCCTCAGTGCCTGAACTAGTAAAGTAGATTTCCTGTGGATGATAACCTAATAGTTGACCAACTTGGGCACGAGCCTGTTCCAAAAGTTGTCGACTCTTACGTCCTAGGCCATGAGCACTCGACGGATTAGCAAAAAATTCTTGAGCAACCTGGCTATAGGTAGCCAATACTTGGGGATGAATCCGGGTAGTTGCGGCGTTATCCAGATAAATCATCACTTTCCTCCTCTTGCAAAAAGGCCCGACAACACGTGTCTTGGGCCTTTTGTTTTTTAAACTATCTAGCACTTAGCAATCCTAAAATTGAGTGCTCCGCTTTTCTTGGTGGTACATGCGACGTACTTGAGTCGGCGCATCTGGGTCAACTCGTCTCAGGGTTTTCTCAATAATCGCTAAGGCTTCTTGATACTTAAATTCCCGATGGAAGAGGTATTGAGCCTCTTTGATTGCTGCATCCACTTCAGGATAGTCATAGCGGAATCGGTTGCTCTGTTGAATCATGTATTCGGTCAACATAGCACTGTCTACCACCGACTCTGTCATTTCTTCCAGTGCAGCAAGGTGACGCTCTAACTCGTCTTCTAAGCTTTCAATTTCATCCATATCAATACGAACTCGGTTGAGTTGCTTAGCCAAGTGCTCAATTTGGTCAGTTACACGATAGAACTGATCGTAGAAGGAATCACTGAGACCAGGTAGATGACTTTTCTCAATCCGACGCTTAATATTACGTAGAGCTAATTCATAGTCATCCAAGTTAGTCTTGGCATCCTTCTCACGCGTATTGAGTTGAGCAATTTTGTTAGTGATTGCCAATACTTGCTCATCAATTTCTTCGATACGCTTGCGAATTTTCTTAATGCGACCTTCAGCTTGGGTGTAAACCACTGCAGAACCTTCTGTCTCAGCCACCAAGTCTTTGAAACGGTTATATTCATGACGGATTTGGTCGCTTAAATCAGCAATTTGATCCACTTCATTCTCATGGAGAATATAGCTTTGCGCGATGCGGTCTACTTCAATGCCAGCATAACGCCCATTTTCAGCCACTTCATCAATTTTGCGGCGAAGACTTTGGATGTTCTTGTTGACATAGTCTTTGGCTTCAATTTCAGTTTCCATCAAATCATATAGCGACTTGATATCACGTTCTGCCTTATCCATCAGAGTCTTAGCTTCTGATAAGTCGGCATTCTTGATTTCATTCTTGGCGTCGTTCAATTTTTCTTGAATTTCGTCCACTTTTTCTAGAATGGCAACGCCATCAAAGTCAAAGCGACTGTCTACCATCTTCTGATAGCCTTCACGTAAATCATCTAAGGAGTCTTCGTATTCATTCTTAATCTTGTCGTACATCGAAGGAATACGCTCCAAGATGTCTTCTAGACTGGTCATGTCAGCATCAATGGTTTTGAGCATGTCACGCGCTTCAAGGTGGTCCCCATTTTCAGTGTACTCATTGTACTTAGTGAAATTGAGTTCCAAATACTGGAGGTTCTTCTCCAAGGTCTCAATGGCAGGACCATAATCAAAACTGTGGTTCATGACATTCTTACGGGCTGAATTATAACGCTCATGTAAAGCCGCATTCAACTCATTGTTGTCAACTTCTACCTGCAGAAGATCGGACAAGTCTTGATGGAGGTCTTGCACCTTAACCATGGTTTCATCAATCAACTGACGTGCTTGAGCAATAGTCCGGCCAGTCCGCATAAAATTCAATTGATCGGCGTATTGTTGTGCGCCAACCAAGGCAGATTCAATCTCTACAAACTGGAAGTTGGTAATGGATTGCCACTGGTTAACCAAGCTCTCGTACTTACGTTTTGTTTGACCCGATAGGCTCATATTCTTAAGGAGGAAGAGTTGATTGGCAATCGGTATCGCCATCATCTCCTCTTTTCTTGCTTCAAGTTCCCGGATGCTTTGCGTATTTTTATTTCGGTAGAAGTAATAGGCAAAGTAACCAAGCACACAAACCAAAATAATTAATAGTAATATACCTGTAAATTGCAATGTGTTCGCTCCTCCTTATGTCTATTTTTAGGCCTTAACTAGAAAAAAGCCTAAATAATCATTTTCGATTATACCACTAATGGTGGGGATTATAAAGCAAAAAGTTAGATTTGAGCATTAAATGTAACAATTGAAATATCTAACAAATCAAAAGACCCTCGGCCCACCTCATAGCGTGCCGAGGGTTAGCTATTACCCTATTGCGGATTTTGGCTATTATTAGCAGGTTGGCTTGCTTCACCTGACTCAGTTCCTGGTTGTGCTGGTGCTGGTTGATTTTGGTCCTGATTAGCGGGAGCTGTCGAAGCGTCAGCTGGATTTTGCCCAGAAGCTTGCGACTCTTGGTTTTCGGAGTTACTTGGTTGATTATCCCCATTATAACCTGGAATCTTAAAATCTTTTGGCAAGTTAATCGTTAAATCAGCGCTTGGCTTAACGTCAACACCGTAAGCATTTTGGAAGCTAAAGAGTCCATTGGCTACAGGCGTAACATTTGGCTCAATCCCCACGCTGACTTGACCAGTCGCAGTATCATAGAAGAGGTGATCAGCTGTTGACACATGGGTCACTAAGTCTACCCGAGGCAAGGCTGTAATCTTGCTACCATCTTGAACGAATTCGTAAGCATATACTTCATTAGCATAACCCGTTGCCAGGGCAAACTTATCTGTTAGGCTCTTGACATCTGCTTGGTTACCCACTGCTTCAGCCGCATTAAGTTGAGCGGTCCAACGTTGTTTAACACTGGTGTAGTCGTTACCCAAGGCTTCCTTACGATCCTTATCCAAAGTGTTGGTGTATTGATAGAGGTAAACACGTAATTGGTTGAGGGCTTGTTTCTCTTCAGGCTTCATATCTGGCAAGAATTTTTCCAGAATGAAGGTATGAGAGTAAATATCATAAACTGGTTCGCCATTTTGCACACGTTCATAGAATTTCTTGAACATTGCAGGCAGAATTGGGTTGTAAACAGCTTGGTCAGAGTAATCCTTGCGTTCGGCATTTAAGATTTCTTCCTTGCTTGGCGCACTAGCTTCGTCTAAGCTGTTGAGGACTTCCTTCCAAGGTGCATTGAGGCTATTGTCTACCGATTTTTCTAACTGTTGGATAGTATCTTTAGACTTAGCTGCCTCTGTCTTAGCATATTCTTCCGCTAATTTTACTAACTCTTCCTTAGTTGAGTCAGAAATATTAACGGTCGTGTTATTGTTAGTGGTGTTGTTATTGATTGTCGTATTGTTGTTAACAGTGGTGTTGTTGATTACTTGGTTAACAATGGTTTGTGCCACTTGGGTATCCACGTTTACCCCTTGATTGGCTTGTTGGTTGGTGACTTCTTTTTTGATTTCAGAAATGATTTGGTTAGCCTTGGTATCGTCTAATTTATCTTCTTTCTTGACAACTTCGACTACCTTGATCTCTTTCTCAGCAACCTTAACAGCTTTCTCATCTACTTTAACACCTGACTTAGCAAGCAAGGCATAGACCCCTGCCAATGCCCCCTCACCCGTTACAGGACTAACGGTAGCAATACGAATCAGCACATCCTTAGCACCAGACGTAATAGCTGCGTTCTGATAAGTCGTAGCACTGACTAAAGTGATATTTTGTGGTGTCACAATTTGAACTTGTACCCCATAACCAGCCGCTTGTTGTTCAATATAAGCACTGGAATAAACAGTAGTGCTCGCATTAGACCCATCATGTAAGTACTGGTTAACAGTATTCCCATCTACCATGAGCGTATTAGCGGCACTAAAGTCTTTAGCACCTAAGAGATTTTTGGTTTGTTCTTGTTGTTGCGGATTCAGAGAAGCTCCCAAAGACAATAATTTCTGTTGTTGGGCTTGTTCTACCGCAGAAACTAGTTCTGATGTCGGTTGGCTTAGATAGGCCACGTTAGGTGCCACAGCAAGAGCTGCCATTAAGGCAACGAGCCATTTAGTTGATTTCTTCATAGTTTCCTCACTCCTAAATCTAGAGAATTTGGTCTAAGTATATTGTAACATACTGCTTGTCATAGTACGTAGAATTACCATATTTGTCTTTCAAATTTCAAGGTTTCTTAACATTTAGCCTTAAACCTTCACAAATCATTCGGTCCTAGAAGAAACAAAAAAATGCTTAAAACCGTTCTCTGTCTCCGATCTTAACTATCGTCAAATCCCTATCTTAAGTATTTTTCTGAAACTAGCCTTTCTTGAATGCCCCTAGTATAAGTGCTATACTATCAGTATAAGTGGCATCTCTACAGAATGCCCCTAAGTTAAGAGGCTTTCCCTCTGGCAATGAAAGGATGATTTTCATGAACAAAAAACTCAGTCGGCTTGTGGCCTTAGGACTGCTAGCCACTACCCTCTGGCAGCCTGTTGCCATTCTCGCTGAGTCTAACACTAGCACATCTAGTCAAACTTCAAGCGCAGCAACGGCTGGCACACAAGTTGTCGGCAACGATACGGTTGGCTACTTAACCCTTCCTGAGGGCTACGAAGCGAACGAAACTGGTGACCAAAACACTGGCGGTCTGTCATTCGTCAATAAATCCACCAACACATCGATTAGCTTAATGAGACTGAATGCGACAGATTATATTCAAAGTAAGCCTCAGTCATTGACTAAGTTGACTCTTCCAGCTTGGATTATCATGAAAGAAGTTGTTTATCGCTTACCTGATAAAGAACTTACCTTTCAATCTGGACCTGCAGGCTTCGACAACCTGCCTGATGGCTACTACCTAGTTAGCTATAAGGATTCAAGTGCTATTGGCAGTGTCTATTTCACCGATAAAAATGATAGTAACTATGTCTACCTAATTGGTATGGACGGCCCTAATGCAGATAGTCTTTCTTCATTTGGTGACATTGCTAAAACCTGGTCAAGTAAGAAACCTTAAGAAGGAGGAGCCATATAATGAAACGATTTTTAACCTTTTTATGCCTTTTGGCTAGCCTAGTCGTGCTTGCGCCCCAGACCATTTTGGCCGAAGAATCCTCTAGTAGTCAAACTACTACTAAACTTGATTTAAGTCAGAAAGTCGGCAGCGACTCACTAGGCTATGTCATGATTCCTTCCGACTTTGTCAAATTTACTGAACTTGGAGAACACTCACCCACCCAGCTCCAGTGGTCTTCTAAAGATGCATTTACGGTAGTCACATTAAATAAGTTGCCAGCTTATCAAGGCATCGAAAATCATCCAGTCTTCAGTAAACTACCTAAACCATATCCTTATGCGACCGATCACATGGCTACCTTTGCCACCATCCCATCCCATGAAAAGCTCACCTTAAGCGCTGCTAAGAATTACCCATCTAGCTATAAGGACGCTGTCGGAGTTGAAGTACAATTTCAAGAGAAATCCTTACGTCTCGTTTACTTCACCACAGAGTCCGATCCTGATTCAGTCTACTACTTAGCTGTCGAAGGGGCACCTCAAGACATGGATGCCTTAGAGGAAATTCTTAAAACCTGGACACCAAAATAATTTACTCAAAAATCCTCATTGGCTAGCGCAACTCAGCCAATGAGGATTTATTTATAAAACACCTCGTGACTCAGGCTAGTGCCCAAGTCACGAGGTGTTTTTAACTTATATTGATAGCCCCTGTCTAGCCAACAGAGCCTTCCATTTCATAACTAATGAGACGGTTGAGTTCAACCGCATATTCCATCGGTAATTCCTTGGTAAAAGGCTCGACAAAGCCCATGATAATCATTTCCGTCGCTTCAGATTCAGACAACCCTCGACTCATCAAGTAGAAGAGTTGCTCCTCTGAAATCTTGGAGACTTTGGCTTCGTGTTCCAAGGAGACTTGCCCATTATGAATCTCATTGAACGGAATGGTATCCGATTTTGAAGCCTGATCCATAATAATGGTATCACACTCGATATGAGAAATTGAGCGCTTAGAATTCTTAGCGAAGGTCACTTGCCCACGATAGTTAACCTCTCCCCCATCCTTGGCGATGGATTTAGACACAATGGAACTAGAGGTGTTGGGGGCATTGTGAATCATCTTAGCACCCGTGTCTTGCTTTTGGTTCTTACCGGCAAAGGCAATGGAAAGCATGGTACCCCGCGCCCCTTCTCCTTGAAGATAGACACTTGGATACTTCATGGTTGTATGAGCGCCTAAGTTTCCATCAATCCACTCCATAGTTGCCCCCGCATGGGCATGGGCCCGCTTGGTCACTAGGTTATAGACGTTGTTAGACCAGTTTTGAATGGTGGTATAACGGCAATAGGCGTCTTTTTTGACAATAATTTCCACAATGGCTGCATGTAGCGAAGCTGTCGAGTAGGTTGGTGCCGTACAGCCTTCCACATAGTGGATGCTGGCGCCCTCGTCCACAATAATCAAGGTCCGCTCAAACTGTCCTGTCCCCTCATTATTAATGCGGAAATAGGTTTGAAGTGGAATGTCACACTTGACCCCTTTTGGAACATAGATAAAGGTACCCCCACTCCAAGCAGCACTATTGAGCGCGGCCTCAAAGTTATCGGTTGGTGGCACCACTGTCCCAAAATGTTCCTTGAAGATCTCTGGGTATTCGCGTAAACCAGAGTCCGTGTCAGTAAAAACAATGCCTAATTTTTCAAACTCGGCCTTCATATTATGGTAAACTGCTTCCGATTCATATTGAACCGCAGCACCCGCTAGATACTCGCGTTCAGCCTGGGGAATCCCAATACGTTCAAAGGTCTCCTTAATCTCATCAGGCACATCATCCCAGGAACGGGCAGGACGATCCATGGCCTTCTGGTAATATATAATATCATCAAAATCTAGTGCTGACAGGTCAGGCCCCCAGTCAGGCAACTTACTATCACGGAAGACCTTAAGTGAACGCAGACGGTAGTCTAACATCCATTCAGGCTCCCCTTTTTCCTTGGAAATAGTCCGAATAACCTCTTCGTTCAGACCTTTACCCGTAGAAAAGATAATTTCGGCATCATCGTGGAAGCCATAGGCATAGTCGTTAACAACAGGTACGTCACTCATTATCTTCACTCGCTTTCTTGTGCTTGGTTATGGCTGCTTAAGCCCTCATCCAAGCTTGTATCTTGATCTAATCCCAGTCCTAGGGCCTTCCAGGCCAGGATGGCACACTTATAACGGGCAGGAAAGGCCTTAACACCTTCTAAGAGGGCTGCATCACCTAGCGCTTGCTCCCAACGGTCTTCCACTTGTCCTGGTCCACCAACCAAGGCTTGAAAAGTCGCAATCATGGCTAGGGCTTGATCCTTTGGCTTGCCCAACAAAGCCTCGCACATCATACTGGCAGAAGCCATACTAATGGTGCAGCCCTGGCCACTAAAGGCCAAATCAAGGATGCGGTCATCTTCAATTTTTAAGGACAAGACAATCGCATCGCCACAAGTAGGATTGAATAGTTCCACTTCTTGACTGGCATGGTCCAACTTACCAAAATGACGGGGATGTTGCCCATGGTCCAAAATGACTTGGCGATAGAGTTGATTTAATTGATTTAAACTCATGGACAGAAAAACTCCTTCACTGCTTTGGTAACTTCGATAAAACGTGCGACTTCTTGCGCATCATTATAGAGTGCCACACTAGCACGCAGAGTCGCTGCTTGACCTAAGCGGCGCATTAAAGGCTGGGCACAATGGTGGCCTGCTCGCATGGCAATGCCCTCTAAATCATAGGCTGTCGCTGCATCATGAGGATGGACACCCGCAATATTGAAGGTCACAATACCATGCCCATGACCATAGACTTCCAGACCCGGAATAGCCTGTAAGCCTCTTACTAGTTCTAGCATCAGAAAACTTTCATGGGCTTCAATCGCTTGCCATCCGATAGTGGACAACCATTCAATGGCAGCTGCCAAGCCAATGGCTTGAGCAATAGGCGGCGTTCCCCCTTCGAATTTCTGTGGGGCGACCGCGTAGTCTGTTTGGTAATCTCCTACTTGATGGACCATTTCACCGCCATAGAAAAATGGCTGACAAGTGTCATGATGTTCTTGCTTGAGGTAGCAAATGCCAATTCCAGTCGGTCCGTAGAGCTTATGACCACTCCAACAGTAGGCATCGACTCCTAGGCTTTCTACATCTACTGGCAAATGGGCGACTGCCTGAGCACCATCAACAATGACCTTAATGCCTCGTGGTTTAGCCCAGGCTGTTAAAGCAGCTATATCCTGAGAAATCCCCAAGACATTGGAGACATGATGGATGGTAATGACCTTGAGCTTGGACCAGTCACTAGCTTCTAGGGCCTCTATATCCAAGTGATGATCCTCCGTTAGGGGTAGATAAGAGAGTGTGGCACCCCGCTCTTGGGCTAGCGCTTGCCAAGGCACTAGATTGGAATGATGTTCCAAATAAGTCAGCCCAATTTGGTCTCCTGGCTGTAAACTAGGTCCTATCCAACGGTCCGCCAGAAAATTCAAACCCGCAGTAGTCCCACTGGTAAAAATAATCTCTTGCGACTTGGCACCCATGAAGTCAGCTACTCTCTGGCGGGCTGCTTCATAGTCTTGAGTGGCTCGGTTGGCCAGACTATGAACCCCACGATGGATATTGGCATTATCTTGGAGATAGTAGTTAGCCAAGCGATCTAAGACAAGCTGTGGCTTCTGACTAGTCGCCGCATTATCAAAAAAAATCAAGTCTTGGCCATGGACCTTTTGCTTGAGTATGGGAAAGTCCTTAGCCCATGGTGATGGGCTAGTAATCTTTGCTGGCATCTTACAATCTCCTTCCGTGTTTAATAGCTTTAGCCTTCCTGGCCACCTTCTAAACCACTTAATTTACGGTCTATAATTTCTACTAAGCGGCGTCTAATTTCAGCCGAAGGCATTTGCACAATAACTGGGCCTAGGAAACCTCGTACTACTAAGTACTCAGCAGCTTCTCGGCTTAAGCCTCGGCTCATCAGGTAGTAGAGTTGTTCTTCATCTACTTGACCTACAGAAGCCGCGTGTCCTGCAGTCACTTCAAATTCTTCAATTAAAAGGATAGGGTTGGCATCTCCTCGAGCCTTCTCAGATAACATGAGTACTCGGCTTTCCTGCTGAGCATCGGCACCCTTGGCGTATTTTTCAATCAGCCCAATCCCGTTGAAGGTCAAGGTTGCGCGGTCCAAGATAACCCCATGTTGCAGAATATTCCCGACAGAATGATTACCGCGGTTGACCACCTTCGAATCAATGCCCTGGATTTGCTTGCCAGTTGAAATACCGACAATCTGCACTTGAGATTCAGAACCATCACCATTGAGGTAGGTGTCTAAGTCTAAGATGACATTACCGTCATTAAGTTCACCAATGGCCCAATCAATTTTGGCGTCGCGCGCCGTTTGGGCATAACGCTTAATGTAGGCATGGCTTTTGGCCCCTAGGGTATCGACTGCTGAATACTTAATCTGTGCGCCAGCCTTAACGACCACTTCAACAAAATGGGTGGCAGAGTTTGGCTTATCACCATAAGTTTCTAAGCGCTCCACATAATCTAAACTTGCCCCTTGTTCAAGCACAATCAGTACATGTTTGTTGAAGGCTTGATCATAGCGACTGTCTTGGACCAAGAGTGATTCAAGCGGCAAAGTCACAGCTACATTTCTTGGCACATAGATGAAGAGCCCCCCATTCATGAAGGCCGTATGATAGGCCTCAATTTGGTCTTCATGGGCGCCAATCACCGAGAAGAGATGTTCCTTAACTAGGTCAGGATAATCTGCAAGAGCCTGGAACAAATCTGTCACGATTACCCCTTGATCGACTAGGTCTTGATCCAAACTTTCCACTAGAGTATGATTGCCCACATGCACAATCTGCCCACTCAGGTGGTCTTGCTCAGCCAAAGCCGCATCTAGACCATAGAGTAGCGGTTCCTCTAAGGTTTGTGGTGCTACTACTTCTTGGGATAGGAGGGGCCAACGATGATACTTAACCCGCTCAATCACTGGTAACTGCAAATCCTGCCAGACTGAATGGGCTTGATTTTGAATAGCGCGGAACCAGTCAGGAAGGGCGGCAAAAGTAGCCAAAGCCTGCATCTGGTCTAAATAATGTTTGCTAGTCATGCTATCACCTAGGCTTTCTCGTCATAGTGAAGACCTAATTCTTCACTAATACCCTTATAACCTTCCGCCTCCAAGCGTTTAGCTAATTCAGCATCGCCTGTCATTACCACGCGCCCTTCCATCATAATATGGACCACATCGGGCGTGATGTAGTTGAGTAATCTTTGGTAGTGGGTGATAATCAGGGAACCAAAACCTTCCCCCCGCATGGCATTGACGCCCTTGGATACCACCTTAAGGGCATCAATATCGAGACCAGAGTCGATTTCATCCAAAATAGCAAAGCTAGGCTCAATCATGAGGCATTGTAGGATTTCATTACGCTTCTTCTCCCCACCTGAAAAACCTTCATTGAGATAGCGTTCGGCCATTTCTTCTGGCATATCTAGTAGCGCCATCTTCTCATCCAATTTCTTGATGAATTCGCGGACGCCCATCTTGTTGTCGTCATCCCGTCGAGAGTTAATGGCTGCGCGCATAAACTCAGCGTTGGTGACGCCTGGAATCTCACTTGGATATTGCACCGCCAAGAAAAGACCAGCACGGGCGCGCTCATCTACTTCCATCTCCAAGACATCTTCACCATCTAAGAGAATCTCACCTTGGGTTACTTGATAGGCAGGGTTACCCATAATGGCCGCCGCTAGGGTGGACTTCCCAGTCCCGTTTGGTCCCATAACCGCATGAATTTCTCCTGTTTTGAGGGTCAAGTTAACCCCTTTAAGGATTTCCTTGCCTTCAATGGCCACATGTAAATCCTTGATTTCTAATACTGGCATATCGTCACCTATTCCTTCCTTATAGTCTCCTTTATTCTACCGTTATTTGCCTTGAGACGCAATTCATGCGCTTTCTTTTGTGATTTTTGTGCATTTATTTAAACAAGAAAAAAGAAGCTGGTAAAACCAGCTTCAGCATAATCACTATTCGCCAATTGGATGGAAACGTTCAATCACACGCTTCATTGGATAGTAGAGAATCCCTACTAAAATAGCCGTTACGATGGCAGTGAAGAAGGTGGCGGGCATCTTCTCGACTACTCTTGCCATGGCCGCATTCCAACTAGATCCTAAAACCAATTGTTGCGCCACAATGGAGACTGGCCGACTGACAATCTTGACTAAACCAGCCACAACGGAAACCGCAACAAGGTTAAAGCGCGTGTCACGTTTCTTAAATACATAGGTGTAGACTGCATTAACCGTGACAAGAACCAGGCCGGCTTCCAAAAGCGTAAAGGCGACAGAAGCAGCAAAGCCATTGAACACATCGAAGATGAAAAGACCTAAAAAGGAAGCAATAGAACCACGCTTGAAGCCTAGTAGTAAGACGGATAAAACAACTAAGGCATTGCCGACATGAACCATGGTTCTACCCGGCATCTGGATTTTTAAATAAGTAATCGCAAGAACGATAAGTGCTGCGAATAACCCAATTTCGATATAGCCTACTAAGCGACGGTGAAAGGCTGTTTTTGTTTGATTCATAATGAGTCCTCTTTTCTTAAGGTTTTGCTGATAAAAGGTAAATAAGGCTGATAATAAAGCTCCTGGCGACTTAGAGCTCGGTCTAATCCCTGGTTTTCTACGGCCCGTCCAACTAGATCAACACACCATTGGCATGTCGCTTCTAGAGATAAGCCCCCTACCTGGCAGGCCAGGAAACAAGAAGTGAAGAAGTCCCCAGTGCCAAACAAATGGCAATTTTGGCGCTGAGTCCAAGCCTCTTGATTAGACTCAAAAGCCACCCCAATCTTGTCATCCACTTCAATCCCTGTGATGATCCAAGACTTTTGCTTATATTCAAGATTAGCCAAAGTCTCTAGAGCTTGCTTATCTTCCTGAGTTTTAACTAACTCAGCATCTAGACCAGCCAAGAGATAGGCCTCCGTCAAATTCGGCAGGGCATAATCGGCTAAGGCAACCAGTTCTTGCATAGCCGCAACATAATTCTGATCCAGCCCAGTATAAAGCTGACCACGATCTCCCATGATGGGGTCCACCACCAAAAAGGTGTCAGCTTGGTAGTGTTTATACCAGTTAACAAATTGGTGAATCTGGTTGGCATTGCCAAAATATCCGGTCACAATAGCCTGGAACTTGACCTGTCGCCAAGCCATTAAAGAGGCGGAAAAGGCTGCATCCAAACTCTCGCGGTAGACTGGCCAACGTCCGGTATGGTGGGTTAAGTAAACTGTAGGCAGGAGGGTCACCTCGTAACCAGCTGCATTCAATACAGCCAAATTCGTTAAACCAGCCACCTGGCCTGTGCCAGGAATATCATTCACTACCAAAATACTTGCCATTCAATTCCCTCCCTCTGCTTGTTATCATACCCTATTTCTGGTACCATTAATAGTGCCAGTTTCTTACAAATGACTAGTACCAGTTGGAGGACTCTATGCTTATTCATCTCGACTCAAACAAGAAAGAAGCGCTCTATAGTCAACTTTATCAAGCTATTAAAAATCAAATCCATTCCGGCCACTTAGTTGCCCATCAAAAGCTCCCAAGCAAGCGCCAACTTGCCAAGGATTTAGGCATCAGCCTCAATACCGTCATTAATGCCTACGACCAATTAAGCCTCGAAGGCTACCTAGAAACCAGACCACGTCAAGGTTACTTCGTAGCCGATGTGCGTTTCCAAGTCCAACTGACCTCGGAACAAGCCAGCCTAACCACTAGTCCTAGCCCTAGTTGGCGCTATGACTTAACCAAGGCCGAAACCGACCCCAGTCTCTTCCCCTTTGAAATTTTCCGTAGACTTTATACTCAGCGATTTGACTCACAGTCCCCTGACTTGCTTGGGCCTAGTTCTGTTCAAGGCTTAGCGCCACTTAGAAGTAGTTTGGCAAGCTATCTAGCCAATGAACGTGGCGTTCCATGTCAACCAGACCAACTGATCCTAGGCCCTAATGCTCAGGCCCTCTTTCAGATTTTAGTCCAACTCCTTTCCCCTAAGCGTCGAATTGGGATTGAAGATCCCGGCTACCACGCTCAGCTACCATTTTTGAAAGAAATGGGCTGGCAGGTTCAAGCCTGCCCACTTGATCAACTAGGGCTAGCTATCGAAGAAGCGCCACTGGACCAGTTAGACATCCTTAGCGTCACTCCTACCCATCAATTTCCGACCGGATCAGTTATGCCTCTACCCCGTCGCCAAGCTATCTTAGACTGGGCTAGGCAGAGTCCTAATCGCTGGATTATTGAAGATGACTACGATAGCCAATTTAAATATACTGGCCGACCTGTCCCCTCTCTAGCACAATTAGACCAAGGAAATCAAGTAATCTATATGGGCAGCCTGTCCCGCATTCTCAGTCCTGGCCTCCGCATCAGCTATATGGTATTGCCAGCAACCCTTCTATCTCTTTTCTATCAGAAGGAAAAGCAATTCGCAGTCAACTTGAATACCATCTCTCAGTATGCTATTCACGATTTTATCCAGCAAGGTCACTTAGAACGCCATCTTAATCGAGCCCGGAGCTTCTACAAACGCAAGCGTGATAGGCTGATTCACGCCATTGAAAAGCAAGATCCTCAAGCCCAACTAATTGGCCTTGATGCAGGTCTCCACCTATTAATTCAACCGAGTTTTGCTTTCCATAGCCAGCCTTTTCAGGCCCAACTGGCTCAAGAGGGCATTCGACTTAAGACGCTTGCTGACTTCTCTATCCAAGCCCAGAATGGCTTCGACCAGCAAATCTTCCTGAGTTTTTCTGGCCTTCCTATGGATGAGGTGGACACACTTATTAGTGACCTCTACCAAGCCCTGAGACAACATAAAAAGACCACCAAGACATAGTTTGGTGGTCTTTTGCTTTTATTTTTTTAGGTCTTTAAGTAAACCTGCTAGTACCCCATTAATGAATTGCTTGGATTTGTCATCACTAAAGGTCTTAGCTAGTTCTACTGCTTCATTGACAGCTACCTTGCTTGGCACTTCGTCCTCACTCACATAGAGAAGTTCGTAGAAGGCAACTCGCAAAATCGCTAGGTCAATCCGCGCTAAGCGATCCAAAGTCCAGTCTTCAGATAAATAGTGACTAATACGTTGGTCTAGCTCCTCAGCTGTTTGGTTGACACCCTGAACCAGACGGTCCAAGTAGGCATCAGAGCCTTCAAAGCCAGCTTCAGGGTCGTTGCCCGCTTCAAGGGCGAAGGCACAAGCTTGGTCTAAGCTTACGGGCACTTGAGGCCGGATGAGTTGGAAGATGGTCTGAACGGCCTTCTCCCGAACTTGGTGTCGATTACTCATCTTGGTCACACTACTCACCATCAGTTTCATCTAAGTGGAGATAATCCACAGGCTGACTAGCTTCCGTTTGGATGCTAGCGACATGGACATTGACTTCTTGAACAACTAAATCCGTCATGAAGAAGATTTGTTCCTTAACTTTTTGTTGAACCTTCATGGCAACTTCAGGTACAGAATAGCCGTATTTAAGGTCGATTTTAACATCAATGGCAATTTCTGAATCGTCGCGGCGAACACGAGCACCAACCCGATCAGGATTCATGCCAAAGAATCCACCTACTTCTGTTTGGAAGGATTTGTGGAGTTGGTAGACACCTTCTACTTCACTTACAGCTTTAGCTGCAATAGCTTCAAGGACACCAGTAGTGATGTTAATTTCCCCTAAGGGTGCCACCGTTTGTGGTTCAAAATGACTGTTTTCTTGGGTCATCTGGGCTTCCTCCTTTTTAGGTTTAAACTTCTAAAATAATCAATTCTTTTGGACTGCGGTTAAGCAGTTCTACATGGTCTGGGTGAACTACTAAGTCATCTTCAATCCGAACGCCACCTAAGCCTTCGATATAAATGCCTGGTTCATTGGTAATGACCATGCCAACTTCAACTGGTTGGTCATTCTTGGAATTGACACCTGGTGCTTCATGAATGTCCAAACCGACACCATGCCCCAGACTGTGACCGAAGTATTGACCATAACCTTTTTCACTAATATAATCACGTGCAATAGCATCCAATTCAGCCCCGGTCATACCGGCTTTAGCCTTTTGGTTAACCAAGTTATGGGCCTCCAACACAATATGATAAATTTCTTCCAGTTTTGGATCGATTGAACCAACCGCAATGGTACGGGTCATGTCGGAAGAATAGCCTTGATAGTAGCAACCGAAGTCTAAGGTTACTACATCGCCTTCTTCAATGACCTTATCAGAAGCTACCCCATGAGGCATTGCAGAACGTAAGCCGCTGGCTACAATGGTATCAAAGGACATAGCGCTAGCTCCCAAGGTTTTGAGGTAACGTTCTAATTCGTTAGCCACCTCAATTTCAGTGACACCTGGCTTAATGAAGGTCAGAATATGACTGAAAGCTTGGTCGGTAATCTCGCAGGCCTTCTTCATGGTTGCCAATTCATCTGCGTCTTTAATCTCGCGGATTTTCTCAATTAAGCCCTGAGTTGGCACCACTTCTGGGCCAAAGAAATCCTTAATGCGAAGATAAGTAGAAACGGTCATTTCGTCCGCTTCAATCCCGACTTTTTGAATCTTATGAGCAACTAAGAAGTCATTGATTTCAGCAAAGATTTCCTTCTTGTTTTGTAATAAGGTAAAATCTGGTGCTTGTTTACTTGCTTGCTGCACATAACGGAAATCGGTCACGAAAATGGCCTGATCTGATGTAATAACCAAGGCCGCAGTCGTCCCTGTAAAATTAGCTAAGTAGCGAATATTTTTTAAGTTAGTCACTACCAAGGCATCTAATCCTTGTGCAGCGAGCTGAGCTCTTACTTTTTCAATACGTGACATAAACATTCCTCTTTTCTAATAAGCTTATCTGTCTAGACTTTGCTTAGTCTTGTTCGGTTCGCTGTTTTCGACGGCGGACACCCTTATTGATGTCCAACAAGACCGGCATAATCATTGGAGAACGTTCGGTCCGTTCATAAATTAGAGGCACGATAGTGTCCATAATCATTTCGCGAATCAGGCGTTCGCTCACGTTATTGCCATTTTCGTTAAGGCCACGGTTAATGGCTGACTTGAGGCTAGACTGCAAGGAGTGAATTAGGTCGCTGGACTCTCGCATGTAGATAAAACCACGCGACATAATGTCAGGTCCGCTAACCAACTGCTTGTTTTCATAGTCTAAAGTGGCAGAAATAACCACTAAACCATCTTCTGATAGGTTACGACGGTCGCGGATAACGACATGTCCGATATCGCCAATGCCGCTCCCATCCACATAGATGCTATTTGCCGTAAACTTGCCCGCAATTCGAGCACTATCAGCGGTTACGGCTAGCATCTGACCATTTTCCATAACAAAGCAGTTTTCCTTAGGAATCCCTGTTTGTTGGGCTAGGCCAGCTTGAATACTTTGCATACGGAATTCCCCGTGGACTGGCATAAAGTACTTAGGCTTCATGAGACGCATCATCAGCAATTGCTCTTGCTGACCACCGTGACCAGATGTGTGGATGTTGTTAACCTTACCATGAATAACATGGGCCCCAACTTCACAGAGCTGGTTGATGACTCGGTTAACACTCATGGTATTACCTGGAATTGGTGAACTTGAGAAGATGACTGTATCGTTAGGTTGAACTTGAATTTGACGGTGAGTCCCGTTGGCGATACGACTTAGGGCCGCCATCGGTTCCCCTTGTGAACCGGTACAGAGAATAATGAGTTGCTCAGCCGGCACCCGGTTGAGATCACGTTGCTCTACAAAGAGCTCATCATCATCTTTAATATAACCTAGTTCCCGACCTGTCTTAATAGCCGATTCCATACTGCGACCGAAAACAGCAATCTTACGTCCTGTTTCTTGGGCCGTTTCAACAACCTGTTGGAGACGCGAAACGTTAGAAGCGAAGGTGGCAAAGATAACCCGACCTTCTACCTTCTGAATAATATTCTTAATGGATTGTCCCACCACTTGTTCCGACTTGGTAAAGGTTGGAATTTCTGAGTTAGTGGAATCCCCTAAAAGGACTAAGACGCCCTCTTCCCCGATTTTAGCCATGCGGTGTAAGTCCGCTGGCTTCCCTACAGGGGTGAAGTCGAACTTATAGTCACCTGTAAAGACGATGTTGCCGGGAGGTGTCTTAACGACTACCCCGTAGGCTTCAGGGATACTGTGGGTTGTCAGATAGAAGCTGACGGTTGTCTTGCGGAAACGAATGACTGCATCTTCATCAATTTCGTGAATCTCAGCTTGGCGCAGAAGTCCCCGTTCTTGCAACTTATTGCGAATCAGCGAAGCCGCTAGTTTACCGGCATAGATAGGCACATTGATTTGCTGCAGGAGGAAGGGAATGCCCCCGATGTGGTCTTCGTGACCGTGACTAATAATCAGGGCTTTGACCTTACTCTGGTTTTGCATAATATAGGAAAAATCAGGAATTACGTAATCAATCCCTAACAAATCATCTTCCGGGAACATGACCCCGCAGTCTAATAAGATGATTTCGTCTTGGAACTGTACACCATACATGTTCTTCCCGATTTCGCCTAAGCCCCCTAGGGCGAAGACGCCGGTTTCGTTATTTTTTAAATTAACTGCCATACTAGAACACCGACACTTCGAAGTCCGGGTTGGACTCTTGCTCATAAGCTAAATGAGCAGGTGATAATTCTTGGACGAACTCCACATTGTATGGTGTATACTTAGCAATCAATTCCCGTGCTTCCCCTTTGTTAGCAGCTTCTACATAAAGGGTCTGGGTATTTTCCCGCGTAGGAACTTGTTGGGAATTGGGTTGATATGTTACTTTAAAAATCATTGATTAATAACTTCCTTTCTCTATCTAGTTGCCTCCTGAGCGAGGCAGACTCTATCAATCTTATTCTACCACAATCCCCTCTTAATAGGAAAGTGTAGCAAACATTTTTTTGCATAAAAAGCATACCGACATAGCTCTTCCCAAGGCAATAGACATGAAAAAACTGGGACCCATGGTCCCAGTTGCTTATCTGCTTTTAAGGGCGCGGTCAATATCCCGTTTGGCCTGTTGGTCCTTGAGGGCATGACGCTTATCATACTTGTTCTTACCACGCGCAAGACCAAAGAGCAATTTGGCCCGGCCCCTTACCAGATAAACCTTCAGTGGTACTAGGGTCATCCGGTTTTGTTGGACTTCGCGATGTAGAGTCTGAATCTCTTTCTTATGAAGCAAGAGCTTACGGTCCCGCTCCGGATCATGGTTAAAAATATTACCATGGTCGTAGGGGCTGATATGGACCTGCTTAAGCCAAGCCTCCCCATCACGAATGGAGATAAAGCCATCCTTAAGGTTCATCTTGCCCTTGCGAATGGACTTAATCTCTGTCCCGGTTAAGACCATACCCGCTTCATAGGTTTCAAGAATCTCATAATCATGACGCGCCTTGCGATTCTGAGCTAAAGGCTTATCTTGCGACATCAGTCACCTCATTTCCGCAGGAGCTAACCTAGGCGGTTAGCCTGAGGTTGCTTGCGTTTAATCTTAAATTGCTTAAATTTACTTTCCGTGGACTTAGCTGATTTTTTGCTAGCCTTATCGCCAGCAAAAGACTGCTTTTTAGCTTGACGACTATCCTTGCTTTGATGCTCAGACAGTTCCTTGCGATGACGCTTGCTAGCAGACTTAGATTTGGCTTTGCCCTTGTCCTCTTGACGACCTTTATTGGCTTTTGAGCCCTTGGACTTGCTTGCTCCAGCCTTATTGCCAGAGGCCTTGTCTTCTTTAGTCACACGCTTCTTCTTAGCAGAAGCTCTAGCTGACTTATCTTTGCGCTGCCTGTCTTGAGTCTTGCCTTTGGCCGACTTATTAGCAGCCTTGGCTTGTTTGCTACGCTGTAGGACTAAGTCTACATCTAAGCCAGTCACTGGTTCAGCCTCAAGCAAGCTAAAGTCAATTTCGCGCTCGCCAACATCCACAGCTTCCAAACGTACTTTAACCTTCTGACCAATTCGGAAGATTCGACCAGTTCTTTGCCCTACTAGCAATAGATGGGCCTGATCGAACTCATAATAGTCGCCTGTCAAGTCCTTAAGACTAATCAAACCTTCAACTGTGTTAGGTAAGGCAACAAAGATACCAAATGAGGTCACCGAAGAGATGACTCCTTCAAATTCTTGCCCGATTTTATCTAGCATGTATTCGGCTTTTTTCATGGCTGTCACATCACGTTCGGCATCAATGGCTCGACGCTCCATTTTAGAACTTTGATCAGCAATGCCTGGCAACTGGTCAAAAATACGAGCCTTATCCTGATGACTTGGTTTCTTATCCAGATAACGATGAATAAGGCGATGAACAATCAGGTCCGGATAGCGCCGGATAGGCGAAGTAAAGTGGGTATATTCAGCTGTTGCCAACCCATAGTGACCCAGGGCTTCTTCACTATAACGAGCTTGTTTCATAGAACGCAACATCATAGTGGAAACAGCCTGTTCAAAGTTCTGCCCATCAACTTGTTTAAGAGCTTGCTGCAGTTGCTTAGGCGCAATCGTTTCTACCTTACCTCTAAGGACAATACCAAAAGCTGTAATGAACTCAGCGAATCGTTGCATACGTTCTGAATCAGGTTGCTCATGGACCCGATAAATCATAGGATAGTCGCGAGTCATATAGTGTTTAGCCACCGTCTCATTAGCTGCCAACATAAAGGATTCAATCAAACGTTCAGCTAGGCCACGTTCCCGCAATTGAATATCCAGAGGATGACCTTGGTTATCGACCAGGACCTTGGCTTCTGGCGCATCAAAATCCAGCGCGCCTCGCTTAATTCGTTTGGCCTCGAGCAGATGATGGAGCTGACTCATATCTTCTAAAAGCTCCACGATTGGCGCATATTTTTGGCGCAGTGCCTCATCCCCTTCTAAGATAGCATTGACATCATCGTAGGTCATGCGGTAAGAAGAATGGATGACTGAGCGGAAGATACGATGGGATTTAACCTGTCCCTGGCTATCTATGACCATTTGACAAGATAGGGTCAAGCGATCTTCATGAGGATGCAGGGAACAAATCCCATTAGACAAGCGCTGTGGCAACATTGGCACGACTCGGTCAGTTAAATAGACAGAAGTTCCACGCTGGTAAGCTTCCAAATCTAAGGCAGAACCCTCTTCTACGTAATAGGATACGTCAGCAATATGAACACCCAGGACATAGTCGCCATTCTCTAGGCGGTCAAGCGAGATGGCATCATCTAAGTCCTTGGCATCTGCCCCGTCAATGGTCAAAATAACCTCTTGTCGCAAATCTTCCCGATTGGCAAGATCCTGAACTGATAAGGTCTGAGGCACCGCCTCAGCCGCTTCTTTCACTGCCTCTGGGAATTCATGCGGAATTCCGAATTGATAGAGAACGGATAAGATATCCACACCAGGCTCATCACGATGACCAATTTCCTTGGCTACTAGGCCTCGTAAAATGTGAGGCGCTTCTGCTGTCGGATACTGACTAATCTTAACAATACAAATAGAATGGTCAGCAGGCTGAATCCCAGCTGGATCGATTTCAACCCGGACGGCATCGCTGTAATCACCTTGTGGTAAGACATAGCCCAGAGCCTGACGTTCCTGACGAACTTCACTTGGGTAAGCGATGAATTCCCCTACCAACTGGCTCACTGCGCGTTCAATTACGCGCAAGACTTGAACTTCAGAGCCTTTACCAGTTTGAGGATTAGCCAATTTTAGGACTTCCACTTCTACCGTGTCCCCTTGCATGGCATTCAAAGCTCGGCCTCGAGGAACGAAGAAATCAGGCTGGCCTTCGGCATAGGTGACAAAACCAAAGCCTTGGGCATTAGCTCGATAGGTCCCCACTACTGTCTTCGAGACCTTGCCATTAAGGCGATAATGGCCTCGTTTGGTTTGCTCTAACTCTCCAATATTTTCTAAATAATTAATGGCGCGCACCAATTTCTTATACATTTTGGTGCCACCGTAATTGAGGGCTTTGGCCAAGGATTGGCTCGTCACAGTCGCCCCCGCTTCTTGGTCCTTCAAATAGGACAAAATTC
>NZ_CALLVK010000022.1:0-246712 GCF_938010525.1 uncultured Abiotrophia sp. | reverse complement strand
GTTTAGTTTTCAATGTGCTTGTTGCCACCACGTGACAACTTCTATATATTAGCACGAATCCTTCTTTTCGTCAATACTTTCCCTACATTTTTTTCGCCTTTTATTAACTTTTTCTCCACCTACTATATCTAGTAGTTTTAATTTTTAGTCTTCCCTAAATATAGTGCTGTAATTCTTTTTTTCTTAACTACTTTGCCTTTGGCTCCATATGGCTATTCTCTTTATTTTATTGTTTAAGCCACTGTGTCGTTACCACAATATATTGCCTATTCAATATATTAAAGGGGAAGCCCTGCAGCTTCCCCTTCAAAATTAATTGAATAGTCTGGTAAAGAACTGCCGAATTCCTTCTGCTAGGCCACTGAAGAAACGGCCAAGCCCTCGCCAGAATTTCGCCATGACACCTGCTTCCTTAATGTCATGGCTGAGCTTAACACTGACACGATTGGTCTTACTTGTAGGAAGGAACTGCATTGCATGTTGCTTAATCGAAGCCTGCACCTGCCCGATTGACTGACCTCCTGCTTGCGGCGCCTGAATATTCCAACCGTTGTCAATGGCTGTCACCAGGTTAGAATCTGGCTCAAAGAGATAATCAATGCGAGGCGTGGTATCAACGATAGGAATCGCAAGGTCTAAGTTTTCGCCATAATAGGCCTTCACTTGTTCAGGTTCACCATCGAGTGCTAGCAATTGAGTAAGTTGCATGACCGAATCTCCTGTAGAGATAAGGCGTTTAAGCTGATAGGTCCCATATACATAATCTAACAGTTTCTTACTATCATGATAGCTTTGAGCTGAATCGCTATTTCCTAATGTGAGGACAATAACGCGAAAATTATCGCGCGCCATGGTCTGGACCGTTCCATAGCCATCATGAACTGTCGCGGCACTTAGCAGCCCATCAACTTGGTCATATTCATAGGCCTGGCCGGCTAACATTTGGTTGCTGTTATGCATCTCAAACTGATCATCAGTCCCTTGGCGGAAGAGCTTAGCATCTATTTTGGTATTATCTAACAGTTCAGGATGGCGACTGACTAATTGGTAGCTTATAGCTGCTAGAATGATAGCATTGAGCTTATTCTGCTGCTTGCTTGCCACTCCTTCTTCTTGTTCTACAAGGCCCGTTAGATTAACAAGCTCAGGAACTAGGGCTTGCCACTCTGCTCGGTCAACCTCATCAATCTTATCTGAATCCGCTAATATGGATTGAACCTTGGCTTGCATTAAGTTTTGGAAAGCTTCTTTGCTTCCGGCTGTATATTCGGCTAGGGCTAGGAGAGCCCCGTTAGCAGAGCCAATTTCCACCGCCTCTAAAAGTTCGGCGACAGAGTAATCCAAGTCTTGTCGTAAGGGTACATTGGACAATTCATAATTCTGACTCAGGGCATAAGCCTCATCAGATAGGGTCACACGATCATCTAAATGAATGCTCTCTTGGTCTAGCGCATCATAGATGATCAGCAAACTAAGTAGCTTGGTCAAATTTCCTACTTCCAATAGCGCCATTGAATTCTTCTGATATAAAATTTGCCCACTAGCAGCATCTACCGCAATCGCAGACTGAGCGTTGAGATTCGGCTCTGTCCCAACTGCTTGAATAGCAGTTGTGGCTAAAACCTGTAGCCCTATCCACAGACTGAAAAAGACTAGGAAGAAATTACGTTTTTTCATAGTACACCTTATTATTTGGGGGATTTTTGGGGGATTTCAATAGTAAAAATTGTTTCTTTTCCTTCTACCGTGGCATAAACACGGCCATGGTGAAGTTCGACGATATTACGGACGATTGCTAATCCTAAGCCTGTTCCAGGTTGGTTAGCGCTACGTGACTGATCAGCCCGATAGCTTCTTTGAAAAATATCTTCTAATTCAGTCTTATCAAGCGCTTGTCCGTCGTTTTTAACTTTAAAATAAATATAGTCATTCTCTTGATAGGCTAATAATTCAATATAATGTGCGCCAGCACCATATTTTAGTGCGTTGGATAAAAGGTTATGGAAAACTCGCGCCATTTTATCGACATCAAAGCTAGCAAGCAAGTTCTGCGGCCGGATATCCAAGCGTAGTTCAATGGCTTTTTCTCTGGCATTGAGTTCGAAGTCAGCCACTAACTGCTCCATGAAACGTAGTACCTGAACCTGAACTGGTCTGATTTCCGTTGTCGTCTGACGAGTGGCTGTATAAGTAAAGAGGTCATGAACCAAGCTTTGCATCTGCTGAGCCTTTCGATAAGCAACATGGGCATAACGGGCTAGTTCTTCCTGACTATGATACTGTTGGTTCTCAATCAAACCTAGGTAACCTATGACAGAAGTCAAAGGCGTACGGATATCATGCCCAATATTAGTAATGAGCTCATCCTTGGACTTTTCAATCTTCCGTTCTTCTTCAATAGCCTTAACCGTGCTATCTACCAAATGGTTGATTGAACTGACAACTTCATCCATCTCACCTAAGTCAGTCTGAGGAATACGAATCTCATAATGCCCCTGAGCGATGTACTTAAGATAGTCCAGAATATGGGCTAACTTCATTTGATTAATGCGTCGCTTAACTCGCCAATTGGTGACAATCACCGCAACCACACAGGAGGCAAGAGAAAAAATATAAACAGAGACAATAATTTGCTGGCGTGTTAAGCCTAGCATATGGCGTAGCGTGGTATCTAGGCCAAAGAAGTTTAATTTATAATCAATGGCTTGGCGATAGATCAAGAGAGCGCTGAGATAGAGTAAGAAGATTAAACTCATGGTAATAATGGCCTCTACGATGAGTTCGCTCCGCTCGCTTCGCGTCAAGCGCATGCTGAGTTGTTGAGGCGATTTTTTATCCTTATCCTTCAATCTTATAACCTACTCCCCATACGGTTTGAATGACACGTTCACCTTCTGTGGCCGCTTCAATCTTATCCCGCAAATGGCTGACATGGACCATAACCGTCTTGGCTGATACAATACTTTCTTGGTTCCAAACGGCTTCAAATATTTCTTCGGCACTAAAGACTTGGTTGGGATGGCTAGCCAAAAGATAGAGAATACCAAATTCTAAAGCCGTCAGCTGAATGTCCTTATCCGTTAAGGTCTTTACTTCGTGGGAAGCGCGTCGAATAATTAAAGGGCCAATCTCAATGACATCTGGCTCGGCCGCTTCCTTCTGGTAGGTGGACTGGCGACGCAAGATGGATTTGACCCGCGCAATAATTTCTAATGGGTTGAATGGCTTGGTGACATAGTCATCAGCCCCACTGGTCAGTCCTTGAATCTTGTCTTGATCTGAACTTTTGGCGCTCAACATTAAGACGGGCGTCTCATAATTTGCGGCACGTAACTTATCTAGGACCTGCATACCATCGACTTTTGGCATCATAATGTCTAGGATGATTAAGCCGATTTCATGGTCCACATCATTTTTTATGTAACTGAGGGCTTGATGGCCGTTGTAGGCCTTAATCACGTCGTAACCTTCATTATGAAGATAAATATTGAGTAATTCGACAATTTCGCGATCGTCATCTGCTACCAAAATTCGCATCTTGCTGTCCTCACTTTCTTATCAAGTCTCCTTCATTATACATCAATCCAGATGCCTTGTGTCTTAAGTTTTATTAAAAGTTATAGACAAAGAAAAGATGCCCCTAGGGGCATCTCATTTAAAAGCTTTAGCTGCGTGAGTAGTTAGGTGATTCTTTGGTGATTTGAACGTCGTGTGGGTGAGACTCAATCAAACCTGCACCACTCATGCGGATAAATTGCGCGTCTTCACGTAGGGCTTGGAGATTTGGTGTTCCACAATAGCCCATACCTGAGCGAAGGCCTCCAATCATTTGGAAAACAATATCTGCTACGCTTCCCTTGTAGGCAACGCGACCTTCAATCCCTTCAGGTACACGTTTGTTGGCTTCGTTAGTTGCTTGGAAGTAACGGTCACTTGACCCCTTTTCCATAGAAGCCAAGCTCCCCATACCACGATAAACCTTGAATCGACGGCCTTGGTAGATTTCGAATTCGCCTGGTGACTCGTCCGTACCAGCCAACATGCTCCCTAGCATGACCGCATGGCCGCCAGCGGCAAGGGCTTTAACGATATCCCCTGAATACTTAATCCCACCATCCGCAATAATGGCTTTGCCGTATTCTTTGGCAGCTGTCGCACAGTCATAGATAGCAGTTAACTGAGGTACACCAACACCGGCTACAACCCGGGTGGTACAGATAGAACCTGGTCCAATCCCGACTTTAACGACATCTACCCCTACTTCAAAGAGGTCACGAGTGGCTTGAGCAGTTGCCACGTTACCAGCAATGATGGTGACATCTGGGAAGGTCTCACGAATTTCCTTAATCTTACGGATAACCCCAGCACTGTGGCCATGGGCAGTATCGATGACCAAAGCGTCCACTTGTTCAGCAATTAGGGCACTTGCACGATCGAAAGTATCACTGGTAATCCCTACAGCCGCTGCAACTAAAAGGCGACCGTGTTGATCCTTGGCAGAGTTAGGGAATTGAATGACTTTCTCAATATCTTTAATGGTGATTAAGCCTGATAGACGACCAGACTCATCAACGATTGGCAATTTTTCAATCCGGTGTTGATGAAGAATCTTTTCTGCCTCTTCTAGGGTCGTCCCAACCGGAGCGGTTACCAATTTTTCATGCGTCATGTATTCCACAATCTTATGGCTATAATCTGGAATGAAACGGAGGTCACGGTTGGTAATAATCCCGACTAACTTACGGCTTTCAAGGCTCTCTACAATCGGTACCCCACTAATCCGATAACGGCTCATTAATTCTTCCGCATCCTCAATCGTATTGTCAGGTGTTAAATAGAAAGGGTCGATGATGACGCCATTTTCTGAACGTTTTACCTTACGAACTTCTTCAGCCTGTTCTTGAATGGACATGTTTTTATGGATGACACCCAGTCCACCTTGGCGGGCCATAGCGATTGCCATGGTCGAATCCGTCACAGTATCCATACTGGCACTAATAATAGGAATATTCAATTTTAGATTAGGCGCTAACTCAACTCTTAAATCCACATCATTTGGTAATACCTCGCTGCGCGCTGGCACCAGCAAGACATCGTCAAATGTGTATCCTTCACGTACAAATTTTGTTTCCCAACCTGACATTCTATTTCCTCCTTTGACTTCTCAGCAACAGTTATTTTTAATAAAATACCACTTTCGCCCCTTAGGAGCAAGCCTAAAGGCTCATTCTTTTTAAATTCTAATCTTGTTGCTTTACTTTAATCTCCTAGATCTTGCATACAAAAAACCGACTCAGTTTACGACTGAATCGGTCTTTCAATTTTGTTAGAAAAGGCCACCCTTAATATTCCACCGCTTTTTGAGATAGAAGCGCAAGAGGAAGGTTAAGCCCCCTATAATGAAGTAGATATCATATGGAAAGACTGGGTTAATAGCCGTTGGGAAGATGACGCTCGAGATGCTGACAGCAACAATCCACCCTAGCATGGCCAGAGAAGACACAGAGAAGTATTTAAAGTAGCCACGCTTGCCTTTAGGCGCATCCATGTCTGGTAGTACCTTGGACACAATCAGCATAGCAATCCCTGCAACTAAGTAGTTAACAATTAAGGTGATTAAGCCCATATTGTTAATGGTTGCTTCACTATTTTGCCCTTGTCTCATAAGTGAGAAGCCCGTAATCAAAGTAAAGACAGATCCCAACAACAAACCACCATCGAGGGCAATCTTCCAATCGGCCGAGCGCTCGCCTTCGTCATCACTAGGAAACTGTTGTTCTAAGATAACAGCCGTACATTCAGTCGGCGTTCCATATAATTGACGGGCAGTCTGCCCAGTCTGTTGGCCTTCTTCCAAGGTTTCGCACATTTCTTGGTAGATTTGTTGGCGAATGGACTCGGTTAGATTAGCAGCCGCTAAGTTTCTGTCTAAAGTCAACATGTATTGTTGATTGCGTTTGGTTAAACGGCCAAAAATTTCTGACTCTGTTAAGCTGGCAGAAGCCTCCTCAACTGCAACTTCTGCTTCCGTCTCTACTTGCTCTGTTTGTTTAATTTCTTCAGTCATGATTCTTCCTCCTATAGGCTATACATTAAAGCGGAACAGCATAATGTCGCCATCTTGTACGACGTATTCTTTACCTTCTGAGCGTACACGACCGGCCTCTTTGGCAGCTTGCATGCTTTGGTAAGTGACTAAATCTTGATAAGAGACTGTCTCAGCTCGAATGAAGCCACGTTCAAAGTCAGAGTGAATAATCCCAGCAGCTTGTGGTGCTTTCATACCCTGTTTGAAGGTCCATGCCCGAACCTCTTGTTCCCCAGCTGTAAAGTAAGTGGCTAGTCCTAAGAGGCTATAGACATGTTGGATAAGACGGTCCAAACCAGATTCTTGCAAACCAAAGTCTTCTAAGAAGACCGCTTTTTCTTCATCATCCAATTCAGCAATTTCTTCTTCCAAACGCGCACAAATTGGTACGACATCTGCACCTTGGCTAGCCGCTAGCTCGCGCACCTGAGCTAAATATGGGTTATCCGAAGGATCCACCACTTCATCTTCACCAATATTGGCAACGTAAAGCATCTTTTTGCGTGTCAAGAGGAAGAGGTTGCGTACATAAGGTAGTTGTTCATCGTAGAAGTCGACAGAGTTAGCCAGTTGATTGTCTTCTAGCGCAGCTTTTAACTTTTCTAGAACCTCTAATTCCGCTACTGCATCCTTATCTTTAGATTTAGCTAGTTTGGCTACACGTCCAATACGCTTATCGATGGTTTCCAAATCGGCCAGAATCAATTCTAGGTTAATAGTCTCAATATCTGAAAGTGGGTCTACCTTGCCTGAAACGTGCGTAATATTGCCATCGGCAAAACAACGGACCACGTGACAAATGGCGTCAACTTGGCGAATATGGCTTAAGAACTTGTTACCCAGCCCCTCACCACGGCTTGCGCCTTTTACAATCCCGGCAATATCGGTAAATTCGATTGCGGTTGGTACCGTCTTTTTAGGTTTAACTAGTTTGGTAATTTCAATCAGACGTTGATCAGGAACTTCAACAATTCCGACGTTTGGATCGATGGTAGCGAAGGGATAGTTAGCCGCTTCGACACCTGCTTTTGTAATTGCATTGAATAGGGTAGATTTTCCAACGTTAGGAAGACCTACAATACCGGCTGTTAATGCCAATGTCATTCACTCTTTCTTTAGCTAGATTTTTCGGGCGCTTTTTCTTTAATTTTCTTAAGTCGTTTTTCAAAGTCACGCCGGGTTAAGGTCACAATATGTCCGCAGTGACAGCATTTGATTCGGATGTCCATGCCCATACGGATAATTTGCCAACGGTTGGTTTGGCAGGCGTGGGGCTTTTTCATCTCGATAATGTCATGAAGATCATAATCTTTTTGCATATGGTTTCCTCCTAGGCTTGAATTTGTAGCAAATCTAGGATACGCATGAGGTCAGATTCATCCATATATTCAATCTCAATCTTACCCTTGTCACCCCGCTGTTGAATCAAGGCCATGGTGCCAAAGCGTTCTTGCAGTTTTTGCTCGCAAGCTAAGATATATGATGGCTTTTTGTCTGCTTTCTTTGTCTTTTTGATTTGTTTGGCTTGGGACTTCTCATTGAGTTGTTGTACCAAGTCTTCTAACTGTCGGACCGTTAGTTGTTCCTTGATGACACGTTGTGCTAGAGTCACCAACTGCTTCTTATCCTTAAGTGACAGCAGGGTTCTGGCTTGACCCATAGATAGTGCTTCTTTTTGAACCAATTTCTTCACTTCATCTGGTAAAGTTAAGAGGCGTAGATAATTGGCAATATAAGGCCGGCTCTTACCCATACGTTCAGCCACTTCTGCCTGGGTAAGATTCAACTTATTCATGAGCATGTCGTAGGCTTCCGCCTCTTCCAGTGGACTCAAATCTTCCCGTTGCAAGTTTTCCAGGACGGCAATCTCAATCATTACCCGCTCATCAAGTTGACGGACAATGGCCGGGATGGTGGTGAGCCCTGCTAGACGACTAGCTCTAACCCGACGTTCGCCGGCTACTAGTTCATAGCCTTTGATGGCTGACTTACGGACGATGATAGGTTGGAAGACGCCATTATTCCGAATGGAGTCAGCCAATTCATTCAGGGCCTCTTCATTAAAATGCTTACGTGGCTGATGAGGGTTAGGACGAATAGCCTCTAAGCTGATTTCCTCAACTTGTTCGAACTCAGATGGAGTTTCTTCTAAAGGGGTAAATAAGGCATCCATGCCCCGACCCAAACCACTTCGTTTTTGCTTAGGTTTTGGTTTATTAGCCATTTGCAGCCACCTCCTTGGCTAAGTCCATATACATCTCTGCCCCACGAGATTTTGGATCATAGTCAATGACTGACTGACCATAGGATGGTGCTTCAGAGAGCCGGACATTACGCGTAATAATAGTCCGATAGACTTTTTCTTGGAAATATTTACGCACTTCTTCAACCACTTCATAACCCAAATTGGTTCGAGCATCCAACATGGTCAAGAGTACACCTTCAATTCGGAAGTTCTTATTATAGGTACGTTGAACCAAGCGAATAGTGTTCAATAGCTGGCTCAAACCTTCTAAGGCATAGTATTCACACTGTACTGGAATCAAGATGGTATCACTTGCTGTAAAAGCATTGAGCGATAACTGGCCTAATGATGGTGGACAGTCTACTAAAATATAATCGTAGTCAGCCTTGATAGGTTCAATAGCCTGTTTGAGCCTTGATTCGCGGTAGTCTGCTGTTGCAAGTTCAATCTCTGCACCTGCTAATTGGAGGGTAGACGGTAAAATCCAGAGATTCTCACGAGAAGTTGGCAAGATAGCTCCCGCAGCTTCAATTTGATCAACTAGGACTTCGTAGACACTTTGCTTAACATCAGCCCGTTCAATCCCCAAACCACTGGTTGCATTCCCCTGCGAGTCCATATCAATAATCAGGACTTTCTTTCCTTGAAAAGCCAAGGCAGCACCCAAGTTGACGGTAGTCGTTGTTTTACCAACGCCACCCTTCTGATTTCCGATTGCAATCATTCTTCCCATAGCTTACCTCCTAGGCTTTTATTGGATTTTTGGCAGGTTTACCTGCCTTGCGTGGATACTTATTAGGCGTCTCTTTTGTTTTTTGAATCAGAATATAACGACGGTCTGCTGACTCAACTGGCAACTGGTCTTCCGTTACCTTGATTAGCTTGGCACCTAGAACACGAATGGCTGCTCCTGCTTCTTCCAGCTCCTGGTCTGACTTCTGTGCTTTCAATGCCAAAAACTGACCTCCAATCTTAACTAAAGGAAGGCAGTATTCTGCTAGAACATTAAGGCTTGCGACCGCCCGAGCTGTTACTAAGTCAAACTGACCTCGATAGGCAGGGTTCTGCCCTAGGTCTTCCGCACGCCCATGGACACAAGTTACCCCTTCTAGGTCAAGTTCCTGAGCCAGATGATCAATAAAAGTCAGACGTTTCTGGAGTGAGTCGACGATAGTCACTTGCAATTCCGGATGAGCGATTTTTAATGGGATACTTGGAAATCCTGCACCTGCCCCAACATCACAGAGTTGGAGGGCATAATTATCCAAGGGCATATTCCATAGAACCATTAAGCAGTCGTAAAAATGTTTCAGGTAGACTTCCTCACGTTGGGTGATGGCCGTCAAGTTCATCTTCTCATTCCACTCAACCAAGAGTTGATAATAGCGCTCAAATTGGGCGATTTGCTGGTCATTCAGCACTAGTCCATGGGCGGCGCATTGGGCAATAAATGTCTCTGGATTCATGGATAGAGAGCCTTCTTTCTTGTGAATTATCCGTGAAACAAAAAAGTTTCACAACCACTATTAACTTTACCTCATATACAGAAAAATAGCAACTGATAGATGCTATTTTTCGACTCTGATGCCTTCGAATGTTTCACGTGAAACAAAAAAGAGACTGGCTTGCGCAGTCTCTTTAGAGATATAGATTAAGCTTCTACAACATGGACATTGAGCTTAGCAGTTACCTCATGGTGTAGCTTAGCTTCTACGTGATGGTAACCTAAGGAAGCCAAGTTCTGCTCTAGTTGGATTTTACGTTTATCGATGCTGAGGTCATATTGCTTCTTCAGTTCTTCAGCGATTTGCTTAGATGGGATGGTCCCAAATAGTCGACCATCAGCCCCTGATTTAGCTTTAATTACAATGACAGTTTTTTCGTCTTCCAACTTTTCTTTAAGTTCTTTAGCTTGGGCTAATTCCTCAGCTTCTAAACGTGCCTTAGCCTTATTCTCGGCATTTAATTGATTAACTGCGGCATTATCAGCTAATTTAGCCAATCCGTTCTTGATTAAAAAGTTACGCCCGTAACCTTCCGATACTTCAATCAATTGACCTTTTTTCCCTTGTTTTTTGACGTCTTGTAGTAAGATTACTTTCATTGACTTTCCTCCTTATTTCGTTGAATGGTCTCCAGTAAGTCTTGATAGACTTGCTCAAGACTTGAATCTTTAATTTGAGTAGCTGCAGTCGTCAAATGACCACCTCCACCCATCTCTTCCATTAGGGTCTGGACATTAAGATTTCCCATGGAACGTGCGCTAATCCCAATAGTTTGATCAGGTCGTTCAAATATGACAAAGGATGCTTCAACTTGCTTGAGCGTTAACATTACATCTGCTGCCTGAGAAGCTATTACGTTGTCATAAACTTTTCCTTCTTGAGCCTTAGACACAATGATATCATCATTGATGTAATGAGCCTGAGCGATAATTTCGTTTCGCTCTAACAGTCGATGAAGGTCTTCCTTAAGCAATTGCTGGATTAGATGCTCATTTGCTCCCCGAGACTTAAGATAGCTTGCCGCATCAAAGGTTCTAGCACCTGTACGACTAGCAAAGTTATTAGTATCCACGATAATACCAGCCAAGAGAGCTGTTGCTTCTGTTTTGTTCAAGGTTTCGTGTCTATTTCGCATATAGATGAAGAATTCCGTAACTAATTCTGACGTTGATGAGGCATAAGGCTCAATGAAGGTTAGGACAGGCTTAGCTGGGAAATCCTCGCTTCGGCGGTGATGATCAATGATGACCACCTCATAATCATTCACAAGTGATCCAGCAGCAGATAAGCTAGGTCTGTGGTGATCTACCATGACGATGAGAGTACGATTATCAACAATCTCTTGCGCTTCTTCTAAGCTGATGAATAGATTGGATGCCTCATTCTTAATTGCGGGAAATTCAAGAAGCTGGGCCACATCTTCAGACAACTCCTGGCGTTCAAGGATAATTCTAGCAAATTTTCCTTGTTGGTTTACTATTTTGTGGATACCTAAAGCTGACGCAATAGCATCCATATCAGGGAATTTGTGTCCCGCAATGATCACACGATTAGCCTGCTCGACAGAGGCTAGTAGGGCTTGGTAAACCATTTTAGAACGTGTGATCGAGCGGTTCTGATTGACGTTCAACTTACCACCATAGAAACGTGCTTGTCCGTTGTATGTACGAACCACTGCTTGGTCGCCGCCACGGGCTAATGCTAACTCGACATTGAGTTGGGCCTGATTTGCTAATTCATCTACATTATAGTGAGTATCCTCAGAATAGGCGATACCCAAACTAATTGAGACTGGAATTGACTGATTAGCATTACCATCTTTTACTGCTTCAAGTGCCTTGAATTTATCCTTTTCCAGTACGTCTAGTGCTGCTTGATTACATAAAACTAAAAAACGATCATCTTCTAGACGCTTGAGATAGAGTCCATACTGCTTAGCCCAACCACGCAACCCATTCAAAAGTTTGGCGTCGAAGAGTGAAGTCTCACTATCATCCATGTGTTGGACTAACTCATCGTATTCATCAATTAATAAATATCCAAACACAAGGCGATCAAAAGCTCTTTGTGCTACCATTTCATGTTCAGGTGTTTGATCAATGAAATAAATAGCCTGATAAGTTGGTTGATGTAGATAACGGTAGTGCTTTTGGTTTATCTCTATCAATTGCCAGTTTTTGTCTGGGTTTTCTTGACTCACAATTTCTCCTAAGCCTGAATGGAGCTTGGCCAAATTTTGTCCTAAGAGTTGCTGTGTTCCATAGTGATGTTGAAATTCTGGGTTAACCCATGCTACTTCATGTTTGTTGTTATATATTAGTACAGCGATTGGCGCTCGATACAAGGCATCTTCTTGTGCTAAGTGCAGGGTCGGCGCTACGCTAGAGTACTGTTGCTCCAAGTAACGCATGTAGCGTTCAAAGTGATTAAAACCTAGTAGAATGAATAATACCATTAATGCTAACATCAAGAGGGCAATCCAAGGCATATAGGCAAAGGTTGCTAGAATGATAGAAAGATAAAAGACACTAAAAAACAATAAGGGCCACTTCATCGATGAACGATCTAGTAGTTTTATGAACTGCTTTATTCTTTCTGTTTTCACTGTCCACCTCCTAATTAATTATCTTTATCTATTTTACCACATTTATTCTTCTTTCTCTAGTTGAGTAGGAATGTTTCACGTGAAACAAAAAAGACTAGAGCCTCGGCTCTAGTCAGTAAATGCTTAGTCTTGTACAGTAAATGGTAAAAGACCCATAATCCGTGCACGTTTAATAGCAACGGTTAAAGCACGTTGGTGCTTCGCGCAAGTCCCAGTTACACGACGTGGTAAGATTTTCCCTTTTTCAGAAATGAAACGTTTGAGTAAATCTACGTCTTTGTAGTCAGGATGATCGATATGGTTTGCGCAGAAGAAACATACTTTTCTACGACGGCGACGACCGCCACGGCGTTGTTGTTGTTCAGCCATATGTCATACTCCTTCTTAGTTCTTAGAATGGTAAATCATCTTCAGAAATATCAATTGGGTGACCTTCATCCATAAATGGAGAAGTATTTGATGAAGAAAATGATTGATTATAGTTATTTTGATTCATTTGTGGCTGTGATTGGTATCCTTGGCCTCCACCTGCACTATAAGCACCTGCTTGGTGATCAGTGTTTGGACTAGAGACAGGACGTTGTTCAGTCACAGAACGAGATTCTAGCAAGTCGAAGTTGTTAACAACCACTTCAGTTACATATACTCGTTGGCCTTGTTGATTATCGTATGAACGTGTTTGAAGACGTCCATCAATAGCAATCAAGGAACCTTTACGCGTGAAGTTAGCCAAGTTTTCAGCTGCCTTCCGCCAAATCACACACGAAATGAAGTCAGCTTCACGTTCACCTTGTTGGTTAGTAAAATTACGGTTAACCGCAATGGTAAAAGAACCGACTGCAGTGCCAGATGAGGTAAAACGTAATTCAACATCACGGGTTAAACGTCCGACTAATTGTACAGTATTCATGCTGGTTCCTCCCTCAAGATGTTTCACGTGAAACAATTAAGCTTCGACTTTGACGATCATGTGACGTAAGATGTCACGGTTGATTTTCGCAAGACGGTCGAATTCGTTAATGCCTTGTGCGTTTTCAGCGACAACATTCACGATATGGTAAATACCTTCTTTGTAGTCGTTGATTTCGTAAGCAAAACGTTTTTTCGCCCAGTCTTTCGATTCAACAACTTCAGTACCGTTCTCAGTTAAGATTGAATCGAAACGCTCGATCAATTCTTTCTTGGCGTCATCTGTTAAATCAGGACGGATGATGTACAAGATTTCGTATTTAGTTGCTTGACTCATTGACTGCACCTCCTTTTGGACTATTGGCTCATAAAGAGCAAGGAGAGTATGGAAATAGTCACATACTCACATCTAATAATTATACGCGACCCTAGCAAGAATTGCAAGCTATAATCAAAAGATTCTAGCATAAGACTTCAAACAAAAACATCCCCCAAAAGGGGGATGGACTTACTTAGCATTCCTGACAACACAATTTATAACAAAAGTTGCCGATTATGGCCATGGCGATGGCACGTTGGAAGTAATGATTTCCTAAAATAGACAACCAAATGCTAGTGCTTGATCCTAATGTTACTTCTATAAAAAGGCTTAGCAGAAGGATAAGAAGCAAGACTATATTGATTAGTTGATTAGGACGTGTAGATGACATAAGAGTTTCCTCCTATTCTTTTTCTAATCCATTATGACGATAGAGTAGAATGAAGACTACACTAAGACCTAATAACCAAGCTAAAGCTACTAATACTTCTCGTAAGGGCAAGCTAGCATCAGCAAAGTTACGCGCCCAACTGAAGAAGAAGTTAGTGTATAGATAGGGCGCAACCTTAGCCAAAGGTTCACTAAACATGGAATAGAAAGGAACTAAGATTAAAATCATCAAAGGGAAAATACTGTAGGCTGTGGCCTCAGATGAATTTTTAGCGAAAATTCCTGAAATAAAGCCAATAATAGATCCTGAAACAATGGTTGATAAACTGACAATCCCATACTTAAGAAGAGATAAATCAGAAAAACTCATACCTGATAAAGGAATCAAGAGATAACTAAGAAGCAATAAAAGAACAACCGTTGGCAGTAGGGTAGCAATGAGAAATTCTAAGCTTGTTACCGTTGAAGTCATCAAGACCCGCAAGGTTTTCTTTTCCTTTTCCTCAACTAAGCTCATCATACCAGTCATGGCACTTCCCATCCCTGCGATAAAGATGAAACCCATGGAAATAATCATGATACTACGTACATTTCCTTGAGCAAATTCATCCGTTCGAGGCAAGATAAAATTCATAGCAACCGGCATAATCATACCCATTAACAAAATAGGTAAAATCTGCATATTAACAACGATTTGGTAAATTTTGAATTTTGAAATAGTCCAGATTTTGTGTAAGTTCATCATAGTAATTCTCTCCCTGTCTTAGCAATAAATACTTCTTCTAACGTTGGTTCATTGGAATGGATGGTTTCGACTAAGTCTTGGCTTAACCATTCATTCAGTTGGGCAATGCCTGCTGGGTCTTGATTAATGACTACCTGACTCTTGTCTTTTAAGCCCACTTCTAACTTGCGTTCTCGCTTAAAGCTTAAGCAGGTATTTCTTGGTGTATCAAGTGAGACAATCTTACCGTCATTGAGAAGAGCCACTCGATCACAGAGTTTAGTTGCTTCTTCCATATTATGGGTAGTGAGGAAGATGGTGGTTCCTTCAGCTTGCACTTCCTTCAGTAACTTATGAATGGCTTGAGCAGTGGCAGGATCCAAACCGGAAGTTGGTTCATCTAGGAAGAGAACCTTAGGTGAATGGAGCAGGGCACGGGCCAATACTAGACGTTGACGCATCCCTTTCGATAAACGGCGGGCAAGTTTCTTCTTGTCTTGAGTCAATCCAACGCGTTCAAGTAAGAAGTCAATCCGCTTCTTATCAACCTTAAGTAGATCGGCGAAAAACTTCATATTATGATAGACAGAAACATTTTCGTAGAGACCTGAGTTATCCGTGACGATTCCGACTTCCTTATAGATATCTTGGGTCAGAGCATCAGTTGCTATTCCTAATAATTTAGTTTCACCTGAACTAGCTAGTAGTTGACCGGTTAAGATTTTAATGGTAGTTGTTTTACCTGCACCCGATGGTCCTAAAAATCCAAAAATTTCTCCAGATTCAACTGAAAAATCTAAATGATTGAGCGCGGTTTGATTTTTAAATTGTTTGACGAGGTCGCGCACCTCGATAACAGATGTGTGTGACATGTGACTTCCTCCTTCTGGTATTTGCTTTGATGACTATAGTCTACACCGACTTTTGACTTTTGACGTAAAAAATCGCCCAATTGTACGGCCAAAAAGTCAAAAAGAGGCCCACTCGGCCCAAGTGTGGAAAAAATGGGCTGAGTGGTACCTCAGAAATGGCTATAATTCAATTAATTGTCGCAAAGAGTCCAATCGACTGCGCGACAGAGGCAAGAGCGTTTCTTTAGGTTTCTTGAGAATCAGGGTATAAGAATTCTTAGAATAAGACACCAATTCGTTAATTCGCTGGAGGTTAACCAGGTAAGATCGATGACAACGGAAGAAGCCGAAGTGCTTCAACTTATCTTCTAAGTCAGACAAAGTCATGGCAGTCGGATAAGAATCGCCATTAACTTGAACGGTCGATACACTATTAATGCTTTCAATATAATCTATTTCATTTGGATTAAAGTAAACAGTCTTATCACTGAGTTTGCAGGCAACTTTAAAGACGCGATTGAGTTCAGTAGCGGTTAATTCATCTGCTTCCTTACCTTCTGAATCCGATTCTTCCTCTGAGACATCTACCAATTCTAGTCCCTCATGAAACTGGTAACGATAGGTCACGATATTAAGGAGAACTAATTCTTCTAATGAGGTAGCCGTAATCAAGAGGGTTAGGGGGAGAGACTTGATATAATCCAAAGCCTTAAGATAGAGCCCCACACCGTCATGACTCAGTAGCGAAATGGGACTTTCTAGGTAGAGCAAATCTGGTTGCTTAAGAATAGCTCGTAGCAACTGCAAGCGATGACGCTGATCAGACGTCAAATCCTTGATACGATAATTTACTAAATCCGATAAGGCGAAGGCCTCATAGAGCTCTGACAAATTACCAGTATAACCAGTCAGACGACTAAAAAGAGTAATAGCGACTTTAACTGTCTGACCTTCATAGACTCCGTCATCTAAGCGGCAACTTGCCATCGTCTTAAAACTACGGCTAATTTGACCGCTCGTTGGTCGCTCACGCTCCACCAAAAGTTCGTAGAAGATTTGCCGTTCATCTTGCGTGAATTTGATTCCTAGATGCTGCCTTGCTTCAATACTAAAATTCAAATCCTTGAGTAACATGCCATTCTGCGATTGCTTCATTACATCCTGCCATTCACATAACTTCATGGGCTCATCCTCCCTTTATTTTATAGATAGAGTCGATTCCGTCTTTGTCGATAACAAATAGTCAAAGCAATCAGACTAGCTAGTAGCCACAGGCCATAAATCAAGAAATCTATCCCTAGATTGCCATAATCTAAATGAAGTAACCAGGCATTGGCACGTCCAGTATAAAAATAAGGCATCAATCCTGCTAAATGGTCATTCATTCTACTAAATAGAGGAATAAAGGCTATGGCTAGCATGGGGACTATACTTGCAGCATTTGCTGTTGCAGACCGATCAAATATTAAACCAAAAATCAATCCCAAGATACTAGAAATTAGAAAGCACATACCAAAATGGAAAATCATGCCAAAAATAGAGCCTAAATACTGATAATCTAGGTTCAATAAAGGAAGGCTTATCATTACTGTCACCCACATAGTAATCTGTGTCATAATGACTAGGGACAGTAAATAAACCCAAGGTCTAACATGACTATCTAATAAAATACGTAAAGTTTTATGCTCCTTATCCTCAGTTAAATTCAACATAGTAAGCGTAATGGGAGACACGCTACCTAAAAAGGAAAAAAACATAATCATAACAAAGCCTTGTCGTTCTATAGGACTCACATCGTTTGGAAGAATGAAATTCATTATTACTGGATATAAAATCGTTATATATATCATAGGTGATATTTTGACAGACGCAAAACTCTGCTTAAATTTTACTCCAACCAGAGTCCAGACTTGTTGCCAAGTTTTCATGGGATAATCCCCCTCTCTCAAAACCTTCTCTAAGTCTTAATCTTATCCCTTCTTAACTATCATGTCAAATCATGCTAAGACAAAAGAAAAGAAGTTGAGTTCCGATAAAGGAATTCAACTTCTTGTTTGAACTTCTTATTCTTCTTCAGAATCCGAGTCATCCTTAGCTTCTTCAGTATCTACTTCTGTTTCAGCCAGTTCTTGAGTTTCTTCACCTGTCTTCATGATCTTGGTAATAGAACTTACCTTAGCTCCATCATCTAGACGAATCATTTTGACCCCAAGGGTAGCGCGTGAAGTAACAGAGATGCTAGCAATATTGAAGCGGATTACAACCCCTTGATCGGTCATCACCATGAGGTCTTCATCACCTTCAGTCGCTACAATACCAGCAAGCTGACCAGATTTAGCAGAAATATTAGAGGTCTTAATCCCTTTACCTCCTCGGTTCTTAACAGCATACTCGCTAGCTGGGGTTTGCTTACCATAACCACGCTCGGTTACAACTAAGACATTAGATTCAGGGTTTAAGACGGCCGCCCCAACAACATAGTCACCCTCACGCAGTTTCATTCCACGTACCCCGGTCGCTGTCCGGCCCATGATACGGGCATCTGTTTCTGCGAAAGTCATAGCATAACCATTGTGACTTCCGATAATAATATTTTGCTGACCATTCGTCACTAGGACGTTGATTAATTCATCGTCTTCGCGCATGTTAAGGGCAATCAAACCATTATTGCGGATGTTAGCGTAGGCGTTAACGTCAGAACGCTTCACAATCCCATTTTTAGTGACGAAGAAGAGGTATTGATTTTCCTCACTTGGATGAAGAGCAATGATTTCCTTAACGTATTCTTCCTTCTCGATATTGAGGAGGTTGACCACTGGAATCCCCTTGGCAGTCCGACCATACTCAGGAATATCATAACCTTTACTTTGATAGACTTTCCCTTTATTGGTGAAGAAGAGTAGGCTGTCGTGAGTCGAGCAGGAAACGAGGGTTTGGATATTGTCGTTATCGCTCATCCCCATGCCTTTAACCCCACGGCCACCACGGTTTTGAACTTGGAATTCATCCTGAGTCATCCGTTTGATATACCCATTAGAAGTCAAGGCAATCAAGACGTCTTCTTCTTCAATCAAGTCCTCATCTTCGATGCTGGTCAATTCACCAACACGTAATTCCGTCCGACGTTGGCCTGGGAAACGATTCTTGATATCTGCCAATTCGTCTTCAATAATGGCCATAATGTTGGCTTCTGAACTTAAAATTTCAGTTAAACGACGAATTAATTCCATCAAATCGTTATATTCTGCTTCAATCTTCTCACGTTCCAAACCAGTCAAGCGAGCCAGACGCATGTCTAAGATTGCTTGGGCCTGAATTGGCGAGAATTCAAAACGTTCAATTAACTGAACCTTGGCTACTTCTGTATCGTGAGAGCCACGAATAATGGCAATAATCTCATCAATAAAGTCTAATGCCTTACGTAAACCTTCTAAGATGTGAGCCCGGTCTTCGGCCTTACGTTTTTCAAATTCAGTCCGTCGACGAATGACTTCGATTTGGTACTCCAAATACTTGGTCAAGATTTCCTTGAGGCTCATGATCTTCGGAACGCCCTTGTCGATAGCTAACATATTGAAGCCAAAAGTAACTTGAAGGGCGGTGTATTTATAGAGATTGTTGAGCACGACATTGGCACTGGTGTCGCGTCGTACTTCTACAACAATTCGCATACCTTCACGACCAGATTCATCGGCCACATAGGTAATCCCTTCAATTTTTTTCTCCCGAGCTAATTCGGCAATCCGTTCTACTAACTTAGCCTTGTTGACCCCATAGGGAATCTCGGTCACAACAATTCGTTCCTTGTCATGAGCCATTTGCTCGATTTCAACGCGGCTTCGAACAATGATTTTGCCTTTACCAGTTTGATAGGCCTTGCGGATACCTGATTTCCCCATGACAATCCCACCTGTTGGGAAGTCTGGCCCAGGTAAAGCTTCCATTAGCTCATTAACGGACACATCTGGATTTTTCATCAAGAGGCTGAGGGCATCAATGGTTTCACCTAAGTTATGAGGCGGAATATTGGTTGCCATCCCAACCGCAATCCCGGCAGCCCCGTTAACTAAGACGTTAGGGAAACGAGAGGGGAGGGTTACAGGTTCTTTTTCTTCTTGAGAATAGTTATCCTTGAAATCAACTGTATCCTTATTGATATCCTTGAGCATTTCCATGGCAATCTTAGACATACGCGCCTCAGTATACCGCATTGCTGCTGCCCCGTCGCCATCGACAGAACCAAAGTTACCGTGCCCATCGACTAGTAGTTCCCGATAACTAAAAGGTTGGGCCATCCGGACCATGGCTTCATAAATCGCCGAGTCCCCGTGTGGGTGATATTTACCCATAACGTCCCCGACGATACGAGCCGATTTCTTATAAGGTTTATCCGGAGTAACTCCCATTTCATTCATCCCGTAGAGAATACGGCGGTGAACTGGCTTAAGTCCGTCACGTACATCAGGCAAGGCCCTAGAAACAATGACGCTCATAGCATAATCTAGGAAGGAAGTCCGCATCTCGTTAGAGAGATTGACGACCTCATAATTATGCGGTGTATGATCAAAGCTTTCACTCATACTATTAGTTCCTTTCTCCTTGTCGCAGCCTGCTAGATATCAAGGTTTTCGACATAGACAGCATTATCTTCAATGAAGGCCCGCCGTGGTTCTACATCGTCACCCATCAACATTTCCAGGACGGCTTCTGCTTCAATAGCATCTTCCACCGTCACCTGTAACATACGGCGATTTTCTGGATTCATGGTTGTTTCCCATAATTGGTCTTCGTTCATTTCCCCGAGACCCTTATAGCGCTGAATGGTGTAACGCGCGTTAGGATTTTCTTCTTGCCACTCCTTGAGTTCCACATCAGTATCTAGGTAAATAGCACGCTTACCTTGTTTAACTTGATAAAGAGGTGGTTTAGCAATATAAACATAACCTGCATCTAAAAGTGGACGCATATAGCGATAAATCAAGGTTAGGAGTAAGGTTCTGATGTGAGCCCCATCGACGTCCGCATCGGTCATCAGAATAAGTTTATGATAACGAGCTTTGGACACATCGAATTCCCCACCAAAGCCTGTCCCCATGGCAGTAAAGAGGGAACGGATTTCTTCGTTATTGAGAATCTTATCCATGGACGCTTTTTCAACGTTGAGGATTTTACCACGAATAGGCAAAATGGCTTGGTACATACGCGAACGACCCTGCTTGGCTGAACCGCCGGCTGAGTCCCCCTCGACGATAAATAATTCGCAGAGTTCCGCTTCACGGCTAGAACAGTCAGCTAATTTACCAGGTAGGTTACTAATTTCCATGACTGACTTACGTCTTGTCATTTCCCGCGCACGTTTGGCTGCCATACGAGCCTTAGCCGCTAAAATCCCTTTATCGACAATAATGCGTGCCACTTTAGGATTTTCCATAAGGTAAACATCAAACCCATTGGAGAAGAGTCGGTCTGTGATGGCCCGTACTTCGGAGTTACCTAATTTTGTCTTGGTTTGCCCCTCAAATTGAGGATCTGGGTGTTTGATAGAGAGAACCAAGGTTAAACCTTCACGGACATCTTCACCGGTTAGATTCTCGTCATTATCCTTGATTAAGTTCATCTTACGGGCATAATCATTGATAACCCGCGTTAAACCAGTCTTAAAGCCGGCTTCGTGAGACCCACCCTCATGGGTGTGAATATTGTTGGCAAAGGACAGAATAGTTGTATGATAACTATCCGTATACTGCATGGAAATTTCGACTTGGATATCATCGACTTCGCCTTCAATATAAATTGGTTCTTCAAAAATTGGCGTCTTATGTTGATTGAGATGTTGTACATAGCTCTTAATCCCACCTTCATAGTGGAAGCTATCTTTTTCTTCTTGATCCAGACGCTTATCTTCAATGGTAATCCGTAAACCCTTGTTAAGGAAGGCTAACTCGCGAATCCGTTTCTTCAAACGATCATATTCAAAGACCGTTGTTTCAGTAAAGATAGCAGGGTCTGGTAAGAAGTTGACCTTAGTCCCTGTTTCTGTGGCTTGACCGATCACTTCGAGGTCGCCTTCAACAGCTCCACGATGGTAACGTTGTTGATAGAGTTTCCCGTCACGCGAAACTTGCACGGTTAATTCAGTAGACAAGGCGTTTACGACAGATGCCCCCACACCGTGGAGACCCCCAGATACCTTATAACCGCCACCGCCAAATTTACCACCGGCATGGAGGACCGTAAAGACAGTCTCAACCGCTGGACGGCCTGTTTGAGGTTGAATATCAACAGGAATCCCCCGTCCATTATCTTGAACGGTAATACTATTATTGGCTTCAATGGTTACTTCGATATGGTCACAATAACCAGCCAAAGCTTCGTCGATTGAGTTATCCACAATTTCCCAAACTAAATGGTGTAAACCAACAATCGAGGTAGACCCAATATACATACCGGGACGCTTGCGGACGGCTTCTAAACCTTCTAAGACCTGAATCTGACCCGCATCATACTGTTGGGGTGCTTGCATTTGTTCCGTCATAGTGTTCTCCTTTACTGATGTTACCTGCTGAGATATAGAAAATCTCGGCATGAGGCAACTGATGTAGTTTAAGGCCCTTAATCGTTGCAGTCGTCAGGATGGTCTGGACCTTATCTTTAATATAAGACATCAAAATATGTTGGCGATCATCATCTAGCTCTGATAAGACATCATCTAAGAGTAGAACGGGATATTCGCCTCTTGCTTGTTTAATAAGCTCAATTTCAGCAAGTTTTAAACTCAAGACAATGGTACGTTGCTGACCCTGAGACCCGAAAAATTGGGCTTTTTTATCATTTACATAGGTCATAAAATCATCGCGGTGAGGCCCAAACAAGGTCGTTCCTTGATCACGCTCACGACTGGCATAAGTGCTAGCTTGATCGAGGAGTTGCTTGATTCTTTCCTCTAAGGATAAAGATTGATATACTTGGCTACCATTGACATATTCAAGATGCAACTGGTCACGACCATTGGATAGATTCTGATGGATAGGACTAGCGATTTGCCCTAATTTTTCAAGAAATTCCATGCGATATTGAATCAAATGTGCACCTTCTTGGCATAGTTGTTCAGTCAAAATTTCAAAGAAGACTTGATCGAATTTCTTGCCCCGTCCCTCCTGCTTGAGGTAGCTATTGCGCTGTTTAAGCAAACGCTGATAGGTTAAGAGGTGATTAAGATAAATGGGATTGGCCTGACCTAACTCGATGTCTAGGAAACGACGCCGTAAATTAGGTGCCCCCTTGATTAGTTGCATATCTTCTGGCGCAAATAGCACCGTATTGAATTGCCCCACAAAATGGCTAAGCTTCGATTGATCTAGGTAATTAACCTGAGCTACCTTGCCTTTTTTGGTCAAGGTTAAAGCCAGGGGAATTTCATAGTTTTTGGTCTCGATGACCGCTTCAATCCTTGCTTGTTCTTGGTCCCACTCAATCATTTCACTATCATGATTCGTTCGGTGACTTTTAGCCAAAGACAAGAGAAAAATCGATTCTAAGAGGTTGGTCTTGCCCTGGGCATTTTCACCTGTCAGAATAGTTAAACCCGGTCCTAGGCAAAGCTCAATCCCTTGGTAATTACGAAAATGGCTTAACTTTAAGATCTTAAGCTTCATCTGCAACCATCAAGGCATCAAAATCCAAAGCCGGAATGGTGACTTGATCCCCTGGATAGAGCTTACGCCCTCGGCGTGTTTCCTGCTCCTGATTTACCAAGACCTTTTCTTCTGACAGAAACCATTTGGCTTGGCCACCTGTTGCAATGATGCCTTCATTTTTCAATACCTGTCCTAGGGTAATGAAATCTGACTCAATGCTTATTTCTTGTCTTGCCATTTTATCACCTTAACCTATCTTGATTTTAGACCTTTACCCTCTAATTATACTCTTTTTTGTCGATTTAAGCAATTTTTCTGGCAAATAAGCCCCATAGTTAGCTAAATAAAAAAACGCCTAAAAAGGCGCTTTTTTTTAGTTTTAGATTTTTAAACGTGGTGAGTACGGATTGGCGTTAAAAGTTGGATCAAGTCATTATGACCTTCTTCAACTTTATCTTCGCGAAGCAATAATGGCCGTTCACCTGAGATAAAGCCTAATTTAATGGTGGTATCACCAAATGATTTGACGGCATCACGCATATAATCAGGGTTGAAGGCAATGGTTAAGTCGTCCCCTTCCAAGCTATCATAGCTTAACTCTTCAGTAGACTGACCAATTGAAATACCTTGTACTAGAAGCGCCACACTTCCTTGACTCATTTTAAGTTGAACCACATTAGACTTAGCCACATGAACTAAGAGCGCTGCCCGCTCCAAAGCTTGGTTGAAGGATTGGGTGTTGACGGTTAATTCTGTATTGTAAGTAGTTGGAATTAAGCGGCTAGTATCTGGGAAAGTTCCTTCTAGTAAACGAGAGTAAATGACTAGATTATCAAAATGGAAAACTAATTGCTGAGCCATAACATAGAAAGTCACGTTGGTTTCGTCATCTAAGATACGAGTCAACTCAATCACTGTTTTCTTAGGAATGGTAATATTAAGTCCCTTGAGACTTGGATTGAGATCCTTAATTGGAATATCGCGTTTACTCAAGCGATGACTATCAGTTGCAACCCCAGTCAAGTAACCATCATGGAAAGAAAGGTTCAAACCAGTTAAAATTGGACGGTTTTCTTGGTTGGAGGCAGAGAAGATGGTTTGGTTGATTAACTTCTTAAATAGTAGACCTGGTAAGGTGACAGGCTTATCTTCATCTGTTTCCGGTAAGACAGGGTATTGGCTACTGTCTACCCCTTGAATGGTAAAGACCGCTTTACCTGATGTTAATTGAACATTATAGTGGTCTTGCACTTCAATCTCTACCTGATTAGTTGGTAGCTTGCGCACAATATCAATGAAGAGACGTGCTGATAAGACAATACTACCTGGTCTAGTAACTTGAAGTTGAGCTGCCTCTTGACTTGTTTCAATGACACTTTCAATGGAAATGCTAGCGTCACTACCAGTTAAAATCAATCGATCTGATTTAAGCTCTAATTTCATACCAGTTAAAACAGGAATAGCTGCTTTACCTGGAATAGCCCGTGCTACATGGTTGAGTTGATTAATGAAGTAATCACGGTTAATCGAAAAATGCATGGGGGGTCGACTCCTTTTATTCATAAATATAATAAGATAAATATATATAGTCTTCTTCATCATAAGGCTTGTGGATTCTGTGGAAGACTGTCTTGAGTGGGAAGATAAAGGGATTTTCTCATGTGGAAAACCCTGTGCATAATTATCCACAAGTGTTTAGACTTATCAACAAGCTTACTGACCTAGTTTTTGTTTGAGCTCACTGAGCTCCTGTTTGAGTCGAGCATTATGTTGTAATTCGTCATTGATTTTCTCATAGGCATGGATAATGGTGGTGTGATTACGCTTGCCGAAGGCTTCGCCAATTTTTGGGAAGGAGACATCCGTTAATTCACGACAGAGATACATGGCAACTTGACGGGGATGAACGATTTCCTTGGTCCGTTTCTTGCCCTTTAATTCATCTATTTCGACATTATAGTAGCGTCCAACCTGGGTGACAATCTCATCAATGGATAGCTTATCGCTCATAGTTGGAGTTCCATTGAGGAGACTAGATAGGGCTTCGGCCGCTAAATTAGTGGTAATTTCACGGTTGTGGATAGTCGCATAGGCTGTGACCCGCGTCAAGGCACCTTCTAGTTCCCGGATATTGGTATTCACGTGGCTGGCGATATATTGCAGGGTATCGGCCGAGAATTCATTACTTGCTTTCTTACGTAAGATGGCAATCCGCGTTTCAAAGTCTGGCGGCGTAATATCAATCTGTAAGCCCCAAGCAAAGCGACTAATCAGTCGATCTTCTAAGCCACTTAAGGAACTTGGCAAGCGGTCACAGGTCATAACAATCTGTTTGCCGTGATTATAAAGCTCATTAAAGGTATGGAAGAATTCTTCGCGCGTCTTGTTTTTATTACTTAAAAACTGAATATCATCAATCAAGAGCACATCAATCTTTCGGTACATATGGCGGAATTCTTCGATTGTATTTTTCTCTAAAGCGGTAATAAAGTCATTAGTAAAGGATTCAGTCGTGGCATACTTAATCTTAGCATGTGGTTGGCGACTAAGGATTTCGTTCCCAATAGCCTGCATGAGGTGGGTTTTACCTAGCCCCACGCCCCCATAAATCAAGTAAGGGTTGTAAGTCTCTCCCGGGGCGTCACAGACGGTCAAGGCTGCTGCATGGGCCATTTTATTGGCCTCCCCGATGACAAAATTAGAGAAGGTATAGTTAGGATTTAATTGGGAGCGACTGTAAGAACTCGGTTCATTGGGTTCCATCTCCAAGGGAGAAATATGGACTGGTGTCTGGACTACTGGAGTATTTACCTGCTGCTTAGAAGGAGATACCACATATTTGGCTTGGTACTGACGTCCAAAGGTAGATAAGGAAAAATCTACTACGACATTCTTAAGCTTCCCCTGTTCCCAGAAGTTCCGAATAAGACTATTGGGAACGCGCAGTTTAAAGGAGTTTTCTGTTAATTCCATGATATCAGCACTAGAAACAAAAGCTTCAAAAGTCTTTTCGTCTAAACCACCATAATGGCGTATATATTCTAGGAGTTCTTGCCAAAAGAGCTCTTTCTCTTCCATTGACGGGGTCACCTCTTTCATAAGCAGAATCAATCACTTCTATTATAGCATAATCAGCTTGCTATCTCTAGTTTCTGTGGATAAGTCCCTCTATCCACATATGAACGGAAACTTATCCACAGGTGAATGAAAAGTGTGGATAAAGTCCATTTAGAGAGAAAATAACAGTTAGGTGTGCATAAGTGAAAGTCATACGAACCTTATTATATAAGCTTTTAGGGTAATTATCAACTTATTTCTGTGCATAAGTCGCTAAAATGTGCATAAGTTTAAAAATGTGGATAAGTTTAAAATAACTTGTGGATATAGTTGAGACTTATGCACAGTTTATTCTACTTATCCACATATTTGTGCACAGTAAGTCGGATTCAGTGCCCACTTGAGACAGAGAAAGTTTAGCAAAAGTTACAAAAATCCTTGACTTTCAGCTCTAACTTCATTAAACTAATCTAGTACTCTACACAAGAATGCAGCAGGAGGTGGATCGCATGAAGAGAACTTACCAACCAAAGAAACGTACACGTAAAAAAGTGCATGGTTTCCGTAAACGTATGAGCACTAAAAACGGCCGTAACGTCTTAAAACGTCGCCGCCAAAAAGGACGCAAACGTCTAGCTCAATAATTCTGAGACCTTAACAGGCCGCTTCTAAACCAGAAGCGGCCTTTCTTCTTAATATACAGTAAGCTACCTAAAGAAAGGACCCTATCATGACCCCAGAAGCTATTCGAGATTTACTTAAGCGACGTTATGCTTGTCGCGACTATGATCCCAATCGTAAGATTTCTGACCAGGATTTCCACTTGATTTTAGAAGCTGGCCAATTAGCCCCTAGTTCTTATGGGTTTGAGCCTTGGCACTTTTTAGTCATTGAATCGGAGTCACTCAAGCAAGCCTTGGCACCTATCGCCCTAGGTGCTCAGAAAGCTTTAGCATCAGCTAGCCATTTTGTCATCATTTTATCGCGCACGCAGGATAGTTTACGCTATGATGCGCCTTATATTGATTACATGATGCGGGAAATTCAAGGACTGCCAGAAGACCTCTGTGAATTTAAGCAACAACGCTTCGAGACCTTCCAGAAGGAAGATTTCGACTTATTGAGTTCTGAACGGGCCACCTTCGATTGGGCTAGCAAGCAGTCCTACCTAGCACTATCTCAGATGATGCAAGTTGCAGCCTTGAGAGGCATTGATTCTCTGGCTATGGAAGGCTTCAATCGCCAGGCAGTGACTGATTTGTTAACTGAACGTGGTCTATTAGAATCTAGTGAATGGGGTGTCTCTGTCATGGTGGCTTTCGGCTATGGACTTGGGTCAGTCCCTCAAAAAACTCGTCAGCCACTAAATCAATTAGTGACTTGGGTTAAATAAATGATGAACTTTTAAGGAGGGATGATAGTGGCTGGAATTTGGCTTTTGCTGCTATTCTTAATAGTAAGATTCGGATTATTAGCAATCATAAAGAGGGAAGCGATACAGCGAGCTACATATTTTGCTCCACTACAAAAATCAGAAAAAATAGCATATTACATTTATCAGATATCCAATATTGGATTGTTCATATGCTTAATGGTCTCATCAGTAAAAATTGATGATTCACTTTTATTTTATTGCGGAACTGTCTTTTTTATAGTAGGTATCCTATTATGTGCAATTTCTCTTGTATGCTTCGCATTGCCAGATGTTAATGGGTTAAATATTAACGGAATCTATAAAATTTCAAGAAATCCGATGTATGTGTCCTATTTTATTTGTTTCTTAGGAATGTCTTTCTTAACACAGTCTGTACCAATGTTGATAATAGTCTTAATCTTCCAGATTTCAGCACATTGGATTATTCTTTCTGAAGAAAGATGGTGTCTAGCAAAATTTGGAAAAAGCTATAAGGACTACATGAAAAGGGTCCGACGTTATATTTAAATAATTATGTATTATCTAATTTTAAAAAAGCCAGACTAGGGGGTTTATCCCTCCAAGTCTGGCTTTTTAAATTAATGGTGGGCAATCATTTCATTGATGATTTCATAGACATCAAGATTGCTTGGATAGTAGGTTGGCCAATTTTCCATCTCTTCCAACACTGGATCAATTAGTGACTTGGGTTAAATAAATGATATACAAAAACCTTATTCCTATCGATTTACTTGGGAATAAGGTTCTTTTTCGTATTAGACAATTATTATTCGAATTAGCCATATTTTAAAATATCAACCACGTGGAGGATATACTAGTGTCATATCAAGGTGATCGAATTTAAAAATCACTTATCTATTCATTGTGATTTCTAGTCTCACCTAATATATTGGAAGGAGGAAACCACAGTGAAGATTCGAGTGAAGTTAGAATTAGAAATCGGGTAATGAATAAAAGCTGTGAATGCAGTCATTCACAGCTTTTATTTTCTTCATAGAATTTCCGAAATTGATGACTAGTCTCCTCGAGCCCATATAGACTAAGGGAATCAATGATGCGTTCAATTTTGTCTGCATGTAAATAATGTGGTCTAGATCGGTAGGATAATAGTTCTTGGTAAAATAGCGCGTGTATTTTTTCTGGAAGATTTTCGTATAAAGTAACTTCTTTATCTATGATTGTTAGACAGTAGCAAGCTAATTCATCTTCATTCTCTCTGATACAAGTATAAATAAAATTATTAAGAATTGCTAATATCATCCTGCGTTGTTTACTTGTATAAGCATCAAGATTTTTTCGAAGTATAGAAAAAATCATTTGACGGTTAGCTTCTAGGTCATATAAATCCATAATATTAGTATATAAAGATAATTTATAGCTATCCCAGTTTTCAGCGCTGAAAAGCTTATCTTGCAGAAAATGTTTGGTATTTTCTGCAACCATGGATATATCATCGTTTAAGTCGGCCAGATAGACATCAACAATTGCCGTAAGTAAATCTTTTTCAAGTTGATTAAGACTCTTATCACCTTGAAATTGACTTTTCAACTGAGTTAGATTTTGACTTTGATAGCGTGTATAGTATTGAAGAATTTGATGCTGAGCGCGATCAAAACCAAGTGAATCGCTTGAAATATTAACAGACCTTACAAACTGCGTGATATCAATGCCATGTGTATTAAGAATATTAAATAAATCCTCAGCTGAAATACGGTGGATACCTTTTTCTACCTTCGAGTAAAAAGAAGGAGTCACGATACCGACGGTCATTTCTTCCATTGTTAGGCCCAATTTTTTACGATAATGATATAGAGCTTCACCAATTTCCATCTGTAATTCCCCTTTATGTCGTATACGACATTTTTATCTACGATTATAGTTTAAGCGATAGAATTAATAATGTAAATAAGGATTAGAGGTGATGATACTATGCGAAGACCTATTATTTTTGAATTTGAATCTGATTACTATTAGAAAATGTCATAACAGAAAGTAGGTAAAAATCAATGAAACAGCTCATCAAACATTTTTGGAAGGAAAATCTCCTGATGGTAATCATCTTGTTAGGCAATGCGCTCGCGCTAACGGCAACTAGCTTGATGCAAATTTTTATTTTAGATGCGCTCATTAGCTTAAATCTTATCAATTTTTTGCAGGCGATGGGCTATTTATTGATGGCCTATTTGATAATGTTAGGAATGACTTATTTAAAAATAAGATATCAGAGCAAATTAATTCAGCAGCAAACAACGTTTTTACGAATTAAAGTACTGAAAAAATTGAGCCAAATTGACTATGAAGATTTCAAGTCTAGGGAATCTCAATCATATGTTTCTTGGTTCACCAATGATATGGACTTAATCGAAAAACAGTCTTTGGTTCCCCTGTATGCCTTGATAGGAGGAATTATTAATGCCATTACATCTGGAATTGCTCTCCTAACCATGCATTGGTCATTAATTGCTTTAACGGCGAGTCTAGTTCTAGTGTTGCTTTTTATCCCCAAATTATTTTCCGGAAGGATGGAGCGTACTACTCGTCAAGTGGCTCAAGCAAATGAGGAATTCATACAGAAGATTGGCAACTATTTAATGGCCTATGATACAATTTTTTCTTATCGGAAGTTTTCTTATATTATCAAGAAGACAGAACAGGCATCAGATCATCTAGCTCAAGAAAAAAATAATTATCAGAAAGAGATTGGTTGGGTTACTGTTATAAGCGGTCTAGGAAATATATTGAGTCAGTTCTCTCTTTATGCTTTGACTGGTTATTTAGCAGTTCAACAAATCGTCACAATTGGTTCTTTATCAGCAACTGCTTCTTTAGCGGGTGATATTTTTAACACAGTAAGTAACATTAGCCAGTATCTTGCCATTATCAAGAGTAGCAAGCCTATTTTCGATAAATTTGAGGCATTAGAATCAGCTCATTATATTTCTCAAAATCTAACACCTATAGATGAATTAAGCTTAGAAAATATTAGTTTTGCATATCAAGAGAATCCATTATTTAATGGTTTATCATATCGGTTTAAGATGGGAGGAAAGTACGCCATTACTGGAAATAGTGGTTCAGGTAAATCTACTTTGTTGAATCTATTAGCAGGTAAAAATAGGCACTATCAAGGGACTATACGCTATGGAGAAAATAGTATTTTAGATGTAGATTATGATTCAATTTATCAAAATATTATTTATATTAATCAATACGATAGTCAAATTGAGGGTACTATTTTAGAAAATTTGACTTTTGGAGAAGAATTATCGGACGACTACATATATAAAATTTTAGAGGCTCTTGATCTAAAACAAGTAATCAATCAGCTTCCAGATGGATTAAATACAAAGATAGGTGACAAAGGCAGTCTATTATCTGGGGGACAACTCCAACGACTTTCTATTGCCCGTGCACTGTTACATAATAAACCTATTCTTTTATTGGATGAAAGTACATCTGGATTAGACCAAGAAACTATGCTAAAAATAGAAAATTTACTTATCCAACAAAAGGATAAAATGCTTATCATGGTTACACATCACTTACATCCAGAAATCCTTCAACAGCTTGATGGAGTTCTTCAACTAACTTAAAAAATAAACTAGGCTACGAGATGAATAAATCTCGTAGCCTAGTTTTATAATATTAATGGTGGGCAATCATTTCATCGATGATTTGATAGACATCAAGATCACTTGGGTAGTAGGTTGGCCAATTTTCCATTTCTTCCAATAATTTTTCGTGGTCTTGGTCACCAGCAAAAATATGGAAGTGTTCGGCTTTGGTAGGTCCAATCTCATGATCAGAGAATTGAATGTGTTTAGGTGCTCCTTGGCTATCGCCTTCGGCCGTGAAGAGATAACGGACCCCTTTCTTACCAGATTTATAGGTTAGAATCTTATAGCCATCGTAGCGGTAGGTTGCCGTGCTAGCTTGGTCACCTTTATAAAAGGTAATTTTGCCGCTATCGCCGTCAATCACGATTCGAGTGACATCTGTCTTGTAACCCGCTAGATAGTATTCCTTATATTCTTCGAAAGTTTTGGTTGCACCTTCTGCCTTAGATTTGTAGCGCATGACCATATCTAGTTCTCCGCTTTCCATATAAGGATAGACAGATTGCCAGTCACCACTATAGTCGCTTAAGGTCCGGTCAGAGACTTGGCTGTCTTCAAAAACCCCTTTCTGATGCGGTTTTACTTCGTGGTGGGAGTGGTTGCCATGGGCAAAAGCAGAGATGGGGCTCACTGCTAGAGCAAAGAGACTCAGTAATAAAAATAAAGTACGCTTCATATTCTTCTCCTTTATAAAAGTAATGATTACTTTTTATAGTATAAAGGATGAGGTTATAAAAAGCAACCATTACGTTTTATAAACTTAAGCAAATCGCCATAAGCTTACAAAAGATGAAAAGAAAAACCGCTCCAAAACACAATTATAGATGTAAAAGCTTGCAAAATACGGTATAATAGTAGGGAAATACTTTGCACTTGAGGCAGAATAAGGAGAGACCATGAAGAAAGCTTATCGAATCAAGAAAGAACGTGAATTTCAACATGTGTATCACCATGCCCAGACTTACGCCAACCGGCAGTTAGTGCTTTATGTCTATCCGAAACCTGAACAAGCACATTTTCGCGTCGGATTATCGGTTGGAAAACGTATCGGGAATGCTGTCATGCGCAATAAGGTCAAACGTTATCTCCGTCAATCCTTGCAGGATTTAGAGCATGAGATCCCCCACGAATATGATTATCTTCTCATTGCTCGACCTGATATTAAAGACAAGGATCAAGCTACGGTGCGTCAATCCCTGCGTCATGTCATGACCGTTGCAAAGTTATTATCATCCCATTCATAGGAGGTTTCAATGAAAAATTTATCGCGATGGATGAAAGCAGCTATGCTCTTGGCCTTGCCAATCTTCTTAGCGGGTTGCGGTGCCACATCAAATGTCGACGCCAACAGTAGTGGTGTCTGGGATGGCTACATCATCTACCCCCTCTCTCAATTCATTATTTGGTTATCCAATTTACTGGGAGGCAGTTACGGCTTAGGTATTATTCTCTTTACCATTATTATTTTGGTTGCGCTAACCCCTCTGACTAAGATGCAGATGGATTCGCAATTCCAAATGGCTGAAATCCAACCTGAAATTGAAGAACTGAAAAAACAATTCCCTAACCGAGATCGTGCGTCCATGGAAGCCCTCCAGCAGGCTCAACAGGATTTGATGAAGGAACGCGGTGTTAACCAATTTGCAGGATGTTTACCGCTTCTCATTCAATTGCCAGTAATGTTCGCCCTCTATCAGGTAATTGCTCGAACTGAAGTTTTACGGGATGGCCACTTCCTCTGGCTAGCCTTGGGTAAGGCAGACCCTTACTTCATCTTACCAATTTTAGCCGCAGTACTAACCTGGTATAGCTCATACCTAACAGTCAAGGCTAATCCTATCCAAAATGGCGCCAGCAAAGCCATGACTTATGTGGCACCTGCCATGATTCTCTTGGTATCCTTCAACTTCCCAGCAGCGGTTACCCTCTATTGGGTGGTGTCCAATGCAGTACGGGTTGTCCAAACCTTTATCTTCTATAACCCATACAAGATTATTGCCCAAAGAGAAGCAAAACGCCAAGAAGAAAAAGCCCGTCAGCGTCGTTTACGTAAAGCGCTGAAGAAGGTTAAATAGTTAGTATAAGTAAAGGAGCGTTCTTTTATGTTAGATAACAGTGTTACGATTAAAGCACCTAGCGTGGAACAAGCAGTCAAAATCGGCTTATCCAAACTTAATATCACTGAAGATCAAGCGGTGGTAACGGTCATTAATGAAGGTAAGAAGGGTCTCTTCGGCTTTGGTAAACAAGATGCCATTGTGGAAATTAGTGCCAAAACTAAAATCTCGCTCAACGACTTAGCTGAAGAAACCACAGAAGTTGAAGAAGTGGCAGCAGCTGTAGCGGTCGAAAGTCAAGTAGTCGCGGAGCCAGTTGTGCCAAGCCAAGAAGTGAGTCCACTTGTTGAAGAAGCTGCTCTTGTGGAAGAAACAGAAGAAGTGGTCGAGTCCGAAGATAAAGCCGAAGCTTCAGTTAGCCTCGAAGCAGTGGCGCGTTACCTTGAAGATGTCATTAAGGCTTTTGGCGCTGAAGCAAAGGTTAGTGTAGAAGCAAGTTCTCGCGAAGTTCATTTCAATATTGAAACAGACAAATCTGGTTTGATTATCGGGAAACATGGTAAAATCATTGATGCCTTGCAATCCTTAGCTCAAGTCATGGTTCACCGCGGACATCACCGTCGTGTAGCAGTTCTACTTAATGTGGGAGACTACCGCGATCGTCGCGCAGGAATTTTAGAAAGCATTGCAGAACGTACGGCTCGCCAAGTCCTTAAGACTAAGCAAGCTGTGATTTTAGATCCTCTACCAGCTTTCGAGCGTAAGCAAATTCACTCTCATCTTAGCCAAATCGAACATGTTAAGACCCACTCTGAAGGGGTCGAACCTAACCGATATTTAGTGGTTGAGTATGAAAACTAAATGAAAATAACAAAGTAAAATCAGCTGTAATTGACCCATAAGTCAGTTACAGCTGATTTATTGTGGAAGTATGTTTTCAAAACAAGAAAACTCTTACAAAAAAGGCTTGCATTCACTGTGATAAGTGATACAATGAGATTATAAATTTGTACAGACAAGTTTAAAAGGAGGAAAAAGGATGTCAAACTTCAAACAAGATGCGACGCAATTATTGTCCTTAATTGGTGGCAAGGAAAACATCTCAGCAGTGACCCACTGTGCAACACGGATGCGTTTTGCCTTGGTCGACCCTAGCCAGGCAGATGTCAAGGCAATCGAGGCGCTACCATCTGTCAAAGGTAGCTTTACTCAAGCGGGCCAATTTCAGGTCATTATTGGTAATGCAGTCTCTGAATTCTACAAAGAATTCCAAGCAGTTTCTGGTGTAGGTGAGGCTAGTAAGGATGAAGTCAAGGCTGCTGCTAAGAAGAACCAAAGTCTCTTACAACGTGCTATGACCACTATGGCAGAGATTTTCGCTCCAATCATTCCAGCTATTATCGTAGGGGGCTTGATTTTAGGGTTCCGTAACATCTTAGAAGGGGTACCGTTTGAGGCCTTAGGGCAAAAATTTGTTGAAGGCCAAGCTCAATTTAATCCAGATGGCACCATACTTTATAACTCAATTGTAGACGTTTCTCAGTTCTGGAGAGGGGTTAACGCCTTCTTATGGCTACCAGGTGAAGCCATCTTCCACTTCTTACCAGTAGGGATTGTCTGGTCGGTTACACGTAAGATGGGCACCACCCAAATTCTAGGGATTGTACTGGGTATTACTCTGGTATCTGGTCAGTTAACGAATGCTTATGGCTTTGCTGAGGCAGTTGAAAAAGGAACGCTTAAGTTCTGGGATTTTGGTTACTTCCGCCTCAATGCTATTGGTTATCAAGCTCAAGTCATTCCGGCTATTTTAGCAGGTTTGGCCCTGTCATACCTTGAAATCTTCTGGCGTAAAGTGGTGCCTGAAGTTCTGTCCATGATTCTAGTGCCATTTTTAGCTCTAGTTCCAGCTGTTATTTTAGCTCATACAGTTTTAGGTCCAATTGGCTGGACAATTGGTTCCTGGATTGCAGCGGTTGTTAAAGCAGGTTTGACCGGTACTTTTTCTTGGCTCTTTGGTGCTGTCTTTGGTGCCTTCTATGCGCCACTAGTTATCACCGGTCTCCATCACATGACCAACGCGATTGACTCTGAACTCATTGCTAATTTCAATGGGACAGGTCTTTGGCCAATGATTGCTCTCTCTAACATTGCCCAAGGTTCAGCTGTTTTAGCTGTCTGGTGGTTGACACGTAAGGATGAAGAGCAAAACCAAATTACAGTACCATCTGCTATTTCATGTTACCTAGGGGTTACTGAGCCGGCCCTCTTTGGGGTGAACCTTAAATATATTTACCCATTCCTAGCCGGAATGATTGGCTCTAGCTTGGCGGGCTTGATTGCGACAACTTATAAGGTGACCTCTAACGCCATTGGGGTCGGGGGGCTACCAGGCTTTATCGTCATTCAACCGGGCTCGATGGCGATGTTCTTCGTCTGCATGGCAGTCGCTTTAGTGGTACCATTTGTTGTAACACTTTTCTTCAATCGTCAATTCAAGTTCTTGGATAACAAGGCTGTTGACTTTGATATTCCATTCTTTAACAAGTAAAAGTAGAGGCTATGGGGCTAGGATGATTGTCTTAGTCCTTTTGAAAGGAGGTTCTTATGCGCTTATCGAAAAAGGTTGTCTATCAACTCTATCCTAAATCTTTCAAAGACACGACAGGGAATGGGATGGGAGACTTACGTGGTATCATCGAAAAACTAGACTACTTAGCGGGTCTAGGTATTGATTTAATATGGTTGAACCCTTTTTACCCTTCCCCACAACATGATAATGGCTATGATATTTCGGATTATTGTGCCATCGACCCGGCCTTTGGGACTATGGAAGATTTCGAAGAATTAGTGGCTGAAGCCGACAAACGAGGTATCGGCCTCATGCTCGACATGGTCTTGAACCATGTTTCGACAGAACATGAATGGTTCAAGAAGGCCTTGGCAGGGGACCCTAAGTATCAAGCTTACTTCTATTTAAGACCTGCTAAGGCTGACGGTAGTTTGCCAACCAACTGGGAGTCTAAATTTGGCGGACCTGCCTGGGAAAGGTTTGGCAAGACCGACTTATATTATTTACATCTTTATGATGTGACGCAGGCAGATTTAGATTGGCACAATCCTCAGGTTCGGCAAGAACTCCACCAAGTGGTGAATTTCTGGCGTCAAAAAGGGGTCAAAGGTTTCCGCTTCGATGTTTTGAATGTTATTGGCAAGTCAGAAGAATTGGTTGATAGCCAAGCACCCGGCTCTAGTCAGGAGAAGTCCCTCTATACAGATACGCCTATTGTGCATACTTGGATTCGGGAATTGAACCAAGCTACTTTTGGGCAGGATCAAGAAATCATCACAGTTGGGGAGATGTCTTCTACTACAATTGAAAATGGGATTAGCTATACCAACCCTAAAGATCAAGAACTATCTATGATTTTCTCCTTCCATCATCTCAAGGTTGACTATGAGAATGGGAAAAAATGGTCCAATCCAGCTTTTGATTTCTTAGAGCTCAAGCGGATTTTAGATGAGTGGCAAACAGGCATGTCTGACGGACAGGGATGGAATGCCCTCTTCTTCAATAATCACGACCAACCTCGATCTAACAACCGTTTTGGAGATGTGGTAAATTATCCTTATCAAACACAAACCTTGCTTGCAACAGTTACCCATTTATTGCGTGGGACGCCTTATATCTACCAAGGCGAAGAAATTGGCATGACTAACCCGGGCTACCAAGAATTGGCTCAATATAATGATGTGGAGACGCACAACAACTATCAGATTATGAGGGATAAGGGTTATTCCCATGAAAAAGCCATGGACATCATTCAGGCCAAATCCCGCGACAACAGCCGCACACCTATGCAATGGGATGGAACATCCCATGCAGGCTTTACCAAGGCCACGCCATGGCTAGAAGTTGCAGCTAACTATCCTACTATTAATGTTGAGAAGGAATTGGCGGAAGGTAAGATTTATACTTATTATCAAGAGCTCATTCGCTTGCGCAAGGACTATGATGTGATTTCGGATGGGACTTACGGTGGTTTATTCTTGGATCATCCTAGCATCATGGCCTTTGTAAGAGAATATGAAGGGCAACAATTACTGGTTCTAGGACATTTTTATGATGGAAATGTAGAAATTGAATTACCTCAGGCCTTTCGTGGTCGAATAGCGACTAAGTTGATTGGCAATGGACCAGTCCAATATGCTGATAGATTGACTTTAGGGGCTTATGAAGCCGTTGCTTTCTTATTTGAGACAGAATAGATTATGTGATATAGGGCAAATTCTTAGGAATTTGCCCTATTTATAGGCTTACTAATGGTAGATATAAATTGAAGCATGGTAAAATTATGGCGAGCATGGTAAAATAAGACGAATATGCTAGAGAAGAACACAAAAGAAAGGGGCAGCAGCATGAAAAGAGGGATTCTTCTTGTTGGATTTGTATTGCTATTAAGTGCTTGCAAGCAAGAACCTATGATTCACATTAGTCCAGATGTTCAGGCATCAATAGACAAGAAGGCTGCTGACCGGCAAGGAACAGCAACGAACGGATCGTCTGAAACTAGCTCTACTGTTGCAGAGAACACAGGAGAATACGACACGTCATCATGGCAAAAAGCACCGGATGGAACACAATATGAGATAAGTCATTATGTGCCTAATGGTATCAATCAACTTAAAGAGTTTGATACGCATGATGGTTTACAAATAGTGTACACAGATTATGTAGACACTAACCGTCAACTATGGCAAGTGCGGACCCTCTTACCTAATGGTCGGGCCAACGTGTCAGTTTATCAGCTGACAAAGGAAGGTTGGCAGATATCTTGGCAAGCTCAGGATACTTTGGATACTAGCAACCATCTAGAACAAATTAGTCACACCCACCGTATCCCTTATTTGATGGCTCCCCTTCAAGTGGGAACAATGTGGCAAGATAGCCAAGGAAGTCGTTCCACTATTACGAACCTCTACCAATCAGCCACAATAGGTTCTAGCAATTATGAAGATGTTATTGAGGTAACGACCTTTCAATCTGACCAAGAGTTACATACCTACTATGCCAAGAATCAAGGTTTGATTATGTCTAGTCAGAAAGCCATTAATAGTGGTGGGGAAAATATTACGCTCACACTTAAGTCTAACCAGCATCAGGTTAGCATCACGCAACCTATCAATATAGCTAAGCCAAGTAATCAGATGAATCCAATTTTGACCAAGGGGACGGGGCACTTAACTTGGCAGACTAATCAGAATCCAGGTAAAACTTTTACAGAATTGTTCCGCAAAGAAGGATGGATTAATTCATCTGTTGAAGTCAAAGATGTAAAAATTGAATCGCAAACTGCCCTCGTAGATTTCACTCCTGGTATAGTAGCAGCCATGAATCAGCATACAGCACGAGAAACGGCTGTTTTACCGGCTATTGTCCAGACAATCGCTGATTATTATGGGGTCAAACAGGTGAAGCTGACTGTAGGCGGACTTATTTTAACGCCAGATACCTTGCCAATGCCTGATAATGGTATTTGGGAAGTAAATTCGAACTGGTTAGGGACAAATCCTTAAAAAAATGCGAAAAAAAACTGGATAAACTCTTTCACAAAGTAACAGATTATGCTAGAATACGTATCGAGGTGTAAAAATGAATAAATTTGAAAGAGTCTATCTAGACATCAAACAAAAAATTGAAAATGGGACCTACCCCATTGGTGAACTAATCCCTACAGAACATGAACTAGCAGAAACCTATGATGTATCCCGTGAAACCATTCGTAAGGCGCAAAAACTCCTATTGGAAAACGGCTTTATTCATAAGAAACAAGGTCGTGGTTCTACCGTTTTAGATTTTAACCGTTTTGTCTTTCCATTTTCGGGTTTGGTCAGCTTCAAAGAGTTACAAGCTGATCAAAATATGAAAGCTGAAACCCGAGTAATCCGTAATGAAATCGTGAAGGCACCAGACTTTCTCATTGGTAAAGAAGGTGTAACTGAAAATGAACGCTTTATTTACTTATTGCGTACGCGAATTATCGCGGGCGAAGTCATGATTATTGATGAAGACTGGTTCCGTTGCAGCGTGGTGCCATCTATCCCGAGCCGTGTAGCTAAAAACTCCGTCTATGAGTACTTAGAAGGTCAGTTAGACTTAGATATTAGCTATGCTACCAAGGATATGCGGGCTGAGATTGTGTCTGAGCTAGGCTTGGAACTCATGAAGTTAACGCCTATGGACTATGTCATTAAGACAGACAGCTTTGTTTACTTAGAAGATACTACCTTCTTCCAATACAGTATTTCTCATACGCGACTGGAGAAGTTTCACTTCCAAGAATTCGCACGTCGTAGACACTCAATTAAATAATGAAAAAATGAGACAGGGTTTTAAGCCCTGTCTTTTTACTATATTATATAGAAGAAGAAAAGCCCCTTTAAGGGGCTTTTCTTTTAGTCTTGGGCTTGACGATCTTGCAGGCGGGCAATTTTGCCTTGTTGGATGTAGACTGACAAGATGGCAATGTCTGCTGGGTTAACACCACTGACCCGACTAGCTTGCGCTAAGGTAGTTGGCTGAATTAATTTCAGGCGGTCACGCGCCTCGTTAGCCAAATTCAAGATAGCGTCGTAGTCAATATCTTCAGGAATACGTTTTTCTTCCATAGCTTTGACTTTTTCAACTTTCTCGATGGCTTTTTGGATATAACCTTCATACTTAATCTGGATTTCAACTTGTTCAGCTTCCTGGCGTTCCAATGGCCCTTCTGGTCGCGGAATGATAGTCACTAAATCTAAATAGCGAATCTCTGGTCGCTTGAGCAGATTGAAGGCGCTGATTCCGTCTAAGAGGGACGAAGAGCCTACACGCTCAAAGAGTTCCTGAAGGCCAGGTGTCTTAGGTGTCAAGGTGATTTTCTTCAAACGTTTGATTTCGGCGTCAACCAGAGCTTTCTTAGCTAGATAGGTTGCATAGCGTTGGTCATCGACTAAGCCAATTTGGTGGCCAATTTCCGTCAGACGCAAGTCAGCATTATCGTGGCGTAGCAAGAGACGATACTCTGCCCGGGAAGTTAAGAGACGATAAGGCTCTGTGGTTCCTTTGGTAACTAAGTCGTCAATCATGACGCCAATATAGCCGTCACTCCGTTTGATGATGAGTGGGTCTTGCCCTTGGACTTGACGCGCTGCGTTAATCCCAGCAATGAGGCCTTGGCCGGCCGCTTCTTCATAGCCGCTAGTCCCGTTCATTTGGCCAGCTGTATAGAGGCCACGTACTAATTTGGTTTCTAAGCTAGCACGCAATTGATGCGGGATGACCACGTCGTATTCAATTGCGTATCCTGGTCGCATGAGTTTAGCATTTTCTAAGCCAGCTACGGAATGGAGCATCTGAAGCTGCACATCTTCTGGCATAGAGGTGGATAGGCCTTGAATATACATTTCATCGGTTGTGAGCCCTTCTGGCTCCACAAAAATCTGATGGCGAGGCTTATCGCTAAAGCGCACAATCTTGTCTTCGATAGAAGGACAATAACGTGCCCCTACCCCCTCCACGATGCCGGTAAACATAGGGGCGCGATGGAGGTTAGCCTTAATGACCTCATGCGTATCTTGGCTAGTATGTGTCAGCCAACATGGGACAAAGTCAGGTCGGTAGTCAGCATCTGGTGTTAAGAAGGAAAAATGGTTGGGTTGGCTATCACCAGGTTGAATCTCCATGGCGTCATAGTTAATGCTAGATTTATGGATACGCATAGGTGTTCCAGTTTTGAAACGAGCTAATTCAAAACCCAATTCCAAAAGGTGTTCAGAGAGTTTTTGAGATGGTAGGGTATTGTTGGGACCAGATGAATACTTGAGCTCACCAATAATGATTTGGCCGCGTGAAGAGGTACCAGCAGTTAGGACAACGGCATCTGCACTATAGCGGGCGCCAGTCGACGTGACAACGCCACGGACTTGTCCTTCTTCTACTACTAGTCGGTCAACTAGGCCTTGTTTAAGGTCTAGGTTAGGGCAAGCTTCAATGGTTTGTTTCATAGCGGTCGCATAAGCATGTTTGTCTGCCTGGGCGCGTAGAGCTTGGACGGCTGGTCCCTTCCCAGTGTTGAGCATGCGCATTTGGATGTAGGTCTTATCAATATTGCGGCCCATTTCGCCACCGAGGGCATCGATTTCGCGAACGACAACGCCCTTGGCAGGGCCCCCTACAGAAGGGTTACAGGGCATAAAGGCTACCATCTCTAAGCTAATGGTTAAGAGCAGAGTGCGACAGCCCATACGAGCTGCCGCCAATGCGGCTTCTGAACCGGCATGGCCAGCGCCGACAACAATGACTTCATAGTGGCCAGCAGAGAATTCTTGCATGGTTTTGACTCCTTTGCGATTTATGGATGAGTGTAAAAAATAACTTCGTGATCAAGTAGGCGATTATCAGAAGAATAGCTGAATTTGGCTGAAAAGAAGGGTTTCTGCTCTAAAATCCAGCTTAAGAAGATATGATCCCCTTCCCAACTAGGCCGGCTAAGGACTTGGTCATAGGGTACCCACTCTAGGGTGCCTTCATTGCAATCAATGACTTGACCCTCAAAATGGCGGGCCCGAAAGACATAGGTGTACCAGTCATTGCCGGGAGTAAATTCCGGAAAGACGATAATGCCTACCAATTGCGGCTGATGCAGGGTCAGGCCGGTTTCTTCTTTGGCTTCGCGAATGACACATTCCTCTGGGCTTTCGCCGGCTTCTAATTTACCGCCGACGCCAATCCATTTGCCTTCATGGACGTCATTGGGCTTCTTGTTGCGGTGAAGCAATAGCAGAGAATGGCCATTATCGATGTAACAGATAGTGGCGAGTTTTGGCATGATGTATCCTCCTTATTTACCTAAGCAGAATTGGCTGAAGAGCTTGGTTAAGAGATCATCTTGAACACTGTCGCCTGTGATTTCGCCCAGGGCATCCCAGGCACGGGTATAGTCTATCTGAATGAGATCCACTGGTAGGCTCATGGCACAAGACTGGATGACTTCATCTAAACTGGCTAGGGCTTGGTTGAGCAGATGGGTGTGGCGACTGTTCAAGAGATAGTTGAGGTCGGTAGACTGGAGATTACCGGATAAGAAGCGTGCCGAAATAGCATCTTCCAGGGCAGTTAAGCCGTCCTCAGTTAGGACAGAGGTTTTAATAATATCCGAATCATCTTGCAGATAACTTGCTAAGTCTTCAATGGTCCATTGGTTAGGTAAATCTTGCTTATTTAAGAGGATGATGCGGGCCTTATTTTGTGTCAGCTCTAAAAGTTCCAAATCCATAGGATCCAGGGCTTGGGCTTGATTCAAGATAAGGAGAATCAGGTCTGCCGATTCAATCATGGCGCGACTCTTTTCTACCCCGATTTGCTCGACTACTTCATCTGTATGGCGAATGCCGGCGGTATCAATAATATGGAGGGGGACACCTTTAATAGAAATATATTCTTCGATGGTGTCACGAGTCGTACCGGCAATATCGGTGACAATGGCCTTGTCTTCGCCAATTAAGTAATTAAGAAGACTGGATTTACCAACATTAGGGCGGCCAATGATAGCAGTTTTAATCCCTTCACGGAAAAGCTTGCCTTGGGTGGCCTGACGTAAAATTGCCCGGACTTCGCTTTGCACCAATTCTGCTGTGGAGGCAAGTTGCTGGAGAGAAAGTTCTTCAACATCATCGTATTCTGGATAATCGATAGTGACTTCGACCTGTGCCAAGGTGTTAAGCATGGTGTCTCGCAACTGGCGAATTTTGTGTTTGAGGCTTCCTTGGAGTTGGCTCATGGCCGCATCTTTGGCACGACTAGTCTTGGCGCTGATTAAATCCATGATGGCTTCAGCCTGAGATAGGTCAATCCGGCCATTGAGGAAGGCGCGCTGGGTAAATTCCCCAGCTTCAGCCAGGCGAGCTCCTTGGGCTAAGCAAGCATTGAGGATGGATTGAATGGCAACAATCCCGCCGTGGCCGTTGATTTCGACGACATCTTCTGTCGTATAAGAACGTGGGGCTTTCATGACGCTGGTCATGACTTCATCCAAGACTTGGCCTGACTGGGGATCTTGGATATGGCCATAGTGAATGGTGTGGCTAGCCACTTGGCTGAGGTCCTTTTCTGGAAAGAGCCGGTTGGCGATGGCGATGGCTTCTGGTCCAGATAGGCGAACTAGGCCAATAGCGCCCTCGCCTAGGGCAGTTGAGATGGCGACAATGGTATCTTGGGTGTACATGGCGGGCTCCTTTCTCTTGTCACAAAAAAAGTGCCTAGACTACCCCCTTGGATATGGCCAGTTGGGGTAGTAAGCACTTTGACTGCTACTATCAATTCATCTGTATTATATAGAATTTAAGGGGATTTTGCAAGGGCATATCACCCTACTTGAAAAGGGCTAAGACATTTAGTAAACTACATATGAGTAGAAAGAAGGGAACCTAGTGACAGAATTAAATCTTAATGAGCAACGAATAATGCCTCATAATATTGAAGCTGAACGTGCGGTACTAGGTGCTTTATTCCTAGATCCACGTAAAATCGGGACCGTCCAGGCCATTATCAGTGAAGATGACTTCTATAAACGATCCCACCAATTAATCTTTAATGCCATTGATGTGGTCTTCGACCGCAACGGGGCTTTGGACTTCGTCATGGTGGTCAATCAACTGGAAGCCTATGATGCCTTAGAAAACGCCGGAGGCGCTAGCTATCTGGCAGAATTAATCGAAGCGACGCCAACGGCAGAACACGTGGAGTATTATGCCAATATCGTCAAACAAAAATCAACCTTGCGACGTCTGATTGCGGCCACTACAACCATTAGTTCGGAAGCCTATGATGAGTCTGATAGCGTTGAAAATATTGTAGATCGCAGTGAGAAGCTGATTCTCTCAATCGGGGAAGGTAGCCAAGTCAATAAGCCAAAAGAAATGCGCCACCTAGTAGTGGAAGCCTATGACCGTGTGGTTAAGCTTTCTGAGGAAAAACGCGACATTACGGGACTAGCTACAGGCTATCATGATTTGGATAAGATGACTTCAGGCTTCCAAGGAGATCAGTTAATTATTATTGCGGCCCGTCCTTCCGTAGGTAAGACGGCCTTTGCCCTCAATATTGCCCAGAACGTGGCTACCAAATCCAAGGTGCCAGTTGCCATCTTCTCCCTAGAAATGGGGGCGATTGACTTAGTCTATCGGATGGTCTGCGCAGAGGGAAATATCTTTGCATCCAACATGAAGACGGGTCAACTAACCGAAGATGAGTGGTCTAGCTTCACTATTGCGACCGATACCCTTAAGAATGCCAAGATTTTCATCGATGATTCAGCGGGGATTAAGGTCTCCGAAATTCGGGCCAAATGTCGCCGACTCAAGCAGGAAAATCCTGACTTGGGCTTGATTGTCATCGACTACCTGCAATTGATTGAAGGCAATGGTCGTGAAAACCGCCAACAAGAAGTTTCTGAGATTTCACGCCAACTCAAAAAATTAGCCAAGGAATTGCATGTGCCAGTTATTGCCTTGTCTCAGCTTTCACGGGGCTTGGAACAACGCCAAAACAAGCGACCAATTTTAAGTGACATCCGGGAATCCGGGTCTATCGAGCAAGATGCGGATATCGTGGCCTTCCTCTATCGTCACGATTATCACCGCCATGACGAACCGGGCGACGAGCCAGACCATGACGATTCCTTGCCAGATAACACGATTGAAGTGATTCTGGCCAAGAACCGGTCAGGGGCCCGAGACACCGTTAACTTACTCTTTAAGAAAGAGTATAACAAGTTTTCTAACTTGTCTTATCGCCCAGAAGATCAAGTAAATTATCAATAAAAATAAGGCTGAGACTCAAGTCTCAGCCTTTTGCTTTCCCATTATATCATATATGATATAATGGGAAATTTATCTACTATTAATTGCTTAATCTGCTAAAATCCAGGCAGAGACAGATCCCCCGTGAACAGGGAAATCAGCCCAACCGTCTTCTTCGATAGTGATGCTGGCTTCATGATGTTCTAAGCCATCACGGAAAGTACGGCTAGCCCACTCAGGGCCCAAGAAGAGGCGCTTACTAGCATCGTCTTTGTTGGAGAGAATAACTGCCAATGGACGGCCATCATTTTCTTCATTACCAGCCCGCGTCCAAGCAATACAGTTAGGATCATCGAGATAGTCAGTTTCTTGACCATAGGCATGGTAAAGTCGTAGGTTGAGCAATTTATCGATGACTTCCTGGAAGGATTCTTGGGCAAAGTCCCCTTGGATACCCATGTAGTCGCCATAGAAGACACAAGGTAAACCGGATTGGCGCAAGAGAATCATGGCATAAGCCAGAGGCTTGAACCATTCTGCTACGGTCGATTCAAGGGCTTGACCCCGTTGGGTATCGTGGTTATCAACGAAGGTAACCGCCGATTCTGGGTAGTTTTGCATGAGCGTTTGGTCGAAAATCTTACTCAAGTCGTAATCTGCCCCGGCTTGACCCGCATCGAAAAAGTTCTGGTGGAGCTTGACGTCTACCAAGTCATAGTGGAAGTCAGTTTTCTCCAAATACTGGCTATTGGCTTCTTCGTCACCATTCCAGAATTCACCGAAGACATAGAAATCATCGCCATAGCGTTCGGTTAAGTCCCGGATAAAGTTCTTCATGAAGAAGGAATCGATGTGTTTAACGGCATCTAGGCGGAAGCCGCGAACTCCGGTTGTTTCAATAAACCAATGGGCCCAATCATAGAGATGTTGGACCACTTCCGGATGCTTGAAGTCGATGTCATCATACATAAGATAATCATAGTTACCGTTCTCGTCGTCAACGAGCGTGTCGTCAGCCCAACCCTTATTATCCCCTTGAATCAGATAAATACCGGATCGGTTACGGCCAGCGTCATAGTCGGTACCTGTAAAGTGATACCAGTGCCAGGTGAAATCATTGTAGGCTTTCTGGCGACCATCAAAGGTGAAGCAAGTCCAACCTTCAATTTCAAAGGGTTCAGAGATTGCCTCTTGACGATTATTAGGATTCATCTCAATGACCGTAAAGCGTTCCTTGTGGTCGGCGCCGGCCTTGTGGTTGAGGACGATATCAGCGATGGGGTCAATCCCATTAGCTTTCAAAGTTTCAATCAGAGCGAGATAGTCGTCTTTAGTTCCGTATTTAGTAGGAATAGTTCCCTTCTGGTCGAATTCTCCCAAGTCGAACAAGTCATAGACGCCATAGCCGACGTCGTCTTTGTTGGTGCCTTTGAAGGCAGGCGGGAGCCAGATTTTGCGAATGCCCTTGGCAGCTAATTCTGGAGCTAGTTGGGCAAGTCGATTCCAGTGCTGGTGGTCACTCGGCAGATACCATTCAAAAGCTTGCATTAAAGTCTGGTTTTGCATGGTGCGAGCCTCCTTTTACAATTTGTATGGCTCTATTCTAGGACGATGGCAGGCAAAAAGCAACTGATACCGGTCCCTAAATGACGGATGTTAGGGACTTGTCACAGATTTGAGGTGCAATTGTCGTCAGTTAGACGCTAAAAACCCTCCTCGGATGAGGAGGGTCGGAGTGGTAGACTAGTTAAGCTTAAGCTTCTTCTCGAATTACTAATTCGGTTTCTGGATCGAAGAAGTGAGCCTTGTTCATGTTGAAGCCGAGTTCTACGGTTTCACCTGGGTTGTGGTAGTCACGTGCATCCACACGAGCGATGAATTCAGTGTCCCCAACTTTAGAGTAAAGCATAGTTTCTGCCCCTAATAATTCAGATACGACAACTTCTGAACGAACTACTGATTTTGGATAGGAGTCTAAGAAGATTTGTTCAGATTGGATGTCTTCTGGACGAATACCAAAGATGACTTCCTTGCCTTCGTAACCACGTTCTACTAAGTAGCGACGTTGTGGATCTGTTACTTCTAAGGTTAAGTCGCGGCCATTGCTAATCATGCCGTTTTCGAATTTAACTTTGAAGAAGTTCATGGCAGGAGAGCCGATAAAGCCAGCAACGAAGACGTTGTTTGGAGTATCGTAAACTTCTTGTGGGCTACCGATTTGTTGGATAATCCCATCTTTCATGATGACAATCCGGCTAGCCATGGTCATAGCTTCGGTTTGGTCGTGGGTTACGTAGATGGTAGTGGTGTTCAAGCGTTGGTGTAATTTTGCAATTTCAGCACGCATTTGGACACGGAGTTTAGCATCCAAGTTAGAGAGCGGTTCGTCCATGAGGAAGACTTTAGCATCGCGGACAATAGCACGACCCAAGGCAACACGTTGACGTTGACCACCAGACAAAGCAGCTGGCTTGCGATCTAAGTATTGAGATAAGCCTAAGATTTCAGCTGCGTTCTCTACACGTTGTTTGATTTCTTCTTTTGGATATTTACGGAGTTTCAACCCGAAAGCCATGTTGTCGAAGACAGTCATATGTGGGTAGAGGGCGTAGTTTTGGAATACCATGGCGATGTCGCGGTCTTTAGGCGCTACGTCGTTCATGAGGCGGTCGCCAATCCATAATTCCCCTTCAGAAATATCTTCCAAACCGGCAATCATACGCAATGTAGTAGACTTACCACAACCAGAAGGACCAACGAAGACGATGAATTCGCGGTCTGCGATGTCTAAGTTAAAGTCAGTAACGGAATAGAAATCGGCATTATCATATTTTTTGTGGATGCCTTTTAATTTCATTTCTACCATAGGAAAATTCGCTCCTTATTGATTGATTTTATTTACAACTATAGTGTAATTGAAAACGGTTTACATTTCCATTGACAAACTGCACAAATTTCTTCGGCAGATTGTACAAAAAGTAAAAGGTTTTCTAAAAAGAGCAAGAAAGTGTGATTTTTCAAGCACTTTTATTGCTTTTATTACCCTATTAGCCTGGAAATTTGGTAAAATAGAGATGATTCAGTAGAAAAGGGGTGTCCTATGACCCAGGAAAGAAAACGTGGCTTCGAAGTCATCACTAGCTACCAAGATAAAGCCATCCAACTGCCACAGCGAGCGACCCATCATGCCGCTGGTTATGATTTGGAAGCAGCAGAAACCATTGTAGTTCCGTCCTACTGGCGACAAGTCTTCCGCTATTTAGCGATGGAAATGAAACAATGGATTCATGCCAAACCAACCCAAAAGGAGCCGGCAGAGGATCCTCAGCGTTTGTTGAAACCAACCCTTGTGCCAACTGGGCTTAAGGTTTATATGCAGGAAGACGAATACTTACAAATCGTTAACCGCTCTAGTAACCCGCTCAAGCGTTTCTTACAAGTGCCTAACGGGGTGGGCGTTATTGATGCAGACTACTATAATAATCCTAGTAATGAAGGGCATGTCTACGTTCAACTTAGCAACTTTGGGCTCTTTGACCAAACCATCCAAAAAGGTGAGCGCATTGCCCAAGCCATCTTCTTGCCTTTCTTGAAGGCAGATGGCGACCATGGTGGGCAGGCTGCCCGCGAAGGAGGCTTCGGCTCCTCTGGTCATCACCAACAATAGGCTCTAAGGACTAGAGCCAAAGAAAGAAGGAAAGCTATGGCCAAGAAAAAAGTAAGCTACGAATGTATGGCCTGCGGCTACGAATCGGCCAAGTATCTAGGCAAGTGCCCTAACTGCGGCGCTTGGAATCAGATGGAAGAGCAAATTGTCCAATCGACCATTAAGACCGAGAAAAGCCAGTTTAAAGTTTTGACCCAGCGTGGCGAAGACGCCAACCGGGCTCAACGTCTAGAAGAAATCACCTACAAGGCTGAAACGCGGACCCATACCAATTTCCAAGAGTTCGACCGGGTATTGGGTGGCGGGGTGGTAGCTGGCAGCTTGGTTCTGATTGGGGGCGACCCTGGGATTGGTAAGTCTACCCTCTTGCTCCAGGTCTCGATTCAACTGGCTAATCTAGGCCAGACCGTTCTCTATGTTTCTGGGGAAGAGAGTCTCTCCCAAATTAAAATGCGGGCGGAACGCCTATCACTCAAGGACAGTCATTTCTATCTCTTATCGGAGACGGACCTAGCAGTTATTGCTGGCGAAGTTCAGCGTATTGCTCCAGACATTTTGATTATTGACTCTATCCAGACCATGCAACTGGCAGATCATACTGGGGTGGCGGGAAGTGTTTCCCAATTGCGGGAAGCCACCGCTATCTTAATGCGGATTGCTAAGGATAATAATATTGCGACCTTTATTGTCGGTCACGTGACCAAGGAGGGCAATATTGCGGGGCCTCGGATGTTGGAACACATGGTGGATACGGTGCTCTACTTTGAGGGCGAGCGCCATAATCGTTTCCGGGTCTTGCGAGCCGTAAAAAACCGGTTTGGCTCCACACATGAGTTAGGGGTCTTTGAAATGCTGGAAGCAGGTTTGGAAGAAGTAACCAACCCTTCAGAGCTCTTCTTGGAAGAGCGTTTGGCTGGCGCGACGGGTTCGACTGTCGTGGCCTCCATTGAAGGGACGCGACCGATTTTGGCGGAAATCCAGTCCCTGATGACTCCAACTGTCTATGGGACAGCCAAACGCACCTCGTCGGGGATTGACTATCAACGCGTGTCACTGCTCTTGGCAGTTATGGAAAAGCATTGCGGTCTGCTGGTGCAAAATCAGGATGCCTTCTTCAAAATTACTGGCGGCGTTAAATTAGACGAGCCGGCAATTGATTTGGCCATTGCAGTCAGCATCGCGTCTAGTTATTGGAATCAGGCCACTAAGATTGAAGATTGCTTTATCGGCGAAATTGGTCTGACGGGGGAAATCCGACGGGTTAGCCAAATCAAGGAGCGCCTCAAGGAAGCTGCCAAACTGGGCTTTAAGCGAGCCTATATTCCCAAAAATAATCTAGCAGGCCTGGATCAGACACTAGCAATCGAAATTGTGCCAGTGGCCACTATCCAGGAAGCCATTCATAAGGTCTTCCCCCGCCAATAGGGGGAGGCCATCATTATAAAAAAACAGGAAAGGAGGAAGGTTTATGTTTAAACGTATTGTCTTAATGGTTTCAGCCATTATCGGACTGAGTTTTGGCGTGTCCTTTGGGGCTTCTATCTGGCCGTGGTTACATTTAACGCAAGATTTCTTGCAGAACACCTACTTTAACGGTTTATTATTCGCAATTATTTTCGCCCTCTTGGGAAATCTCGCCTCACCTTTGTTGGCTCGTTGGATTCGCAAGACACAAGAAATCTTAAACAAACAAACCGCCTCAACCATCTTCTTCGGGACTATTGGTGGGGTTGTCGGTCTGATTATCGGCTATCTCATCTCACTCCCCTTCTCTAATTTGCAAATTCCCTTTATCTCTAACGCCCTGCCCTTGGTCTTATCGGTCATCCTATCCATTGTTGGCTACCAGACCGCAACCAGTCGGCAGGATGAATGGCGGACGATTTTTAGTCGTTCTGCTAGCAAGCGGGAGAAACAGGAAAGCCGCATCTTAGAGCGCAAGGCGGGTGAGAATTTCCACCGCTACAAACTTTTAGATACTAGCGTCATCATTGATGGTCGGATTGCCGACATTGCCAAGACTCACTTCTTAGAAGGGGTACTCGTGATTCCTAACTTTGTGCTCAAGGAATTGCAATTCATCGCGGATTCAGCAGATTCGCTCAAGCGTGCTCGTGGCCGGCGGGGGCTGGATATTCTCAACAGTTTACAAAAAGAATCGCTCATCCCAATCGAATTTTATGATGGGGATTTTGACGATGTGCCAGAGGTTGACAGCAAGCTAATTCGTTTGGCAAAATTAATTGATGCAGCCGTCGTCACAAACGATTATAATTTAAATAAGGTCTGTGAATTTCAAAATGTCACCGTCTTTAACATTAATGCCTTGGCCCTAGCGGTCAAACCGGTCGTGATTCCTGGCGAAATCATGGAAGTCACGGTAGTTAAGTCCGGGACCGAGCGCAAACAAGGGGTTGCCTATTTAGATGACGGGACCATGATTGTGGTCGAAGACGGGCAACATTATATGAATGAGCGACTGAAAGTCATTGTCACCAGTGCCCTGCAAACTAGCGCTGGACGTATGATTTTCGCTAAGCCCGCTCACTCGCAAGATAAAATCGAAACCAAGCAGTCACATTACTAAGGAAAGAGGAAACTACATGACTTCAAAAGTACGTGTGCGTTATGCACCAAGCCCAACAGGAGAATTACACATCGGGAATGCGCGGACTGCGCTCTTCAACTATTTGTTTGCCCGTCACTATGGTGGTGACTTCGTCATTCGGATTGAAGATACCGATTTAAAACGTAACCTGGAGCACGGTGAGAAGAGCCAGCTAGATAACTTAACCTGGTTAGGGATGGACTGGGATGAAGCGCCTAATAAGCCAGGCCAAGTGGGTCCATACCGTCAGTCAGAGCGTCTGCATATTTACAACCCACTGATTGACCAACTATTGGCAGAAGGCAAGGCCTACAAGTGCTACATGACGGAAGAAGAATTAGAGGCAGAACGTGAAGCCCAACAAGCCCGTGGCGAAATGCCACACTATGGTGGCCAACACGCTCATCTAACGCCTGAAGAAGAGGCTGCCTTTGAAGCAGAAGGTCGTGTACCGGTTATTCGTTTCCGCGTGCCAGAAGATGTGACCTATGAATTTGAAGATTTGGTCAAGGGTCCGATTACCTTCGAATCACGCAGTGTCTCTGGTGACTGGGTTATTCGCAAACGTGACGGCATGCCAACTTATAACTTTGCGGTAACGGTCGACGACCACCTTATGGGCATTACTCACGTACTGCGGGGGGATGACCACATCGCTAATACACCTAAGCAAATGATGATTTATGATGCTTTCGGTTGGGACTACCCACGTTTTGGTCACATGACCTTAATCGTTAATGCTGAGACTCATAAGAAACTCAGCAAACGTGACGGTGCTATCCTACAATTTATCGAACAATACCGTAACCTGGGCTATTTACCAGAAGCGATCTTCAACTTTATCGCCCTTTTGGGTTGGTCTCCAGTCGGGGAAGAGGAAATTTTTGGTCGTGACCAGTTGATTGAACTCTTCGACTATGAACGTTTGTCCACCTCACCTGCTTCCTTCGACACCAAGAAATTGGAATGGATTAACAATACCTATATGAAGCAAGCGAGTCTTGAAGACGTGACGGCTCTAGCCTTGCCACATCTGATTGAGGCAGGTCGTGTATCGGCTAATCCATCGGAAGAAGAGTTAGCTTGGGTGACTAAGGTTGTCTCCCTCTTCCACGAGCAAATGTCTTACGGGGCAGAAATCGTCTCTCTGTCTAGCCTCTTCTTCAACGATAGTTTGACGATTGACGAAGAAAGTCGTGAGGTTTTAGCAGGCGAACAAGTGCCGGCTGTCTTGGCGGCGGTTCGCGAGAAGTTAGCGAACTTAGAAGACTTTGAGGCTGCAAACATTAAAGCTTGCATCAAGGAAGTGCAGAAGGAAACAGGCGCCAAAGGGCGTGGCCTCTTCATGCCAATCCGGATTGCTGTGAGTGGCCAAATGCATGGGCCAGAATTACCAGCATTAATCGAAGTCTTAGGCAAAGAAAAAGTTCTATCCCATATTGACCAAGTAGCAGCGCTCTTGGCATAAAATTCAAGATGACTAAAAGAGGCTGGGGCACTTGCCTCAACCTCTTTTGTTTTTAGGCATCTGCTATCTAAGGAGGCTCCCTATATGTCACACTCTGCCTGGCATCAAGCCATTAAGGATGAACTACCCCTAGGTTATTTCAGCAAAATTAATCATTTCATGGACCAAGTTTACGGCCAAGGAAGGATCTATCCGCCGCGTGACCGGGTCTTTAATGCTATCCAAACGACTGCCTTAGAGGATGTCAAGGTTGTTATTCTGGGGCAAGATCCCTACCACGGACCAGGCCAGGCACAAGGCCTCAGTTTTTCTGTGCCCAATGATTTGCCTGCCCCCCCTTCTCTCCAGAATATTCTTAAAGAATTAGCGGATGACATTGGCGTTAAGCCCAACCATGACCTAACGGCTTGGGCCCAACAAGGTGTCTTATTGCTTAATGCCTGCCTGACCGTACCAGCAGGTATGGCTAACGGCCATGCGGGACAGATTTGGGAGCCATTTACGGACGCGATTATTCGGGTCGTCAATCAACAGGAGCAGCCGGTTGTCTTCATCCTGTGGGGGGCCTATGCCCGCAAGAAGAAGGCTTTGATTAGCGCTAGCCAGCACTTGGTAATTGAATCGGCGCACCCTAGTCCCCTATCTGCCTATCGTGGTTTCTTTGGCAGTCGGCCTTTTTCACGAGCTAATGCCTTTTTAGAGGCTCAGGGGCAGACCCCAATTGATTGGCTTGCTTAGAGCTATTTACTTATTTTAATGAAAAGGAGCAATACTATGGCAATACAAGTCTATAATACCTTGACACGGCAGAAGGAAGTCTTCCGTCCCATTAAAGAAGGGCAAGTGGCTTTCTATGTCTGCGGTCCGACCGTCTATAACTATATCCATATCGGCAACGCCCGTAGCGCGGTAGCCTTTGACACTATTCGGCGTTACTTCCAGTATCGAGGTTATCAAGTCAATTATGTCAGCAACTTCACCGACGTTGACGATAAAATTATCAAGGCAGCGATTGCTGAAGGTTCAACTCCTGAAGCCATTGCTGACAAGTATATTGCGGCCTTCAAGGAAGATACTGGCCAGCTCAATATTCAACCGGCGACCGTCCACCCACGGGTTATGGAAAATATTGAGGAGATTATTGCCTTCGTCCAGACCTTAATCGAAAAGGGCCATGCCTATGAATCAGAAGGCGATGTTTACTTCAAGACGGATTCCTTCAAGGACTATGGCCATTTATCTGACCAATCGCTAGAAGATCTATTGGTTGGCGCTAGCGAACGTTTGGATCAGGTAGTTGCAGAACGCAAGGCTAATCCTCTGGACTTTGCCCTCTGGAAGACTGCCAAGCCTGGGGAGATTGCCTGGGATTCGCCGTGGGGGCCGGGCCGTCCTGGTTGGCATATTGAATGTTCAGTTATGGCCACTAAGTACCTAGGTGATACGATTGATATTCACGGGGGCGGGCAAGACCTCACCTTCCCTCACCATGAGAATGAGATTGCCCAGTCTGAAGCTTGCACCGGCCATACTTTTGCCCATTACTGGCTCCACAATGGCTTTGTGACCATTGGGAAGCAAGATGAGAAAATGAGTAAATCCCTGGGGAACTTTGTCCTTTTGCGCGACTTGTTAGGAGCCTACGACCCTATGGTCATTCGCTACATGTTGGCGACAACCCACTACCGTCGCCCTTTGCGCTATGATGAGGCTGTGATTACGGAAGCTCAAGCCAATGTTAACAAATTACGGGAGGCAATTCGTCGACTTAAGCACCGTCAGGAGCAAGCTAGCGCAGACCTTGAAGGTCATGAGGCTTGGTTAGCAGAGATTAGTGGCATTCAAGAGCAATTTGTGACCGCTATGGATGATGACTTCAATGCTTCTAATGGGATTACGGCTCTATTTGATTTGGTCAAGTCCCTGAATCGATACTTGGACCTAGAATTAGTCAGCCAAGCTGTTCTGTCACTTTATGACAAAGTTCTACATGACTTATTAGCAGTATTTGGCTTGGATTTAGAAGATAAAAGCAATAGTATTGATCAGGAAATTGAGGCGCTGATTGAAGAGCGACGTCAGGCTCGGGCCAATAAGGATTTTGCCCGTAGCGATGCGATTCGTGATCAACTCAAGGAGCAAGGCATTCTCTTAGATGACACGCCACAAGGTACGGTTTGGAAGCGAGTGAATCGATGAATCAAGTAGATCAATTAAATGGGGCTGCCCTGGCCTATATTGGGGATGCAATCTATGAACTTTATGTCAGACAGCATGTCATTGCCTCTGGTTTGACCCAGCCCAATCGTCTGCATCGGGCAGCGACCCGCTATGTAGAGGCCAAGGGCCAGGCCTATGCCATGCAGTGTCTGCGGGACCAAGAGACCTTAAATGAAGAGGAATTAACCATCTATAAGCGGGGGCGCAATCATAAGGCTAATACCAAGGCTAAGAATGCTAGCATTGGCGATTACCGCCAGGCAACAGGCTTTGAAGCCCTACTTGGCTGGCTTCATCTCTCCGGACAAAGTCAGCGTTTGGAGGAGTTGATCGCCCAGTCTCTAGCCCTGATCGATCAGAGAGGACAATAGAATGAAATATGATACAAGTCGGTCGCGCAAATCAACTAGCAAGCGACAAACGTATAAAAAGAAATATGATGAAACAACAGACAAGAAAATAGAAAATAATCCGGAAGTGTCTTCCCAAGAGGAAATTATCTTTGGCAAACACGCGGTAATGGAAACCCTTAAAAAAAATAAGGGGATAAATAAACTTTTTTATCAAAAAGGGCTGGCAGATTCTAAAATAAGTAGTATAATAGAATTAGTAAAAAACCACGGCGGAATTTTTCAAGAAGTTCCGAAAAGTAAACTGGATGAATTGACCCAAGGTGCTAATCACCAAGGGTTGGTTCTCACCGTGCCTCCTTTTGATTATCAGACCATAGAAGACTGTCTTGCCTTGGCCGAAAGCAAAGGTCAGCCTCCTTTCCTACTGATTCTTGATGGGATTGAAGATCCTCATAATTTGGGGTCCATTCTACGCACGGCGGATGCTTTTGGTGTCCACGGAATCATCATTCCTAAGCGTCGCGCAGTCGGTTTAACAGGCATTGTTGCCAAGACATCCACAGGGGCTATCGAACATGTGCCCGTTGTTCGTGTTGCAAATATCGCTCAGACCATTGAACTGCTACAAAATCAAGGGATCTGGGTCTTCGCCACGGATATGGCGGGAGAAGATGTGCGCCAGTGGAATAGTCAAGGGCCTTTAGCGATTGTCATTGGGAATGAAGGTCAAGGGGTCTCTCCTCTTGTGAAGCAAAAAGCAGACGGCATTGTCACCATCCCAATGGTGGGACATGTCCAAAGTCTTAATGCTAGCGTGGCAGCAGGCGTATTGGTTTATGAAGTTGCCCGGCATCGGATAAATTAGGGGAATCACTGATGAAAAGACAGGCCTACCTTTTGGTGGATGGCTACAATATGATTGGTGCGTGGCCACACCTGTCGCGTCTTCAAGTGGTTAATATCCAAGAAGCGCGGGATCGACTAATAGCTGAACTGGCCAGTTATGCCAGGGTGAGACAGGTCCAGGTGATTGTGGTCTTTGATGCCCAATTAGTGCCTGGACGAGCGACAAGGCTTGAGCAGTCTGGAGTGCAAGTGGTTTTTACCGAGGAGAACGAAACGGCAGACTCGTATATTGAGAGGGGAGTAGGAGCCTATATTCATCCGTTGAACCGCGTAACGGTGGCAACGAGTGATATGGCTGAGCAATGGACTATTTTTCAACAGGGAGCCCTTCGTATGTCGGCTCAAGAATTATGGCTTGATTTGAAGTTAGCCAAGGAAGAAATGACTGCAGATGTCGAACGTTACTATAGTAGACGGCTCCGCCGGCACAGCCCGTGGAGCGCAAGACAATTGGCGAAACTCGATCAATTGCGCAAAACACTTTAAACATATGGGATAAACCTTTTCCTTCTCCCCTATATTAACCTTTATAGAGGAGGAAACACCCATGGATTTTCATCAGTACGAAGACACGGAGTTGCCAGCACTAGATCAAGCAGTTGCAGCACTCAAGGCAGATTTTGATGGCCAAGAATTTGAACAATTGTTGCGCCAGTTCAGTCCTTTGATTAGAAGTTGTTATTTGATGAGTAAGTCTGCCTATCTTGATTATGCAGACTTCCAACAAGAAGCTAGAGTTACTTTGTGGAAGGCCATCTTCACTTATAATGGTGGAATTCCCTTCAAGAGTTACTTTAAAATTGTCCTTATCCGACATTTTAGCCATTTATATCGGTATGAATCGGCTCATAAACGCGTTCAAGCATCCGATTGTGTTTCTCTGGATGTGGATGACTATGTGAGAGAACAACTAGAGGCACATTTCGATCCTCTGAGTCCCCTAGCTCAAGGTCACGATATGGCACCAGAAGACTGGTGTCTAGCACGTGAGGCCTCCGATGGTTATTTTTCAAGTTTGTCTGATTGGGAAAAAGAGGTTCTCTTAGCTTGCCTAGATGGCATGAGTGTCGAGGAGATGTCTCAAGTCAAGGGCAAGTCCCAACGTTCTTGTCAAAGTGCCCTAAGCCGCTGTCGTAAAAAACTAGAAGATTTCTGCAAGAGGCTTGACAAATAGCCGAGAACTGCCTATCATTAAAAGATGATATAGCATCAAAAGGAGGTAGTTGCCTTGGCTCAAAAGAAAGGTGCCTTAGCCTGTAGTGAATGTGGTCAACGTAATTACCACATGACACCCACGCAGATGGGACAGTCGCAACGCTTAGAAATCAAGAAATTCTGCAAGTATTGCAACAAGCATACCTTGCATAAAGAAACTAAATAGAAGGGTATTAGAGCATGGGATACATTAAGAACGTCGGAAAAGAAATGAAACGCGTGACTTGGCCAAGCTTAGGCGAAGTCAACAAATACACATGGACAGTCATCATTATGGTCGTTTTATTAGGCCTCTACTTCGGTGGCATCGACTTTGGCTTGTCCAACTTACTCAACTACTTCTACGCCCTCTAAGCGAGCGAGAGGTAGGCACTTAGATAGAAAACCTCAATCCGCTTGGAGAATCTCTCTAGGCGGATTGATTTACTTTAGTGAAAAGGATGGTGGCTTCATGACACACGATGAACACTTAGAACAGCATATGTATGATCTCTTAAGCCAACGAGGCGTGACCATTAAGGATATTGCCCACATTGTCTACGACTTACAAGTGGATTATGCGCCCCATATTACGATTGAGCAGTGTCAATCTCACGTTCAAGAAGTCCTCAAAAAGCGCGAGGTTCAACACGCAGTGGTCACCGGCATTGAGTTAGATATGGCAGTTGAAGCGGGCCACTTCTCGCCTATTTTGCGAGACATTATTGCCCGGGATGCAGGGCTTTATGGCATTGATGAGATTCTGGCCCTGTCCATTGTTAATGTCTACGGATCGATTGGCCTGACCAACTTCGGCTATGTAGACAAAATGAAGACCGGCATCGTCAAAGAGTTGGATTCCAAGACACCTGGCCGTGTCAATACTTTCATTGATGACTTGGTAGGTGCCATTGCCGCGGCAGCAGCTGCCCGGATTGCCCATGCAGGTTTAGAGAGAAATCAAGACTAGCCACTAGGCCAAAAGCCCAGGGAAATTCCTTGGGCCGGGTCTTGTCTCAGTGGCCGCCCTTATGTTATACTAAGGCTAACGATAGCGACCTACCCAATGTAGGTTTTTTATTTTGCCGGTTCAAATAAAAGGAGTAGACAGATGAGTAAAGAATGGTATGTATTACACACGTACTCAGGGTACGAAAACAAGGTCAAAGAAAATATCGAGATGCGGACGGAAAGCATGAACATGCAAGACCATATCTTCCGCATTGCGGTACCTGAAGAAGAAGTGGTTGAGAAAACCGATGGCGTAGAGAAGAAGAAAGTCGAAAAGACCTTTCCTGGCTATGTCCTAGTAGAGATGGAAATGTCGGATGAGGCTTGGTTTATCGTCCGGAACACGCCAGGTGTGACTGGTTTTGTTGGCTCCCATGGGGCCGGCTCAAAACCATCCCCACTCTTGCCAGAAGAAATTGCGGCTATCTTGGGTGATGCGCCAATGCCAAGTCAACGTGTAGAACTCAATGTAGCAGAAGGCGACTATGTGTCCATTATCGATGGGGCTTTCTCCGGCCTATCTGGCCAAATTGAAGAAATCGACCGTGATCATGACAAACTCAAAGTAGTGATTGAGATGTTTGGTCGTGAGACAGTGGCGGAATTAGACTTCATGCAAGTTAAAAAAGAAGATATTTAATCTAGATAGAGACTAGGGCATAGGCTTCCTAGTCTCTTTTTTTGTGGGGGAGTGATGAGGTCTTAACAAAAATGGCTAAATGCCCAGCTTAGACTCGTCAAAGTTCTTAACTTGTGCTATACTATCTCCCAATAAGGGCTTTTAATTCCATCCCGTGAGGTGGAGAAGGCTAAATCATTTTACCGAGCCCTTGGAATAAAATCAGAGGGCTCTTTGTCATGTCTTGGAGTCCGGAAAAGAGGTTATGATGGAACTACAAACGTCCAAAGTGCGCATGCTGCTTGATGTCGAGCAGAAGCCGCCTTTCCTACAAGGGCTCTTATTGAGCGCCCAGCACGTCTTTGCCATGTTTGGGGCGACCATTCTGGTGCCCCTGATTCTGGGCATGCCGGTTTCGGTGGCGCTCTTTGCCTCAGGGATTGGGACCCTCATCTACATGGTCTCGACCCAGTTCAAGGTGCCGGTCTACCTAGGGTCGTCCTTCGCCTTTATCCAGGCCATGGCCTTCGCTAATAGTCAGATGAATGGCGATGTCTCTGCTGCCCAAACCGGGGTGGTGCTAGTTGGGCTAGTCTATGTTGGGGTGGCACTCTTGATTCGAGCAATTGGAACCACCTGGATTGATCGCTTATTGCCACCTATTGTGATTGGGCCCATGATTATGGTGATTGGCTTGGGCTTAGCCAACTCAGCGGTTAAGAATGCCGGTTTTATTGAGGGGGGCGATATCAAGCATATCGTGGTCGCCATTGTTACCTTCTTAATTACGGCCTTCATTAATACCAAAGCCAAGGGTTTTCTCAAAATCATTCCCTTCCTCTTCGGGATTATTGGGGGTTACTTGGTGGCCGTTGGCTTTGGCTTGGTAGACTTTAAGCCAGTCCTAGAGGCAGCTTGGTTTGAAGTGCCACATCTCTATTTGCCATTTGAAACCGGTGGCTTCTTCAGTCACTATCAACTCTACTTCGGGCCAGAGACTTGGGTGATTTTGCCGGTAGCGGTCGTGACCATTGCCGAACATATTGGGGACCATACAGTGTTAGGGCAAATCTGCGGCCGTAAGTTCTTGGAAAAACCAGGCCTCCATCGGACCTTGATTGGGGATGGGGTGGCGACTGCTGTGTCAGCCTTTATCGGTGGCCCGGCCAATACCACTTATGGCGAGAACACTGGGGTGGTAGGGATGACCCGTATTGCTTCCGTCTCTGTCATTCGCAATGCTGCCTTCTTTGCTATCGGACTCAGCTTTATGGGCAAATTCACTGCTATCATCTCCACTATTCCGAAGCCCGTCTTGGGCGGTATGGCCATCCTACTTTATGGGGTCATTGCTTCTAACGGTCTAAAAGTTCTGATTGAGAAGCAAGTCGACTTCCACCAAGTCCGCAACTTGATTATCGCCAGTTCCATGTTGGTGCTAGGCTTGGGCGGTGCGGTTCTCAAATTGGGGCCGGTGACCTTATCTGGGACTGCCCTCTGCGCCTTGGCTGGCGTCGTGCTCAACTTAATCTTGCCACACGAAGAAAAATTTCAAGACCAGAAGGTTGAAGAATTACTTGGTGAAGCCTAAATAAGGAGCTCCCTTTCCAGGGGGCTTTTCTTGTATGGAAAAAACAAAGCATGGGCAGAATCTTGCAGAGCAAAAAAATCTCTGAAAATCAGGCCTTAAGGCATTGCATATTTGCTGGAGTATGCTATAATAGTACGGTGCGCAAAGTACGCACACTGAGTGGGAGGAGGCTTAGGCTTCCATGAACCACATCACGAACCAAAAATTAAGGAGGAATGTTTCGTGGCTAAAAAAGTCGTAAAACAAGTTAAATTACAAATCCCAGCCGGCAAAGCAAGCCCTGCTCCACCAGTAGGTCCAGCGCTCGGTCAAGCACAAGTAAACATCATGGGGTTCTGTAAAGAGTTCAACGCTCGTACACAAGATCAAGCAGGCTTGATTATTCCTGTTGTTATCTCTGTATACGAAGACCGTTCATTTACTTTCATCACCAAAACTCCACCAGCTCCAGTATTGTTACTGAAAGCTGCTAAAGTTGACAAAGGTTCAGGTGTACCTAACAAAACTAAGGTTGCCACTGTAACCAAAGATCAAGTACGAGAAATCGCAGAAACTAAAATGCCAGACTTAAATGCAGCCAATGTTGAAGCTGCAATGCGCATGGTTGAAGGTACTGCTCGCTCAATGGGGATTACAGTCCAAGACTAAGCACAATGTAGCTTCTCAACCCGAATTCTATCGGGTGTGGGAGGTCAAACCGTTATAACCACAACATAGGAGGAAGAAAAATGGCTAAAAAGAGCAAAAACTTACAAGCGGCTCTTGCAAAAGTAGACCGCAACAAAAAATACGAAGCTAACGAAGCTGTTACCTTAGCAAAAGAAATCGACTTCGCTAAGTTCGACGCTACCGTTGAAGTTTCTTACAACTTAAACATCGACGTTAAGAAAGCTGACCAACAAATCCGTGGCGCAATGGTATTGCCACACGGGACTGGTAAAACCAGCCGTGTAGTTGTAATCGCGCGTGGCGAAAAAGCTAAAGAAGCGGAAGCAGCAGGTGCTGACTTCGTTGGTGAAGCAGACTTAATCCAAAAGATTTCTGACGGTTGGTTAGAATTCGACGTGATGGTCGCTACCCCTGACATGATGGGTCAAGTGGGTCGCCTTGGTCGTGTCTTAGGGCCAAAAGGCTTGATGCCAAACCCTAAAACCGGGACTGTTACCATGGACGTAACCAAAGCAGTTAACGACATCAAAGCTGGTCAAGTAACTTACCGTGCTGACAAAGCTGGTATCGTGAACGTGCCAATCGGTAAAGTATCTTTTGAAGACAACAAATTGGTTGAAAACCTCAAGGCGCTCCACGAGCAAATCTTGCGTGTGAAACCAGCCGCTGCTAAAGGTACTTACATCAACAACTTGACTTTGAGCACTACTTTTGGTCCTGGGATCAAGTTGGATGTTACTTCTCTCTAATTTTTAGCGAGAAATCCGCGAAGAGGCTTGACATGATGGCCCTTCTTCGCTACAATAACATACGTTAATATAACGACCGAAGACAGTAAGTGGCGCAGGCCTTAATTTCTTACCGAGGAAGTTCCACGAATGGAAGCTATCTCTATGTCTAAGGTGACATAGAGATTTTTTATGGCAACATAAAAATCTCTATATCAAACTAGCGGAGGTGAAATTATGACAAAAGCAATTCTCTTGAAAAAGCAAGAAGAAGTTTCAAAAGTTGCTGAAGAACTCAAATCTGCAGCATCTGTAGTCGTTGTTGACTACTTAGGCTTAACCGTTGAAGAAGTGACTAACTTACGTAAAGAGTTACGTGATAACGGCGTGCAAATGAAGGTTGTGAAAAACACCATCTTACGTCGTGCTGCTGCTCAAGCTGAAATCGAAGGTTTGGATGCTCACTTTGTAGGTCCAACTGCTATCGTGTTCAGCGAATCAGAAGTTGTAGCGCCAGCAAAAGTTATCGCAGAATTCGCGAAGAAAGCTGAAAAGCTTGAAATCAAAGGTGGCTTAATCGAAGGGAAAGCAGCTTCAGCAGAAGACGTGAAGGCTCTCGCAGCTCTTCCAGACCGCGACGGCATGCTCTCTATGCTCCTTTCTGTACTGCAAGCCCCAGTACGCAACACTGCATTGGCTATTAAAGCTGTTGCAGAAGCAAAAGAAAGTGCAGCTTAATTACATAATACTAAACTTAATGGAGGAAATTAATCATGGCATTAAACATTGAAAACATTATTGCTGAAATCAAAGAAGCAACAATCATCGAATTAAACGATTTAGTAAAAGCAATCGAAGAAGAATTTGGCGTAACTGCAGCAGCTCCTGTAGCAGTAGCAGCAGGTCCAGCAGCAGCAGCTGAAGAGAAAACTGAATTTGACGTTGAATTAACTAACGCAGGTGCAGGTAAGATCAAAGTTATCAAGGTTGTCCGTGAAGCAACTGGCTTAGGCTTGAAAGAAGCTAAAGAATTAGTTGACGGCGCACCATCTGTAGTTAAGGAAGGCGCTTCTAAAGAAGACGCAGAAGCTTTGAAAGCTGCCTTGGAAGAAGTTGGCGCAACTGTAACCTTGAAGTAATTTTCAAGCTAAGAAATAAAGCTAGAAACTCCGTTTTATCGGAGTCTCTAGCTTTTTTGTTTTGTCCGTGAATACGTTAATGAATAGCTTGCCCCTGGTTACATACGCTTAAGAGAGTTTATGAATTCAAAATGAGCCCTTTACTATCCTTTTATGGATATTGACAAACGGGAGTTTTAAGGATAAAATGCAAAACAAGATATCGCACTGAATATATATGGGCCTTATTAGGAAAGGGCGGGGTGACAGATGGGGAAAATAAGTAAATTGTTTGTTGGAAAGTTTAATTTAGTTCTGGCTTGCATCCTATTTTCTATTTTACTTTCCTTCGATGGTATCGGGGGACCATACTTTTTAGGGCGTTTTACCGACTTTCTGACAGTGGGAGATTACGTTTCCGGGACTTGGACAACAGTGCAGTGGCTTGCTTTTCTCATGCTAATTGCTCTTTCGCAGGCCTTACAGCGTTACTTCCTAGCTAAAATTCGGACCCAAGTTAGGATTGAGTTAAAAGCACAAGAATTGACTAAGGCCAGTGCTAGACCGCGATTGGGCGCTGCTAGTGGCTATCTGGCTAGTATTACGACCGAGGTGACGCAGATTGATGAGCGGATAGTCGCCAGCCTCTTGACATTTGTCTATTGTCTTTTGCAGACGGCGGTTACTTTTAGCTTCTTAATGATGCTTGATGTACCGGTAGGACTAATTTTTGTAGGGCTAGGATTTATACCTGTCTTGGTACCGCGCCTCAGCGCCAAGTGGCTCAAAGAGGCCACTCTAAACTGGCAAGGAGAAAACCAGCGTTTCATCAATCAATTGGATGATTTTCTTAAAGGGCGCAAGCTCCTAAGCCGTTTTCAAGCGCTGTTGCCGGGACAAACGCGTGTTATGTCCCAATTGAATCATTCAGAGGCAGCCTATCTCCAAATGGAGCTCAAGCAACAAATAGCCAATACCTTGGTTAGTTTACTCTATGTTGGTGCCCTTTTGGTGGGTTTACTACTTGGCATTCAATCTGTCATGGCAGGCCGTCTAACGGTGGGGGCGTTGATTACTATTTACATGGCGGCAGATCGGGTGATTTCTCCCCTAATGACCTGCATTCAACTTTATAATAATATGTCCGCAACACAGCCACTCCTAGACAAGATAATGCAACCAGTCCAAGCCGAAAAGTCGCATCTAGAGTTAGTGCGTGGTGAAAAGCAAACATTGATTCAGGTGCAGGATGGGACAGTTGGTTATCCAAATCGTCCTTTGATTAAAGGCTTGAATCTCCAGTTGAACTTGGGAGAAAAAATCCTCTTGCAGGCTCCATCAGGTTCGGGCAAGTCAACCCTTATCCAGACTCTGATGGGCGAAATTCCACTACTGGAAGGCAAAGTGAGTCTGAATCGAGATGCATTACCATCGGATGAAGAATCTTGGTTTGGTATGGTGGAACAAGCGCCTTTTGTTTTTAATCTGACTTTAGGGGAAAATTTAAGTTTAGGACTAGATTACAGGTCAGAGCAAATGGAGAGGGTCTTACAAGCTGTAGGATTGGCCAAGTTTGCTAATCCAGAATCTTTGGCTAGAGTTTTGGGTGGTGACCAACAAATTTTATCAGGCGGTGAACTCAAGCGATTAGAGGTTGCGCGTGCGCTTCTCTTCAAAAAGCCTATTTTACTAGTGGATGAGGCTCTTTCAGGACTTGATGCTCAGGCTGCAAAAGCCTTAAACCAAGTTTTACGTCAGTATCCCGGCTTGGTTATTGACATTGAGCACCATATTACGCCAGACCTCATTTCCCTATACGACCGCGTCCTTACTATACGCGATGGATACTTAGAAGAAATTAGCGCATAAAAAAATCCCATTATATCATATATGATATAATGGGATTTTTGTGTATGGATTATTTTTTGTATTGTGAGAGGCTAGCTTTTAGCATTGAAGCCAGGTGAATAACTGTAGTCGCGTCAAACATCCTGCCATTGGAAGGTTGAGGATGGCAGGCGTATGAGAAGCGCTTGGAGCGTCGCGACTTAGCGATTCCATAGCCTGACAAGGCGGAAGACTGGCGGATAGCCAGGCTAAAGCCGGTCCCCTTCCATGGGCATGACGTTTGCCTGAGCGACTAAAGTTATTCACCGTTGGAAAAGCTAGTATCTATTTCTAATCCTTAGAACAGTCGTTGTTGAATATTCTGGGTAACGTCGTTGCGCTCATTGTAATAAGCCGCCAGCAAGGTGGTCTGGTTCTCATTGACCTGGTCGGCTGCCGTATCCTCGGCTGTGGTCAAAATTTCTTTAGGGAAGTAGAGACGCAAATCGCCGCGCTGCTTGCCGGCTAGGGAATTGACTAGGGGACTAACTTGAGATAGCTCAACAATCTGCCCCATCTTGGTAATGAGCTCAATCTGGGTGCGTTTGCTAATCTGACCTACACGATAATAGTCATAAGGCAGGTCAAAACTAGAATTCTCCGCGAAATAATAGTAAGGGTCATAGCCCAGACGGACCAACTCTTGGTCGATGGCAATGGTCAGCTCAGTCTTCTCTTCTGGGCTAGTCAGGACGGATTTGAAGGGTTTGCGGGTCAGGAAGCGATTAGCCAAGTCTGCCAGCAAGACGTCCTCTTCGTCTAGCCAGTGGTTGAAGTAGCTGCTGAGGATGTGGTCGTCCAACCGCAAGTAATCAGATAGGAGCCAGTCCCCTCGTAGGAAGGGCTCTAGGAAGCTGATTTGGGTCTTCATCTGGTCCGCTTTTTCCAGATAACAGGTCTTAGCGCGGGTCAGTAGGCTGTGGAGGACCATTTCCATGCCGCGGGAGACGGAGTGGAAGTAGACCTGCATATACATTTGATAGCGACTGACGATATAGTCTTCGATGGCGTGCATACCCGAAAAGTCGAAGACAATGCCGTTTTTGAAGGGGCGAATCACCCGCAAAATCCGCGTCAAATCGAAAGTACCGTAAGAGACGCCAGCATAGTAGGCATCGCGAAGCAGATAGTCCATGCGGTCGGCATCAATCTGACTACTAATCAGTTGGACCACCTGTTGGTTAGGGTAGGTCTTATTAATGACACTGGCGACCTTAGCTGGGAATTCTGGGCCAAGTTGTAACAGGACCTGATGAATTTCAGTTTCAGGCGAGGTGATAATGCGTTGAGTAATCTCCTCGTGGTTGGTATGGAAGATCCCTTCAAAGGCATGGGAGAAGGGACCGTGGCCAATATCATGGAGTAAGGCAGCGCAGAGGGCGACCAAGCGCTCAGAGGCCTGCCATAGGCCGTCACCCGGCGTTTGGGACAGGTATTGGCGCTCGAATTTGTCGACTATGAGACGTGTGATTTCATAGACGCCTAGAGAATGACCGAAGCGAGAATGTTCGGCCCCGTGGAAGGTGTAGACGGAACCGCCCAATTGCTTAATACGGCGCAGGCGTTGGAATTCTCGCGTGTTAATCAGATCTAAGATAATCTGGTCTTGGATATGGATATAGCCATGTACCGGGTCGCGGAAGACCTTCTCACGGCTGAGTTTTTGGGCCGCAACGGCCCCATCAAAGTTAAACATGGCATAACCTCCTTAGCTATCTGGCTTGCTATTGACTTCTGGTTTTAGTGATTGGGTGCGGGCCAAGGATACTTGGCGCATTTTGGTAAAGATAGGAACTAGGGCAGGGTCTTGATAGTCGCCTGGGACTAGTTTTTGATAGTGGCTAATCAGCTGGATCAGCTCTTCTTGGTAGGTCTGGCGGTCAAGTGGTCGGCCACAAGCATGAGCCAGGGTCGTCATGACCGCTGGGTCTACCTTGGGATAGCTGTCGTCCGCCCCAGCTGCCTGGTAAAAGCCCGCCATGAGTTGGGCGCGAGCCGCTTGGTCGCCCGCTACACTGATATAAGCCGCAGTTGTCAGACCGGTCTTAAAGCGACGTTGGGCAATGCCCCCGATTTTCTGGCCCCCCACGACCAAGTCATAGGTACCAGGGCAGTAGGATTGGGCGATTTCATAGGCTTCAAGCTCAAGGCCATAAGACATCAGGGACAGTCCAATCAGGGCCACCATCTGTTCATAGGCGGCATCAATGGATAGAGGGAAGTGGGTCAGATCACTGGCCAGACCAATATTCAGGATGCCTGGATCACAGACCACGCCCAAACCACCATGGGGCCGGAGGGCATAGTCGAAGCCTTGCTCTTCTAGGTAGGCCAAACCAGCCGCTAAGTTAGGCAGACGGCTATCTTTGGCGCCTAGGAGGACAGTGGGCCGATCAATGGAATAGAAGTGAACGAGGCCTTGAGGCTGGTCCCCTTGTAAATGAGGGAGCCAACGAATGAAGCTGTCCTGATAGGCCAAACTATCGCTTGCCGCTAGCGCCGGAACATGGCTAGCATCGTCGAAGTAACGCCATTCATGCTGTGATAAATACGGAAATTGCGGCAATGCCATTCTGCCCTCCCCCTTTCTTATCAAAGTTGCGCTCCTAAATGCAGATGAGAGCGATTGCTATGGTGTTATTATAGCACGATTTGCGGTATAATGACTATATAGAACCATTCGAGAGGCCCATCTTGTGACAGAAAGTGAACAAATGGCCAGAAAGGACCTTCATGAGACGTGTAAGCATTGACCTTCAGGTCGAACAACAAATTATTTATCCAGATAGCCAGCAGGTAGAACGTTATGACCACAAGACCCAGGCAGTCCTCTTAGAGCTAGAATCTTTTACCAAGCTGACCTATCAAAATCTCAATCAGGAACCTGTTGAAGTCAAATGGCTACCCCAAGCAGATGGAAGCACCCAGATTCAAGTCAGTCAGGCCCAGGGGGTGCTACTCTTTGTGCCAGACCAAGAAACCATGACCAGCTACCAGACCCCTCAGGGCAGTTGGCCTTTGAGTGTCCATACTCAGCATTTGCACTGGCATTTTGAGCCGGCGGATCAAGCAGGAAAAATCCGCTATGCCTTGACCGTTGACTATCAATTAAAAAATGACCAAGAATTGCTAGGAAACTATCGTTTTCGATTGATTTATGTCGCTTAAATAGGTAATATATAAGAGTATACTAGGGAGGGTGTGTCAAACCATGATTTTGAAACAATTTGAAGGACAAGACCGCAAAGATTTATCCATGATTGAAGTTGCTCACGCAATTTTAGAACAAAAAGGTGATGTGGTAGACTTTACGGAATTACTGATTGAAATCCAAAACTACTTGGAATTATCAGAGTTAGAGCTAGAAAGCCGTATGGTCCGCTTCTACACCGACTTAAATATCGATGGCCGTTTTATCTCCTTAGGGGAGAATCGTTGGGGCTTGCGTGGCTGGTACCCAATCGATGCAATCGATGAAGAAATTATCTCTAGCGCTGAAGCTGAAGATGATCGTCCAGTTAGCCGTCGTAAGAAACGTAAATACAATGCCTTCTCTGAAGGAGACGACATGATCGACTACAACGATGATGATCCAGAAGATGCAGATGATATCTACGATACTGATTTAGACGATTACGGTGATGTAGATGAGGATGATGAGGATGACGACGATACTCGTGGTCTAACCCTCATTGAAGACGACGCCGTTGGTTTAGATGACGACGAAAATCAAGAGCTGGGCGAATACGCTTCTGACCTCTCTGATTTCGGCGACGATGACTTAGACTTAGACGGTGATGCTTCCTTCGAGGCTGAAGATGATGAAGCCGAAGACTTCGAGTCAGAAGACGAAGAATACGAAGAAGAATTACTTGACGAAGAAGAATAAACTTGACGCGGTCAGAGCTTTAGCGTAATATTTTATGTGGGCCCCCTAAAGCTTTTTAGGGGCAACTGACCGAGTGAGCGCTCCCTGTTCCTAGAACGGGGAGCGATTTTCATTTATTAAATAAGCAAGGAAAAGGAGTAGTGACATGACAAAGTATATTTTTGTAACGGGTGGAGTAGTTTCCTCAATTGGTAAAGGGATTGTAGCGGCTTCCTTAGGCCGTCTGCTCAAGAATCGTGGTCTCAAAGTAGCTATCCAAAAATTCGATCCTTATATCAATGTGGACCCTGGCACCATGAGCCCTTACCAGCACGGGGAAGTCTTTGTCACCGATGACGGGACTGAGACAGACTTGGACTTAGGTCACTATGAACGTTTCATTGACATTAACTTGAACCAATATTCCAATGTCACTACTGGTAAGGTCTATTCCGAAGTGCTCAAGAAAGAACGTCGGGGTGACTATCTCGGGGCAACGGTTCAGGTGATTCCGCACATCACTAACGAAATCAAGGATAAAATCCGTCGTGCTGGTGAATTAACCGATGCCGATATTGTCATCACGGAAGTAGGGGGGACAGTAGGGGATATTGAGTCCCTACCATTCCTCGAAGCCTTACGTCAAATGAAGGCCGACATGGGCGCCAACAATGTACTTTATATTCACACTACCCTCATTCCTTACCTCAAGGCAGCAGGCGAGCTCAAGACCAAGCCAACTCAACACAGTGTCAAGGAACTGCGTAGCTTGGGGATTCAGCCTAATATCTTGGTAGTCCGTACTGAAGAGGAGTTACCAAGTGGTATTAAGGACAAGCTAGCCCTCTTCTGTGACGTTAAACCTAATGCTGTAATTGAGTCTCGCGACGTCGAGACCCTTTATACGATTCCGCTCAACCTCCAAGCTCAAGGCATGGATGATTTGGTGCTGGACCACTTTGGTATCCAACGTCCGGAAGCAGATATGACCGAGTGGCGGGCGCTAGAAAACAAGGTGCTTAATCTTAAGGGCAAGGTCAGGGTCGGTCTAGTTGGTAAATATGTGTCCTTGCCAGATGCTTACCTATCCATTGTGGAAGCACTCAAGCATGCAGGTTATGCACACGATACTGAGATTGACATTCGTTGGATTGATGCCGAAGAAGTGGATGATCAGAATGTCGCTGACTACTTGGCTGATGTCGATGGTGTCTTAGTACCAGGTGGCTTCGGTAGCCGAGGCCTAATTGGGAAAATCGCAGCCATTCGCTATGCTCGCGAACACAAGTTACCATTCTTTGGGATTTGCTTGGGTATGCAATTGGCCTGCATCGAGTTCGCCCGCAATGTGGTAGGCATCCATGATGCGGATACAGGTGAAGAAAATCCAGCTTGCCCTCACAAAATTATCGATCTCTTGCCTGACCAAGAGGTAGAAGGCGACTTGGGCGGCACACTGCGTTTGGGTCTCTACCCTTGCCGTTTGGTGGAAGGAAGCTTGGCTCATCAGCTTTATGGCCAAGACTTGGTTCAAGAACGCCACCGCCACCGTTATGAGTTTAATAATGCCTACCGTGAGCGTTTAGCAGCAGCAGGTTTGACCTTCTCAGGCCTGAGCCCAGATGGACGTTTGGTGGAAATTGTCGAAATTAAAGACCATCCATTCTTTATTGCAGCGCAATTCCATCCGGAATTTATTTCTCGTCCTAACCGGCCACAAGCTATTTTTGATGGTTTTGTGGCAGCCTGCCAAGCTCATCAAGCATAATCAAGGACCGCACAAGTTTTCAGGGCTTGTGCGGTTTTTGTCTGAAGATGCGCGGTGCCTGACTAGACAAGAGGCGAACTTGTGAAGAAAGCGCTATGGCGCAGTTTCTGGCCAGAGCTAGAGGGAAAGACTAGCCAAGGCAGTGAAAATGGAGTATAATAAAAACATAAAATAATCCAATTCAAGGAGGCATAAACATGAGTCGTTTAGTAAGTATGACGGAAATGTTGAAGAAAGCAAAAGAAGGTCATTACGCTGTTGGTCAATTCAACATCAACAACTTAGAATGGACCCAAGCGGTATTACAAGCTGCTGTAGAAAACAATTCACCAATTATCTTAGGGGTTTCTGAAGGTGCTGGTAAGTACATGGGTGGCCCTGTTGCTGTTGTCGGCATGGTAAATGGTTTGTTGGAAGCAATGGATGTAAAAGTACCAGTTGCTTTGCACTTAGACCATGGTTCATCTGTTGATGTATGTAAACAATACATCGACGCAGGTTTCTCTTCCGTAATGTTCGACCACTCTCACTACCCAATCGATGAAAACATCGCTTTAACCAAAGAAGTAGTGGCTTATGCTCATCCTAAGAATGTTTCTGTAGAAGCAGAAGTTGGGACCGTTGGTGGTACTGAAGATGGCGTAACAGGCGGGATCAAATACGCTGACTTAGAAGAATGCAAACGCATGGTTTCTGAAGGTCAAATCGACGCTTTAGCAGCTGCTTTAGGTTCAGTTCACGGGACTTACGCAGGCGAACCTGTATTAGGTTTCGACGAAATGCTTGCTATTTCTGAAGCAACTGGTGCTCCACTTGTACTCCACGGTGGTTCAGGGATTCCAGAATTCCAAATCAAGAAAGCAATCGAACGTGGTCACGCTAAAATCAACGTGAACACTGAATTGCAACAACAATGGACAGCAGCTGTTCGTGCTAAATTAGCAGCTGACTCAGAAGTCTATGACCCACGTAAAGTCATCGCACCTGGTAAAGAAGCCATTGTGAAGACAACTAAAGAAATCATGGACATGTTTGGTTCAACAGGCAAAGCCTAAGACCAGTAAGTATCATGCAGGGACTGGGATTTCGATTCCAGTCTCTTTTTTGCTGATAGGGCATGGAGACACGAGTTCGTTTGTTGCCGGAAAGCCCAGAGAACGTAACCTGATTGTTACGGTATAGGGCTAAGATTTCCCTTATAATAATAAAATAACAAGTACAAGTAGGTGGCAAGATGAAAGGACAACATATACGAGGCCTGAATGGCATAAAGGGTTTGGCTATTCTGATGGTCATTAGCTATCACCTCTTTCCGAGCGTGACCAGCGGTGGCTTTCTCTGGGTCAATAGTTTCTTTGTCCTAGGGGGCTTCTTCCTTGCGCGAAGCATGGAGAAAATTCAAGAAGGCAATCGGCCACATGCCCTAAGAAACTATGTCTTAAAAACAGTCCAGCGGCTTTGGTGGCCGCTCTTGGTCTTTATCTTAATCCTATTGGCCTATCTGCTGGCCTTTGATCGACGGGAGCTGAGTTATGACCGAAGCGACATTCTATCTAGTCTCTTCTTCTTCAATAATTACTTCCAGATTAGCGCCGGCCGCTCCTACTTTATTCAGATGGCTGGGACCTCGCCGTTTACCCACCTCTGGTATAATTCGCTTTATGTCCAGTCTTTCCTAGTCGGAGTGGCTGGTATCTGGGTGACCCAGAAAGCCTACTTTTCGGCCTACTATAAGGCAGCCTTTTGGCTGGCTCTGATGAGTCTCAGCCACACATTGACCTTCTATCTCTACCAACCATCAGGGGACCCCTCTCTGGTTTATTATGGTTTGGTGACCCGCTTTGCTAGTGTAGCGGGTGGGATTGCCCTGGCTTACTTATTGCCAATTTTCCTCAACGCCTGCTATCGCTATCAGCGCAAGCAGGTCATGCTCAATATTCTGGCCTTAGTGTCAATCGCTCTCATGCTAGTCCTAAGTTTTACTGCATCAGATCAGTCAGGCATTACCTACTATCTCTGGTTGCCAGCCTTCAACATCCTGACCATGTTACTAGTGCTGGCCTTAGTGGGGGGGGCAACCCTAGGGCGTTTAGTCTTTGATTGGGGCTTTTTGACCCATTTTGGTCGTCGCTCCTATTCCTTCTACCTCTGGTACTATCCGCTCTTGACCGGCCTGCTCAAGGCACTGCCTCATACGGCTTGGACAGCCGTCTTAGTGCTAGTGGTTATCCTACTAGCTAGCGAAATCTTCTACTGGCTAGTTGAAGGCCGTGCCCCTCAGCCTGTCTGGACTTGGGGTCGTCATATTAAGACCGCCTGGACGCGTTTGAGACAAGGCGCCTGGCGCTGGCCAGACTGGCGTAAGGCTAGCCTAGGGCTAGTGGGAGCCATTGTTTTAGTAGTCGGCCTCTTGCTAGCAGCTGACTACCAACGCTTTGCCTTGTTTGAATTGGAGTACTTGGCCTTTACTAACAAGACCCATGTTCAAAAAGCCGTTTATCCTGGGACTGAAGCTATGGATGCCCTACAGACCGATCTCAAGGCAGTGGACACGACCTTTAAAACCGACTATGTAACGCCACAGTCTCACCAAACCATCCTTGATAAGGCCATTAAAGCCAGTCAGGTTAATGCCGAAATGCAAGCCTTTTTTGAGGAGAACAAGGAAGTCTTAGAGCAAGCCGCCGCCCTTAATCCGGAGCTTGTGGCTATGCTGTCACCAGTTGAAGTCATCTATGCGACCACTCAAGAAGTATCGCTCTTTGGTGACTCGGTGGCCTTGCTTAACTCATCGACTTTCTCTGATATCTTCTGGCAAGGCAATACCTACGGCAAGGTCAGCCTGTCAGTCTATAACGGAGCGCAAGAAATTCTACAGGACCGTGTCTGGTCAGGTCTCGTTAAACCTAAAGTGGTCATCCAACTTGGAGTTAACGGGGGCTTAGATACTGATTCCATGGATCAGCTTATGGCGATTTTACAGGGTAGAGAAGTCTATTTCGTAACGGTCCATAATGCCGATGGTGAGGACACGGAAGTGAATAGCTATATTAAAGACACTGCCCGTCGCTATCCAAATGCCCATGTAATTGATTGGCAAGCCTATCAAGTGGGACATCCGGAATGGTATGTGTCGGATGGTGTCCATCACAACGAGGTAGGAACCTTGCACTATGTGGCCTTTATCGCTCGTAGTCTCTATCAACAACGTTAAGACTCATCTAACCAAGCTGTCTTCAGTACAGCTTGGTTTTTTTATGTGAGCCAGGGTAAAATGGCTAAGACTAGATAGTAGGCGAGGGCAATGGCTGGGACAAAGGGAATAGGTTGGTGCCAACGCCTAGGCCGACTGCCAACCATCAAAAGACCAAGCCCGGCTGCCAGTCCCAAGAGCCAAGCTAGCGCCCTGAGTGGAAGAGCCAGCCAGAGCAGACCCAGTAATTTGATATCAGCTCCGCCAAGCCAATGGGGATGCAAAATTTGGAGTAAGACGAGAAAGCCCAAGGCAAGGACAATCACTAGCATCTTCCATCCATCCCAAGTTTGGTAAAAGGCAAGAAAGAAACTGAAGGGCAGGCAAGCAAGTTGTAAGATATCCGGCACCCAGTAAGCCCAGAGATCGCAAGCAGCCATCACAGCAAGCAAGACGAGTAAGATACTATATAAGCAGATTCGAGTAGGAGACCAGGCCTGATAAGATGCCATCAAGACGACGCCCATAGCTAAGCTGCCTCCCACCAACTCGCTTTGCCAGTAAATCGAGGAGATGACTTGGTGACAGTAAGGGCAACGGGAATGGAGGCGGGCTTGGGAAATCAGGGGGATGAGCTCTTTCCAGGAGAGAGGATGATGGCAATAATCGCAAGAGGAACGAGCCCGCCAATCAAAATGGTCAAAAACCAGTTGGTGGGCCAAACATGGCACGAAAGAACCTAGGCAAGCCCCCAAACAAAAGGCTAAGATAAATAGCATATAGAGCACCTCCTTATATACTATATAGACTGAAAATGGAATGAAACACTAAAAGTCAGCAAAAAATCTGAAAAAATTTAGGCTATGACTTGACTAAAAAGTAAATCTAAGCTATGATATATGAGTCGTTACAAGAGTCATTAGCTCAGTTGGTAGAGCATCTGACTTTTAATCAGAGGGTCACAGGTTCGAGCCCTGTATCACTCATAGCCGGCTTAGCTCAGTTGGTAGAGCATCTGATTTGTAATCAGAGGGTCGAGGGTTCAAGTCCTTTAGCCGGCACCACGCGGAAATAGTTCAGAGGTAGAACATCACCTTGCCAAGGTGGGGGTCGCGGGTTCGAATCCCGTTTTCCGCTTATGATAAGGCTAGAATATTCTAGCAAAGCCCAGAGTACCGTCCTGTATGGTGCTCTGTTTTTTTGTTTGTTGGATTAGGGTATAGGGAAAGGAGCCAAGTGACTAGCAGTTCATAGCCCGTGCCAGTCAAGAAGTTGCGATTAAGCTTTAGTTTGTCCATCTTGCATTTTGAGTCAGCTTTTGCTAGAATAAGAGTAGGCAATGGCGGCGTCATGAATCGAGTCAGGACCGGAAGGTAGCAGCTATAAGTGACAAAGCCATGTGCTTATTTTTTTATTTATCGAATACTATATAAAACTGCCCATTATATCATATATGATATAATGGTTTTTTCTTATAGCGCGGTGTATACTAAAGGTAGAATGATAAAAACACATGAATCGGTTGGTAGTCCGGTCCTAGCTTTGGCTAGCAGTAACCTGCCCCTCCTGGGTTGTCCCTTCATTTGAATTCAAAAAAGGGGGGACTGTTATGACGGAAAGCATCTGTCTCACAGTATATTTCGACGGGAGTTTTTGGCTAGGACGCTTGGAATGGCGCGAGGCCAAGCGCATGTGGGTGGCGACATATACCTTTGGCCAAGAACCGACTAATCCTCAGCTCTTGGCCAATCTACCCCGTATCTGGCAAGACTTGACTTGGAGTCCGGCGGTGGACCAAGCAAAGCTAAACCCGCACAAAAGGCTCAATCCAAAACGTCTTTTGCGCCAAGCCAAACGCGCCTTAATAGAGGCGCCAGTAGCCAGTACAAAGGCCCAGCTTGCTTTGAAGGCCCAGCAAGAGACCCGACAGCAAAAGGGCAAGCGCCAAAAAAGCGCCAATAAACGCGAGCACCAAGCGCGCCAATTTGCCCTTAAGCAGGCCAAACGTCGAGAAAAACATCGTGGCCATTAGGGCCAATCTGCCTCCTATTTGGAGGCATTTTTTTGATTGACAGAGCCAAATATTGGCGCTATACTAAAGTTGCAATTCGGTAGGTGAGACTACCATAGGGATACGGATGACTACCGCAAAGAAGTGGAGACACTTCGCGTTGGTTAGCAGTTGCTGTCGAGAAGGCGGCGACTAACGTCATTTCATCGCCCTATGATGTTAAAGCTTGGACGATGAATGAGAAAGTGAGACGACTTTATCTTGTCATGGTCTAAGCCATCACGAGGTAAAGTCTTTTTTGGTGCCTACTGCGCAAAATTCCACTAAGAAAGGAGTGTTCAGTATGCCAAATGCCGATAGTGAACCAATACTGAGGCCAAAACCTGAATATCGAAACCTAGGCGCTGAACACGCCCTGGTTTGGCTATTCGGGTAACCTATAAATTAGAGAGGTGAACCCATGTTAACAGCAAAAGAACGTTTAGAATTAGCGATGATGCAACCTACGGCTGAACTCCTGACCCAAGTAGGGAGCTCTCCCCGTGGCTTGAGTCCAGAGCAAGTTGAAGCCAATCGTGAAACTTATGGCGAGAATGTCATTACCAAAGCCAACCAGGCTACTCTCTGGCAAAAAATTTATGAATCCATTATTAACCCCTTTACCGTCATTCTTCTGATTATTGCCCTAGTCTCCCTAGTGACCAATGTCATTTTAGCCGAACCTGGTGAGCAAGATCCGACTACCCCTATTATCATTATTATTTTAGTCATAGTATCGGGTGCCATTCGCTTCTTCCAAGAGCTCAAGAGTGACCAAGCTGCTAGCAATTTATCCAGCTTGATTGTTAACACTGCTACTGTCATCCGAGATGGGCAAGAGAGTGAGGTGCCGATTGATGAACTGGTTGTAGGGGACCTGGTTAAATTAAGTGCCGGTGACATGCTACCGGCAGACGTCCTACTATTAGAATCACGCGACTTTTTCGCCCAACAATCTAGCTTGACAGGTGAAAGTGATTCCGTCGAAAAGAAGGCTTACCCCCTACCCGGTGATAGCCAAGCTAACAAGAGTCCATTAGAGGCGGAGCAACTCGTCTTTATGGGCTCCAACGTAGTGAGCGGTAGTGCTACTGCCTTAGTCTTGGTGACTGGGAACCATACCTTGATTGGGCGGATTGAGAAGACGCTGAACACCTATGACGAGCCGACTTCTTTTGAGAAGGAGATGAACAGCATCTCTTGGTTGCTCATACGCCTGATGCTAGTCTTAGTACCGGTGGTCTTCGTTATTAATGGGCTGACCGATTCAGACTGGCTAGAGGCAGGGGTCTTTGCCCTAAGTGTAGCGGTTGGGTTGACACCCGAGATGCTCCCGATGATTATCACGGCCAGTCTAGCCAAAGGCTCCGTCATCATGGCCAAAGAAAAAGTCGTGATTAAGAAGTTGAACGCCATTCAGGATTTAGGCGCCATTGACATTCTCTGTACAGACAAGACCGGTACACTAACTCAGGACGAAATTATCCTAGAGTATCCCTTGGACATTCGTGCGCAGTTAGACCTAGGTGTTCTTAAGGTTGCCTATCTTAATTCCTACTTCCAGACAGGGCTTAAGAATCTTCTGGATCGGGCCATTATTGGGCGAACAGAGAAAGAAGCCGTCGAACACGAGGACCTACGGGACCTAGCCAGTCGTTACAAAAAAATTGACGAACTTCCCTTTGACTTTGAACGTCGTCGCATGAGTGTCATTGTTCAAGAAGGAAGCCAAGTCCGCATGGTGACCAAAGGTGCCTTAGAAGAGATGCTGTCAATTTCCAATTATGTCCAAGATGAAGGTCAGATTATAGCGCTGACGGATGAGATTCGTGCTAATGTCCTACAAGCCGTGAGTGATCTTAATGACCAAGGGTTACGTGTTCTAGGGGTCTGCTACAAGAATTATGACAATCCTGACCATGCCTTCACAGTTGAAGATGAATCGGACATGATTCTTATGGGTTACCTAGCCTTCCTAGACCCACCTAAGCCTTCGGCAGCTCCAGCTATCCAAGCTTTACGCGAGCATGGCGTGGCAACTAAGATTCTGACTGGGGACAACGAGAAGGTTGCCCGGACAGTCTGTGAAAAGGTTGGACTAGATGTTAATCATATTCTGCTAGGGACAGAAATTGACACGATGACCGATGAGGTATTGGGTGAACTTGTCGAAGATATTACAATCTTCGCGAAACTATCACCGGACCAAAAGGCCCGCATTATCCGCTTGCTCAAAGCTAAGGGCCACAAGGTCGGTTATATGGGGGATGGCATTAATGATGCGCCATCTTTACGTGTGTCAGATGTGGGTATTTCAGTAGATACAGCGGTTGATATTGCCAAGGAAGTGGCCGATGTTATCCTATTAGACAAGGACCTCTTAGTCTTAGAGAAGGGCTTGATTGAAGGGCGTAAGGTCTATGCCAACATGACCAAATATATCAAGATGACGGTCAGCTCCAACTTTGGTAATATCTTCTCTCTCTTGTTTGCGTCTGTATTCCTGCCATTCTTACCGATGGCACCTGTGCATCTGATTGTACTCAATCTGGTCTATGACTTATCTTGTATTGCCTTACCTTTTGACAATGTAGATCCTGAATTTCTCAGGGAGCCACGGGCATGGTCAGCAAAATCCATTACACGCTTTATGGCGTGGATGGGGCCAACTTCTTCTCTCTTTGATATCATTACCTTTATGGTGATGTTCTTCCTGATTGGGCCCATGATTACGGGAACAAGCTATTTTGAGTCGGTTAATCCAGCCTACTTCCTCATGGTATTCCAAACAGGTTGGTTCATCCAGTCCATGTGGTCACAAACTATGGTTATCTATATGTTGCGCTCACCAAAATTGCCTTTTGTGCAGTCTCTACCAGCTTTCTCCTTAGTGGTAACCTCACTTTTCGCAGTTTTCGCCGTAACCATCTTACCTTATACGCCATTAGCTGGAGCACTTAAGTTGGCACCACTGAATGCGCCGTACTTTTTAGCCCTACTACTGATTATTGTAGCCTACATGGCCTTGGTGACAGTAGTGAAATCGGCTTATATTAAACGGTATAATGAATGGCTCTAGAACCTATGGCTGGGATGAAAATCCCAGCTTTTTTGTTTGCCAGAATCGAAGAAGCTATCTCTGGGTAAGGGACCCATAAAGAGCTAGATTTGAAAATATGTTAAGAAAAATAACCGTAGATTTGTTAACTTCAACCCTATTTATCTATAGAATAGATAAATAGGGGAAGGAGTTTTAGTGCTAGGCAGATTTAAGCAAGTCGCCTTGATTTTCCAGGGCCATGCCTAGCGAATCAAGGGCTACTTATGCTATAATAGATGGGAAATATCTGTGCCCAAAAAGGAGGGTGGACAATGAGTTATCAAGCCTTATATCGGGTCTGGCGGCCCCAAAGTTTTGACGAGTTAGTGGGGCAACCCCTAATTGCCGAAACCCTAAAAAATGCGGTCAAGAACCAGCAATTAAGTCACGCCTATTTGTTCACCGGGCCACGGGGAACAGGGAAGACCTCTGCAGCCAAAATTCTGGCCAAGGCGGTCAACTGCCCACATCAGACGGATGGCAATCCCTGCAACCAGTGTGAACTTTGCCAGGCCATTACAGCTGGCCAATTGAGCGACGTCATTGAAATTGACGCGGCTTCCAACAACGGGGTCGAGGAAATCCGCGACCTAAGGGATAAGGTGCGCTATGCGCCGAGTCAAGCGACCTACAAGGTCTATATCATCGACGAGGTCCATATGCTGACCACCGGAGCCTTTAATGCTCTGCTCAAAACCCTGGAAGAGCCACCGGCTCAGGTTCTTTTCATCCTAGCGACAACGGAACCGCATAAGATTCCCGCCACTATTATCTCGCGGACTCAACGCTTCGACTTTGGGCGGATTAGTCAGGCTGATTTAGTCGGCCGCATGCAGTATATTCTGGAACAAGATGGGATTGACTTTGAAGCCGAAGCCCTGGCAGTGATTGCGCGGGCAGCCAATGGTGGGATGCGGGATAGCCTGAGTTTGCTGGACCAAGCCCTATCCTATAACCGTTCAGCGGTGACTGTTCAATCGGCCTTGGAAGTGACAGGGTCCTTGTCTCAGCTGGTCTATATCGATTATCTGACTGCCCTGCAAGCCCACGATGGGCCTAAGGCCTTGAGTATTTTGCAGGCCAGTCTTCAAGAAGGCAAGCAGGCCAATCGCTTCGTGGAAGAGTTAATCCTCTTCTGCCGGGACCTCTTGTTGACCTTGAATTCCAAAGACAACTTCACCCTCTTGACCCAAGCAGAGCTCAAGCCTTTGCGTCAAGCTGGGGACAACCGCTTCTATTACAGTCTGATTGAAAGACTTAATCAGGCCTTAAACCAAATGCGTTTTGCTACGCAAGCCGACCTCTTCGTAGAAGTAGCCACTATTGAATTGGCCCAAGAGGTCGCCAATCAGCCGGTAGCTGCTGGTCCTGAGTCGGGTGCCCTAGCCGACCTTGTGCGTCAGGTGCAAGCCCTAGAGGCCAAGGTCAGCCAACTGGAAGCCCAGTTGCGGGCAGGCGCACCTGCTCAAGTAGCAGCTCCTAGCCTGCAAGCGCCAGCAGTGGATGACCAACCACGGGTACCGCGCGAGCGTCCTGCTGGACAGCGTCAAGCCTATCGTTTGGACACGGATGCCGTCTATGCCGTCCTCAATGAGGCCACACGTCAAGATGTCAGCCAGCTCAAAAGTGGCTGGGCTGCTTGGCTAGAATCCTTGCCACCACAAGACCGCGTGCGCTTGACGGGAGCAGAGGTACAGGCAGCAGGTCCTGAACGCATTCTCTTATCCTTCAAGAGCCAGGATTTCTGTGGTCGGGTCCAACAAGATGCGGACTTGGTCCAAGAACTAAGTCGCCAACTGGCCCGCCACTTTGACCGGCCAGTCGCCTTGGCCTTTGTCTTACAGAGTGAATGGAGTCAGGTGCGCCAGACCTATAAGGTCCTCTATGACCAAGCGGGCGGCCCAATCAAAATTGGTGCCGTGGCAGAACCTATTAGGCTAGCCCCTGAATCAGAGTCTATAGAAGCTGAACAAGCCAAGCCACAGTCAGACGACTTCCAAAGCCTAGAGCAAGTCATGAAGGACTTGCCAGAGGCGCCAGAGGCAAGTGAGCCAGGCACCGATTTGTTTGGCCTGCCAATGGAAGCGCCAGAGCCCGCTCAGCCACTAGCGGACCAGGAGGATTTGCCGACGGTTGACCCTGTCTTCGCACAGGCACCAGATCAGGACAGCCTCCCACCTGTTGTCAGCCAAGCCTTGGCCCTCTTTGGTCAAGATGTGGTCGACATCGATTACGAAAAATAAAGCAAGCATTAAAGGAGATATAAATATGCGTGGAATGGGAAATATGGGCAACATGCAAGGCATGATGCAAAAAATCCAAAAAATGCAAAAGGAAATGACCAAGGAGCAAGCGGCCATTGAAGCTACTATCTTCCAAGCCCAAGACCTTAACCAACTAGTAACGGTTAAAGTCAACGGCAAGAAGGAATTGGTAGAATTGGACCTAGCGCCAGACTTGGTAGATCCAGATGATATCGAGATGTTACAAGATCTAGTGATTGCAACAGTTAACGATGCTTTGAAGCAAGTAGACCAAGCAACGGAATCTCGCCTGGGTAAGTACACCCAAGGCATGAACCTACCCTTCTAGCCTATAAACCATCAAAGGAGGTGGCCACCCAGTGCAATACCCTGCACCTATCGCGAAGTTAATCAATAGTTTTACCAAATTACCGGGTATTGGAGCCAAGACAGCGGCTCGGTTGGCCTTCTATGTCCTTGACATGAAAGAATCCGACGTGACCGAGTTCGCCCAAGCCTTGATTCAAGTCAAACGTGACTTGCGCTTCTGCCCGACTTGCGGCAATATCACGGACAGCGAGCTCTGCGTCATCTGTTCCGATCAAAGTCGTGACAGTAAGACGGTCCTAGTGGTAGAAGATGCCCGGGATGTCATGTCCATGGAGCGAATGCATGAATATCATGGCCTCTACCATGTCCTTCACGGGGTCTTATCACCCATGGAAGGAACGGGGCCAGAAGATTTGAATATTCCCTCGCTCCTGCGTCGTTTGCAGGAGACGGAGATTGAAGAAGTCATTGTGGCCACCAATGCCACGGCTGAAGGGGAAGCGACTGCCATGTACTTGGCCCGCTTGCTTAAACCAGCTGGCATTAAGGTAACCCGCCTAGCTCATGGTTTGGCGGTAGGCAGTGACATTGAATACGCCGATGAGATGACCCTCTTCCGGGCCATTGAAGGGCGACGTGAATTATAGTGGAAAGACAAAGTGAGGAGAAGGCATGTTTCCAGGAAAGTTTATAACCCTTGAAGGTCCTGATGGGGCCGGCAAGAGCAGTGTGATTGCGGAGTTGACCGCCTATTTAGAGGGCCAGGGCCATCAAGTCCTGACCACTCGTGAGCCGGGGGGCGTGCCCATTGCGGAAGAGATTAGACGGGTCATTCTAGATGTGGATCACACTGCCATGGACCCACGGACAGAGGCCCTCTTGTTTGCGGCAGCCCGTCGCCAACACTTGGTCGAAGTGATTCTACCGGCCTTGCGTCAAGGCAAAATCGTCCTCTGCGACCGCTTCGTGGATTCGTCCTTGGCTTACCAAGGTATGGCTCGCGACATTCCAGTGGATCTAATCTGGTCCATTAACCAATTTGCGGTAGAAGACCAACTGCCGGCTCTGACCCTCTTAATCGATGTGCCAGCTGAGGTGGGCCTAGCCCGCATTCATCAGGCCCGCGGTCAGCGCCAGTATGATCGCCTAGACCAAGAATCCCTGGACTTCCATAACCGGGTCCGCCAGGCCTTTCTAGATTTGGCCCAAGCCTCGCCAGAGCGCATTAAGGTCATTGACGGCCAAGCGCCACTAGACCAGGTCGTGGCTGCTTGTATTGACGTTCTACATCAACATGCCCTCTAGAGACAGAGAGGAGAAGGAGTATCATGATGAAATTAATTATTGCCATTGTTCAAGATCAAGACCAAAACGAATTGAGTCGCGCTTTCTATGATGCCAATGTCCGTGCCACCAAGTTATCTACCACCGGTAGTTTCTTACGGGCCGGTAATACCACCTTTATGATTGGGATTGAGGAAGAACGGATTGAGGAAGTCTTGAAAATTATTGACCAATGTTCTAAGGCGCGTGAGCAATATGTCAGCGCTCCGCTCCACTTGGATATGGGGCTAGACTCAGCTGTTAACCTACCTGTTAAAGTTGAAGTAGGGGGCGCAACCGTCTTCGTCTTGCCAATCGAAAGCTTCCACCAATTCTAGGCGGCGACTGGCATGGCTACCTATAGCGTCGAAGCCCTCAAGGCTTATTTTGCCCAGCAGGTTCAGGAAGGCCACCTAGCCCATGCCTACCTGCTGACAGGTGGGGACATGACTAGCAAGCGAGCCGTCATGACGGCCCTAGCCCAAGATTATTTCTCTAGGGATAGTGCTGGCAACCCAGCGACCATCCGCCAACGGATTGCCGATAATCAGTACGCAGATGTCTATTACTTAGAGGCTCAAGGCCAGACCCTCAAGGTCGACCAGGTCCGCGAGCTCAAGGAATGGTTGGGGCAGAGCCCGCTAGAAGGGCGTGGTAAGTTTGCTATTATTGAGCAGGCCGAGCGCCTCAATGCCTCTTCGGCCAATGCCCTCTTGACCGTCTTGGAGGAGCCGGTGGACAATGTTTATCTCTTCCTCTGGAGTCCAAGTGCTAACTTGCTCCTGCCGACTATTTTGTCACGGGTTCAAGTCCTGCATCTGGAGGTGCCAGACCGCCAAGCCCAGGCAGCGGACTGGGAGGCTCACGGCGTCTTGCCCGTTCACGCCCAGATTCTGGCGGGCTTCAGAGAGGAAACGGTGGCCCGCTGGACGAGCGACTATGAGGCGACCCAGTTTGAGCAGGCTATCAAGACCTGGAACGGCTGGTATCGCCAGCTAGTGCTGGGCGACCCTATGGCCTTTGTTGCTTTACAGACTCGACTCAAAGGAGACCTGACCCAGCAGGGTGGCTTGGACCTGGCGGATTATTGCCTGCGTCTGACCCATCAGCTCTTAACCAAGGCAGCAGCCTATGATTTCCAAGAGCATTTCTTGACCGAATTGGCCAAACAAGGCCTGCCTAGCCAGGCTGACCTCCTGCGGCTTAATCAGCACTTGCTAGAGGCTAAGCAGCGGATTTTGGCTAATGTGTCTCCCCACTTGGCTTTAGAGCAGTGCGTCTTACGCTTTAAGGCGGGGCGCTAAGCAAGCCAATTCACTCTTATTGATAATGAAAGGATGTTGTGCTAATGGATGAGTCAAACTTGACCCAGATTCTGGCCCTAATGGACAGTCAGTTTAGCCAATTAAGTGATACCATGGCGCAACTCAAGCACCAGGTAACAGAACTTTCCCATGAAAATAACCGTCTTCGCATGGCCAATGCCCAGTTAGCATCGGTCGTCAGCGAAGCCAGCCCGCCCCTGACGGATTTGCCTCCAGAGCAAGAAGACAAGCATCAGGAGGAGACCAGTCAAGTGGCGCCAGCCAAACGGCAACAGGCGGGGCGCGAGCGCCTGCAGACCTTCTACCAGGAAGGCATCCATATCTGCCATACCTTCTATGGGATGAAGCGAGAGCCAGGGGAAGAGTGTATTTTCTGTCAGAATCTCCTGGATAGTTTCCAGCGAGACAACCACTAGGAGGTCCCTATGACAGACGCGACTGACTTACTTAAGCCCGGCGAGCGCCTAGACTATCTCGCTCGCGAGAACTTGTCGATTATTCAAAATCCAGACTACTTTGCCTTCTCAGTCGATGCCATTCTCTTGGCCCATTTTGCCAAGGTACCACGACGCCAGACGGCCAGAATTCTGGATCTCTGTAGTGGGACAGGGGTCATTCCCTTCCTACTCAGTGCCAAAACAGCCGGTCACATAGATGCCATTGAACTGCAAGAGGCCCTAGTCGATATGGCCCAGCGCTCTTGCCAGCTCAATGATTTGACGGACCGGCTGACTTTTCGCCAAGGGGATGTCAAAAGCATGGAGGCGGCGCGTCCCCTCTATGATGTTGTGACTTGCAATCCCCCTTATTTCTCGGTCACTAACAAACAGACCCAACACCACCTGACCTCCCATGCCATTGCCCGGCATGAGGTCTATCTAACCTTGGAGCAATGGGTGGCCCAGGCCAAGCGCCAGCTCAAGACCCGGGGCAAGCTCTTCTGTGTCTATCGGCCAGATCGCCTAGATGACTTGATGGAGACCTTGCTAGGGGTGGGCTTCAGTGTTCATCGCCTGCAATTTGCCTATGGCAAGGCCGACCAGGTGGCCAAGGTGGTGCTGGTCGAAGCCATTTACGCAGGGGGACGCCAAGGCTTGAAGGTGGAGCCGCCGATTGTCATTTATGGGCCTAATCAGCAATATACCCCAGAAATGAAGGCAATTTATTATGGCGACTAAACAGTATTTTTTCTATGTGCTCTACTGCGCAGACCATACTCTCTATACCGGCTATACGGTGGACTTAGAGGCGCGGACTGCCAGTCATAATGCTGGCAAGGGCGCCAAATATACCCAACAGGCCAAGCGCCGGCCGGTTCGCCTGCTCTATGCTGAAGAGCGGCCTAGTAGGTCTCTGGCCATGCGGGCGGAGGCGCGATTTAAGCGACTGACCCGGGCCCAGAAAGAAGACTATCTCTTCCGCCATGGCTTGACGTCCTTATCGGCCAGCCAACCCTTAATTATTCCCTTGGAGGTGCAAGATGGAACAACGGAGCTTTGAGTCCCGGGCGGGGGGCACCCTCTACTTGGTGCCAACGCCTATCGGTAACTTAGAAGACATGACCTTCCGGGCCATTCGCCACCTCAAGGAAGCGGATTTGATTCTGGCGGAAGATACCCGCAACACCATTAAACTCTTAAACCATTTTGAGATTGAGACGCCTATGCAGAGCTTCCATGAGCATAGCCAGGCCGACCGTCTCCAGCCCTTGTTAGAACGTTTGGCGCAAGGTCAGGATTTGGCCTTGGTATCAGATGCCGGCATGCCTCTGATTAATGACCCGGGTCATCCCTTGGTGGATGCCGCTCTTAGCCAGGGACTAGCAGTGGTGGCTCTGCCGGGCGCCAATGCAGCCCTGACGGCCTTGATTGCTTCGGGCTTATCCTGCCAGACCTTCACCTATTACGGCTTCTTCCCAAGGGATAAGAAAGGCCAGGTCGCTGTCTTAGACCTAGTGGCAGGCCAGGAGGCAACGGCCATTTTCTACGAGTCGCCCCACCGAATCAAGCAGGCTTTGCAGGCCGTTCGCCAGGAATTGGGGCCGGACCGGGCCGTGGTCATAGCTCGGGAGCTGACCAAGCGTTATGAGACCTATATTCGGGGTAGTGTACATCAAGTGCTCATGGGCCTAGCTGACCAGGAAATCAAGGGCGAATGTGTCCTCTTGGTAGCTGGCGGGGGCAAGGTCGAGACGGGACCTGAGCTGACCGCAGAGACGGATCTCAAGGCCTTGGTCCAAGACCTCATGGCTCAAGAAGGGCTCAATGCCATGCAAGCTATTAAACAAGTGGCCAAGACTTACGGACTGAAAAAACAAAGCGTCTATCAGGCCTATCACGACCTGACCGAATAATTAAGGAGGAAGATTTATGGCATTAAAAGATGAAGATTTCTTATTGAAAAATGATAAAGACTTGGAGGCTGCCATGGCCAAATTAGGCTTAGTCCTAGATGAAGAAGAGAAGGAATTCGTCGATCCTACCGACCAATTCTCCTTTGACCCAAGCGCCTTAGAAGATGACCAAGACCAGGATGACCAAGCCAAAGGCAAGGGCCATGGACGCAAGTAAAAAACGTTGCGCCTGGGCCACCAATATGCCGGATTATTATCAGGCCTACCATGATCAGGTTTGGGGCGTGCCCCAGCATCAGGATTTGGACCTCTTCAAATGGCTAGTCCTAGAATCCTTCCATGTGGGCTTGTCCTGGCGCTTGGTCCTATCCAAGGAGGATAACTTTGCCCGTGCCTTGGAAGGCTATGACTATCACCGTATCGCCCAGTATCAGGAAGAGGATGTCGATCGCCTAGCCCAGGACGCGGGCATTATCCGCCATCGGGGCAAGATTCGAGCGACCATTGCCAACGCCCAGGCCTTTCTCAAGGTGCAGGCCGAATGGGGCAGCTTTGACACCTATATCTGGCACTTTACGGATGGCCAGGTGGTCTTTCCGCCCCCAGGGGAGCGGCCAACCCGAAGTGAACTAAGCGACCGCATAACCAAAGACCTCAAGAAGCGGGACTTTAAATTCCTAGGCAGTGTGACGGTCTATTCCTATCTACAAGCCATCGGCATGGTCAATGACCACGAGCCAGAATGTTTCTGTTATCAAGCAGTGCGCTAGCCCTTGAGGGTGAGCGCTTTTTTTGCGAACAAATTTTCGCACCTAGGAGACTAAGTGTGCTATAATGGGTAAGGTAAGATTCAACCAGAGGAGAAAGACAATGGCCAAAGATAAAATCGTAATCAAAGGGGCACGGTCCCATAACTTAAAAAATATTAACCTAGAAATTCCTCGTGACCAGCTAGTTGTAGTGACGGGTCTATCCGGGTCAGGCAAGAGCTCCCTGGCCTTTGACACCCTCTATGCAGAGGGCCAACGCCGCTATGTGGAGAGCCTGTCGGCCTATGCCCGCCAGTTCCTAGGACAAATGGATAAGCCAGATGTGGACTCTATCGAAGGCCTGAGCCCGGCCATTTCCATCGACCAGAAGACAACCAGCCACAACCCGCGGTCAACGGTCGGAACCGTAACGGAAATTAACGACTACCTGCGTTTGCTCTATGCTCGTGTGGGGGTACCTTACTGTCCCCATCACCATATTCCCATTCAACGTCAATCTGTTGAGCAGATGGTCAACCAGGTCTTAGACCTACCTGAGCGTACACGTATCCAAATTCTGTCCCCTCTGATTCGTAATCAAAAAGGCCAGCATCAGAAGACCCTGGAGAAGATTAATAAGGACGGTTTTGTCCGGGTGCGAGTGGATGGTCAGATTTATGATGTCACCGAAGTGCCTGAACTAGCTAAGAATAACAAGCATAATATCGACGTCGTGGTGGACCGGGTCGTCATCAAGGATGGCGTTCGCTCCCGCCTCTTCGATTCTATGGAGACCGCCCTCAAACTATCTGAAGGTTATGTCATCATCGATGTCATTGATGGTCAGGAATTACGTTTCAATGAACACTTTGCCTGCCCGCACGGCGACTTCCAGATGGGCGAGTTGGAGCCTCGTCTCTTCTCCTTCAATGCGCCTTTTGGTGCCTGCTCAAGCTGTGATGGGTTGGGTTCCCGTCTAGTAGTGGACGAAGCCTTGGCTATTCCCGATGAAAATCTCACCTTGGAAGAAGGAGCCTTTGTCGCCTGGAATCCGATCAGTTCCAACTACTATATGTCCATGATGCGCCAATTCTGTGAACAGGAAGGGATTCCCATGGATGTTCCTTATAAGAAGCTCAAAAAGTCCCAGCAAGCAGACCTTAAGTATGGGGTCAAAGACGGTCGCAGCTTCAAATTCACCTACACCCCAATGTCGGGCACCGGTACGAGGACGGTCGATACGGTCTTCGAAGGGGTCATTACCAATATGGAGCGCCGCTACAACGATACAGGTTCCGACTATACCAAGGAAGTCATGCGCCAATACATGGTCGAGCATATCTGCCCAGCCTGCCAGGGCCAACGTCTCAACCCAACGGCCTTATCAGTTCGGGTAGGGGACCTCAATATCGCCCAGGCCACCGAATTGTCTATTAGTGATGCCTTGGCTCACTTCAAGAGCTTGACCTTTGGCCCGGCAGATGAAGTCATTGCCAAGCCCATTATCAAGGAAGTGACCGATCGCTTGACCTTCCTCAATAATGTGGGGTTGGATTACTTGACCCTAAGCCGGGTGGCCGGTTCCTTGTCAGGTGGGGAAGCGCAACGTATTCGTCTGGCTACCCAAATTGGTTCCAACCTCAGCGGGGTCCTCTATATCTTGGATGAACCGTCTATCGGCCTCCACCAACGCGATAACTCCCGTCTGATTCAGTCTCTGACTCAGATGCGGGACTTGGGCAACACCCTAATTGTGGTGGAACACGACGAAGAAACCATGATGACGGCCGACTATATTATAGATATTGGGCCGGGTGCCGGCGAGCACGGTGGCCAAGTGGTGGCATGTGGGACGCCGGAAGAGGTCATGAAGAACCCTAATTCCTTAACGGGTAAATACCTGTCAGGTCAGGAGAAAATCGCCTTGCCAGCCAGCCGTCGTCAGGAAGACAAGGGTTGGGTAACCGTTACGGGAGCTAGCGAAAATAACCTGCAGAATGTTACCGCCAAATTCCCCTTAGGCCGTTTTGTCGCAGTGACGGGGGTTTCGGGTTCAGGTAAATCCAGTTTGGTCAACGCCATCCTTAAGCAAGCTTTGCTCAAGGAGCTGACTAAGGCTAAGACCCGTCCAGGTAAGTTCAAGTCGATCAAGGGTTACGAAAGTTTAGACAAGATCATCGACATTGACCAGAGTCCGATTGGCCGGACGCCACGTAGTAACCCGGCTACCTATACGGGGGTCTTCGACGATATACGGGATCTCTTTGCCCAGACCAATGAAGCTAAGTTGCGCGGTTATAACAAGGGGCGTTTCAGCTTCAATATCAAGGGCGGGCGTTGTGAAGCCTGTGCCGGCGGCGGGATTAACAAGATTGAGATGCACTTCCTGCCAGACGTCTATGTGCCTTGTGAGGTCTGTGGTGGCCGTCGCTATAACTCTGAAACCTTGGAAATCAAGTACAAGGGCCTTAATATCACCGAAGTGCTAGACCTAACCGTTGAAGAAGCGGTGGAATTCTTCGCCGCGATTCCGAAGATTAAGCGCAAACTCCAAACCTTGCTAGATGTTGGTTTAGGCTACATTAGCCTGGGTCAGTCTGCTACTACCCTGTCAGGTGGGGAAGCTCAACGCATGAAGTTGGCTGCCGAATTGCAGCGGGTTTCGACCGGTAACACCTTCTATGTCTTGGATGAACCAACGACCGGGCTTCACGCCCACGACATCCGCAAGTTGCTAGAGGTCATCGACCGCCTAGTCCAATCCGGCAATACCGTAGTGGTCATTGAACATAATCTGGATGTCATTAAGACCGCCGACTATGTCATCGACCTTGGGCCAGAAGGTGGGGTTCGCGGTGGTCAGATTATCGCCACCGGGACACCGGAAGAAGTAGCCAAAGTCAAGGGCTCCTTCACCGGCCAGTACCTCAAACCATTATTGAAAAAATAAAATAAGACTGGGACATTTGTCCCAGTCTTATTTGTTTATCTACTCTTCCCTATTTATTAGTGTTACACTAATAAATAGGGTTTAGCGCCATGATTTTTACGGTCTTACTTAGCCGCTTTTCACAAAGTCAGGCGAATTTCACAAGAACGTTCGTCTTTTGGTTGGAAAAGCCTGATTTAATAGGCTTTTTCTTGGCGGGCTCGTCATATCTTCAATATATAATAATTTATATTTTTCCTTATAACTTAGAATAAGTCATGCGCTTAAAGCGGCTGAGAACTGTCAGCCGCTCTTTTCATCCCTAGGTCCGAGCAAATATCGGTCCTAGGCCCTATGTCAAACGAGTGGAAAACTGGCATAATAAGGGTGTAGTTAAGAAACAAGCCCTCATTTAAGGAGTGAGAGATATGAATGAGAAAGAAAGAATCATTGAATTAGTCAAACAACAAGTCATTACCATGGATGAAGCCCTTCGCCTCCTCGAGGCTTCGGCCCAAGCAAAATCAGCTGACCAAGCAGAGGAGCCAGCCGACGCTCAAGATCAAGCCCAAGTGACGGACCAGGAAGCTCCAAGCAAGCAAGAAGCGCCAGCTGACCAAGAGCCTGAGCAGGACAAGAAGGCGGGCTTCGACCCAGAACAACTCAAGGCTACCGTCCAAGAAGCCATCGACAAGAGCCTCAAATTTGGCCAAGAAATTATCTATAGCGTCCAACAAAGTCTTGATGATAAGCCAGAAGATAAGCAAGAAGCCAGCAAGCCAGCAGAGCCAGCCCCCGAAGCCTCTCAACCAGAAGCTTCCATCAGCCAAGAAGAGGAAGAAGCAGCGGCGGCCAAGCGCCAAGAATTAGAAGCTAGCTTAGAAAAAGAAGGTCAAGCCCTTCTAATCGCTAAGCAACGCCTAAGAGAGTTCGAGATTCTAGCAGAATTAGACGAGCTCAGCGAAGAGCTCCAAGCCCAAAAAGACCAAGTGGCAGCAGAAGTTCTGGAGCGAGGCCAAAAGATTGACCAACTCCAAGAAGAACTCAAGGCCTACAAGCCAGCAAGTCCTACTTCAGAGCCTTTCAGCCAACGACTCAACGACTTCGTTCGGCAAGTCAATGAAGGCGGCCAACGGGCAGCAGACCACGTCAGTCGGGCAGCGGATCAATTCGGTCAGAAAGCCGACCGCGCCGGCCAACGTATCGATAACGAAGCCAACCGCTTAGGCCGTGTCATTGGTCAGGTGGTGAGCACAGCCTTTAAGGCGGCGCGTGAAGGCATTCGCGTAGGTGTGAGAGCCTACGGCCGTTTGGGCAATGAATGGGAGCATACCTTTAACTTTGACGCTAAGGACCTAAAGGTGTTAGACTTTAAGTTATCACGAGGCGATGTCACAGTAACTCGCGCCCATGTAGATCAAGTTTCAGTCAATGTCAAGGCAAGCTTCTTCGGCAAGATTCCAAATCCTAACCTAGAAGATTTCCAAGCCCACAGTATCCTCTCCCTAGACGACGGCAGCTTGCTCTTGCAAGTAACCGACGACCACATGTCAGCGGATATTGAAGTGACCCTGCCAGACCAAGACCTAGAGACCGTTCGGATTGAGACCACCCAAGGGGATATCGAACTAGACGGTATCCAAGCTAAGGAAATCTATCTGACGACTGTCAATGGGGATGTCGATCTGTCCGATGTGACAGCAGACTTATTAGACTACCATTCAACCAATGGGGATCTAGACTACCGCCTAGCAGAGGTTAAACGCCTCAACCTAGAGACAACTAACGGCGACTGCCGTGTGGTAGGTGCTATTGGCGATGTAGCGGCCAGCCTGATTAGTGGCGACTTGCTCTTAACCAAACGCGATGAGACGCCCGCTTCTATGAAGGTCAGCACGGTAAGTGGCGATGTAAAAATCGCTATTCCGGCCAACTTAAGCCTAGAAGGCAGTGCCCAATCTAGCTCAGGCGACGTGGAACACCGTATCGGCCACCTAGACGTGGAAACTCACCGTCATCACAGCCTAGAATTCCAACGGCTGATGACCAACCAAGAAAGACCTGTTCATTTAGAAATTAACACCGTATCAGGCGACATCCGCCTCAAAGATACCGATTTATAGGAGGAATTTATCATGAAACGATTAACTCGTAATAGCCGTGAAGGGATGTTTTTAGGCGTTTGTGCCGGTATTGCTGATTATTTTGGCATAGACCCAACGCTTGTACGTGTGGCCTGGGTGGTTTCCGGCCTTTTAGGTGGCGTAGGCTTGTTCGGCTACTTGATTGCAGCCTTCATCATGCCAGAAGCCTAAGCTTAAGAGAGATAGAAAGAAGGAACGACCATGAAACGACTATATAAATCTACCCGTGACCGTAAAGTAATGGGGGTCTGCGGGGGACTAGGAGAATATCTAGGGGTTGATCCTACCCTGCTTCGCCTAGTTTGGTTTGTCCTTATCTGGATAGGTTGGGGGACACCCTTACTCATTTATCTAGCCTTGGGGATTATCCTGCCAAGTGACTATACGGTTGCCAATGGCCGTGCCAATCGATCTAGCTACCGCGAGCAGGAAAGAGATCGTTATCGCCAACGAGCTCGTCGAGCGACTGAGGAACTCAACGACTTCCTGCGTCGCTATCAAGAAGGCCGAGCAGGTCATGACGCTAAAACAGAGACTAAGCGACGTGATGTGACGCCTAAAGACGACTGGAGTGATTTCTAATGCGTCGGATTTTATTGAATACCCTACTCTTTATGGGCTTGGCCCATGTTATGCCGGGTGTCAACGTTACGGGCTTTGGCGGGGCCTTAATATCAGCCTTTGTCTTCGCCCTATTAAGCGTAACGGTAAAGCCAGTCCTAGAATTCTTTGCCTGGCCCCTCAACTTCTTGAGTTTGGGGCTGGTCAACTGGTTGATTGCCGGCTTTATCCTACTTTTAGCTAGCTGGTTGCCAGGTGGCCTCACTATCAGCTCTATCTGGAGCGCTATGTTGGTGGCTGTTGCCCTTTCCCTAGGCCAAAGCCTAGTTGGCTTGGACAGTCCCTATCATGATTAAGACTAATAAAAGACCGCAGACCAGATGGCTGCGGTCTTCTGCTTAGGCTGGCAAATTCAGTCTTTCCAAGCCCTATCTGGGCAAACGAAAAGATAGGAATTCTCCGTCGTCTATGTTAAGATTAGGAGGTAAAAGTCAATGAGGAGGCAATATTTTCATGTCCAGCAGTGTAACCGTCAATGAACTCGTAAAAACCTTAAAAATTCAATATGCCTTTGGGGAAGATTATGGTTCTCGTCAAATATATACGAGTGACGTATCCCGGCCAGGTTTGGCCCTAACAGGTTTTGTGGAGGACTATCCTTTCGAGCGAATCCAGTTGATTGGGCGGACAGAGCTTCTCTACCTAGCAAGTTTGCCAGAAAAGGAGCGGCTTTTGGCCTATGAATCTCTCTGTAACGAGGAAACGCCAGCGATTATCTTCGCAAGGGACATGTCGGTGCCGGAAGATTTGATTACGGTCGCGGATAAGTATCATATTCCAATCTTGGTGGCACGTTCTAAGACCACCCGGGTCCTAGCCAACTTGACTAACTTCTTAGAGGGTCGCTTGGCTGAGCGCTTGGCTAAGCACGGTGTCTTCGTTGAAGTATTCGGGATGGGGGTTCTCTTGACAGGGGGTAGCGGTGTCGGTAAGTCTGAAACGGCCCTAGAATTGGTCCAACGTGGCCACCGTCTGATTGCTGATGACCGGGTCGAGCTCTTCATGATTGATGAATTGACCCTAGTTGGTGAAGCCCCTGAAATCCTCCAAAACCTCTTGGAAATCCGCGGCTTAGGGATTATCGATGTCATGAGTCTCTACGGGGTAGCGGCCATCCGTCGCTCTAAACGTTTGGAATTGATTATTAACCTAGTGCTAGATGACGGCAAGACCGAATACGACCGTCTGGGCTCACAACGTGAATATGAACAAATCTTTGAAGTCAACGTGCCACGTATCCGCATTCCGGTTAAGACTGGGCGGAACTTGTCGGCCATTGTCGAATCAGCTGCCATGAACTTCCGGGCTAACCAAATGGGTTATGATGCGACGACTACTTTCAACCGTAAACTAGACGCCCTTATCAAGAAGAATCGGGTTGATAACTAGATGCCAGTTTTAGCCATTGATCCTATTGCCTTCCGCTTGCTAGGTTGGCCCGTCCACTGGTATGGCCTCTTGATTGGCTTAGGTATGGTCCTATCCTATCTCTTAGTCATGCGCGAGGGGCGCCGTAAGGGCCTGTCGGAAGACTATTTGTCGGATGCCTACTTCTGGACCATTATCTTAGGCCTACTGGGGGCGCGTGCCTACTATGTGCTCTTCCGTTTGGACTACTACCTAGCCCATCCCGACCAAATCATTCAGATTTGGCACGGTGGGGGCGCCATCTATGGGGCCATCTTGCTAGGGACAGCCACCATTATCTATGTGGCACGACGCTATCAGCAAGACCTCATCCTGACCTTGGATGTGGCAGCGCCAGGCATTATGCTGGCCCAAGCCATCGGGCGTTGGGGCAACTTCGTCAACCAAGAGGCCTATGGGCCAGAAACCAGCCGCGCCTTTCTAGAAGGCTTGCATTTGCCGGCTTGGCTCATTGATCAAATGCAGATTCAAGGCCATTATTACCAGCCGACCTTCCTTTATGAGTCCTTGTGGAACTTACTTGGTTTGGCCCTGATCTTCATCTTGCGACGACAAAAAGGTTTAGTCAAACGTGGTGAATTAGCGGCCGGCTACTTCGTCTGGTATGGCCTAGGTCGCTTCTTTATTGAAGGTCTACGGACTGACAGTTTATACTTGGGTCCCTTGCGCATTTCGCAGGGGGTGTCCGCCGTCATGGTAGTGCTGGGCTTGGCCTGGATTGTCGTCAGACGGCGAGGGGGTCACAGTGTGGCCTATTCAGATTTCCAATTAGAAAAGAGGTAAGGACATGAAAATTGCGGTATTAGGTTCAGGTTCCTGGGGAACTGCCCTAGGCCAAGTCTTGGCTGAAAATGGTCATGAGGTGGTCTTATGGGGACGTGAAGACCACATCGCGGACGAAATTAACCAAGCCCATACCAATAGCCACTTCCTGCCAGGCATTAACTTGCCGACGACCATTGTGGCAACAACGGACTTGAAAGCAGCCTTGGATCAAGCCGCTGTCGTGCTCTTCGTCTTACCAACTAAGGCTATTCGCTCGGTTGCCCGTCAGGTAGCTAGCTATCTCAGTCAGTCAGACGCCCAACCCCTCCTGGTGCATGCCACTAAGGGTCTGGAGCAGGGGACTCATTTGCGGGTCAGCCAGATGATTGAAGCGGAAATTCCGCGCCAAGACTATCAAGACCTGGTAGTCTTGTCAGGCCCAAGCCATGCCGAGGAAGTAGCCCGTCATGACCTGACAACTGTAACGGCCGCTTGTCCCAATTTACAAGCAGCTGAGAAGGTGCAGGCCCTCTTTAAGAATCACTACTTCCGTATCTATACCAATACCGATGTGGTAGGTGTGGAAATGGGCGCGGCCCTCAAGAATATTATTGCCTTAGGTGCCGGTGTCCTAGCGGGTGCAGGCTACGGCGACAATGCAAAGGCTGCGCTAGTAACGCGTGGTCTGGCTGAAATTTCCCGTATGGGCATTAAGTTGGGGGCGGACCCATTGACTTTCGTTGGTTTGAGCGGGGTTGGCGACCTAGTGGTCACCTGTACCAGTCCCCACTCCCGTAACTGGCGGGCAGGGAATCTGCTAGCCAAAGGTTACAGCAAGGAAGCCATCGAAGAAGAAATTCAAATGGTGGTCGAAGGGATTGCTACCTGCCAGTCAGCCTATGAACTGGCCAAGGAAACCGGTATCGAAATGCCAATTACTGAGGCCCTCTATGGTCTTATTTATGAAGGTGCGCAGGTCAAAGAAGGCCTGCTTCGCTTGATGACGCGTGATGGCAAGCAAGAAGCCTCCCTGTCTCAGGCGCATTACTAAGAGAGTGAATGATAGAATGGAAAAAGAATTAATTGTAACAGATGTTGTCGTGATTGGCGCTGGGCCGGCTGGTATGACCGCTGCCCTCTACGCTTCACGAGCTAATCTCAAGACACATATGATTGAAAAAGGCGTTCCCGGTGGGGAAGTCAACAACACGGCAGATGTGGAAAACTATCCTGGTTTTTCACTGGTTTCTGGCCCAGAATTGGCCCAACACATGTACCAAGGGGCTATGCGATTTGACGCGGTCCATGACTACGGCGATGTGAGCCATATTGAAGTAGCAGGTGCTCTTAAGCGAGTACATACCAGCTCTAAGGTCTATGAGGCTAAGGCAGTCATTGTAGCGACCGGTTCTTTCCACCGCCATCTTGGCGTGCCTGGTGAAGAAGAGTTGGCTGGCCGTGGCGTGTCCTACTGTGCGGTCTGTGATGGCTTCTTCTTCCGCGATAAGGAAATTATCGTCGTCGGCGGGGGTGACTCGGCCGTTGAAGAAGCCCATTACCTGACTCAATTTGCTAGCAAGGTCACAGTTATTCACCGTCGTGACGAGCTCCGAGCGCAGAAAGTCCTGCAAGACCGGGCCTTTGCCAATCCTAAGATTGAATTCATCTGGGATAGCGTGGTGGAAGAGATTCTAGGGACAGATGCGGTTGAAGGCGTGCAAATTAAGAACGTCAAGACTGGCCAGACCAGCCGCGTGGATGCCCAAGGGGTCTTTATCTATGTTGGTTTAGTGCCTAACTCAGAAGCAGTCAAAGATTTGGGAGTTACCGACGAAGAAGGCTGGATTATCACGGATGATCACATGGCTACTAGCCTGCCAGGTATTTTTGCGGCCGGCGACGTGCGTCAAAAGCACCTGCGTCAGATCGTAACAGCCACCGGTGATGGCGGTACGGCTGGTTTCCAAGCCTACCAATACATCGAAAGCCTTAAAGACTAAGCTAAAAAGCCCTGCACTAATAGTTAGTGCAGGGCTTTTGAATTGAGCTAGTGGTCCACTCCGGAAAGTGGACCACTAGCTCGGCCAAAATGCCGAGCTTAGGGCAGATTTCGTGGGATTCTGAGGTAGCCAGTGGACCACTCCGGAAAGTGGACCACTGGCTCAGCCAAAAGATAGGGTTTGGGGCAGATTTCATTATATTCCGAGCTAGCTAAGCCAAAAACCTAGAACTAGAGCCGCTAGCTCTCCATTAACCAAACCACACAAAAAGGACTGGGCGTCAATCCCAGTCCTTTTGCCTTAGTCTTAGGCGGTTAATTTAGCGATGTCTGCTTCAATCTTAGCAGCCTTAGCTTCTACTTCTTCATGCGAAGCGCCTTGGGTGCCCAGATAAAGTTTGATTTTTGGCTCGGTACCACTTGGACGGAAAGCCACCCAGCTGCCGTCTTCCAAGACATACTTGAGGGCATCAGATGGTGGGAAGGTCAAGGTTTCAACCGTGCCGTCAGCCAGAGTTCGTGTGCCGGCTAAGTAGTCAGCTGCGCTCACCACTTTGAGGCCGCCCATTTCCTTAATCCCTTCGGTCCGGATTTGTTGCATGATGGCAGCCATCTTAGCTTGCCCAGAGAGACCTGGGAAGTCCACTGCGATGGTTTTTTCATAGAAGTAGCCGTATTTTTCGTACATGCTTTCTAAGACATCCGCCAAGGTACGGCCCGCTTTCTTGTGATAGGCGGTCAATTCAGCCAAGACTACCAAGGCTTGGATGGCATCCTTGTCGCGAACAAATGGCTTAATGAGATAACCGTAAGATTCTTCAAAGCCCATGAGGAAGGTCTTAGAGCCTGTTTCTTCATATTCTTGGATCTTCTCAGCGATAAACTTGAAGCCAGTCAGTACTTCGACCGCTTCTAAGCCATAGTGAGATAAAATAGCGTTAGCAAAGTTAGTCGATACGATAGACTTAACCGCTACCCCGTTCTTAGGCAGTTGGTTGAGTTCTAACTTAGCGTTCAAGATGTAATCCAACATGAGAGAAGCGATTTGGTTCCCGGTCAAGAGTTGGTAGTCCCCCTTGCTAGTGCGAACCTTAGCCCCGAGACGGTCAGCGTCTGGGTCAGTCCCTAAGAGGATATCCGCTTCTACCTTCTTAGCTAATTGCTCAGCTAGGTCAAAGGCAGCGGCAGATTCAGGGTTAGGAGACTTAACCGTTGGGAAGTCACCGTCTGCTTTAGCTTGTTCTTCTACCACGTGAATGGTGTTGAAGCCTGCTTGGTTGAGGGCTTTGAGACCTAGATACATACCAGTCCCGTGAAGTGGAGTGAAGACGATGCTGACTTGCTCCGCCATTTCCTTAACCAATTCAGGGTTGATGGTGACAGCCTTCATTTCTTCTAGGTAGGCTTGGTCCACACGGTCGCCGATGATTTCCACAAGGCCGCTACCTAATAATTCGGTCTTGTCGCCTACTTCAACCGTTAGTGGATTTTCTACTGCGCGAACAAATTCTGTTAATTTATCTGCATCTTCTGGTGGCATTTGCCCGCCATCTTCGCCGTAAACCTTGTAGCCGTTGTAGGCTGCGGGGTTGTGGCTGGCAGTAATCATAATCCCAGCGTAGGTATTGAGGTAACGTACTGCAAAGGATAATTCAGGCGTTGGCCGTAGGCTCTCAAAGACATAGCTCTTGATGCCGTGACGACCCAAGACCAAGGCAGCTTCCATGGCAAATTCAGGAGAATAATGCCGTGAGTCATAGGAAATCGCAACCCCACGGTCTTTAGCCGCTTGGCCTGCTTCTTCAATTAATTGGGCTAAGCCTTCCGTTGCTTGGCGAACGGTGTAGACGTTCATACGGTTAGGACCTGCCCCTAAGACCCCACGCATACCTGCCGTCCCGAAACTGAGATTAGCGCCAAAGGCATCCTTTAAGGCTTCCTCGTCTTGATTGTTGGCTAACTCTTCCTTGAGAACGGGATCAAGGGCGTCGTAATTTTTCCAGAGGTTTAATGTTTCTTGCCATGTCATAGCATTACCACCTTTCAGTATTGCGTCATAAGAGAAATGAAACCCAGTGAGAGGCTCCTCACTTTATGCTAATATTCTACCATGAAATGTAGACGGTTACTAGTAGGGGTAGAAATTTGAAACGAAAATATAGCGACAGCACTAAGGTAAATGTCCGGGTCTAGCAGGAGGCTAGCGTCCAGAAAGTTTAGTAAATCTTCCTAAAGGCTCCAAGACTGGCAGAGTGGAGCGCCTGGCTCCCAGGTCGCTTTTCCCGCTTAAGCGTGGTATACTAAGATGGAATATAGCGATGAGTCCACAAAGAAAGAGGCGATGATATGGCAGACACACTCGAACTAGTCATTATTACAGGGATGAGCGGCGCCGGTAAGACGGTTGCGGTCCAAAGTTTTGAAGATTTAGGCTATTTCTGTATCGATAATATGCCCCCAACCCTGCTCCCAACCTTCTGGGAACTGGTTAAGGAATCGGGCAAAATCAGCCGGATTGCACTTGTCATCGACTTGCGGAGCCGGGATTTCTTTAAGGAAGTCGACAGCCTGATTGCAACTTTAGATAATACCCAGCTAGTGACAACCCGCATTATTTTCTTAGATTCTAGCGATTCGGTCTTAGTATCTCGCTATAAGGAGACCCGCCGGAATCACCCACTGGCCCCAGACGGCCGCGTATCAGAAGGGATTGCCAAGGAACGTGAGTTGCTCATGGACTTGCGCACCCGCGCCCAAATTATCATTGATACTTCCGATATTTCCCCGCGTCAGCTACGTGAGCGCCTGATTAAGGACTTTGCCACTAAGGATTATCAGACCTTCCATGTGGAAGTCATGTCCTTTGGCTTCAAATATGGGGTGCCGATTGATGCTGATATTATCTGGGATGTGCGCTTCCTACCTAACCCGCACTATATTCCGGAATTGCGTCCGCAGACCGGGATGGATGCGCCAGTTTATGACTATGTCATGAAGCAACCCGAAACTCAGGCCTTCTACAGTAAACTCATTGATGTCATTGAGTTCTGCTTACCAGGCTACAAGAAGGAAGGCAAATCCAGCGTGACCATTGCCATTGGCTGTACTGGCGGTAAACACCGGTCCGTGGCCATTGCTGAACGGATTGCCAACCACCTTAAGACTGATAACTATGCGGTTAATGTTTCCCACCGTGATTACATGAAGAAGAAAGAGACCGTGAACCGGTCATGAGCGAGACCAAATCGCACCGCTATAAGGTAGCAGTCATCGGTGGTGGGACCGGACTGCCTGTTATCTTGCGGGGTCTTAAGCGAATTGATGCCGATATTACGGCCATCGTCACCGTTGCGGATGATGGTGGTAGCTCAGGCGCCATTCGCGACTATATTGATGTCGTCCCTCCGGGCGATATTCGTAACTGTATGGTAGCCCTATCCGATGCCGACGAGCTACTGTTGGACGTCTTCCAGTATCGTTTTAACACGGATGATGACTTCCTAGCCGGCCACGCTATCGGCAACTTATTGATTGCTGCCCTGAAAGAAATGCGAGGCTCCTTGACCGAGTCCTTAGACATTCTGTCCAACTATATGAAGGTTCAGGGCCAGATTCTGCCGGCAGCGACCGAGCCCTTGGTCTTACACGCCCTCTTCGAGGACGGGACCATCGCGGTTGGCGAGTCTAAGATTGCCCGTCATCGGAAGAAGATTCAACAAGTCTTGGTGACCACCATGCAAGGGGAGCCAGCCATTCAGGCGACACCCCATGTCGTGGAAGCCATCGAGCAGGCGGACTTGATTGTCCTAGGGCCAGGGAGTCTCTATTCTAGCATCCTGCCTAACCTCATGATTGAAGAAATCGGCCAAGCCATCAAACGGACCCAGGCTGAAGTCGTCTATATTTGTAACATCATGACCCAGTTGGGCGAGACCGAGCAATTCTCGGATGCTGACCATGTTCGGGTCCTGCATGAACATTTAGGCCAGGCCTTTATTGACACGGTCCTAGTGAACATTGCCGAGGTGCCTCAGGATTACATTGACAGTCAGCCTAATGAAGAGTATCTGCTTCAAGTCCGGCATGACTTTGAAGGCATGCGTAATCTGGGCTGCCGAGTCATTTCCAACAGCTTCCTCAGCATGAAAAATGGCGGTGCCTACCATGACACCGAATTAGTGGTGGAAGAACTCCGCCATCTCATGGAAACGATTAAGCTTAACCGTCGCCTCAAATATCAGGCGGCACAAGTCTAAGCTAAGTCCAAGCAGAAAGGAGGGTTCTCATGACCTTCGCATCAGAAGTTAAGAAGGAATGTACCCTCTTAGAGGTCCACAAGGAACACGCTAAGGCGGAGCTTGCGGCCCTGATTAGGATGAATGGGGCAGTCAGCCTCTACCAACAGAAGTTTATCCTCAATGTTCAGAGCGAAAATGCGGCCATTGCCCGCCGCCTCTACAGTCTACTCAAGCAGTTCTATCACACTGAGAGTGAACTTATGGTTAGACGTAAGATGAAGCTTAAGAAGAATAATGTCTATATCGTCCGTTGTCGCCAGAATGTGCGGGATATCTTAGAGGACTTAGGCATCTTCGACGGGCTCATGATTAACCACCATATCGCGCCTGACATTATGAATAATGAACAGAAGGAGCGGTCCTATCTACGGGGTGCCTTCCTAGCAGCTGGTTCCGTCAACAATCCGGAGAATAGTCGCTATCACTTGGAAATCTATTCCAACTACGAGGAGCACAATGAAGACATCTGCAAGATGATGAATCATTTCCACCTCAATGCTCGGACCATCGTCCGTCGCAATGGCTATATCACCTACCTTAAGGAAGCCGAGAAAATCGCTGAGTTCCTGGCGATTATCGGGGCCAACCGGGCCATGTTGCGCTTCGAAGACATTCGGATTGTCCGTGACATGCGTAACTCCGTTAACCGACTGGTCAACTGCGAGACGGCCAACCTCAACAAGCAAATCGATGCCTCACAACGGCAGATTGAAGCTATTCGTTACCTAGCCGACACGCGGGGACTAGATAGCTTGCCTGATAAGTTACGAATTATGGCGGAGTTCCGTCTGGATCATCCCGACCTCAGTTTGGGTGAGTTAGGCCAACTAATCCCTGGTGGCCCCATTTCCAAGTCGGGTGTCAATCACCGTCTCCGCAAGTTAGTGGAACTAGCGGAAAGTCATGCTCTATAGAAATCTACCCCTATCCTAGCGATAGGGGCTTTTCTTTTGTGGACTAGCTGAGACTAGTCTGTTTTTATATATAAAATCCTATATATGCCCTTTGCAAGGTAAGTCCGCTAAATCTACGCTAGTTTGTAAGCAACATAAAATTTCAACTTTTTATCCCTAAAACCAGTAAAAAACCGAGTCCCAAAGCCTATATATCTATGAAAGGCAAATTATTTTCTGGAGGAATACCTATGAATCAATTGTTGCTTGTTGGACGTTTAACCCGTCCTGTTGAAGACCGTCAGGTGGGCGACCATCGGGTGGTCAATAATTGCCTAGCAGTCTCCCGTCGCCATCGCGACCGCAATGGCGACTTGCAGACCGACTTTATTCCCATTGTGGCCTGGGACTATCTAGCGGACTTACTAGTCAAATATGCCCAAAAGGGTCACCGAATTGGGGTAGTAGGGCGAATGGAATCGCGTCACTACACTAATAATCAAGACCAAAAAGTCTACATCCTGGAATGCCATGTCCAAGATATTACCCTCCTTGAGAGCAAGAATGGCAGTGCGGGCAAGGCTAGTGGCCAGAATCATAGCACACCTAAGGGCCAGGAAGACTACGACACCATCCGGCGTCAGTATGAAGTGCCCAGCCAAGAACAATTGGATATGCGCCAGCTAGCGGGTTTTAAGGCTTAAGGCCTCAGATTAGGCCAGTCTTTATGACAATTTTGCGACTAGGTAAGCTCTACCATTACATTTGCTAACTTTTGGTATATAATAGAAGTGAAACCAAGAGTTAGGAGGTCGTCGAATGAACGTATTAATGATTGAAGATAACGAATCTGTCTGCGAAATGATGTCCATGTTTTTCGAGAAGGAGCAATTCCAAGGCCACTTCTACCATGATGGCTTAGAAGGTTACAATGCCTATGCGGAGTCTCCAAGCAAGTGGGACATTGTCTTGCTAGACATTAACTTGCCGTCTATGGACGGGATTACCATTTGCCGGAATATTCGCAAAATTTCTAAGGAAACGCCGATTATTATGCTGACTGCTCAAGATTCAGAGAGTGACCAAGTCATTGGCTTGGAAATGGGGGCTGACGATTATGTCACCAAGCCTTTTAGCCCCTTGACCTTGATGGCCCGTATGAAGGCCCTCTACCGTCGTAGCCAAATTCCGGCTGCTGATCACAGTCAAGCTCAGGAAGAAGAAGGCTTCGATGTAGTGACCAAGAGTGTCAAGATTAATACCGTGACCCGGGAAGCCTACTATAATAACCAGCTGATTGAGAACCTGACACCTAAGGAATTTGATTTGTTGCTGACCTTTGTACGCTCGCCTAAGCGAGTCTTCAACCGCGAGCAGTTGCTCAAGCAACTCTGGGAAGACCCATTCTATGGCGACGAGCGGACAGTCGATGCCCACATTAAGAAATTACGGCAGAAGATTGAAGTGGTCGGTCCGCAAATTATTCAGACTGTCTGGGGCGTCGGCTACAAGTACGAAGATCCAGGTGAGCATTAATGCGATTTAGATTTCTCTGGCAATTAATTGCCGGATTTCTGCTGGTCATGCTGGTGACCTTGGCCTTATCGGCCTCACGGATTAGCAACTATATGAATCAGCAAATCCACAGTGAAGTCGAGACGCGCCTACTGAATTACGGTAGCAACATTGTCAGCAATAACTTCTCCCGTGAAGATATTAAGAAAGTAGACCAACTGCTGGCCTCGGACAATATCTCCATTCAGGTCTACCTGGCCAATGGGAGCATTATCTACCCAACCTATCGCCAGGAGTACCGGGCCAATCTGACAGATAGTGAGTTGCGGGCCATTCGCCAAGGGCAGAACCTGCCTATGCGTGTGACCTATCGCCCAGACCAAGGGAAAATCACGCGTCTGGCCACCGTCTATCTGCCGCTTAATCGCCAGGCTAGCGATAGTGCCCAATTTCCGGCCGGCTTTATCAGCCTAAGCGAGCCGATTGAGAACCTGGAGACCCGTCAGCAAGAAGTCTACAACAATATTATCTTCTCCTTCGGGATTGCAACCGCCATTGGTTTGGGAATCAGTGTGGCCTATGCCCTCTTCCAGACTCGTAAGATTCGGCGCTTGCAACAAGCCACTCGCCAGATTACGGCGGGCAACTATGATGTTCAGCTTAATATTAGTAATAAGAGCCGAGACGAGTTCGGTGACTTGGCCCATGATTTCCAAGTCATGACGGATTCCTTGGCAAAATCTCGCGAAGAGATTAAGCGCCAAGAAACCTTAAGACGCCAATTCATGATGGATGCGGCCCATGAGATGCGGACGCCACTGACCACCATGAGTGGGGTGATTGAAGGGCTCCAGTACGATATTTTCCCTGAGCCCCAACGCAAACGTAGCTTAGAAATGCTAGCCACCGAGACCCAACGTCTCATTCGTCTGGTTAACGAGAACCTGGACTACGAGAAAATTCGGACCAACCAGATTAGCCTTAACAAGCAGACGCTCAAGGCCTATGATTTGCTCTGCCAGATTCGGACCCAGCTAACCGCTAAGGCCCAAGAAAAGGGCGACCGAATAGTACTGGATGCGCCTGAGGATCTTCTGATTTACGGGGACCGAGACCGATTGGTTCAGATTATCATTAATCTGGTGACCAATGCCATCCAGTTCTCAGAGAATAGTGATATCACCCTCTGGGGGCGCCAAGACGGAGGCTTTACCGAGCTCCGCATTATGGACCAGGGGATTGGGATTGATGCCAAGCAAATTGAAGACATCTGGGAGCGATTCTACAAGGTGGACATTTCCCGTAAGAATACCAAGTTCGGTGAATCCGGGATTGGTTTAGCAGTCGTTAAGTCCCTAGTCGAAGCCCACGGCGGCACCATTCGGGTCGAAAGTGAGCTAGGTCAGGGTTCGACCTTCATTATTCGCCTACCGCTAGAAGCAGCGGAATCCGGAGAACAGGCCCAAGAGCCAGCTCCAAGCAAAGTCAAGAAAAATCTGGGGAGCTTCCTGATTGGTAACAAGAAGGCCAAGTCAGAAGACAAATAAGTTCCCTACAGAAAGGAAGCCTGTCGTGACTAAGACCATCGTCTATTTGGCCCACCCTGATGTGGCCGGCTCTAGCAGCCAACAATTTTTACATCAATCAGGTTTGGCCTTGACGGAGGTCAGCTATGTCGATTTGCAGGCGGAATATGAGGCCAATGGCCAGCAATTTGATGCCAGTATGGAATTGGATCGCCTCTGTCGATATGACCGAGTGATTTTCCAGTTCCAACTCTACTGGTACCAGGCGCCAGCCATCCTCAAAATCTGGCTGGATAGCGTCTTCGATATGTCCAAGGCCATGCAGGCCGCCATACCTCGCCTCGCTCAGATGGAAATGGGCTTGGTGGTCATCGCAGGTGTTAAGGCTAGCCGCTATCAAGTCGGGGGCCGGGAAGGCTTTAGCCTGTCTTCGCTCTTGTCGCCTTATTATGCCTGGGCTAAGCATTTTGGCTTAGCGCCCTTGGCCTATTTCCCGGTTCATCAGTTCCATTATCTGACCGAGCCCCAGAAGAAGCAGCTGCTAGTTCACTACGCCTGCTATCTTGAGACGGGTAAGGTGGATGACTTCGAAGCCTTGCAGACCTTTGTCTTGGATCGACTAGCCAACTTGGACTTGTCCCTGTCGCTTGAAAGCCAGGCAGTCTATGACCAGTTCCGTGAGGACTTGAGTCAAAATCGTGATGAAATCCAGGAGCTCCAAGCCCTGAATAAGGAGGATTAGCTTCTTATGAATCCCTATCAAGACTATATCCAGGACTGGCAGGCACAGGCTCCTGACTATCCCAGTCAAGCCTTGCTGCAAGTCGCCAGCGACCTCTATCAACAACAAGAAGACCGTCTGCGCCAGCTAGAAGGCCAGTTAGACGGTAGCATGTGGAGTCCTAAGGACTGGCAAAATTAAGTTAAGATTCAACCCCGCCCCCTGACGAAAAGGAGGCGGGGTTTTGTTATAGACCTAAGCATCAGGAGGCTGAGTGCTGACCTGATCACAAGTTGTTGCTCCTGACCTGAGAACCTTTCCTCAAGACTTGCGACAGTGGGGCTTTTGGTGGTATGATGGACTGTGGCACAAAATGCAGTGAAGGAGACAGACAACATGACACAACCAATCACGACCCAGGTAAGATTTTGGGGAGGACTTGATACCATAGGTGGTAATATTGTCAGTCTAGAAGCGGGTAACTACCGTATTCTGACAGATTTTGGCGCCTTATTTGGAGCAAACTTGGATGAATTGAAGCAAGTCGACTTGACCCCAAGCCTGCTAGAAAAGGGGCACCTGCCGGCCATTGACGGCCTCTACACCCGCCAACAACTAGGCGCAAGTGACCTAGCAAGCTATGAGGAGACCGATATTAAGACCATCGTCTGCCTATCACATCTCCATCTAGACCATATTGGGGGCTTCGGTCAGTTGCCTGAGGACCTACCCATCTATGCCCTAGAAGAGAGTGTTTCCTTCTACCAACGTCTAGCAAGCGACGACTTGTTGCCTGACTTCAAGGTTAATTGGCAGGCCGTTCAATCAGAGATGCCTTTTCAATTTGGGCCTTTCACCATTGAGTTTGTGGTCAGCGACCATGATACCATTGGGGCAGCTAGCATCTTCATTACCGGGCCAGACCTTAAGGTAGTCAACTCTGGTGACTTCCGCTTAACTGGTTTCCATCCAGAACGCGTCTTACACTGGGCGCAAAAAGCCCGTGATTTCCAGCCTGACCTCTTCCTAGTTGAAGGGACGACCTTCAGCTTTGACCAAGAGTCACGCGATGCCCGGATGCAACTATCAGAGGACCTGGCTTCCCACGTATCTTCAATCTCTGCGGGCAACGAAAGTAAGTTCCTCAAGGATTTTACCCAAGTCGTAGAGCAAGCTGGCAACCAGCTAATTGCCCTCAATGTCTATCCACAAAATATTGAGCGTCTAGTTTATATGGCGCAAGCGCTCAATCGCGTAGGACGGACTCTGGTCTTAGAGCCTAACTACTACCGTCTCTTGCGGCCCTACATGGCACCAGAGGCAGCCTTGGCAACCATCAACTGGGATGGCGACAGCAAGCTGCCAGCTCAAGATATCTTGACTTGGGACCAAGTGCAGGCTGCACCAGGGCAATACGCTGTTCAAGTTGATTATGAGCAACACCATGATTATATCTTCAGCCTATCGGAAGGTATCTACATCCACTCCAATGGGGTACCGTTAGGTGCCTATGATGCGCGTTACCAACCTTGGTTGGAAGGCATCGTCAAAGCAGGCTGGCAATTCTATCATGGCCATGTATCTGGCCACGCCTCTACCCAAGACCTCTGCTTGGTCAACTATGTGGTAGGTGCTAAGCTAGTGGTGCCATGGCACAGCTTTAAGCCAGAACGTTATGCGGAAGCCTTAATCGATTTAGGGCTGACCCCATGGTTGCCAAGCCTAGATACCACTTATTCAGCTGACCAGATTAAGAGCCTAGCTGACTAAAAAAGCTTTTATTAGAATAGCATGAAAAACGCAGAAATTGAGGGAAATATGATGCGATTTATGCTATAATTTACGCTAGAGCATTAAGCTCCCTAGCACTTATTAAGACTGATAAAAAATGAGGAGAATCAACGTGCAAGTTAGATTTGAAGACGTGACCATGCAGTTCGAACAGAAGACTGTTTTGGACCGGATTAATTTTACATTGCCTAGCCAGCAACTTATTTCCTTCTTAGGGCCTTCTGGCTGTGGTAAATCTACAACATTATACTTAATTTCAGGGTTACTGAACGCAACATCAGGTAAGATTTTCTTCGACGATAAAGATGTAACTAAATTAGACCCAGTTAAGCGTCGGGTAGGCTTAGTCTTCCAATCCTATGCCCTCTATCCGCACTTGACGGTCTTGGAAAACATCATGTTCCCGCTCAAAATGGAAAAAATGCCAAAAGCTGAGCGCCGCGAACGTGCCATCGAAATGGCAAAATTAACGCAAATTCAAGACCAACTAGATAAGTACCCACGCCAGTTGTCAGGGGGACAACAGCAACGGGTGGCCATCAGCCGGGCTATGGCTAAATCACCTTCCATCCTACTTATGGACGAGCCTTTATCTAACTTAGACGCTCGCCTCCGGATTGAGATGCGTGAAGAAATTCGCCGTATCCAACAAGAGACAGGGGTTACCACCGTCTTCGTTACCCACGACCAAGAAGAAGCTTTGTCTATTGCGGACAGCGTCATGGTCTTGGAAAAAGGCGAGATTCAACAAGTAGCTGACCCAGTCAGCCTCTACCAAACACCTAGCAACCTCTTCGTGGCACGCTTCATCGGGTCACCAATTATCAACACCTTTGCTAAGGGCTCTGCGGCTCTTAACCCTAACAGTGCCTTTGCAGAATTGAACTGGGCAACTATCGGGGTCCGTTCCGAGCACTTCCGTCCAGGGACAGCCGATAACTACTTAGTCCGCGGGAAAGCAGTCCGCGTGGAAGCAGTAGGTAAGGATATTACCGTTCACTTGGAATGGGAAGGTGAACGCTTCGTCGTTTCCAACTTAGACGGCGATTTAGAAGTGGGCCAAGAAGTGTACTTGCAAGTGCCTGCTGAACGCCTACTCTTCTTCCAAGAAGACCAACGTCGCATTCTGTCAGAAAGCGAGCGTGAGGGCTAGATGAACCGCAAACCTACTCTCAAGAGTAGCCTCCAGGCCCTACTCTATTTAGCGCCGGCCTTGGTGTTCATGACAACCTTCACCATTATTCCGATTATCCGCTCCTTCATGATGAGTTTCTATGAAAACTACAAGTTGCGGAATATTACTAAGAACAAGCCAGTGGTCTGGTCTCTGGATAACTTCCAGAAGATTCTGGCGGATCCTAAGTTCTACCTAGCGCTACAAAATACGGCAACCTATGTTTTCTGGGTGGTGCTCTGTTCCATCACAATCTCAGTTACAGTAGCGGTCTTACTCAATCAGATTCCGTTCCTCAAAGGCCTCTTCCGAACCGCCTACTTCTTGCCATTCGTTACCTCAACGGTGGCTATCTCCGTGGTCTGGTCTTGGCTCTATCACTCAGAGTACGGGCTACTCAACTACCTCTTAGGTTTAGTAGGGATTGACCGTATCAACTGGCTCAATGATCCTAAGACAGCCATGACGGCCGTCATTATCATGGCCATCTGGAAGAGCCTGGGCTTCAATATCCTGCTGACCCTGGTCGGCTTGGGTAACATCAACGAGACCTACTACAAGGCGGCTCAAGTTGATGGGGCCAACGCCTGGAAGAGATTCACTAATATTACCTTACCGCTCTTACGACCAACCCTCTTCCTCTTGTCAACAGTCGGCATCATCAACGGCTTCAAGGTCTTCGATGAAGTCTTCGCCCTCTTCAATGGGCGTCCTGGACCAGGTGGTTCAGCCATGACCGTTGTCTACTATCTCTTCGATCAGTTCTATGTTCAATTTAACTACGGGATGGCAGCTGCGACCGGGATTATCCTCTTCGCCATTGTCCTCGTTATTACCGTCTTCCAGAACATAGGCAACAAATACTTCGAGAAGCGGGGAGGTTAAGACATGGCACGCACAAAACGTATTCAAACAATTCTGCTCTATGTCATCTTGACCTTGGGCGCGCTGGTCATGATTCTGCCATTCTACTGGATGGTGGCGACCAGTCTGAAGTCAGGGTCCGAAGCAATCTCCGTACCGCCAACTTGGCTACCACGGAACTGGCTCTTCTCTAACTATGGCCAAGCCCTGGAGAAAGCCCCATTCGGCCGCTACTTCCTTAACTCGGTCTTTGTTACAACTGTGACGACCGCCGGGGAACTCTTCACCTCAATCCTAGCAGCTTATGCCTTCGCTAAGCTCAAATTCTGGGGTAAAGACATCCTCTTCTTACTCTTATTGGCAACCATGATGGTGCCAGGGGAATTGATGACCATTCCAAACTTCGTGACCTTGTCAAGTTGGAAATTAGTCAACACCTACTGGGCCTTGATTATTCCTTGGTTCGCCTCTGTCTTCTCGGTTTTCACCTTGAAGCAAAACATTCAGACGATTCCAGACGAGCTCTACTATGCTGCCAAGACGGATGGCGCCAGCGACTGGCAATTCCTCTGGGAAATGGTTGTGCCACTGTCTAAATCGTCCATTATCGCCGTGATGATTCTCAAGGTCATCGGTTCCTGGAACTCCTTCCTCTGGCCAATGATCGTAACCAACTCGGCGCCTGACTTACGGACTTTACCTGTTGGACTTCAAGCCTTTACCACTGAAGCCGGCACCCAATTCGAACTCTTGATGGCGGCGTCGACCCTGGTAATCTTGCCAATGGTGATTATTTACTTATTGTTGCAGAAATACATTATTCAAGGTATTTCGCGTTCAGGCTTGAAGGGCTAGTCCCTCAATGCTTTCCCATTAACTATTTGGAGGTAACATCTAGTGAAAAAAATCAAAGTGCTTTTCGCATTATTACTCACAGTAGTCTTAGCATTCAGTGCTTACGCACCATCTGCTCAGGCTGCTGACAAGGTTAAAGTAACTTTCTGGCATGCAATGAACGGTCCTCATGCTGAGGAATTAACCAAACTCGTTAAGGCCTTCAACGAATCTCAAGACAAGTATGAAGTTGAAGAAACTAGCCAAGGGAACTACAAAGCCCTACAACAAGGGGTGATGGCTGCGGCTGCCTCTGGCGACCTACCAACTATGACTCAATTAACTGCATCTAGCTTCTCTGGCTTCAAGTCAGAAGGCCTCTTAGCTCCATTAGATGAATTCTTAACTGCTGACAATGGCTTCACTGAAGAACTTAAGAAGGACATCTACCCAGGTTTCTTAAAAGGCGTAACCGTTGAAGACAAGATCTACGCATTACCATTTTCTAAATCTGTACGTCTCATGTTCGTTAACCAAGACATGCTCAAACAAGCAGGTAAAGAAGTACCTAAGACTTGGGCTGAAGTCAAAGAATTAGCAGCTGCCCTCAAAGAAAAAGGCGTTGATAAGCCAGCCTTAGGTTTGGAAAATGGTCTATCTATTGAAGTGGAAACCATGGCTCGCCAAAACGGCGCAACTTGGGTTTCTGACGACTTGAAGACAGTTGACCTCACTTCTGACAAAGCCATCGAACCTATCCAATTCATCAAAGACATGGTCAAAGACGGTTCAGCACGTTTGGCCGGTGAAGACAAGTACATGTCAGGCCCATTCGCAGCTGGCGGTTCTGCAATCTACATTGGCTCATCTGCGGGCTTACCTTACGTAGTCAAGGGTGTGCAAGAATCAGGTATCAACATTACCACTGCGCCAGTTCCAACTTTCGGTCAAGGCAAGCAAATGACCCTCTTAGCAGGGAACGACTTAGGGGTCTTCGAAGATGCTTCTGATGAAGAAAAAGCAGGGGCTGTAGCCTTCATGTCCTTCCTCCTCAAGGCGGAGAACACTGCAACTTGGGCATCTAAGACTGGTTACCTACCAATCACTAAGTCTGGGACTAACTCAGAAATCTGGACTAACTATGTCAAAGAAAACCCACTTGTTAAGGCAGCATCTGACGAATTAGAGTACGGCTTTACGGCTCCAATCTATGAAGGTTCTGCTAAAGTCTTCGCTGACTCAGAATTAGCCTTGGAAAACATCGTCGTTAACGATGCGGACATCAAGACTGAAATGAAGAAGTTAGAAGATCTAATCAAGGGCTACTTACACCTATAATCAGAACTATACAATAAGTAAATAAGTCAAACGAGAGACTGGGACTTGCTCCTGGTCTCTTTTTTATGTGTTACTGGCAGTATCATCCCAGGTAGAGATTTGCATATTATAATAGTAGAAAGAAATAATGACAGCATCTTCCATCAATGGCCTGGGGCTAGCTAGAGGGTTTGCGGGATTAAGTAGCTTGCTAGTCATGGGAATCGTCTTATATTGCTTCATATATGGTAGAACTGGTCGTCAGTCCTAAGTGACTTTTTTTTAGAGGTCTATGTAAGTCAGATACTAGATGTCAAAGACTATGAAAACCGCTAGGAATAGGCGTTGGCATGCTTAGTATGTCATAAAAAAAAAGACATGACGTGACATTGTTAACAATATGCGAATGATTCTGAAAATATCGTAATTTCCTCTATACAAATCACATTGACTTTGATAGAATATACTTGGTACTAAATGCCATAAAACATCCTAAAAAAGCATTGTCTTCCCTTGAGTAAGTAGCGTCTAGAGGGAGGGTGTGATTTAGGGGATAGGAGTGATAAATTGAATAAACGTAAGCTACATAATCTTCTGATTGTCTTACTGATGGTTCTACAAGTCTTTGTTAGCCCACTTTCTGCTTTTGCGCAAGATGCGGCAACACCAGTAGCACCAGCGGCAACAGAAGCAGTCCAACCGGCAACAGAGAACGGGGAGGAAAAACAGGAGGCGCCTGCCAAAGAAACGGAACCAGCTGCAACAGCTGATCCAGAGGCAGAGCCGGAACAACATTTCCCACAAGCACAAGTTCAACCAGCTCAATATGAGTTGACTACTGGCTTTACCATTAACACTAACCCGGTTAAAAATGACGCTAAATACGGGGAAGGTAAATTCTATATTGCCCCAAGTTACAAAATTCCAAACAGCGTAACCTTGAAGAATGGCGACACCATTGTTTATACAGTGCCAAGTACCTTCAAAGTTGAGCAAACTGGCCCAACTAACATTACCGCTGGGGGCGAAGTTGTAGGGACTTTGGTAACAGATCCAGCTACCAATACTGCAACTATCACTATCACTAACGAAGCTTATTACGCAAAACTCAACGAAGACAAGACAATTGCTGTCCAATTCACGGCAGTTTGGGCGGATAGCGTGCCAAAAGATGTTCCACAAACCTTTGAAATGCCAGGGGCTGGGACTTACACCTTGACACGTATCGTTGTCGATGAAGACCCAACTGGTTACACCAAGTGGGGCGTACAAAACGCAGCCAACCCAGAATTAATTGACTGGCGCATTCGTATTAACCGCTACGCTAAACCAGGCGTAACTAACGCGGTTATCAAAGACACTATCCCTGAAGGTCAAGAATTTGTTGGCCCAATGACTGGTTACTACTTCAGCGACTGGAACAATGGGGTTCGGGTAGACTCCTTTGACGGGACTACGATTACAAATGAAGATGACAACCACTTCACAGTTATTCCTAACAAGTCAGGTAGCTTGGATGGCCGTGGTCTCTTCTTAATCTACCAAACTCGTGTTACGGAACCAGTTGACCCAGTAACCAAGCGTGCTAAAAACCATGTAAGTTTCTCTTCTGATACAGATAAGGAAGAATTCGACGGTTTTGCACCATTAACAACTACTGATGGTATCGGTACTGGTGCTCGTTCTGACGAAGTAATCTTCCAAGTTAACAAGAAATTGGAAGGTCGTGCTCTGAAAGCTGAAGAATTCGAATTCGAATTAGTAAACTCAGCAGACAACTCAGTAGTTGCAAAAGCTAAGAACGACGAAAACGGTCTTGTTAAATTCAAGAAAGTTAAGTTCAAGGCAGCAGGTGACTACACTTACAAGATTCGCGAAGTAAAAGGCGCTTTGGCAGGTGTCACTTATGACCAAAACCCAATCACAGCAACTGTTAAGGTAGTTGATAATGCAGGTGCTAAGACAGCAACCGTTACTTACGACCGTGAAGCCTTCACTAACACTTATAAAGCAGCAGCAGCAAGCCTAGTAGTGAAAGCTACTAAGACATTGACTGGCGGCACTTTAGCAGCTGATCAATTCACCTTCGAATTAGTAGACAAAGCTACTGGTTCAGTAGTTCAAACCGCTAAGAACAAAGCAGATGGTACTGTTGAGTTCCCAGCAGTAAGCTTCGACGCAGCAGGTAACTACACTTACACTATTCGTGAGAAGAATGAAGGTGCAGCAGGTTACACCTACGACGCTAAAGAAGTAGAAGTGGCTGTATCAGTTGTTGATAATGGTCAAGCTCAATTAGAAGCAACCGCAACTTACACACCAGAAGCAAGCTTCAGCAACACTTACAAGGCGGCAGCAGCAAGCGTTGTATTGAAAGCAAGCAAGACATTGACTGGCGGCACTTTAGCAGCTGATCAATTCACTTTCGAATTAGTAGACCAAAACGGTAAAGTTGTTGGCACTGCTAAGAACAAGGCAGACGGGACTGTTGAATTCGCAGCAGTAAACTTCGACGCAGCAGGCAACTACAACTTCAAGATTCGTGAGAAGAATGAAGGCGCAGCAGGCTACACTTATGACTCAACCGAATTTGATGTAGCAGTAGCAGTTACAGACAACGGTAAAGGTCAATTAGAAGCAAAAGCAACTTACGCTAAAGAAGCAGCCTTCTCTAACACTTACAAGGCAGCTCCAACTAGCGTTGTTGTAGATGCAACTTCAGTCCTCAAAAAAGGCGACAAAGTTCAAGAAATCAAAGCAGGTGATTTCACTATTGAATTACTTGATAAAGATGGCAAAGTCCTCAGCGAACTTAAAACTGATGCAGAAGGTAAAGTATCCTTCCCAGCATTGACATACGATGCGCCAGGTACTTACACTTACACTCTTCGTCAGAAGAAAGGTGATAAGACAGAGATCACTTACGATGAAAAGACTTACCCAGTAACGGTAGAAGTTACTGACAACGGTCAAGGTCAATTAGAAGTTTCTAAGAAAGAAAATGTAAGTGGCGTGGTCTTCGTTAACACCCTTGCAGACAATACTCCAAACCAACAAGGCCCAGGCAAGCCAGAAGAGAAGAAAGAAGAGAAGAAATTACCAAAAACTGGTGAATCTAGCTCAATCTTATTAATCGGCTTAGGTTTTGTATTGGTAATCGCAGCAGTTGTTGTGTTGTTTACTCGCAAGAATGCTAGAAACTAATCAAACCACTGATGTGAAATAGATGAAATATGCGATCGAGTTTTCTCGATCGCATATTTTTATGCAGAAAATCAGTAGTAACGTTCGCCTTTTATTCCCTTATGTCTAGGCAATTCTTTTAGTTTGATGTCCAAACAATCATGCAAAATATGTATTTAAATAATATATCGGAGGATATCACATGATTTACAAAAAAACATGTGAATTTTGCGCAATTAGATTGACTTTCGCCTATAAATCTAGTTAAATAGACAATGGACAAATATTGAAAGGAATTACCGACATGCGTCACAAAACCCAAAGAGCCCTTGCGCTCAGCGCTATCTTCTGTTTAGCGTTCCCCACACAAATATTACAAGTCTTTTCTCAGGGAGAACAGACCACTGTAAATTATCATTTCGTCAATCAGGCGGATCTTACACCTGAACAACTCCAGCAAGTGGTGAAAGAGAATCCGACTGGTACGGCGACAACTGATGTGGCGGATTATCAATTGGTCTATGAGCAAGATGCAAGCTCAAAACCTCAACCACCAAGTCAATCCGATGAATCTTCAGCATCATCGGAAGAGTCCTCTGAATCTGAGAGTTCTTCCTCTTCAGAGTCCGAGAGCTCCTCTTCCTCAGAATCTGAGTCTTCCAGCTCGTCAGATTCTGAGAGTTCTGAATCGTCTAGCTCGTCAGAGTCCGATTCCGAGAGTTCGAGTTCCAGTTCATCAGAATCTTCTTCTGTACCTGGAGACCCAGAACCATCCAAACCTCAAGACCCAGGCTCACTTCCTAAGACGGGTGAGTTGAATGCGGTCATCCTGCAGTGGCTCATTAGTGCACTCCTATTGATTCTAGGGACACTGCTTGCATGGTCTTTCCGTAAGCAAAACGGCTCTTGGAAATTCTGGTTGCTATTAGTTATCGGCTTATCCGGTTTAGGCGCTGGTCGTGCTGCTCTGGCGCAAATGAATTATTTGCGCGCTAGCGAGACCCAGACGGTAACCAAGGGGCAAACTTATCAATATACGCCGCCTAAAATCGATGGTTTCACTTATGTCGGTTATATCCACACAAGTTCTAACAAGCCAAAAGTAGAAGGTACCGTAACAGCTCGTTATCTAACCGAGAAGCTAGACAAATTAGCAGATGATCTCGTAACAACTGGTACCGTGGGAAGTGACTTTACATTAGAAGAGAAAACTTTCCAAGGTTACGAGCTTGCACGTATTGAAGGGAAGATTTCTGGTCAGTACCAAACTGAACCACAAGTCACGACCTTCATCTATACACCGAAAGAATCACAATCGTCAGCTAAGGAGTCTGGACGCGTCCAAGTAACTTACGTTGATGAGCAAGATGCTCAGTTGGCAGACCCAGTTACCTTAGAAGGCGAAGTGGATGCAAGTTATACAGCTGAGAAGAAAGAAATCACAGGCTATAACTTCCTACGAGTGGAAGGCCCAGAAACGGGTACCTTCAAGACAGAAGTTCAAAACGTGAAATACATCTATCAAGCAATTCCGAAACCACGCGGAACAGTGAACGTAACTTACGTCGACGAGCAAGATGCTCAGTTGGCAGATCCAGTCATATTGGAAGGTGAAGTGGATGCAAGTTATGCAACTGAGAAGAAAGAAATCACAGGCTACAACTTCCTGCGAGTAGAGGGCCCAGAAACGGGAACCTTCAAAGCAGAAGTCCAAAACGTCAAATACATCTACCAAGCAATTCCAAAGCCACGCGGAACAGTGAATGTGACCTATGTTGATGAGCAAGACGCAAAATTGGCAGATCCAGTTACCTTAGAAGGTGAAGTGGATGCAAGTTATGCAACTGAGAAGAAAGAAATCGCAGGCTACAACTTCTTGCGAGTGGATGGCCCAGAAACTGGCACCTTCAAGACAGAAGTTCAGAATGTTAAGTACATCTACCAAGCTATTCCGAAACCACGTGGTACAGTGAATGTAACCTACGTAGATGAACAAGATGCTAAATTGTCCGATTCAGTTACCTTAGAAGGTGAAGTGGACGCAAGTTATACCGCCGAGAAGAAAGAAATCACGGGCTATAACTTCCTGCGAGTGGAAGGCCAAGAGACAGGTACTTTCAAAGCAGAAGTCCAAAACGTTAAGTACATCTATCAAGCAATTCCAAAGCCACGCGGAACAGTCAATGTAACCTACGTTGACGAGCAAGACGCCAAATTGGCAGATCCAGTTACCTTGGAAGGCGAAGTGGACGCAAGTTATACCACCGAGAAGAAAGAAATCACAGGTTATAACTTCTTGCGAGTGGAGGGTTCAGAAACTGGCACTTTCAAAGCAGAAGTCCAAAATGTTAAGTACATCTACCAAGCAATTCCAAAGCCACGTGGTACAGTAAATGTCACTTACGTGGACGAACAAGACGCTAAATTGTCCGATCCAGTTACCTTAGAAGGTGAAGTGGATGCAAGTTATGCAGCTGAGAAGAAAGAAATCACAGGCTACAACTTCCTGCGAGTAGAGGGCCCAGCTACTGGCACCTTCAAGTCCGAAGTTCAGAATGTTAAGTACATCTACCAAGCAATTCCAAAACCACGTGGTACAGTGAATGTGACTTACGTGGATGAGCAGGACGCTAAATTGGCAGATCCCGAAACTTTGGAGGGCGAAGTAGACGCAGCCTACACGGCGCAGAAGAAGGAAGTAACAGGTTACAACTTCCTACGAGTAGAAGGCCCAGAGACCGGGACCTTCAAGTCCGAAGTTCAGAATGTTAAGTATATCTACCGAGCAATTCCGAAACCACGTGGTACAGTCAATGTGACCTACGTGGACGAACAAGACGCCAAATTGGCAGATCCCGTTACCTTAGAAGGTGAAGTGGATGCAAATTATACAACTGAGAAGAAAGAAATTACAGGTTATAACTTCTTGCGAGTAGAGGGTGCAGAGACCGGCACCTTCAAGACAGAAATCCAAAATGTTAAGTACATCTACCAAGCCATTCCGAAACCACGCGGGACAGTGAATGTGACTTACGTAGACGATCAAGACGCTAAGTTGGCAGATCCAGCTACCTTAGAAGGTGAAGTGGATGCCGCCTACGCAACTGAGAAGAAAGAAATCACAGGTTATAACTTCTTGCGTGTAGAGGGCCCTGCTACTGGCGTCTTCAAGACAGAAGTCCAAAATGTCAAGTACATCTACCAAGCCATTCCAAAGCCACGTGGAATGGTAAACGTAACTTACGTGGACGAGCAAGACGCCAAATTGGCAGATCCGGTCACTTTAGAGGGTGAAGTGGATGCAACTTATGTTGCTGAGAAGAAAGAAATCACAGGTTACAACTTCCTACGAGTAGAAGGCCCAGCTACTGGCACCTTCAAGACAGAAGTTCAGAATGTTAAGTACATCTATCAAGCTATTCCGAAGCCGCGTGGTACAGTTCTTGTGACTTACGTGGATGAGCAAGATGCGCAAGTAGCAGATCCTGAGACTTTGGAAGGTGAAGTGGACGCAGCCTACACGGCGCAGAAGAAGGAAGTAACAGGTTATAACTTCTTGCGAGTAGAAGGCTCAGAGACAGGCACTTTCAAAGCAGAAGTCCAAAAAGTCAAGTACATCTACCAAGCCATTCCAAAACCACGCGGAACAGTCAATGTCTTATATGTGGACGAAGCGGATCAGCCTGTGGCTGATGCCGAGACCTTAGAAGGCGAAGTAGACACTGCCTATACAGCTACTCAGAAAGAAGTGAGAGAATATAACTTCTTGAGAGTTGAGGGAGATCGCCAAGGGACATTCACAACGGATACCAAGACTGTTAAATTTGTCTATCAACCAGCCAATTTGCCGCCAAATAATGGTGCAGTAAATGTTCGCTATGTTGATGAGACAAACGATGATTTGCTTCCTCCAGTGGATATGGCAGGGTTACTGGGAGATAGCTACCAGACTGAAGAGAAGGCAGTTGAAGGCTATCGCCTATCTTATGTGTCTGGGGAGACCCAAGGGACCTATGCTAGCCAAAAACACTACGTCACTTATGTCTATGCTAGTCCTCGAACCAAGGCACGAGGGAAAGTCGTTGTACGATATAAGACCGTCAAGGGTGAAACCTTACATCCTGATGTCGTGACAACAGGATATGTGGGGACTGATGCTCCGATCGAGATCAAAAAATTTGAAAACTACTTCTATCAAGGTCGAGAAGAATATCCTCCTCGTGTCACTTACCAAGAAGGGACACAGGTCGTCATTCTCTTATACTCAACTAAAGAATATAAGAAGGAAGAAAGTGGCTGGGGGGATGCTTATGCAAGATATGTCGATGAAAATGGCAAGGAGATTAATCCAAGTGTTTACACTCACGGACGACCAGGAGCATCCTATGAATTCGATGTATTAGATATTGAAAACTATATTCTCGTTCGTACCGAAGGTGAGAAAAAAGGGAAGTATATCTCAGGCCGGACTCAAAGGGTTGACTTTGTTTATCGCCGAATTGCGAGAGTCGTGACCTCTAAAGTAATTGTCTATTATCGCAACGAGGCTGATGTTGACTTAGGACCAGCTGAAGAAATCAAAGGGGCCGTTGGAGATTACTATACTACCACTCAGAAACACTTTGTAAATCATCGTTTTACTAGAGTTGAAGGTGAAACAGAGGGACAAATAACCGAAGAGCCTCAGAAGGTTACCTACTATTATGAAAGACTTCGAGGAGATTTGACTGTCAAGTATGAAGATGAAGCGGGTGAAGAACTTGCACAGACGAAGTATCTGACAGACTATGTGGGACTACCTTATCAAGAAAAGGCGAGAAGCTTTGACAACTATGAACTCGTTCGAGTTGATGGGCCAGAGATGGGCTTCTATACAGAAGAGGCACAAACGATTACCTATGTCTATCGGAAGTCAATTGGCTATGTTAAGGTGAATTACCAAGATACGGATGGGCATAGCCTCTGGCCAACTATTAATCTCTCTGGTCAGATAGATACTGCCTATAGCACAGAGAAAAAGGAACTCGAAGGTTATGTCTTTGATCATGTCGATGGTTCTGAGACAGGTAACTATAGCCTAGAAACGCAAACGGTGACTTATGTCTATCGCAAAGGTACTGACCAGGAGTTGCCAGGGATTGTGCGGGTACGTTATCAGGATGAAGAGGGAATGCTACTCATCCCGGAAATTGTGATGAAAGGCGAGCTCGGCAAGAACTACTATACTCGTAAAAAAGAATTCCGCAATTACATATTCCGAAAGGTTGAAGGTGAAGAATTCGGGCAATATAGTGAGCAAGAGCAAGTCATTACTTATATTTATGAAGGATTACGTGATTCACGAAGTAATGAGGGTATACTAGTAGTACGTTATGTTGATGAGGCTAACGAGGACTTAGCCCCACCAATTCGCAGCTATAAACCTTTTGGTACGCCATATCAGACAGAGCAGAAGCAGTTTGATAACTTTACTTTCCTCACTGTCCTAGGGAATACGACTGGGACTTATCAACCAGAAGAGCAGGTTGTCACTTATGTCTATCGCTCTGTTTATCCCGATCCGGGTAAGGTAATTGTAGATTATGTAGATAACAGAGGAAACTATCTGGCTGAGCGTGTCATTTTACGCGGAACTGTCGGGACGCAATATGTGACGGAGAAGAAGAATATTGAAAACTATCAATATGTCGGTGTCCAAGGCGAGGTAACAGGCAAATATGCTGGCTATGAAAAACACGTTATCTATTACTATCAGCCAATAGCCCCAGGACTTGAGTTATATGGTATAGTAGGAAATAATATTCCAGAAGACCCTCGGCAAACAGAGAGACAGTTTACTATTGGGGGGACAGTGGGCTTACCTATTTCTACTTTGATACCTCGGAATCCTTATCCTGACCTCTATGATTTCTTAGGTCATGATGTGAGTTATAACAATTTGAGGTCGCAACCTAATGTATTTGAAATTAGAAATTCTAGGGATGAACGTGGAGAAGTGTGGGTTTACTATCGTCGTCGGATTCTGCCAGGTATCATCCGAGTTAACTTCTTGGACGAGGCTGGCGAAAAGCTCGAAGTTAGTGAGATACACGATGGTTTAATTGGGGAGACTTATGATCTAAGTTCCAAGCACTACATCTCTAAGGACGACAAAAAATACGAACTTGCTAGTGATGAAAGTGAGTTCAAAGGTCAATTTGAGGACAGTCCAAAAGTTGTCAATTTGAGGTATAAACGAACTACCGCAACCGTCACCTTGAAGTATGTAGATGAGTCAGGGCAAGAACTTGACCAGTATGTTGCTGAATATCAGAAACACATTGAAGTACCTAAGGGAGTAGAGACTACCATCCGACCAGCGGATCTTTCTCAACAACAGTATGCTCTGAAGAGAACAGGACAGTCTTTGTTTGCTGCATTCAATGAAGATACCACCATTACTCTAACCTATCATCATTTTGATAAGTTCCATACGGCGACAGCACGCTATGTCGACGAAGAGGGGCATGAGATTGGGAGCGAAACAGTGAAAGGGCATGCTGAGACCCCTTACTACTTAGTGCCTGAGCCAGTCCCTGGCTATGTCTACAGTCACACCCAAGGACAACCGTCTGGCTTCTTAGAGGCAGAAGAAACGATTGTAACCTTCGTCTATAAGTCTAATCCTAAGCATCGAGTTATCCAGCGGCATTTCAATAATGAAACGAAAGAACTCATGCTGTCTATTGAGAAGGTGGCCTTAGAAGGCAAGAAGTTCACATTTAGATATGAAAAAGCTGTTAGAGTAGAAGGAGACTACTTTGAACACGAGGATTATCGAAATGTAGAGCGTGATTATAATTATGAAGACTACACCTTCAGCAGTGAAGATCCCGAAACGGTTTATATGGATTACTACTACAATCCAATTCATCGAGTGACAAAAACTGTTAAACATATAACGACGTCAGGTGAAGAGTTGTCAGAGACAAGAACAGAAAAAGTTGAGGTTGGAACAGAGTATGAGAAGGTAACTCAGGGTGACTTTCCTGGCTATGAACTGACGTCCGTTCCAGAAAATGCTCAGGGCACGGTACCTAATCATGACTTTGAAATAGTCTTTGTCTATCGCCGAGTAACGAAGCTGTACATTGAATACTATAACGATGATTCTATCGAAGGCTTCCCAGTGCGAGTTCATCTAGAGGAACGTACCGTCACCCAAGGTGAGCCATACACGGTAACACCTGAAGAGAATTTATGGAGCTGGCTTGTGTACGACTACAGTGATGATCCGCTATCTGGGACAGTTGGCGATAAACCAATCGTCGTAAAATTACATTACCGAGTTCCAAGTTATGAAGAGAAGACGGTTATCACCTTACGGCATGTCACGGAGGATGGCCAGGAGATTCACGAGCCAACGACTTTAAGTGCGTGGCCAAATCGTTACGTCATTCCAAAACCAGTGACGGTTGCTAACTACAAGTATAGCTACCTACGCAAGAATGGGGAGACGCTAGACGGTATTAACGTTTATGAAGAAGCGGAGACTTACGAGTTGGTTTACACCAGAGAAGAGACGGTCGTGCCAGTGATGCCAGCGGAGGCTGCCAATCAGGCTTCGTCAGTATCGAGTGCTCAGGGAACAGAATCAACAGCTAGTCGCAAAGATGAGACGCATGACTAAGCATGCACATATACATACCTAAGTTGGTCCCTGATTCACTAGGACCAGAATAGGGTATATATAATAGAAGGAAACGTGTGAGTTTCGCCAGATATAGGCGATTCTCACGCGTTTTTCTTATGTTAGGGTAGGGGTGGGTGTTATCGATTTGTAATGACATTTCGATTTTATGAGATAGAGAGGAAATGAAACTTTTCTTTTGTGATTGAGTGTGATAAAATAGTCTTGGTATAGTAATATACACAATATCAAGCGTTAAGAAAGTCAGGGCTTATGTAGCGGTAGGCCCGGCTTTTGTAGCGTGAGAGAGGGGAAGCAAAGTGAAAAAGCAGAAGCTAGCGAACTTGCTAATCGCACTCTTATTAGTGCTGCAAGTTTTTATTAGCCCGCTATCTACCTTTGCGCAAGAAGCGAATGCTGGTGTAGCAACACCTGCTACTGAGCAAACGCAAGAAGCCAAAGAGACAGAGGGACAAGAAGCTAATGGTGGGCAAGCGGCCCAGCCGGCAGCAGAGGGGGATCAGGCGGCTAAGCCCAATGCGGATGGCCAAGACTCAGCAAAGACTGATGAAGCTGAGGCAACCCAACACTATCCACAAGCGCCAATTCAAGAAGCGCAATATACCATGACAACGGACTTCAAGATTAATAACAACCCCGTCCAAAATCCTGGTAAATATGGGGAAGGGAAATTCTACATTATCCCAACCTATAAATTTGCGGATAACGCTACGCTCCAAAATGGCGACACCTTGACCTATACGGTACCAAGTGTCTTCCGAGTGGAGCAAAGTGGTCCAGTTGAAATTAAAGCAGGGGATAACGTCACAACAGTTGCGTCTTTAACAACTAACCCAGCTAATAATACAGCCACTATCACGATTACCAACGCAGAGTACTATGCTCGTTTGAATGAGAACAAGTCATTGACAGCACTCTTCACGGCGGTATGGGCTGATAGCACACCTAAGAACATTGAGCAGACTTTCGATTTGCCAGGTGCTGGGGAATACAAGTTAATGCGTATCGTACCTGACGTAGACCCAACGGGTTATACTAAATGGGGGAACCAAGACCGGGACAACCCTGAGTTAGTTAACTGGCGTATTCGTATTAACCGTTATGCTAAACCAGGTATAGTCAACGCTATGGTGAAAGATACTATTCCAGAGGGTCAAGAAGTTGTACCTGATTCATTTAGTGGTTACTACTTTACTGACTGGGAAGCGGCTCAAAACGGTGGGACAGCCGGTGGCCGTGTGGCTTATACAGGTGGCGAAGTTAACATTGAAGATGACAACCACTTCACCATTACGCCAAGCAATGGTGGGAGCCTAGATGGGCGTGGTTTGTTAATCATGTTCCAAACCCGTATCACTGCGCCTGTTGACTTAGTAACTAAAAAAGTCTTCAACAATTATAGATTTACTTCCGCTACACATTCTGAAGACGTTGAAGGATTTGCTGCCTTGACTACCACTGATGGGGTCGGGACAGGGGCTCGTCCTGATGAGATTATCTTCGAAGTGAACAAGACATTAAATGGACGTTCATTGAATCAAGGTGAGTTCAGCTTTGAATTAGTTGACAGTACCAATCAGGTAGTAGCGACTGCTACTAACGATGAGAACGGTGTTGTTAAGTTCAAGAAAATGAAGTTCCGTACAGCGGGGAACTTTACTTATAAGATTCGCGAAGTCAACAACAACTTGCCAGGTGTTACCTATGACAAGAACATCATTACAGCGACTGTTACAGTAACCGATAATGGTGGTGCTAAGACTGCAGCCGTTACCTATACTAAGCCTGGCTTTACCAACACTTATAAGGCAGCTTCAGTCACTAAGGTCTTGAAGGCAACTAAAGCCTTGGTAGGTAAAAACTTAGTAGACGACCAATTCACTTTCGAGTTGGTAAACAAGGAAACAGGTCAAGTTGCCCAAACTGCTAAGAGCAAGGCAGACGGGACCGTCACCTTCCCAGCTGAAACCTATACAGCTGTAGGTAACTACACTTATATTATTCGTGAGAAGAATGACGGCTCTAAGGGTTATACCTACGATACCAAGGCACCAGAAGTAACCGTGGCAGTTACCGACAATGGCCAAGGTCAATTGGTAGCGACTGAAACTTATGCTACGCCAGCTGAGTTTACTAACAACTACCAAGCTTTATCAACGACTGCAGCCTTCAGCTTCACTAAGAAGTTGACCGGTCGTGCGCAAAAAGCAGGTGAGTTCAGCTTTGACTTAACTGCTCCAGAAGCAAAAGACAACCAAACTAAAGCAACTGCGGATGAGAACGGGACCGTTAATTTCGATCCAATTACTTATACGCAAGTAGGTGTCTATGAATACACTGTTAAAGAACAAAATGGTAAGCTTGGTGGGATTACTTACGATGAGAAGGCCTACAAGGTTAAAGTTACTGTCACAGACAACGCAGGTCAATTAGAAGCTGCGGTAGAATACCCAGATGGTCAAGAGATTACTAACGCTTACCAAGCGGGATCAGTAAGCAAAGTCTTGAAAGCAACTAAAGCCTTGACAGGTGCTAAGTTAACAGATAATCAATTCACCTTCGAGTTGGTTAATAAGGAAACTGGCAAAGTCGTGCAAACTGCTAAGAACGATGAGAACGGGACCGTCACCTTCCCAGCTGAAACCTATACAGCTGTAGGTAACTACACTTACACCATCCGTGAGAAGAATGATGGTTCTAAGGGGTATACCTATGACGCTAAGGAAGTTGAAGTCACCGTAGCGGTAACTGACAACGGCCAAGGTCAATTGGTAGCGACTGAAACTTATGCTGCGCCAGCTGAGTTTACTAACAACTATCAAGCTTTATCAACAAGTGCAGTCATTAGTGTGACAAAAGCCTTAACTGGCCGTCCACTAAAGGCAGGCGAATTCAGCTTCGACTTAATCGAAGAAGGTGCTACCAGCGCAGCGCAAACAAAAATGAACGCTGAGAACGGTAGTGTGGCCTTCAACGCGATTACTTACACTAAACCAGGTACTTATAAGTATACGGTTAAGGAGCAAGCGGGGACTGTTGCTGGGGTGACTTACAGCACTCAAGTATTGAACGTAACCGTAAAAGTAACTGACAATGCCGGCCAATTAGAAGCTACGGTAGAATACCCAGACGGGCAAACCATTACCAACGCTTATAAAGCAGCCGCTGCTGATGTCACCATCAAAGCTAAGAAAGTCTTGAAAGGTAAAGCCTTAGTAGCTAATGCCTTCACCTTCGAATTAGTAGATGCTTCAACCAACAAAGTTGTTGACACTGCTAAGAACGATGCAAATGGGGATGTTACCTTTAAGGCACAAAGCCTCTCAAGTGCTGGTGCCTACACTTACTCTGTTCGTGAAAAACTAGACGCTAATGATAAAGGGATGACCTATGACTCAAGCAATATCTTGGTACACGTCCGTGTAACAGATAACCTTGCGGGTCAATTAGAAGCAACTGTAACGCCAGATAAGGAATTGACATTCACCAACAGCTACAAGCCATTGGATCAAAATGTTACCCTTATGGCAACTAAACGCATGGAAGGTCGCGCGCTTCAAGCTAACGAATTTAACTTCGTCTTGAAAGACGCTGACGGCAAAGAACTACAACGTGTTGCTAACGATGCGACAGGTAAAGTAAGCTTTGAACCAATTACTTACTCAGCAGTTGGGACTTACACTTACACTATCGCAGAAGTTTCAGGCGATGCTAAAGGTGTTACTTATGACGCTAAAGAAGTGAAAGTAACTGTTGAGGTCAAAGACGACAATGGCCAATTAGTAGCGACACCAAGCTATGAACAAGAGCCAGTCTTTACTAACCGTTACGCAGCAGCTTCAACCAAGCAAGCATTAAGCGTTAAGAAAGTTTTAGAAGGTCGTGCTTTAGAAGCAGGCGAGTTCGAGTTCGAATTATTAGACGAACAAGGCACTAAGTTGGCAAGTGCTAAGAACGACGCAGAGGGCAATGTAACCTTCGAAGAACAAACTTATAGCAAAGTAGGGACTAGCAAGTATCGTATTCAAGAAGTAAATAACGGCTTGAAGAACGTTACTTACGATACCAAAGTAGTTGAAGCAACTGTTGAAGTGGTTGATAACCAAGCGCAATTAACCCCTTCAGTTACTTACACTAACGATGCTACCTTCACTAACACCTATAAGGCAGTGGATCCAGGGCAACCAAGCTTCAGCGTAGACGCTATGAAAGAATTGGAAGGCCGTGAAATGAAGGCAGATGAATTCCAATTTAATCTCCTCGATTCAAATGGCAACCTGGTTGCTACCGCTAAAAACGATGCATCAGGTAAGATTCATTTGGAACATACCATCACAAACCCAAGTGAAGGTACCTTTACTTACAAAGTCGTGGAAAAAGACTTGGGCGACAAAGAAATCACTTATGACAAGACTGTTCATGAGGTTTCTGTAACTGTAAGTAAGGACAGCGAAGGCAAGTTCCAAGCAAAAGTGGATAGTGCCAAATCTATTGTCTTTAAGAACACTTACAAACCAGTGAAAGAAGAGAAGAAATTACCTAAGACAGGTGAAGCCCAAGTTATTTGGTTGACTGCTTTGGCTAGCATGATGGTAATGGGCGCAATTGCGGTTCTCCTTCTTGACAAAAAAGCAAGATCTTAGGCTACTTTATTAGTAGTTGGCAAAGCCTAGAGTATGCAGAAAAACCCCAGAGTTTATCAACTCTGGGGTTTTTCTCTATTAAAAAAAGAGGCTGAATGGTAGAATTCAGTCTCTTTGTCCTAGGGAGCATTAAGTAGCGGCTAGCTCCCTAGCCAGATCCTATAAAAAATAGGATGGACGACTATTACTATATTATCCAGAAAATAGTAGGCCGTCAGAGTTATTTTCTAAATATAGAGGGGAAGTCTAATTTGAAAATAAATCAGTAAGCTCTAGGAAAATTACTAATTATCCTAGCGGAGGTCCGACCTCCAGACTATAGTATACAATATTCATCTGAAATTGTCACTACAAAAAAACGATATTATGGGCTTTTTTGGGCAAATGACTGGTCAAATCCAATCAATAGTATCAATAATTAGCAAAAATTATCTTCAATTAAGTTTGGAAATTAGGTGTTAAACTTGATTCCACTAAAAGAACTGTACAAATAGTAAGTGGTGTGATATACTATATATGGTATTAAATTGCCGATATCCAGAAAATTAGGGTGCTATTTAGTAGCGCAAAAGATAGTGGCACCCGAAACTAAGGAGGGGAAATTTTTATGGATAAGCGTAAGTTTTTTAACTTGCTTATTTCACTCTTAATGGTTCTGAGCATTTTTGTCGGACCGATCAATGCATTAGCTCAAGAAGCGCCTGCAGGCGCAGAGCCAGCGACAGCGGCACCCGCGGTTGCATCAGAATCAAGTACTAGTGACAACGCAGGTGGGGTAGCAGCACCAGCAAGTCCTAGCGAGAACCAGCCGGCAGCTAATCCAGAAGCAGCCGCAGCGTCAGCTAGTCAAGCAGCCCAGTTGGTATCAACTGAGTTCTTGATTAATAACAACCCGGTTGTTGACGGGGCTAAATATGGTGAGGGTAAATTCTATATTAAACCAACTTACCAAATTCCGGATTCAGCAACAGTAAAAAATGGGGATACATTTGTCTACCAAGTGCCAGCACAATTGGCGGTAGAGAAAACAGAACCAAGAGAAATCAAAGCAGCTAACGGTAAGACAGTAGCGACATTGACTACTGACCCAACTTCTAACACCGCAACCATTACAATCACTAACGAAGACTACTATCGCTTCATGAACGAAAGTCGTACTGTCAGTGCTTTGTTCACCGCAGTATGGGCTGACTCTGTTGCGGTTGATGAGACAGTAACTATGATGTTACCTGGCGCAGGCTCTTATACACTTACCCGTATTGTACCGATGGAAGACTCCACTGGGTACTTCAAGTGGGGCGTTCAAGATAAAGACGACCCAAGCATGATCAGATGGCAAGTGTTGGTTAACCGTTTGGCCGCTAAGGACGTAACGGGCGTAAGCATTGCTGACACTATTCCAGAAGGTCAAGAATTAGTTGGCGAAGTAACAGGCTACTACTTTACTGAATGGGGTAAGGAAGAAGGCCATCCAGCACTTGATAGTGCAGGTGTCAAAGTAACAGACAAAAACCACTTCACGGTTACGCCAGAAAATGGTGATTTGAGTGGTCGTGGTTTGTACTTGCGTTATTCTACAAAATTAACAAGTCCTGTTGACAACGCAACTAAAAAAGTATTCAACGCTATCGTTGTAAAAACTGCTAAAGAAGTTCATAATGTTGATGGTTTTGCTCCACTAACCACTACTGAGGGTGGCGCATCAGCTAGCCGTTCAGACGAAGTGATTTTCAAAGTGACCAAGAAATTAGATGGCCGTGCTTTGAAAGCTGGCGAATTCCAATTCCAATTAATCAACACAGCTGATAACTCTGTTGTCCAAACTGTAAGTAACGATGCTCAAGGCAATGTAACTTTTGCTAAAGTTAAGTTCTCGCAAGCCGGCGACTATGTCTACAAGATTAAAGAAGTAAACAATGCTGTGCCAGGTGTTACTTACGATGAAGCAGAGCTAACTGCTAACGTTAAAGTAGTAGACGAGAACGGTGAGAAGAAAGCAACTGTTACCTATGATCAAGCTCAGTTTGCTAACAGCTATAAAGCTGCTAAAACTAGCCAAGAAATCGTAGTGAAGAAGCAATTAGAAGGCCGTGCGCTTAAGGCGGATGAGTTTGAGTTCCAATTGCAAGATGCACAAGGTAAAGTATTGCAAACCGTGAAGAATGCCGAAGATGGAACTGTTAAGTTCGCTTCAGTTGAATTCGAACAAGCCGGCACTTACAACTATAAAGTTGTAGAAAAAGCAGGTAGCGATGAAACCGTAACCTACGATACCAAAGCGGTTGATGTAGTGGTAACTGTTGTGGACAATGGCGCAGGCCAATTAGAAGCAAGCGCTAGTTACACTAACCAAGCGACCTTTGTTAACAAAGCAGCGACTAACTTACCAAACTCTTCTGACCCTGCACCTGCTGCAGTTGACTTCACAGTAGCAGCTAAGAAAGTATTAGTTGGTCGTCAACTCAAAGATAAAGAGTTCAAATTTGAATTAGTAGACAGCATGGGAAAAGTCTTAGCAACTGCAAGCAATGACGCTTCAGGTGCGATTAGCTTAACTTCTTCTTATGCACAAGAAGGGACCTATAAGTTAACCGTACGCGAAGTTGCTGGGCAAGATTCAGCTATCAGCTACGACAAGACTAAGTTCAACGTAACGGTTGCTGTAACCAAGGATGCTAATGGCAAGCTTAAAGCAGAAGTTGCGACAGAGAAGGAACTTGTATTCTACAATGCCTTCAATGCTAAGAATCCATCTTTACCAAGCACTGGTGAAATGAACTTCATCTGGTTGGCTCTTGTCTTAGCCTTAATTTCTGTAGTACTACTCTTGGCTAACAAGCCACATCATGTAGACTAATTTAGTTTTACACCTCAAAAATAGACTGGTGCTAGCCTCTGGCTGGCGCCAGTTTTTTCTATCTTGTGCACCTTGCTTAACAAGTTTGCCATTCCTACTGTCAGGGGCCTACAATTATGTTATAATAGAAGTAATTTGAAGAAATAGAAAGGGGCACTCATTCGTGACCACGCAAAAACCTACCTATTATATTACAACGCCGATCTACTACCCAAGTGGTAAGCTACATATCGGGAACTCTTACTCTACCCTGGCCTGCGACGCTATGACGCGCTATAAGCGTCTGCAGGGCTTCGATGCTTTCTTCCTAACCGGGACTGATGAGCACGGTCAGAAGATTGAACGAACAGCAGAGGGTCTAGGAGTGAGTCCTAAGCAATATGTCGACGAGATGGCCGACATCATTAAGAAGCTCTGGGACTTATTAGATATCGACTATTCACACTTTATCCGGACTACGGATGACTACCATGAGAAGGCTGTGCAAGATGCCTTTGAGCAACTCCTAGCCCAAGATGACATCTATCTAGGCGAGTATAGCGGATGGTACTCTGTCAGTGACGAAGAATTCTTCACCGAGAGTCAATTGGTTGAAGTTTACCGCGATGCGGATGGTAATGTAACCGGTGGGGTTGCCCCAACTGGCAACGAAGTAACCTTGGTTAAGGAAGAGTCTTACTTCTTCCGTATGAGCAAGTATGCAGACCGTCTAGTGCAATACTATGAAGATCACGCTGACTTCTTAGAGCCAGCCTTCCGTAAGACCGAAATGATTAATAACTTCATCAAACCAGGTTTGGAAGATTTGGCGGTGTCTCGGACAACCTTCACCTGGGGTGTGCCGGTTAAGTCCAATCCTAAGCATGTCATCTATGTCTGGATTGACGCCTTACTCAACTATATTACGGCTCTTGGCTACGGTTCTGATGATACCAGTCGCTACAACAAGTACTGGCCAGCAGATGCCCATGTCATCGGTAAGGACATTTCCCGTTTCCACATGATTTACTGGCCAACCATTCTCATGGCCCTAGGCTTACCATTGCCTAAGAAGATTTTCGCCCATGGCTGGTATCTCATGAAAGAAGGTAAGATGTCTAAGTCCAAGGGTAATGTCATCTACCCAGAGACCTTGGTAGAACGTTATGGCTTGGATGCGACTCGCTTCTATCTCTTGCATGAAATGGGCGTCGGTAACGATGCGGTCTTCACGCCGGAAGGCTTTGTCCAATTAGTTAACTCAGAATTGGCTAATGACTTGGGTAACTTGCTCAACCGGACCGTTGCCATGATGAACAAGTATTTCCAAGGCCAAGTGCCAACCGAAGACTTAGAGGCGACTGCAGTGGATGCTGACTATGATGCTTATGTTAAGGAGCAAATGGCGGCCTACTATCAAGCCATGGATGCCATGAGCCTAAGCGCAGCCTTGAGCCATGTTATGGCCATTGTTTCCCGTACCAACAAGTACATCGATGAAACCATGCCTTGGGTCTTAGTTAAAGAAGAAGCGACCCTAGGTCAACTACGGTCTGTCATGAACCATTTGGCTGAGGCTTTACGCCTTGTGGCTCATCTGTCACGTCCATTCATGACCCAAGCGCCAGCTAAGATTTTCGAGCAACTAGGGCTGAATGATCAAATGGACCTAGACTTCACTCAATTAGTCTATGGGGCCTTCCCAGCAGGCGCAAGCGTAGTGGCTAAGGGGACCCCAATCTTTCCACGTTTGGATGCAGAGCTAGAAGTGACCTATATTCAAGAAGCTATGGCAGCAGGCAAACCAGGTGCTAGCCAAGCCAAGGTTGACGACCCTAACTGGGATCCAGAAGCCACTGAATTGGTTCACCGTGAAGTAGCCGAAGTCGAATTCGATGACTTCCTGAAGATTGAGATGAAGGTGGCAGAAGTCCTAGATGTTCAACCAGTCAAGGGCTCTAATAAGTTGCTACGCTTCCGTCTGGATGCAGGTGATAAGGGCCACCGTCAAATTCTGTCCGGGATTGCTAAATTCTATCCGAATCCAGAAGAATTAATCGGCCGTAAGGTCTGCATCGTCTCTAACCTCAAGCCGCGTAAGATGATGGGCTATGTCAGCCAGGGGATGATTTTATCCTCTGAACACGACGGCCAACTCCATCTCTTAGCAGCAGATCCAAATGCAGCAAATGGCGCTTGGATTGGCTAGACGAGGTGACCAGCATGCCTTTATTTGATACGCACACGCACTTGAACGCCCAGCAATTTGCGGGCCAGGAGGCAGATTATATTGCCCGAGCCCTAGAGGCGGACGTGGGCTATCTAGCAGTGGTGGGATTTGATGATCCCACCATTGAGCGTAGTTTGGCCTTAAGTGCGGCCTACGATAACATTATTTCGGTAGTGGGTTGGCATCCGACTGAGGCCCACACCTACAATGACCAGGTGGAGCGTCGCCTGGAAGAGTGGCTAGAATTGCCTAAGGTTAAGATGCTAGGCGAGATTGGCTTGGACTACTATTGGGACACTGCCCCTTGGGATGTGCAAGCCCAGGTCTTCCGGCGTCAGATTGCCATTGCCAAGTCACACGGTCTGCCCATTACCATTCATAATCGTGATGCAACTGAAGACACCTATCGGATTCTCAAGCAAGAAGGCCTGCCGGCCGCGGGGGGCATTATGCATAGCTTTGGTGGGACAGCTGAAGAAGCCATGCGTTTTGTAGACCTTGGCATGCATATTAGCTTCAGTGGGGTCTTGACCTTCAAGAAATCCGAGGCTGTCCGCCAAGCGGCGGCCCTAGTGCCGGCAGAGCGTCTCTTGGTTGAGACCGATGCCCCTTATTTGGCGCCAGTGCCTAAGCGTGGCAAGCAAAATGAGCCAGCCTATGTTCGTTATGTGGCGGAGTGTCTGGCCCAGGTACGAGACATGAGTCTAGAAGAGCTAGCCAAATTGACGACGGGCAATGCCTGCCGCCTCTTCCGGTGGTGGCCTGAGGGGTGGGACCAATGAGTCAAGCCATGCCCCAAGAAGTTATTGTGGTCGAAGGGCGCGATGATACCAAACGTCTGATTGAGACCTTTGGCCCGACAGTTAAGACTATCGAGACAGGGGGCTCCGCCCTAGAGGCCCCGGTCTTGGCTCAGATTGTAGAAGCTGCTAAGATCCATGGCATTATCGTCTTGACAGATCCCGACTACCAAGGTGAGCGCCTTAGACGACTGGTGACCCAGGCGGTGCCGAGCGCTAAGCAAGCCCATATTAGTCGATTGGCTGCCTTTGGCGGCCAAGGTAAGAGCCTAGGGGTGGAACATGCTAGTCCCCAAGAGATTCGCCAAGCCTTGAGCCAGGTCATGACCCCGGCTGAGGGGGACTTAGTGGCTTTAATTCCACTGGGCTGTCTCGCTCAGTGGGGGCTGACCGCAGGTCCGGGTGCTAAGGAGCGTCGTCAGGCTGTCAGTCAGCACTTTAATTTAGGTTATACCAACGCCAAGCAATTGCAACGTCAACTGCAACGCTATGGCATCGACCAGGCTAGCTTGGGTGAATTCGTCCAAGTCCTGGATCAAGCCCAAGGAGGGATCCGAGAATGAGAGAATTCCGGCCAATTGCGACGCCGACTCGTACGGTTGAGATCATGCGTCGCTTCGATATTCAAATGAAAAAGAGTCTGGGTCAGAACTTTCTAATCGAGCCCCGGATGTTAGAGAAGATGATTGAAGCTGGCCAAGTCGATGCAGATACCACCGTCATCGAGATTGGTCCCGGCATTGGTGCCTTGACCCAATACCTGGCTCACCATGCTAAGCAAGTCTTGGCTTTCGAAATTGACCAGCGTTTTGTGGGCATTCTGCAGGAAACCCTAGCGGACTGTGACAATGTCCAAGTGGTCCACCAGGATATCCTGTCTGTGGATTTCTCTAGCCCCGAATATGCCTGGCTACACGACCAGTCCCGTTTGGTTGTGGTGGCAAATCTTCCTTATTATATAACCACGCCTATCATCATGCGCCTAATTGAGAGCAATCTGCCCTTCCAGTCGCTCGTGATGATGATGCAAAAGGAAGTCGCAGAGCGGATGACGGCGGCTGTGGGCACCAAGGCCTATGGTTCACTGTCAGTGGCCATTCAATTGGATATGAAGAGTGAGATTGCCTTCATTGTACCTAAGAATGTCTTTATCCCTAAGCCAAATGTGGATTCAGCTGTGCTCAAGCTAACCCGCCGACCAGCACCCTTGGTCCAAGTTAGCGATAAGGAAGCCTTTCAAGCCTTTGTCCAAGCAGGCTTCAAGCAACGCCGCAAGACCCTATGGAACAACCTCAAGTCGGCCTATGTGCCAGGCCTTCTCAGCGAAGAGGGCTTGCGTCAGGTCTTCGACCAGGCGGGCATTGAGCCTAACCGCCGAGCTGAGAGCCTCAGCCTCATGGATTTCGCTGCCTTAGAGGCTGCCTTCCAGGCGCATAAGGCTAAAAATTAGCAAAAGGCGAACGTTGTCAGTTTTTTTCAGGATAAGTTGCCGACCTTTCCTAGGTTAGTCTATCTAACTGTGCTATAATAGTAGGAAAGAGGTGAGGCTTATGCCAAAAGAAATTGCCGAGATTAAATCCCTCATGGATCAAAATATCGGCGAAAAAGTAATTATCACCGTCCAACTCGGTCGTAACAAAAAGCGTACGCGCCGAGGCGTCCTGAAAGAAACCTATCGTTCTGTCTTCGTTGTTGATTTAGAGCAAGAGGCCAACACCCTAGCGTGTGTCTCCTATAGCTACTGCGATGTTCTGACCAAGGCCATCGACGTAGATTTTGCGGAATAGCCATTATTATTTTTAGCCAAGTGCTCCTGAGAGGGTCTTGGCTATTTTTGTGTCCAAAAGGCCAAAAAAAATTGGCCGAAACATCACCTAAAAAGTGAATTGTTATCGGCCAGGTAACAGAGAAATCGTCATCATCCGACATGAAAACGAAAACATACAAAAAGGCCAAAAAAACTTGAGAAAAGCCTTGATTTACAAGTATTCCTACGCTATAATAATGATTGTGCCTTAATGGGTACCAGTGTGCCCATCGCAGGACATGCCCCCTCTTAGAGGTGGGAAAGACAGCTATGAAGCGAGAGGTTGCGACACACCCGGACGCTTTGCCACGGGCGGGTGAGGTTGGAAATTCTTGTGGAGCAAGTCATTTTATCAAAATTGACGAAGGAGGAAATCTAAATGGCAAACAAAAAAATTCGGATTCGCTTGAAGGCTTACGAGCATCGTGCATTGGATTTAGCAGCAAGCAAAATCGTAGAATCAGCACAAAGAACAGGAGCGAAGACAGCGGGGCCAATCCCACTGCCAACTGAGCGTTCTTTATATACCGTGATTCGTGCGACTCACAAATACAAAGACTCTCGCGAACAATTCGAAATGCGTACACACAAACGTTTAATCGACATCTTAGAACCAACTAACAAAACAGTTGACGCTTTGATGAAATTAGACTTACCTAGTGGTGTAGACGTAGAAATCAAATTATAATTTTAGAAAAATGGAGGTGTACTCATGACCAAAGGAATCTTAGGTAAAAAAGTAGGGATGACTCAATTCTTCACTGAGAACGGTGAATTGGTACCTGTAACTGTTATCGAAGCTACTCCAAACGTGGTATTACAAGTTAAAACCATGGAAAACGATGGCTACGAAGCGGTTCAATTAGGTTTCCAAGACTTGCGTGAAGTATTGTCAAACAAACCTGCTAAAGGTCATGTAGCAAAAGCAAATGCTACTCCTAAGCGCTTCATTCGCGAGTTCCGCGAAGTTGAGCTTGGAGAATATCAAGTAGGACAAGAAATCACAGTGGAAACTTTCGCAGCTGGCGACATCGTCGATGTGACGGGTACATCCAAGGGTAAAGGATTCCAAGGTGCAATCAAGCGTCATGGCCAATCACGTGGTCCAATGGCTCACGGTTCTCGTTACCACCGTCGTCCAGGTTCAATGGGTGGGGCTTCGTTCCCATCACGCGTCTTCAAGGGTAAAGGCCTTCCAGGTCAAACCGGTGGCGAACGCGTAACGATCCAAAACTTGGAAGTTGTAGCGGTTGACGTAGAAAACAACGTAATCTTGATCAAGGGTAATGTCCCAGGTGCCAAGAAATCACTCGTTGAAATCAAACAAGCAATTAAAACAGTTAAATAATTCGAGGAAGGAGGAACGAGTAAATGACAAAAGTAAGTTTATTTAAACAAGACGGTTCACAAATCGGCGAAATCGAATTGAATGCAGCTGTATTTGGGGTTGAACCTAACGAAGACGTAATCTTCGACGCAGTAATCATGCAACGTGCATCTTTACGTCAAGGGACTCACGCGGTGAAGAACCGTTCCGCTGTACGCGGTGGTGGCCGTAAGCCATGGAGACAAAAAGGGACTGGCCGTGCACGTCAAGGTTCTATCCGTTCACCACAATGGGTTGGTGGGGGTGCCGTATTTGGTCCAACACCTCGTTCATACAGTTATAAATTACCAAAGAAAGTACGCCGCTTAGCGTTACAATCTGTATTATCTCAGAAAGTATTAGAAGGCAAGTTAGTAGTTGTTGATGAACTCAGCTTTGCAGCTCCATCAACTAAGGAATTCAAGTCAGTATTGAACAACCTTAAAGTAGATGCGAAGACTCTCTTAGTATTAGAAGGGACTAACGCCAACGCTTACTTCTCAGCACGTAACTTAGCTAACGTGAAAGTGATCGACGAAGGCAACGTGAACGTATTAGACGTTGTAAACTACGACACACTTGTCATCACTAAAGCAGCACTTTCAACCGTAGAGGAGGCTTTAGCATAATGCAATTATCAGAAGTAGTATTACGCCCAGTCATCACTGAACAATCAGTTGCTGGTTTAGACGAGAAAAAATACACGTTCGAAGTAGACCGTCGTGCTAACAAAACTCACATCAAACAAGCGGTTGAAGCAATGTTTGAAGGGGTTAAAGTTAAGAAAGTTAACACGATCAACGTTGACGGTAAAGCAAAACGCATGGGCCGTTACGCTGGTTTCACTCGTAAGTACAAGAAAGCAGTCGTAACCTTGACTGCTGAATCAAAAGACATCGAATTATTCGCTAACGAAGCAGAATAATCACCTAGAAAATGAGTAAGTAGGAGGGAATAAGAGTGGCGATTAAAAAGTACAAACCAACCTCTAACGGTCGTCGTAACATGACTGGTTATGATTTCAGCGAAATCACTGCATCAAAACCAGAGAAGACATTGTTATCTTCACAAAAACAAAAAGCCGGCCGTAACAACCAAGGTAAAATCACTGTTCGTCATCAAGGTGGCGGTAACAAACGCGCTTACCGTATCATCGATTTCAAACGTAACAAAGACAACGTAGTAGGGACTATCGCAACAATCGAGTACGATCCAAACCGTACCGCTAACATCGCGTTGGTACACTACGAAGACGGGATCAAGACTTACATCTTGGCACCAAAAGGCTTGAAAGTAGGCCAAAAAATTGAATCTGGTGAACATGCCGACATCCAAATCGGGAACGCATTGCCATTAGCAAACATCCCTGAAGGTACTGTAATCCACAACATCGAATTAAAACCAGGTAAAGGCGGTCAATTAATCCGTTCTGCTGGTACTAGCGCTCAAGTATTGGGTCACGAAGGTAAATACACTTTAGTTCGTTTGAACTCTGGTGAAGTCCGTATGATTTTATCAACTTGCCGTGCAACTATCGGGGTTGTTGGTAACGAACAACACGAATTAGTAAACATCGGTAAAGCCGGTCGTGCACGTTGGATGAGCAAACGTCCTGAAGTTCGTGGTTCCGTAATGAACCCTAACGATCACCCACACGGTGGTGGTGAAGGTCGTGCACCAATCGGGCGTAAATCTCCGATGTCTCCATGGGGTAAACCAACACTTGGTAAGAAAACCCGCTCTAAGAAAGCTAAATCTAGCAAGTTAATCATCCGCGGCCGTAAAAAATAATAGGCGCCGGTAACAAATAATCGAAGGGAGGCTTCATTGTGAGTCGTAGTTTGAAAAAAGGACCTTTCTGTGATGCGCACTTAATGAAAAAAGTGGAAGAGCAAGCAGAAAGCACAAAGAAACAAGTTATTAAAACCTGGTCACGTCGTTCAACCATCTTCCCTAACTTCATTGGTTTAACCATTGCCGTTTATGATGGCCGCAAGCACGTGCCTGTATATGTTCAAGAAGATATGGTAGGTCACAAATTAGGTGAATTCGTACCAACTCGTACTTATAAAGGTCACGCAGCTGACGACAAGAAATCTAAGAAACGCTAATTTATAGGAGGAAAACAAGATGTCTAACCAAGTTACATCTGCAAAAGCAGTTGCAAGAACAGTTCGCATTGCGCCTCGTAAAGTTCGCTTAGTCTTAGATCTTATCCGAGGTAAAAAAGTTGGCGAAGCAATTGCCATCTTAAAATTCACACCTAAAGCAGGTGCCCCAATCGTTGAGAAAGTGTTGATGTCTGCTATCGCTAACGCGGACCACAACTACGATCTTGACTTGGAAAACTTATACGTGAGTGAAGCATTCGCTAACGAAGGCCCAACCATGAAACGGTTCCGCCCACGTGCGAAAGGTTCAGCTTCACCAATCAACAAACGTACAAGCCACATCACTGTTGTGGTATCTGAGAAAGAGGAGGCTTAATCAATGGGTCAAAAAGTACATCCAATTGGTATGCGTGTCGGCGTCATCCGCGACTGGGACGCTAAATGGTATGCAGACAAGAACTTTGCTGAATACTTACACGAAGATTTAGCTATCCGCAAATTCTTATACAAGAAATTAAAAGAAGCATCAGTTTCTAACATCCAAATCGAACGTGCTGCTAACCGTGTGATTGTATCTGTTCACACTGCTAAGCCAGGTATGGTCATCGGTAAAGGTGGTTCCGAAATCGATGCAGTCCGTGCGGAATTAAGCAAATTAACCGGCAAGAAAGTCTTTATTAACGTTGTAGAAATCAAAGAACCAAGCTTAGACGCTAAATTGGTTGCTGAAGATATCGCACGTCAATTAGAAAACCGTGTGGCTTTCCGCCGTGCTCAAAAGCAAGCTATCCAACGTACTATGAAAGCTGGCGCTCAAGGGATCAAAACCATGGTATCAGGCCGTTTGAACGGTGCAGATATTGCGCGTAGCGAAGCATACTCTGAAGGTACTGTGCCACTCCATACCTTACGTAGCGACATCGACTACGCATGGGAAGAAGCGGACACTACTTACGGTAAGTTAGGAGTTAAAGTTTGGATCTGCCGTGGCCAAGTATTGCCACAAAAGAAAAACTCTGAGAAAGGAGGGAACTAATCAATGTTAGTACCAAAACGTGTAAAACACCGTCGTGAATTCCGTGGTAAAATGCGCGGAGAAGCTAAAGGTGGTAAACAAGTTGATTTCGGTGAATACGGCTTACGAGCTACTGAATCTCACTGGATCACAAACCGTCAAATCGAAGCAGCCCGTATTGCGATGACTCGTTATATGAAACGTGGTGGGAAAGTATGGATTAAAATCTTCCCTCACAAATCATATACTGCAAAAGCTATCGGGGTTCGTATGGGTTCTGGTAAAGGGGCACCTGAAGGTTGGGTAGCACCAGTTAAACGTGGCAAGATTATGTTTGAAGTAGCGGGTGTATCTGAAGAAATCGCACGTGAAGCATTACGTTTAGCATCGCATAAACTACCAGTTAAGACCAAGTTCGTAAAACGTGAAGAATATGGTGGTGAATCGAATGAAAACTAATGAATTTAAAGCGTTAATCAAAGGGTTATCCACTGCTGAGTTGCTTGAACGTGAAGCTGAGTTGAAGAAAGAGCTCTTCAACCTTCGATTCCAATTAGCAACAGGACAATTAGAAGATACAGCACGTTTACGCACTGTACGTAAATCTATCGCACGTATCAAAACTGCTTTACGCGAGCAAGAATTGTCTAAATAAACCAGCAAAGGAGGCTAACATCAATGACGACAGAACGCAACCAACGTAAAGTTTACCAAGGTCGTGTCGTGAGCGACAAAATGGACAAAACCATCACGGTTTTAGTCGAAACTCGTAAGACTCACCCTAAATACGGTAAACGCGTTAAATATTCTAAGAAATATAAAGCACATGATGAAGAAAACCGTGCAAAAGAAGGCGACATCGTGCGCATTATGGAAACTCGTCCATTATCAGCTACGAAACGCTTCCGTTTATTAGAGATTGTTGAAGAAGCAGTCATTATCTAATTAACCAAGTATATCTCGGAAGGAGGACATCGAAATGATTCAAACAGAAAGTCGATTAAAAGTTGCTGACAACTCTGGCGCACGTGAAGTGTTAACAATTCGTGTATTAGGTGGTTCAAACCGCAAAACTGCTAATATCGGGGATGTTATCGTTGCAACGGTTAAACAAGCAACGCCAGGTGGAGTTGTTAAAAAAGGTGACGTCGTAAAAGCAGTAATCGTACGTTCTAAATCAGGAGCTCGCCGTAAAGATGGTTCTTATATCAAGTTTGACGAAAATGCTTGCGTCATCATCCGTGACGATAAGAGCCCTCGTGGTACGCGTATCTTTGGACCAGTTGCACGTGAATTGCGTGATAACAACTACATGAAGATTGTTTCATTAGCTCCAGAAGTTTTATAAGAAATATTAACGAAGGAGGAAACTATTCATGCGTATCAAAACAGGCGATACAGTTAAAGTAATTGCAGGTAAAGATAAAGGTAAAACAGGGACTGTTTTACGTACCTTACCAAAAGAAGACCGCGTAGTCGTAGAAGGCTTGAACATTGCCAAGAAGCACGTTAAACCTTCTCAAGCAGGTCAAGGCGGGATTGAAGAATTCCCAGCACCAATCCACGTGTCTAACGTTAAACTCGTTGATCCTAAATCAGGGGAAGCAACACGTGTGGGTTATCGTTTCGAAGACGGCAAGAAAGTCCGTTTCGCGAAGAAATCTAACGAAACCATCTAATCAATAGCGAGAGGAGGATTAACACTACATGGAAAATCGTTTAAAAGCTAAATACTCAAACGAAGTAACTAAAAAATTGATCGAACAATTCAACTACACTTCTGTAATGCAAGTACCTAAAGTTGAAAAGATCGTCATCAACATGGGTGTGGGTGACGCAGTAGCTAACGCTAAGAACTTAGAAAAAGCTGTTGACGAACTCACTTTATTATCTGGTCAAAAGCCAGTGATTACCAAAGCTAAGAAATCCATCGCGGGCTTCCGTCTCCGTGAAGGTATGCCAATCGGGTGTAAAGTGACCCTACGTGGTACGCGTATGTACGACTTCTTAGACAAGTTAGTCACTGTATCTTTACCACGTGTTCGTGACTTCCACGGTGTCAGCAACAAAGCCTTCGATGGCCGCGGGAACTACACCTTAGGGATCAAAGAACAACTTATCTTCCCTGAAGTGAACTATGATAACGTTGATAAAGTCCGCGGGATGGACATCGTTATCGTAACAACTGCGAAATCTGACGAAGAGGCACATGCTTTACTTAAAGAATTAGGCATGCCTTTCCAAAAATAAGACAAGGAGGCGAATGAACATTGGCTAAAAAATCAATGATTGCAAAAAACAAGCGGTCACCTAAATTCAAAGTTCAAGAGTATACGCGCTGCGAGCGTTGCGGACGTCCACACTCCGTATATCGTAAATTCAAACTTTGCCGTATTTGCTTCCGCGAACTTGCTTACAAAGGACAAATCCCTGGCGTGAAGAAAGCCAGCTGGTAATCCATACTGAACAAAGAGGAGGTAAATACAACATGGTTATGACAGATCCAATTGCTGATTTCTTAACTCGTATCCGTAACGCTAACAGCGTAGGACACAAGACTGTATCAGCACCATCTTCAAAAATCAAAGTAGCGATTGCTGAAATCTTGAAACAAGAAGGTTTCATCAAAAACTATGAAGTCGCAGAAGACGACAAACAAGGTGAAATCACCATCTTCTTGAAGTACGGCCGTAACAACGAAAAAGTTATCACTGGCATCAAGCGTATTTCAAAACCTGGTTTGCGTATCTACACCAAATCAGAAGACCTACCTAAGGTATTAAACGGCTTAGGGATCGCCATCATCTCAACTTCTAACGGTGTTGTGACTGACAAACAAGCTCGTCAAGCTGGTGTCGGTGGCGAAGTATTAGCTTACGTTTGGTAATCTAATCTATTCATATTTAAGATAACTAGAAATAAGAAAGAGGAGGTGCAGCCCTGTGAGTCGTATCGGTAAAAAACCAGTCGTGATTCCAGCAGGCGTAACCGTCGAAGTAAAAGGTCATACAGTGACTGTAAAAGGCCCTAAAGGTACTTTGACACGTGACTTCCACCCAAACATTGCGTTGGAAGTTCAAGAGAATGAAGTAGTCTTCACTCGCCCAAATGATTCAAAAGAAAACCGTTCATTACACGGGACTATGCGTTCTGTCTTCAGCAACATGGTTGAAGGTGTAGCGAATGGCTTCAAGAAAGAATTAGACCTTATCGGGGTCGGTTACCGTGCTCAAAAACAAGGTAACAAATTAGTATTGAACGTGGGTCTTTCTCACCCAGTTGAATTCGAACCAGTTGAAGGTGCTAACTTTGAAGTTCCTTCTAACACTAAGATTATCGTAGAAGGTTACGATAAAGAGAAAGTCGGCGCATTAGCAGCCAACATCCGTGGCGTACGTCCACCAGAACCATATAAAGGTAAAGGGATTCGTTACACTGACGAATATGTACGTCGTAAAGAAGGTAAGACTGGTAAGTAATAGACCGGTCCTGATCTTCTCCTATAACTTAAACTTAAAGAGGTGAAAATTGTGATTACAAAACCAGATAAAAACAAAGTACGTCGTAAAAGACATGCTCGCGTAAGAAACAAAATCTCTGGTACTGCTGAGTGCCCACGCTTGAACGTGTTCCGTTCCAACACGCACATCTACGCTCAATTAATTGATGACGTAGCGGGTGTGACGCTTGCAAGTGCCTCTAGTAATGACAAATCAGTAACAGGGACCAAAGTTGAGCAAGCTTCAGCTGTAGGTAAATTAGTTGCTGAACGTGCGGTAGCAAAAGGCTTCAAGAAAGTTGTCTTCGACCGCGGTGGGTACCTATATCACGGTCGTGTGAAAGCTTTGGCTGAAGCAGCTCGTGAAAACGGCCTAGAATTTTAATAGAAGGAGGACACTAGTTCATGGTTCACATCAATCCAAATACCTTGGAAAACATCGAAGAACGCGTTGTGACGATTAACCGTGTTACCAAAGTTGTTAAGGGTGGACGTCGTCTACGTTTCTCAGCTTTAGTAGTTGTCGGTGACAAGAACGGTCACGTTGGCTTTGGTACTGGTAAAGCTCAAGAAGTTCCAGAAGCAATCCGTAAAGCTATCGAAGATGCGAAGAAAAACTTAATCGAAGTACCATTGACCGGAACCACAATTCCTCACGAAGCAATTGGCGAATTCTGTGGTGGTCGTGTCTTAATCAAACCAGCACCAGCCGGTTCTGGGGTTGCAGCAGGTGGTCCTGTTCGTGCCGTAATGGAATTAGCAGGGGTAGCTGACGTAACAAGTAAGTCTCTTGGTTCTAACACACCAATCAACATGGTGCGTGCGACTGTAGAAGGCTTGAAACAATTGAAAGTAGCTGAAGAAGTTGCTGCTTTACGTGGCAAATCAGTCGAAGAAATTTTAGGCTAAGGAGGACAATCAAATGGCGAACTTACAAATCCAATTGAAACGCAGCTTGATCGGTCGTCCTAAAAATCAAATCCAAACTGCTAAGGCTTTAGGTTTAACTAAGACTTACAAGACCGTTGTTAAACCAGACAACGAAGCAGTTCGTGGGATGATCAATACGATCAGTCACTTAGTTGAAGTAAAAGAAGCATAAAAATTAGAGACTAATACAAGGAGGTGCCACAGGAATGAAACTTCATACATTAAAACCTGCTGAAGGTTCACGTCAAGAACGTAACCGTGTCGGTCGTGGTCAAGGTTCCGGTAACGGTAAAACTGCTGGTCGCGGTCAAAAAGGTCAAAAAGCCCGTTCTGGCGGTGGCGTACGTTTAGGTTTCGAAGGTGGACAAACTCAATTGTTCCGTCGTTTACCAAAACGTGGATTCAACAACATCAACCGTAAAGAATATGCAGTCGTTAACTTGGAAGCTCTCAACCGCTTCGAAGACGGTACGACAGTTACACCAGCTCTCTTAGTTGAAGCAGGTGTCGTTAAGAAAGAATTATCAGGAGTAAAAATCTTAGGTAATGGTCAACTTGAAAGAAAATTAACTGTTCAAGCAGCCAAATTCTCTAAAGGTGCAGAGCAAGCAATTACTGCAGCTGGTGGATCAATCGAGGTGATCTAATGTTTACCTTCATTAAAAATGCATTTGCGGATAAAGATACGCGTCGTCGCATCTTTTTCACGCTCTTCGTTTTTGCGGTATTCCGATTAGGGTCACATATTCCTGTACCTGGGGTTCGAGTTTCAGCGATTAACACTTTCGCTGAGAGCGGCCTCTTAGGCTTATTGAACACCTTCGGCGGCGGGGCCTTGAAGCGCTTCTCGCTCTTCGCCATGGGGGTTTCCCCATACATTACCGCCTCAATCATCATTCAGTTATTACAAATGGACATTGTGCCTAAGTTTACTGAATGGGCTAAGCAAGGGGAAGTTGGGCGTCGTAAGCTCAACCAATGGACCACTTATGTTGCCATTGCCCTTGGTTTAGTACAATCTTACGGTATCGCCCTCGGTTTTAACCGGATGGCGCGTCTGGGCTTGATTGCCAACCCAACGACAATGCGTTACCTAACGATTGCCCTCATCTTAACAGCTGGTTCCATGTTCTTGGTCTGGTTGGGTGAGATGATTACCCGAAGCGGTGTTGGTAACGGCTTGTCCATGATTATCATGGCCGGGATTGTTGCGGAAGTGCCTAAGGAATTGATGGGTTATCTCCAACGCCATCTCGTAAATGGTGGAGATCATGCTATGACCAACATGCTGTCATTGGCAGCCATTATCTTGGTCATCGTCATCTTAATCGTCATTATCGTTTTAATGGAACGGGCTCAATTGCGTATCCCAATCCATTATTCTAAGAAAGCGTCAGGGGCGCGCTACTCAGCTCACCTCCCGCTTAAAATTAACTCAGCTGGGGTTATTCCAGTAATTTTCGCTAGCTCGTTTATTACAACACCTCAGATGATATTCTCGTTTGTGACAGTCGATCGGACTAACCCATGGATGGACTTCCTGGTACAACTCTTCGACTACCAAACACTCTACGGTGTAATCTTCTACACTGTACTATTAATTGCGTTTACTTATTTCTATTCATTGATTCAAGTGAATCCGGAGAAGGTTGCCGAGAACTTGCAGAAGTCGAGCGGGTACATTCCAAGCGTCCGTCCTGGGAAAGATACCGAAACTTACTTAACCAAAGTAATCAACCGCTTGAGCGGAGTAGGCGCACTTTACTTGACTTTGATTGCGGTATTGCCGATTGTGGCAGGGTTCTTCTGGAACTTAACGTCACGTATCTCACTCAGCGGGACTAGCTTGCTGATTGTGGTCGGGGTTGCCATTGAGACTGCTAAGCAGGTCGAAGGGCGCGTTATCAAACGCCGTTATCAAGGATTCATTCAATAATCATGTGTCAAATAGAAGTAAAGGGAAGATACAAGATGAATATTTTATTAATGGGTTTGCCTGGTGCCGGTAAAGGGACACAGAGTGAACGTCTAGTAAAAGATTATCAAATCGTACATATTGCAACTGGGGATATTTTTCGTGCTGCGATTCAGAACGAAACCCCACTTGGGCTCCAAGCCAAGGCTTACACTGACAACGGGAACCTGGTTCCTGATGAAGTGACCAACGCCATTGTACGTGAACGTTTAGCCCAAGATGACGTGAAAGCCCAAGGCTTCATGTTGGATGGCTACCCACGTACCAGCGCACAAGCTCAGGCGCTTGATCAAAACTTGGTGGAGTTAAACTCCCCAATCCATGCCGTTATCTATATCGATGTAGATCCAGAAGTCCTCAAGGATCGCTTGAGTGGCCGAATCATCTGCCGCAACTGTGGGGCAACCTACCACAAACTCTACAACCCACCGAAGGTTGAAGGTGTCTGTGACAATTGTGGTGCCAGTGATTTCTATCAACGTGAAGATGACAAGCCTGAGAAAGTTGCATATCGTATCAATCTCCAAATGGAATCAATTCGACCAATACTGGATTATTATGAGGAACGTGGGCTTCTTCACCGAGTGGATGGTCAACAAGCCATCGACAAGGTCTACGAAGATATCCGCCAGATTTTGTCCTCAGTGGCACAATAGCCTAACAGTAAGTTGGTAAGAGGAGGAAGTATGAATGGCTAAAGATGATGTAATTGAAGTTGAAGGTACAGTCATTGAAACTTTACCAAATGCAATGTTTAAGGTTGAATTAGAGAATGGGCATGAAATACTGGCTCACGTTTCAGGTAAAATCCGGATGAACTACATCCGCATCTTACCAGGAGATAAGGTAACGATTGAATTATCTCCTTACGATTTGACACGTGGTCGTATTACCTACCGCTTTAAGTAAACCGTTCCGTTTCGAATTTAAGGAGGGAATTAGTTAAGATGAAAGTTAGAGCATCTGTAAAGCCAATTTGCGAAAAATGTAAAATCATTCGTCGCAACGGCAATGTGATGGTAATTTGCGAAAATCCAAAACATAAACAACGTCAAGGTTAATAAGAAGGAGGTGCCAGATAAATGGCTCGTATTGCTGGAGTAGATATTCCGCGTGAAAAACGTGTAGTAATCTCATTAACATACATCTACGGTATTGGTTTGAAAACTGCACAACAAGTATTAAAACAAGCAAACGTTTCTGAAGACACTCGCGTTAAGGACTTATCAAACGATGAGCTCGACCGTATCCGTGAAATCATTGACGGCCTCAAAGTTGAAGGGGACTTACGTCGTGAAATTAGCTTGAACATCAAGCGTCTCCAAGAAATCGGTTCTTACCGTGGCTTACGTCACCGTCGTGGCTTGCCAGTTCGTGGTCAAAACACCAAGAACAACGCTCGTACACGTAAAGGACCTAAGAAAATGGTCACTGGTAAAAAATAATACTCGAATATAGAATGAAGGAGGTATAAACTTCATGGCAAAGAAAAAACAAGTTGCACGTCGTCGCCGTCGTGTTAGAAAAAATGTCGAGAAAGGTGTAGCACACATTCGCTCTACATTCAACAACACTATTGTTATGATCACTGACGTGAATGGTAATGCTATTTCATGGTCATCCGCAGGTTCATTAGGTTTCCGTGGTTCTAAGAAATCTACCCCATTCGCTGCACAAATGGCTTCAGAAGTGGCTGCTAAAGGTGCTATGGATCACGGGATGAAGACTGTTGAAGTAACAGTAAAAGGCCCAGGTTCAGGTCGTGAGTCAGCAATTCGTTCATTGCAAGCTACAGGTTTAGAAGTAACCGCCATCCGCGACGTTACCCCTATTCCTCACAACGGTTGCCGTCCTCCAAAACGTCGCCGCGTATAATCTAGATGACTCAAGCAACTGTGAAGCGCGTTATTACCAAGACTAACGTTTTGAAAGGGGAATATAATCGATGATCGAAATTGAAAAGCCAGAAATTAAAACGATTGAAGTCAGTGACGATGCCAAATTTGGTAAAATTGTCGTTGAACCACTTGAACGTGGATATGGAACAACCCTTGGAAATTCATTACGTCGTATTTTATTATCTTCATTACCTGGTTCCGCTGTTACTAGCATCCAGATTGATGGAGTACTGCATGAATTTGCTACAGTTGAAGGTATCGTGGAAGATGTTCCAACGATTATCTTGAACTTGAAGAAATTAGCATTGAAACTTCACACTCAAGAGTCAAAAGTAATTGAATTAAACGTCACCGGTCCAAAAGTTGTGACCGCAGCTGATATTATGCATGATAACGATGTGCAAATCCTCAACCCTGAGCTCTACATTTGCACCCTGGCTGATGGCGCTGAATTGAAGATGCGTCTAAACGTAGCCAACGGTCGTGGTTATGTACGGAGCGAACACAACAAACGGGAAGACATGCCAATCGGCGTCTTACCAATCGATTCGATCTATACCCCAATTAAGAAGGTAAACTATCAAGTCGAAAACACCCGTATCGGGCAAAAGAACGTTTATGATAAATTAACTTTAGATATTTGGACCGACGGTTCAATTAGTCCTGAAAAATCATTAAGTTTAGCCGCTAAAATCTTAACGGAGCACTTAAATATCTTCGTTAACCTCAACGATGAAGCGCGTCAAACTGAAATTATGGTTGAGAAGGAAGAAGCTGAAAAAGAGAAAATGTTAATCATGACGATTGAAGAGTTAGACTTATCCGTTCGTTCATACAACTGTTTGAAACGCGCGGGCATCAACACGATTCAAGAGTTGACTAACAAATCAGAAGCAGAAATGATTAAAGTACGTAACCTTGGCCGTAAATCATTAGAGGAAGTCAAACAAAAATTGGCTAACCTTGAGTTGAGCTTACGCCAAGACGACTAGTATAGGATATTTCATATTCAAAGCAAAGGAGGAAACTGAATAATGGCATACCGCAAATTAGGACGTAAGAGCGCACAACGTAACGCATTATTGCGTGACTTAACTACTGATGTGATCGTATACGGCCGTATCGAAACCACAGAAACTCGTGCCAAAGAAGTACGTAAATTCGTTGATCAAATGATTACCTTAGGTAAAAAAGGTGACTTAGCATCACGCCGTCGTGCTGCAGCATTCTTGCGTAACGAGATTGCTAGCGCAACCGTTGAAGGGGATCAAGTCGTTGTTGAACGTGTCTTGACTCGTTTGTTCGGTGAGTACGCTGAGCGCTACGCTGACCGCCAAGGTGGCTACACCCGTGTCTTGAAGACCGGCCCACGTCGTGGTGATGGCGCCCCAATGGCAATCATCGAATTAGTATAATAGAGTGAGAATTCGCTTTATGATGAGGAGTGTGACGATTCTGTAGCCTTGCTAACCAACTACAGGGTCTAGCTCTATAGCACGATTGGGGGAGCCTCCCGCTTCCCCAATCGCTAGCTATCATCGTAAAAGTGATTTTTTTTTGGTCTTATACTCAAATTCTTGAAAGTGACGCCCCCAGGTGGTAGAGTAAGGGGGTGAGTTGCTTTCATAGCTAAGGCTAGGCAGAAGACTGGCTTTAGCTATGAAAGTAGTAAGATGGCCCCAGAGGCAGAGAGGATGAAAAAGACATGGCAGCAAGCGTTGTAAAACTATCGCATATCGATTTTCGTTACTATGGTAGCGAGGTCAACTCCCTGACCGATGTCTCCCTAGAAATCAAGGAAGGCGAATGGGTGGCTATTATTGGGCCAAACGGCTCAGGCAAGTCGACCCTAGCCAAAATTATGAATGGACTCCTCGTGCCTGCTGCAGGCCAGGTAACCATTAAGGACCTAACCATTGACGAAGAGACCGTTTGGGAAGCGCGTCGCTCAGTGGGTATGGTCTTCCAAAATCCAGACAACCAATTTGTTGGTTCGACGGTAGAAGATGATGTGGCCTTTGGTCTGGAAAATAATGGGGTACCACGTCAAGAGATGATCACCCGGATTGAAGAGGCGCTGGCGGAGGTTCGGATGTCAGAATTTAAGGACAAGGAGCCTGCCCGCCTATCAGGTGGCCAGAAGCAACGGGTGGCCCTAGCTAGCATCTTGGCCTTGCGGCCTGATATTATCATCTTAGATGAAGCTACCTCTATGTTGGACCCTAACGGCCGCCAAGAAGTGATTGCAGCCATTCGTAAGATTAAGGAACGCTTCAACCTGACGGTTATTTCCATTACCCATGATTTGGACGAAGCCAGCTTGGCTGACCGTATCCTCATGATGCAGGGCGGGCGTCTAGTCCAAGACAAGAAACCAGAAGAAATCTTCCTAATGGGGGAGCAATTAGTGGAACAGGGTCTGGATGTGCCTTTTTCACAGAAACTCAAGGACGCCCTAGCTGCCCGCGGACTGGATGTGCCGGATAACTATCTCGATGAGGAGGCCTTATTGACATGGATCACACCATTGTATTCGACCAAGTAAGTTACCATTACAATGCCAATACACCTTTTGAGGTAGCGGCCCTCTTCGACGTTAATTTAACCATTCCAGCCCACCAAGTGACTGCCGTCATCGGCCATACGGGTTCAGGTAAGTCGACCTTGATTCAACACCTTAATGTTTTGATTAAGCCAACCAAGGGGTCTGTACGTCTAGGGGATGTCTTGGTTACATCTACGGCTAAGTTACCTTCCCTAAAGCCATTGCGTAAGCAGGTCGGTGTCGTCTTCCAATTCCCGGAAGCCCAGCTCTTCGAAGAGACGGTCCTCAAGGATGTCATGTTTGGACCTTTGAATTTTGGTGTCTCAGAAGAGGATGCGCTTACCATTGCTAAGGAAAAATTAGCCCTAGTCGGCATCAGTCCGGATCTCTATGAGCGCTCACCATTCGATCTCAGTGGCGGCCAAATGCGAAGGGTGGCCATTGCCGGTGTTCTGGCCTTAGAACCGCAAGTGCTGGTCTTAGACGAGCCAACTGCCGGCCTAGACCCACTGGGACAAGCCCAAATGCTGGACATGTTCATGCGCCTCCAAAAAGAGGATAAGTTGACCCTGGTCTTAATCAGTCACCAAATGGATGACGTTGCCCGCTATGCCGACCATGTCATTGTCATGGAAGGGGGCACGGTGGTTAAGACGGGGACGCCTGAACAAGTCTTCAGCCAGACGGATTGGCTACGTCAACGACGCTTAGATGTGCCACGCTCCATGCAGTTTCTGGAGAAATTACAGGAGCGCTTAGAAGATCAAGCCCTGGCCATTGACCAGGCGCCCCTGACCGTTGAAGCCTTAGCCGACTTGCTCATGGCCCATCTTCCAGCTAAGGAGGGGACCGGCCATGTTGGATAAAATGTTACTGGGACGCTATATCAACATGGATTCTTGGATTCATCGCTTAGATCCGCGGACCAAGTTGCTAGCTTCTTTCTACTTTATATTTGTGGTCTTCCTAGCCGATTCCTGGTTGGGTTATGCCATCTTGGCACTTTTTACTCTCTTGGCTATTAAGTTGACCGGTCTTTCCTTTAAGTTCTTTATCAATGGGGTTAAGCCCATGATTTGGCTGATTCTCTTCACTGTGGTCTTCCAGATTCTCTTCACTAATGGGGGCCATGTCTTCTGGCAGTGGGGACCTTTTGTCCTCTCGACCGGTGGTTTGGAGAGCGGGGCCTTTATCTTCATGCGTCTGGTCCTCATTATCATGATGTCCACTATCTTAACCTTAACGACGGCTCCCCTAGAGCTAACGGATGGGATTGAGCATCTCTTGCGGCCGCTGGCTCGCTTTGGTTTTCCAGCCCATGAGTTGGCCCTCATGCTGGCTATTGCCTTGCGCTATGTGCCAACCCTCATGGATGAAGCCCAGAAAATTATGAACGCCCAACGCTCGCGTGGGGTAGAGTTCGATCAAGGTAGCCTCATGCAGAGAATGAAGGCCGTCGTACCGATTCTGGTGCCCCTCTTCATCTCCGCCTTCAACCGGGCCGAAGAAATGGCAACCGCCATGGAAGCTCGGGGCTATCGTGGAGCAGAAGGCCGTACCAAGTACCGCCAGTTGGCCTATAGCCCAGCTGATAGACAAGTAGCTTGGGCCTTGCTAGTGCTGACCTTAGCCTTGTTAGCTAGCCGTTTCTGGCCAGTGGGGTGAGGCCATGCCACGTTATGCTATTCAACTCGCTTATGACGGGAGTCGCTTTGTCGGCTACCAGGTCCAGCCCAACGGTCCTTCTATTCAGGCCAATCTGGATGCGGCTCTAATCAAAATGGCCAAGTGCCCCGAGGGCGTGACCATTCCTACGGTGGCGTCAGGCCGGACTGATTCAGGGGTTCATGCCTTGGGCCAGGTGGTGCATTTTGATTATCCCGCTCCCATGCCTCAACAAGCCATGCAACGAGCCCTCAATGCCCTCTTGGATCCGGCTATTAAGGTGGTGACAGTGGCTCGGGTGGCCGATGATTTCCATGCCCGTTACCATGCTGTGGGTAAGGAGTACCGTTATCGGGTAGATGTGGGACCCTATGCCAATCCCTTCAAACGCCTCTACAGTCTCCACCATCCCTATCGCTATGACTTAGACCGAATCAATCAAGCCTTGGAGGCCGTGGTGGGAACCCACGACTTCACCAGCTTCTGTTCGACTAAGACTGATAAGGAAGACAAGGTGCGGACGGTTCATGTGGCTCGAGTCTGGCAAGATCAGGACCAGCAGGAACTGGTCTTCCAGTTCCAGGGGACAGGTTTCCTCTATAATATGATTCGGATTCTGGTCGGCACTAGCCTGCAAATCGGAGATGGGTTGCGTCCTGTTAATGAACTGGAGCGTTTGATTCAGGTTCAGAACCGCAAGGAAGCAGGGCCAACGGCACCGCCGCAGGGCCTTTGTCTCCATCAGGTTTTCTATGAGCCATCGCCATTTACTAAATAATTGATCAAGCTCTCTTGCCTAGCGAGGGAGCTTTTGCTTTGCTATTAAAAAATCATTGACATTTATTCAGAGTTCCCTTAAAATTAACTCATGTGATTTTAATTTTACTAAGGGGGATACTTATGAAACAAGTACTCAAGAAATCCTTGTTAGCCGGCGCTGCCTTTTTAGCCTTGGCTGCAAGCTTACCAACACCTTTACCGGCACACGCTCAAGGTAAAGAAGTCAACACCGTTGTGTCTTCAGAAATGGCAAGCATCGACCCAGCCAAAGCGTCTGATGCACCAAGCGGGAACATCATCCATAACGTCTTCGAAGGCTTGACTCGTGAATCGCAAGACTTCAAGAGCCAAGTGCCTGGTGTGGCTGAATCTTGGCAAGTCAGCGAAGATGGCAAGACCTATACCTTCAAGCTTCGTTCAGATGCTAAATGGTCTAACGGTGACCCTGTTACAGCGGGTGACTTTGAATATGCCTGGAAACGTGTCATCAACCCTGAAACCGGGGCTGACTACGCAGGGCTCTTCTTCGTCATCGAAGGGGCGCAAGCCTACAACGAGGGCAAAGGGAGAGCAGACCAAGTTGGGGTCAAAGCCATCGACGACACTACCTTAGAAGTTAAGTTAGTCAACCCAACTGCCTACTTCTTAAGCTTAACTTCTTTCTATGCTTTTGCACCTGTTAACAAAAAGGTGGTAGAAGCTAACGCTGACTGGGCTGACGACTTAAGCGACAAGTATGTCACTAACGGGGCCTTCAAGTTAGCTGAGTGGAACCACAATGCGGACCTAGCCTTAGAAAAGAATGACCAATACTGGGATAAGGACAATGTCAAGGTTGACCGTGTCAACGCTCAAATCGTTGAGTCTGACTCAACCGTCACCAAGATGTTCCAATCTGGTGAGATTGACTTCGTCAGCGCACCATTCGGGACCTTGTCTTTAGATTCTTTTGAAGGCTTCAAGAAACAAGGGATTCTTAAAGTTACACCACAATCAGCTATCTACGTCTACAAACTCAACACTAAAGACCCTGTAATGTCTAATGTCAATATCCGCAAGGCCTTGGCTTTAGCTATTGACCGTCAAGGTTTAGTAACCAACATTACCAAGGCGGAACAAAAACCTGCTAAGGGTATTGTGCCAGCTTCAGTTACTGGTTTCGAAACAGACGCTAACTACTTCAAGGATGCCGACTATGAAGGCGCCAAAGAATACTTGGCTAAAGGTTTACAAGAATTGGGCCTCAAAGATCCAAGTGAATTGACTGTTAAGATTTCTATGAACACCAGTGAAGCTCACGCAGCCATCGCTCAATACATTCAAGAAGGTTGGTCTAAGAACTTGGGCATTAAGGTAGAATTGGACAACTCTGAGTTCCAAGTTTACTTAGATCGTCTCAAAACCGGTGACTTCCAAGTGGCTCGTTTAGGTTGGTCTGGTGACTTCAATGATGCCTTGACCTTCTTAGATCAGTACCGTAGCGCTGATGCAGGTAACAACTACACTGGTTGGGAAAATGCAGACTACGCTAAGTACCTAGAAGAAGCAGCCAAAGAAACTGACGCTAACAAACGTTTAGAAATTCTGAAGAAGGCTGAAAAAGTCTTAATGGACGAAATGCCAGTTATTCCAATCTATGACTACACTCAAGTAAGTGTTAAGAAAGACAACATCAAGGGCTTAGCAACTTCGCCACTTGGTAAGATTGACTTGAAATACTTAGAGGTAGAATAAGTGCCTGAGAATTAAATCTTATGCCTAGCGCTCCCCTTGCTTAGCAAGGGGAGTTTTTTATGCCATGAAAACGCTCATTGTCGGAAAAAATATTGACAAATGGTGAATTAAAGATTAAAATTAATTCATGTGTTTTTAATCTTTCGGATGATGTTGGGTCAGCTATGGGGGCAAAAAAGCTGGCAGAAGGTCATCCTCACGCTTAGTAAGCCAAATCTTAAGCCGTGATTTTAATGAGAGAATAGAAGTAGCAAATAAGAGGTCGGGTTTCAGATCCGCCCTTAAATTATTAGAGGAGGAGTAGACATGCGCAAATATATCTTCAAGCGCCTAATTTATATGGTCATTGCCCTATTCTGTATTATCACTTTGACCTTCTTCCTGATGCGAATTGCACCAGGGAATCCATTTGCCAGCGAGAAGGCCTTGCCGGCTAACATTCAAGCCCAACTCAACAAACAGTATGGTTTGAGCAACCCATGGTATGTCCAGTTCAAGGATTACCTAGTGGGCATTCTTAAGTTCGACTTCGGTTATTCCATGAAGTACCGGGGCCGTTCAACCAACGATATCATCTTTTCTAGTTTCCCAGTATCCTTAGCCCTAGGGATGCAAGCCTTGGTCATCGCCGTTGGTTTGGGGACGACCTTAGGGGTTATCTCTGCTACTTATCACAACAAGGTGCGCGACTATGCCGCGACCGTGGTGGCGGTGCTAGGGATTTCTGTGCCTTCCTTTATCTTGGCAGGTTTAATCCAATACCTCTTCGCTGTTCATTTGGGCTGGTTCCCAGTGTCTGGTTGGAAAGGCTTCAGCTATACCATACTGCCATCCTTTGCTCTTGGCTTAGGTTTCATGGGGAATATTGCCAAATTAACACGTTCTAGTATGTTGGAACAGAATACCTCCGAGTATGTCAAGCTAGCCAAGGCCAAAGGCCTCAGCAAGTGGAAGATTGTCTTCAAGCATACCTTGCGGAATGCCCTCTTACCAGTTGTGTCCTACTTAGGGCCACTCTTGGCCGGGGTTGTCACAGGTTCCTTCATTGTCGAAAACATCTTCGCCATTCCAGGTTTGGGTGGCCAGTTCGTTAAGTCCATTACCAACCGTGACTACACCGTCATTATGGGGACCACAGTCTTTTATTCCATCCTGCTCTTATTTGCAGTCTTAGTGGTGGATATTGTCTATATGTGGATTGATCCACGCATTAAGTTAGAAGGAGGCGAGTCAGCGTGAGCCAAGTAGAATATACAGCCCAAGATTTTGAGTTGGTCGGGATTAAAGAGGACCAGACTGACATCTTAAGTCAGAAGACGACCTCCTTCTGGGGTCAAGTCTTCCATACCTTTGCCCGCAACAAGTTGGCCCTCTTCAGTGTGGCCTTGCTGGTAGTCATTGCTCTCTTGGCCATTTTCGTGCCGATCTTCTGGCCGATTAGCTTTAGTGATCAAACAGGGTCCTACAATACAGCCCCTAATGCCACCTATCTCTTCGGGACCGACAACCTGGGACGGGATGTCTTCGTCCGCGTCTGGGTGGGTGCCCGTATCTCCCTCTTCATCGGCTTGATTGCGGCGGTCATTGACCTCGTAATCGGCGTCCTCTGGGGTGCGACAGCCGGCGTCCTCGGGGGACGTGTAGACGATGTCATGATGCGGATTGCCGACGTCTTAACCGCGCTGCCTTATCTCTTGGTCGTGGTCCTGGTCATGGTGGTCCTAGACAAGGGCTTGTTACCGATGATTGTAGCCCTATCCTTGACTGGTTGGGTACGTATGGCCCGGATTGTGCGGGGGGAAGTTCTCTCGATTAAGAACCAGGAGTATGTTTTAGCTTCTCGGACTTTGGGGGCTAGCACCTGGCACCTAATCCGTCGCCACTTGATTCCAAATGCCTTGGGTGGCATCATCGTCACCATGACTTTATCCATTCCGGGGGCAATCTTTACCGAGTCCTTCCTAAGCTATCTTGGTTTGGGGGTTACCCAACCTATGGCCAGCTGGGGGACCATGGCCTCCGAAGGGAACGAAGCCTTGGCAACAGCCCCATGGCGTCTTGTCTTCCCAGCCTTGCTCATCTCCATTACCATCTTCGCCTTCAATACCATTGGCGATGGCTTGCGGGATGCCTTGGATCCAAAATTAAGAAAGTAGGGAGATCTCATGACTGAACCATTGTTAGAAGTAAAGAATCTCCGCATTAATTTCAAGACTTATGCCGGCCTGGTACAGGCAGTACGGGGTGTAGACTTCACCTTGGCCAAGGGCGAGACCCTGGCGATTGTAGGGGAGTCCGGCTCAGGTAAGAGTGTAACCTCTAATGCCCTGATGCGCCTTATTCCGCAGCCTGCTGGTCGTTATGAAGATGGCCAAATCCTCTTCGAGGGCAAGGACCTGCTCAAATTATCGGAACGGGAAATGGAAAGTATCCGCGGTAATGAAATCGCCATGATTTTCCAAGACCCTATGACCGCTCTTAACCCTACCATGCGAGTAGGTAAGCAAATCATGGAAGTGATTCTGACCCACAAGAAAGGGGTCAGCAAGGAAGCCGCTAAGCAACGGGCCATTGAGCTCCTAGCAGAAGTAGGGATTCCAGATCCAGAACGTCGCTTTAAGCAGTATCCTCACGAGTTTTCTGGTGGGATGCGGCAACGGGTGGTCATCGCTATTGCCTTGGCCGCTGAGCCTAAGATCTTGATTGCGGATGAACCAACCACGGCCTTAGACGTGACGATCCAGGCGCAAATCCTGGAACTCATGAAGAAAATTCAAGAGAAGAACGGCAATGCCATTATCTTTATCACCCACGACTTGGGTGTAGTAGCCAATGTGGCTGACCGCGTGGCGGTTATGTATGCCGGACAAATCGTCGAGTATGGCTCTTCTCATGACATTTTCTACAATCCTAAACATCCTTATACTTGGGGCCTATTGGGCTCTATGCCAGACTTGGATAGTGAAGATAGCGAGGAGCTCTATACCATTCCAGGCGCGCCACCTAACTTGATTAATCCACCAGTAGGGGACGCTTTTGCGCCACGTAACCCTTATGCCCTGGCAATTGATTACAAGGCCGAGCCACCTTTCTATGAGGTGAGTCCTGGCCACTATGCCAAAACTTGGCTACTCCATCCTGAGGCGCCTAAGGTTGAACTACCTGAGGTCATTCGCCACCGGATTGAATCTTATCAAGCGCGTAGAGAAGAGGTGCCACATGCCTAAGAAGTTATTAGAAGTTCAAAACCTAGTCCAACACTTTGGCAAGAAGTCAGCGCCGATTAAGGCCGTTGACGGCATTAGCTTCGATGTCTATGAAGGGGAAACCCTAGGCTTGGTTGGGGAATCAGGTTGTGGTAAGTCGACGACAGGTCGTTCCATTATCGGTCTCTATGACATCACTGATGGTCAAATCATCTTCGACGGCAAGCCAGTATCAGACCTTAAGTCTCAGGCTCAACGTCAAGCCTTCGCTCGCGACGTGCAAATGATCTTCCAAGATCCTTATGCTTCCCTCAACCCGCGGATGACCGCCGGGGAAATTATTGCCGAAGGTTTCGATATTCATGGCCTCTATCGCAATAAGCAGGAGCGGGCAGACCGCATTGCTGAATTACTGGAAGCAGTTGGTCTCAACCGCGAGCATGCTAACCGTTATGCCCATGAGTTCTCAGGGGGCCAACGCCAACGCTTAGGGATTGCCCGTGCCTTGGCGCTCAAGCCGCGTTTCATCATTGCCGATGAGCCCATTTCGGCCTTGGACGTATCCATTCAAGCTCAGGTGGTTAACCTGCTCAAACGCCTACAGAAGGAACGTGGCCTGACCTATCTCTTCATCGCCCACGACCTGTCCATGGTCAAGTACATTAGTGACCGCATTGCGGTGATGTACGCAGGTAAAATCGTTGAAGTAGGCCCAGCCCACGATCTTTATCATTCGCCTGTTCACCCTTATACTCGCTCCCTCCTATCAGCGGTTCCTCAACCGGATCCAATTAGTGAGAGCACCCGTGTGCGTCAGCCTTATCAACATGAGGCAACCGATGCACCCCTAAGTCAACATCAAGTAGCAGAGGGCCACTATGTCTATGCCAGCGATGAGCAATTCCAACGCTGGATGCAAGCCCGTTAAGCTAGCTTTTAAGGCTGAGATTGAAATCTCAGCCTTTTTTGGTTACAGCCAGGTTACTATTGTGTAAGATGAGGCCACCTGGCTTGCATTTAGGAGGCTTGGATGGCACAATAGAAGGAACTTTAGCCAGAGAGCGCAGAGAGGATGTCCGCCATGTCAATCGTTATTCGGTCCGCCAATCCACAAGATGCCCCAAGCCTGAGAGCCATTTACCGGCCTTATGTGGAGCGGACGGTGATTTCCTTCGAGTATGAAGTGCCCTCTGTGTCAGATTTTCGTCAGCGAATTAAGCAGACCCTGGCCCACTATCCCTACTTGGTGGCGGAATTGGAGGGAGAAGTAGTAGGCTATGCCTATGGCTCGGCCTTCCACCCCAGAGCAGCCTACCAGTATGTGGCCGAAGTCTCTGTCTATCTCAAGCGCTCAGTCCGGGGTCAGGGCATAGGGGCCAAGCTCTATGTGGCCCTAGAAGAAGCCTTGCGCCAGCAGGGTATTCGGCGGGTGACCGCCTGTGTGGCCTATCCTGGTGAGGGTAGTGTGGAGTTCCACCTCAAGCAGGGCTATCACCAAGTGGCCTTATTCGAGAAGGTGGGTTATAAATTTGGTGCTTGGCAGGATGTGGCCTGGTTCCAGAAAGACCTTTAAGCGGCATCTTATGTTAGATAATCTAACATAACTTGTTACCTCTTCCTTGCAATGTCTGGGACCGTCCTCTATACTGTTGGAGTATATAAAAGGAGTGAACCAGTTTATGAAAGATATGATTAAAAGGCTCATGCTGGTCTTGGTGGTCTTCTTAGGCCTACAAGTACCAAGTGTCAAGGCCGCTGAACATTATGTGATTGCGACGGATACAACCTTTGCGCCCTTCGAATTCCAAGACTCCTCAGGCAATTATGTGGGGATTGATATGGACTTACTAGCAGCCATTGCGGAAGCAGAAGGCTTCACCTATGAAATCAAGCCCTTGGGCTTTGCTGCGGCTGTTCAAGCCTTGGAGAGTGACCAAGTAGATGGTGCCATTGCCGGTATGACCATTACCGATGCTCGTAAGGCCAGCTTCGACTTCTCTGATAACTACTATGAGTCCGGTCTCCAATTTGCGGTAGCCGCTGACAGCAAGATTTCGGATCTAGAGGGCTTGCGCGGCAAGAAAATCGCAGTTAAAACCGGGACCGCCGGCGCTGACCTAGCTAACAAGTTGAAGGACGACTACAAGTTCACTGTGGTGACCTTCAAGGATTCGGCTAATATGTATGAAGATGTCTTAACGGGTAACAGTGACGCGACCATTGAAGATGCGCCTGTCATTGCCTATGCCATTAAGAACGGGAACCTCCGCCTCAAGCTCATCGGCGAAAAATTAGAGACCAGCCAAACCGGTTTTGCGGTTAAAAAAGGCAAGAATGCCGAGCTCTTGGCAGCCTTCAACCGTGGCTTGGCCAACCTCAAATCTTCTGGTAAGTATCAAAGTATTTTAGATAAGTATATTGGGGAGGATGCGGAAGCTAGCGCTCAAAACTCCTTCTTGGGTCAAGTGGCTGAGAATGGGCCAGCCCTCTTGTCAGGTTTAGGTACCACTTTGTGGATTGCCTTCATCTCAGTGGCCCTCGCTCTTATCTTAGGGATTATCCTAGGCCTCTTGCGAGTCCAGGCCAACCCCTGGTTGAGTGGGATTGCCGCAGTCTATGTCGACCTCATGCGTGGGGTGCCATTGATTGTCCTATCCTTCTTCATCTACTTCGGGATTCCGCAAATGACCGGCGTGCGCTTCAGTTCTGCGACAGCAGGGATCATGACGCTTAGCTTGAACGCCGCGGCCTATGTAGCGGAGATTGTCCGCGGGGGGATTCAAGCCATTGACAAGGGCCAGATGGAAGCCAGCCGTAGTCTGGGCCTCTCCTATGGTAAGACTATGCAGAAGATTATCCTGCCTCAAGCCATTAAGCTCATGATTCCATCCTTCATCAACCAATTCGTCATTACCCTCAAGGATACTTCGATTCTGTCGGTTATCGGTTTAGTCGAATTGACCCAAACCGGGAGCGTCATTATCGCGCGTACCTACCAATCCGGCTCCATGTGGTTGATTGTTGGTCTCATGTACTTGATCGTGATTACAGCCTTAACACGCCTATCCAAACGTTTAGAAGGAGGGAAGTAAGATGACAGAACTCAGCCAAGAAATGCCAAAAGTCCTGGTTCGCGGACTCAAGAAACAATACGGCGACAACGTAGTACTTAAGTCTATCGACTTAACCATTCAACCGGGGGAAGTAGTCTGTGTCATCGGCCCTTCCGGTTCCGGTAAATCTACCATGTTACGCTGCCTTAACCGTATGGAAGAAATTAACGGGGGCAAGGTGCTGATTGATGGGGTAGACATCACAGATCCTAAGGAAGACATCAACAAGATTCGCCAGAATATCGGCATGGTCTTCCAGCACTTCAACCTCTTCCCACACTTAAGTGTCTTGGACAATATCACCCTAGCGCCTATGGAACTCAAAGGCCTGTCCAAGGTTGAAGCCGAGTCCCTGGCCCTCTATCTCTTGGAGTCAGTTGGCTTGGCCGACAAGGCCCATGTAGCGCCTAACTCCCTGTCCGGGGGGCAAAAGCAACGGGTAGCCATCGCGCGAGCCCTGGCTATGCAACCAGATGTCCTGCTCTTCGATGAGCCAACTTCCGCCCTGGACCCTGAGATGGTCGGCGATGTCCTAGACGTTATGAAGAAATTAGCCGAAGACGGTATGACTATGATTGTGGTCACACACGAAATGGGCTTCGCCCGTGAAGTGGCCGACCGCGTCATCTTCATGGACGGGGGCTTCATCGTCGAAGAAGGCGCACCTGAAGAACTCTTCAGCCATCCAAGCCATGAACGGACCCAAAGCTTCCTGAATAAGGTCCTTCATTAAATAAGCTAACCAGTAAAACCTAGCCATGCATGGCTAGGTTTTTGCTTACCCTATTTATCTATTACATAGATAAATAGGGTCTGAGTCAGCATAATTACGTGCTCCATTCGACACAAATTGTGGGGCTGGCAGGGCTAGGAGCCAAACAAGTCCTGCCCTTAGTCCCTTAATAAGGCGATTGACCGGCCTTTTTAGTCAAAAATCCTTGCTAAATCCGGGAAAATTTGCCACAATGGTAAAGTGAATTTAGAACAGAGGAGACTTAGCCATGAACCAAGTCAGTCATTACCTGCCAATCACTGCCTTGCAGGTGCCAGACTATTACTTTGATATCCATTTACCTTCTTGGGAAGAGGTGGCCCGCGTCTTTATCCATCAAGTCGCTAAGCAAGCCTATCCTGAGCTAGATCAAGCAGAGGCTAACCTGACGGACCAGCAGGTGGCAGAACTGGGTTTGCAAGGGGTCAGTAACCTGACCGACCTCAAGCACTATGCCATGGACCTCTTCCGCCAAAGCCAAATCCAGACCCGCTTCTACCAACATATTCTGCCTTTCCTAGCCTCTTATATTGCGGAGACAGCCCAATATGTTCTAGATGCTGAAGATATGGCAACGACTGTTTACAGCCAACTCAAGGAAATGACAGAGGAAGACCCTGATATCGATCAAGATGCCCTACGGGAAAGTCTAGAGGAAGACTATATCTTCCGCCTAGTGGCCGGTCAGTGGTATGCTGACCAAGGGGGCGGCCTGACCGAGTTAGACTATGACGCCTATATCGTGTCCAGTGCGGTCAACCAGGGGGCGGATGAGATTGCCCTACGGGAACGCTTCTCCTATCCGGACTTCCAAGCCATGATGCCGACCTTAGCCTACACCGAGGCCCTCTTCCAACACTTCCTGCCGCGCTTCCGTTTTGTGATTGCGCCGGCTAATCAAGAAGGGGGGCAGCCAGCTTGAGTCAACCAACACGGGCTCAGTACCGTTCCGATCATAAGGGTCAGAAAGCGCCTAAGAAGACTAGAACAGAGCAGACGCCTGGCTCCTACAAACGATACTATCTATTAGCTCTGGGCTTGGTGGCGGGTCTGGTGCTAGTGGCAGCGGCCTTTTTCCTCTGGCTCATGCCGCAAATGAAGCAATCGACTGAGCGCTCGCACTTGGCGCGGGCGGCCAACTGGGTGGATACCTATACGGTGGACCTGGATCCCCAGCGGGAGGTATTGGTTGAGGACCTACGTCAGGTCGACATTCAACCTGAAAACCAAGCGCCTAGCGCCCAGTATTTTACTAAGCAAGAATTAGATAAGCGTACCGAGACCTCCTTCGCTCGGCGGGTTCGTCAGGTGACCGATACGGATGCCAATGGTTTCGCCTGGTATTGGGGCCAGCAGCAGGAGGAATACCTCTATCGCCATGGCCGGCCTTATACGGGCTGGGTTGGCCAACCTGGTAGTGAGTGGACCTACTATAAGGATGGCCGCCTAGATCAGCAGGCAACCATCGACAAGGAAACGGCTCGACTACGGGCTGATGAGGCGACCTTTATCCAGTCCTTCGTGCCGAGTTACCAAGCCCGCTTTGTCTACCTTAAGGCTAAGAGTGAACCGATGTATTACGTGGACCGCCAGTCCATTCGTTATTCCATTCTCAACCGCGGCCGAGATGGGCTCTTACTATCCAATTTCCCAGGCCAGCCTAACTCCTACTTCCTAGCCAATACCAACAAGTATGCGGACATTCCTATGGAAGTGACCGAGGAAGCCGTAGTCGATAACCAGACCTGGCTCCATGTGGCCATCGGCTACCAAGACTTGGGCTGGATTCGTCAGGATTTGACCTATCAAGACTATGTCTTAACCAACTATAGCGAACGTAAGCTCATTGACACCGTCCAGCAAATCATGCGCGAGGAAATCGACAGCATGGGCATTATGGCGGGGGCTTCCTTCGTCGATAATGAGACTATGGCCCAAGTGGATGTGGATAATCAAATCTTCTTCCCAGCCAGCACGCAGAAAATCTATGTCTTGACCGAGTTGTACCGCCAGTACAAGGAAGGCAAGCTCCAGCCAAGCCAGACCATGGCCATGGAAGGTTCCAATATTGTGCCGGGTGCCGGCCATATTAATGAGTCACCGGCAGGGACGGTTTACAGCCTAGACGAGCTTGTCGATTATGTGGCCATCTATAGTGATAACACGGCGGCTAATATGCTGATTGAAGCCGTGGGTGGCGGGGGCATCGTGACCCAGCACGCCCATGAGTTGGGCATGTTGGACACCTATCTGGAAGGTAAGTACTACCAGAATGATAATGGCCGTTTCCAGACCACCCCAGATAATGCGGCGCGGCTCTTCGCCAAACTAGCCAACCATGAACTCAACGGCGAGCCATGGGATTCCATGCTCATTGACAAGTTGCGACTCAACAGCCATTCCTTCCTGCGGACCTATCTCTATGAGACAGATTCCTGGAACAAGTCAGGTCTAGGTGCCCCAGAGCAAAATGACGTGGCTACCTTCGTGACCCAGTACGGCAGCTATTCCATTGCCGTCTACACCAACTCCTGGAATGACTATGATGCGCGCTTCGACCAAGTTGGGCGCCTGTCCCAACGGGTTTATGAGGCCTTCAACCAGATTCGTTCCGACCTCTGGCATCCTTATGATCCAGAGCAAGGCTTCTATCGTTAGAAATTAAAAAGTCCCAATATATCATATATGATATATTGGGACTTTTCTTTGTGGGTAAAAACGGAACCGCACTCTGTTTGCTAGTAACACTAGCGGATAGGGTACTGTTAGGCGTGATTGGTTAATTTTGATACTGTATTATAATTGTTTATTGCATATAGTCTATTGTGTGGCTAAGATTGATAGATGTAACCTTAACAGGTATAATTAAACCGTACTCTTTTCTCTAGTAAACATTCTGAACTCTTTTCTCTAGTAAACATTCTGATTGGTTAAATATAAAATACTATGCGGTATATTAGAATGGGAGAGAGAATTAAACTCAGTGGGCCTTACCACAAAAAATATCTGCCACCTGATACATCGAGCTATCACAAGGGGGGACAAAATGAAACATAAGTATTTATGGTCGACCTTAGTCTGTATCACGTTAGTAGCAGTGCTGAATATTGTATTTAATTACCGTATTCAGTACATTCTTAATGCAGTGGTCGCGCAAGATTACGGGCAGTTCTCTTATCAGATCATGGTGACAGCCATCATTATTTTGGGGATGTTATTGGTTGAATATGGGAGACAAGTTTTGAACGCTCGCTACCTAAATAGTCAAGGCTTTAGGTTGCATGGAACCTTGCTATCACGTATTTTGACTTTGAGACCACGAGCGGTTGAACAAGATGTGGCCCACTACCTCTCACAAGTGACGAATGATATTGAAGAGGTCAAGAGCCTCCATTATGATACGCTCTTATCTGTTTACCAAGGGACGATTTCATTTTTGATTGCTGCTGTCGCTTTGCTCAGTCTAAACTGGGTGACGGCTGTATGGATTTTCATTGCCTCTGTGGTTCCACTTGTGCTGCCGCTGTTGTTCAAACGGCTAAGAGCTAGAATAGAACAAGACTATTTGTCCCGTAAATCAGCTTATAGCCGGCGGTTCGTTAATTATTTACAGAATTTCGGTCTCCTGCGTAACCACCAAAGCGAACGGGAATATGCAGAAGATCTGACGCGTGACTATGCTGACATAAATCGTATTGCGAATACAAAATCATCCTATAGTGCACTCGTGAATGTCCTAGCAGGATTAGGGTTTTACGCAACGACCTTGGTAATCTTGTGGATTGGTGGGCTTCAAGTGTTGGAGGGGCAGTTGACTGTAGGCGGGCTGACGTCCATATATAGTATTTCGCTCGAATTGGTATTACCCATTCAGCTGTTGATTAGTGCCTTAAGCGACTTATCAGCGATACAAGATACCAAGCATCAGCTCGAGCAGGAACCAGTCATGGAAACGGTCGTGGTTGAATGCTCAGCTAATCAACCTGTGGTGGCAGTGAGCCAGCTTGAACAGTCGCCTCTCTTCCGAGGGCTTAACCTAACCCTTCAACCGGGTAAGCGCTACTTATTAACGGGGAAAAGCGGTATTGGCAAGACCAGCTTAGTGGCTCTTTTGACAGGGGACGTAATCGCTCCTACAGGGACGGTCTTGTTAGATAAGTATTCCTTAGACCAGTTGACCTACGAGCAAATTCAACATTACATTGCCTATGTACCACAAAAAGCTCAGATGTTATGGGGGAGTATGTGGGATAACATTACGCTACGTCAGATGTGTGATGAAGAAGAAGTCATGCGACTCATTCAAGCATTCGGGTTAGGAGACCGTTTCCCTGACGTGCGCCACCTTAAGCAAGAACAATATAACGAAGAAAGTGCCTTGTCGGGTGGACAGAAGCAACGTATCGCCTTAATCAGAGCACTTTTGCAGCATAAGCCAATCTTAATTGTGGATGAGGGGCTATCCGCCTTGGATCCAGAGTCATTTAAGCAAGCAGAAAATCTCTTGTTAGGTTGGCCTAGGCTCACCTTGTTACACATCTCTCATCACTCAGATGAATCCAGTGCTCATCGCTATGATGCGGTATTTGTACTAGAGGATGGGCAGATTATGCGCTCTAGATAAGGCATTGAGTTCTTAAGGCGTTTGATGAGTTGTCAGTGGCTCTGGTTGGGAACCTTCGAGACGACAAGAAAGCCCTACTGACACATTGTGTCAGCAGGGCTTCTATCGTTAGAAATGAAAAAGTCCCAATATATCATATATGATATATTGGGACTTTTCTTTGTGGGTAAGAGCAGAGGGCTGGCGCAATTGCAATTTTCTCTTAGGTTAATGTGCTGAATCCTATTTTGGGAAGACTTTAGAGTATTTGTGACTTAAGGTGTGGGAAAACAAGTATATAAATCAATGAAATAAGCATATAGGATAAGCCAAAAATCATGAAAAAGGAGTGAGTTGGAATATAGTTTGCTAAAGCCCCCCACGCTAGAGAAGCTAGTGGCATAATGCCCACTGCTATAGTACTTTTTGCCGACAAGACTCGTCCCAAGAATTGTTCAGGAACAAACTCTAAAATTAATGGATTATGGACGGTGTAGTTAAATCCTAGGAAGACAGAAGATAAGCCTACCATAAAGAGTAGTGCGATAGGATTTCTTGTTAGGAGACTTGCTAAGAACATAAAAATGCCATAGAATAACGAGCCTAAAATCATCTTGGTTGAACGTGAATAGGAGTCCCATGCTTTTGTGGTGATTAAAGCACTACCGATTACGACACCTATGGAAGTGCAGACCCCGAAAAAACCTAAGAAAACAGGGTCATTCCATTCTTCTGCAAGCTGCACTATGTAAATAGATAGACCAGAAAACATGATATTTGCAATTGTCTCTCCAAGCATAAGCCAGAGAGGCATCTGATATTTTTTAAGTAACTTAAAACCTTCTAGCCAATCGATTTTTGATTCAGAATCTACTTTTGGGATTTCTTCATCAATAGCAATAGTATTAAAAATACTTGCAGATCCTACAAAGGAGGCAACAGAGGTGGCTATTAGGAATAAAGGATGGATAACTTTGAGAGCAAAACCAATCAAACCATTAAATAAGTAATCAGACATTTGATAAGCCATTATCATGTATGATTGAGACTTATCCATATCTTCTTTAGCAACCAGGAGTGGTAAAAATGCGTCTTGCGTCGTATAGGTATTCATCCCAAATAAGCTGCATAGAAAGGCAGAAATACATAATAATAGAGGAAAGTCTATATTAAGTAGTAACAATAAAAAGAGTAACAAAGAGCCAAAGGCTTGCCCGATTTCTAATGCGATAAGAAGGGTCTTTTTCTTATGGCGGTCAACAATATGTCCAACTAGGAATTCGAAGAGTGTAGGTAAGTATATGAGGGCATTTAATACCCCCACCCAGAAAATCTCATGAGTGGCTTGTATGAGATACCATGATACAGTTAGTGAGTATATACTATCTCCAAAATTGCTTAATAGTCGGCCTGCCCATAGCTTCTTGAAATTACGATTCATGAGGCGCCTCCAGTATCTATGAATTAGTACTAATAGGATTGATTATCCCATCATATTTCTTAGGTTGCCTATTTTATGATTAAATAGTTTTAAGTGATAGAAACAGTATACTGAAGGTCTTTGGAGAAGAGGGAATTTTTTGCCTATATGATAAACGAAAGAAAAACGCTAAGGTATTTTTATCTTTCAATGTATTGACCTAGGAAATCCTTGTATTCACGTGCTAAATCCGGTCTACGCATCTGATTAAGAATGGAAATCGCCTGTTGAGAAATAGAGAGTCCTTTATCGTAGTTGCCTTGAACTAGTAGGTAGATTCCCTTATAAAAATTAATGCGATTAATTTCTGCAAAACTGTCGGTCCCACTTAATAGGTTTTCTGCTTGGATAAATAAATTATTCAGGCCGTCATAGTGTTCATTTTCGATGAGCGTATGGATGATATTGCCCATGATAATGCTTAGTTCATTAACGTGCTTAGGAGATTTAGAGAACTTAGACGAGCGATTAATCGCAATTCTACTCAGGTTATACATTTTCTCAATAGGAATAAAATTTAGGCTATTGCCAAATAAAACAAGCTCATATTCTCCCCACTCCTCCACCCGGTAAAGATAATCAGTGATTTTCTTAATTTTATGTGGCTCAAATGATAAACCGTTCAAAAGATTGATGTACTGGCTAATTATAATGAGATTATGTTCGAATCGACTATCACTATACTACTTCAACAGTAGCTTTTGGTCATCGTATAGTTGATTGAGTAGTGCGAGATCATTATTAACTAGAGCGGTGCTTAATTGTTGAAGAAATGCTGTCTGAGAATATCCCTCTAAATGGCCTAGTATTAATTCGAACTCTCGGTAGGAAATATTAAGTCGAGAGAGTAAACGTATGAACTTGTTAGAAGTAATTTCGTGTTCACCACGCTCAAACTTCGATAAGAAGGGCAAAGATACAATCCCTTTAGATGCTTCTTCAAGGGTCATTCCTTTCGATAGTCTTAGTTCTCTAAAGATAGTTCCTAGTTGCTGAGGGCAAACATTTTTCTTCATTATTCTCATCACCTTATTTTGATTTAATGTAAACGAAAATATACAGAACTTGCTTGAATATATTATAAGCCAAAAAGAGTGCGGTTTCAACGAGTTGAAGATGGTATTCTTTTCTGTTTCTTGCCTGCTTCGGACCTAAATTTTTGCGCTAAAAAAGGGCTGGCATCATGCCAGCCCTCTTTTAAATAGCTTATTTCCCTTGGTACAAGTCATTAACGCGTTGTTGCACGTCCTTGTTTTCCAAGTATTCTTCATAGGTGGTGTCAATGCGGTCGAAGGCCCCGTTAGGTGTCAACTCGATGACCCGGTTACAGGTGGTGTTGAGGACCTCGTAGTCGTGGGAAGCCATGAGGATGGCGCCCTTGAACTTAATTAGGCCGTCGTTAAGTGCGGTAATAGATTCCAAGTCTAAGTGGTTGGTTGGTTGGTCCAATACCAAGACGTTAGCCTTAGATAACATCATCTTAGATAACATACAGCGAACCTTTTCGCCCCCGGATAGGACATTGACTTCCTTCATCACGTCTTCCCCAGAGAAGAGCATACGACCCAAGAAGCTACGCAAGAAGGTGTTGTCGCTCTCTTCCTTGCTAGCGTATTGACGGAGCCAATCCACAATGGTTAAGTGTACGCCGTCGAATTCGTCGCCAGAGTTCTTAGGTAGGTAGGTTTGACTGGTGGTCACACCCCACTCGAAGCTACCGCTGTCTGCTTCCATCTTGCCCATGATAATGTCGAAGAAGGCAGAGAGGGCGATGTCGTTACGGCTGAGGAAGGCGACCTTGTCATCGCGACGGAGGGTGAAGGTAATGTTGTCTAAGACCTTCTCGCCATCGATGGTTTTGCTCAGGCCTTCTACCCGGAGTAAGTCATTGCCGATTTCGCGTTCTGGCGTGAAGCCTACGAATGGGTAACGACGGGAGGATGGCTGAATGTCATCCAGGGTGATCTTATCCAGCATCTTCTTACGGGAAGTTGCTTGTTTGGATTTAGAAGCGTTAGCTGAGAAGCGAGCGATGAAGGCTTGGAGTTCCTTAATCTTCTCTTCCTTCTTAGCGTTTTGGTCAGCGGCCATCTTAGCAGCCAATTGGCTGGATTGGAGCCAGAAGTCATAGTTACCGACATAGAGCTTGATTTTCCCGAAGTCCACATCGGCCATGTGGGTGCAGACCGTGTTCAAGAAGTGACGGTCGTGGGAAACCACGATGACCGTGTTAGGGAAGTTCAAGATAAAGTCGCTCAGCCATTCGATAGCGGCTGCGTCCAGACCGTTGGTCGGCTCGTCTAAGAGCAAGTTGTCTGGCTTGCCAAAGAGGGCTTGGGCCAAGAGCACCTTAATCTTGTCAGCTTCAATCAGCTCACGCATGTAGCTGTAGTGAAGATCCTTGCCGAGACCTAAGCCTTGCAGCATGTTGCTAGCTTCGGCTTCAGCTTCCCAACCGCCCATTTCAGCAAAGGCAGCTTCGAGTTCGCCGGCGCGGACACCGTCTTCATCGCTGAAGTCTTCCTTAGCGTAGATGGCGTCTTTTTCTTTCATAATGTCATAGAGTTCCTTGTGGCCCATCATCACGGTCTCGATAACGGTGAAGTCTTCGAAACCATAGTGGTTCTGACTGAGGACCGCCAGGCGCTCATGGGGATCCATGGAGACATTCCCGGTAGTTGGCGCGATATCGCCGGCCAAGATTTTCAGGAAGGTAGATTTACCTGCCCCGTTGGCCCCAATAACCCCGTAGCAGTTGCCAGGGGTGAAGGTAATGTTGACATCGTCGAATAATTTACGATCTGAAAAGAGTAAGCTCACGTTTGAAACGTTGATCATTTAAATGTTTCCTCCTTGGTTCATGTTGGGTCAAGTCAGCTTGACGCATACCCTACTATCATACCATATTTTAGCGGGCTTGGCTCATTTATTTGGGAACTTGATCTAGTTGGCGTTGGACAGCGGCCGGCAGGTCAGCAGAAGCCGTCACAATCTCGCCTCTTAGCTTAATGAGACCGGTCGTGTAGAGGTTGACATAGCTAAATTGAGACTCGGCTACGTCTTGCAAGGCCTTGAGTTTTTCAGGGTGACTGCCCCCTTGTTGGCGGACATCGGTATAGAGGCCCACAATCGGGATGCCAGCCTGATAGGCAATGCCGATTTCGGAGGCTACGCCTGGGTCGATAATCTGACCGTCCAGGACGGCCACCAGGACATCGCTCTTGAGGACGGCTTCCGTATCGTAGCGGGCAATCATTTGGGAATCGGCATAGGCATTTTTATCGTTAATGGCTTCTTGCTCTTGGGGTAGGAAGACGGTTAGGTCAGGAACTTGAGCACGTAGATTAGCAACCACTTGGGCGTTGAAGGCACGCTCCATTTCGGTGAAGAGGGGGCTGGCAAAGTATAGATGGGGCATAATGACTCCTCCTTGGGCATTGATACCTACATTATAACGGAGAATGTGTCAATTAGCTATTGCAAAATCACCAGAAAATGGTAGACTAGATAGGGTCGCTGTCATGATGGGACAGCCCCCTGCGACACTTAGCATCCTTTGGTCGCAGTAAGTACTAGTCGGCTTGAGCCGGACTACAAAGGAGGAACTTATATGAATAACCATCTTAAACCTAGTTGGCTAAGTTGGCCCAACTGGAAGGACAGCCGTGAGCTGACCCGCGCAGGCTTAGTTGCCGGCCTCTATATCGTTTTAACTTTCCTGACCCTGCCATATTCTTTTGGCCCGGTTCAGTTCCGCTTGGCAGAGACGCTTAACTTCACCAGTCTCTATAACAAGCGCTATGTCTACGCCGTGACCTTAGGGGTCTTCATCGTTAATGCTTATCAATATGGCCCGGTTGACATGGTCGTAGGGACCTTGCAGACCTTACTCTTCCTCTGGCTAGCACGCTGGATTGGGGACTTGGTCGTCGCAGCCCTTGCCAAAGGGACATCCGCTAAGACACAAACAATTGTACGTTACGCTGTCTTGACCCTGGTCTTCTCCCTATCCATGTTTGTCATTGCCTTAGAGCTATTAGTTTTAGGCGCAGCAGAAGCTGGCTTCTGGGCAACCTATCTATCACTCTTCATCAGTGAATTTGTTATGTTGACACTAGGCTCCGTCATCATGTACTTTGTCAGCCAACGCGTAGATCTTGAACGCTAATTAATTTTAAGACGAGGACTTGTCCTCGTCTTTTTTGTGTAAATAGTGCTCTTTTGGACACGTAATTTGGAAGTCTCACACCCTATTTATCTATGTAATAGATAAATAGGGGAGTGGAAGCAAGGCTAAGAAGCTAGCGTACAAAAGATACTAAAACAGAGCCCAAGCCGCGAGCCAGTGGTCCACTCCGCCGAGTGGACCACTAGCTGGCTTGTTAAGTGTCCAAAAAGGACTAAAAGGAACCCATCCTGATAAAATCCCTTCACCGAAATATTTGTAAAAAGTTGCACGTCTAATCATTGCAACTTCACAAATTTCGCCCACCGTGATATCTTCAAACTTCTTAATAATAAGGTAATAGAGGACTTTACAGCTCAAGATTTACCAAAAATCAATCCATTGAAAATCAAGGAAGAAGTGGAAAAACTCGTTGCTGTTGCGAACAAAATTCCAGATGTTCCAGACTAATATCAGGAAAAATGAGGAAATCAGTAATCCTTAGTAAGAGCACATGAAAAGCAACCGTCGGGTTGATTGTTATAATGCTTTGAGAAAGGCATTCAGGTCCAGCTGCACTTGTGCAAGCGAAATCTGGTCCCAGAAGCCGTCTGTTTTCAAGCGTGGAATCAGGTGGACATGGAAATGGGTGCCAGCGTCGAACAAGCAATCATTGCAAGCTATGGTTACCCCGTCGATAGGTAATGTTTGACAGAGCTTTTCAGTCAAAAAGACTTCTAAGTCTGATAATTCGTAGCGAAGAGCAGTGGGAAGCTGACTAAGTTGTTGGTAATGGTCCTTACTAATGATAAGCAAGTGTCCAGTTTGAATGGGGTCAATGTCCAACACAACCTTGAAATGCTCCGTCTGGTAGAGAATATCTTCTTCTTTGAGTTGATGACAAAAAATGCAGGTCATATCTTTTCTCCTATCGATCTTCTGTTAAGAGTAGAGTCAGTGCCTCTTTGATATATTCTTTGGTTTGGGTAGCTCGTTTTTGTGTATTGGTCATCGTTTCTCCTTAAATCAACAGTTTTTAAAAGTTTGATTATAGCTTTCTTTCTAGGTCTAGCATATACCAATAAAGCGTTTTAATCAACGTGTTGTCCATTTAGTTTGGTTTGTTTGAATCAAAAGAGCAAAATTGTTGAGGAGAATATGGCTTATATTGAAGTAAAGCACAGCTATAATCCTTATCATGTTGGAGAAACAGAAATCGTCACTAACAATGATATTAACTTTGAAATTGAAAAAGGAGAACTGCTTATCATCTTAGGTTCATCTGGTGCGGGAAAATCGACCGTCTTGAATATTTGAGGTGGAATGGACACCAATGATGAAGGAAATGTCATTATTGATGGTACAGATATTTCAGACTACAATGCTCATCAGTTGACCAAATACCGCCGTGAAGATGTAGGACTTGTAATTTAAGGGTACCGATGGATAGTGTCCATTGGCGTTCATAGTAGCCGTTGCGATAGTCTTGGCGCTGGTCGGAGCGTTCATGGGGAGCGGCTTGGATGAACTGGTGGCGTTCTTCTTCCATGTAGGCATTAAAGACGGTAATGGCCAGCGACTTCATGAGCGTGTTCATGTCACTGTTTAAAACTGCCTCTGTTAATTCTTCAAGTTTTAGGTTAATATTAAGGTAAGTCATGGTAATCTCCTCTTTCAATGTTTTCCGACAACTACATTGTACCAGAGATTACCTGGCTTTTTCTTTTTACACAATTATAGGGACTTAATCCCAAAAGCCCCGAGAAGCCGCGAGCCAGTGGACCACTCTTTCGAGTGGACCACTAGCTAGGCTGGTAAGTGCTCAAAAGCGACTAAAAAGGCGGAAAAGTCATGAGCCAGTGGTCCACTCCGCCGAGTGGACCACTAGCTCCTCCGGCCACCGCACCTGCTATTTAGCTCCCACACCCCCTACCTAGCCACCTCACTTAATATCAGCCCCAAAATATGTTACAATATGGAAAACCCTACCAAACTCAGAGAAAGGACGTGCTAAGATGACCATGCAAACGACCATTGTTTACGCCCACCCCTATGAGGGCAGTCTCAACCATGCTATTTTGGAGCGCCTAGTCGCCACCCTAGAAGCCAAGGGCCACTCGGTGACCCTACTAGACCTCTATGCTGACCAGTTCAATCCGGTTCTGTCGGCCGCGGACTTAGCCGTCTATGGGGAAGGCAAGACGACCGATCCCCAGGTAGAACGCTATGTCCAAATTTTGGACCAGACAGAGCAAATTATCTTCATCTATCCTATTTGGTGGTATGACATGCCCGCCATTATGCGGGGCTTCCTGGATAAGGTGCTGTTGCCTAAGTCGGCCTTCGAGACCGAAAATCAACGCCTCCTAGCCAGCCGCCAGGTGCGCAAGACCTACATTTTCACGACTTCAGCTGCTTCTACAGAAGACCTGGAGCAGGTCTTTGGCGACCCTATTCGGGGCACGACCATGGCCGGCACCTTCAAGGATGTAGGCTTCCTCAATCCTATTTGGTACAACCTGGGTGGCATCGGCCATATCAGCCAGGAGGAGATTGACGTCTATCTGGCCACCCTGTCCAGTCGCGTTTAAGGAGGAGAGGCCTGGCCCTCTCTTTTTTTGCTAGAATATGCTAAAATAAGAAGGAAAATGATTGGAGGTGGCTCCGCGTGTTAGAAAATGTAAAAATCGGTGTCTTTGTCATGGGGGGCATCGCGGCCTATAAGGTACCAGAACTGGTCCGCCAGTTAATTAAAAAGGGTGCCCAAGTTCAGGTGGCCATGACTCAGTCGGCCCAGGAATTTGTGACGCCGCTGACCTTGCAGGTCCTGACCAAACGCCAGGTCCTCACCCATACTTTTGACGAGCGGGAGCCAAGCCAAGTCCAACATGTGGCCATGGCTGACTGGTGCAACCTAGCCCTGGTGGTGCCAGCCACAGCCAATGGCTTGGCTAAAATGGCGCATGGCTTGGCAGATGATGTGGTGACCACTACCCTCTTGGCAGTAACGGCCCCCGTTCTGGTGGTGCCGGCCATGAATGTCCACATGTACGAGAACCCCGCGACCCAGCGCAACCTGGCCCAACTGCGAGCAGATGGCCTGACCATTATGGAGCCTGACACAGGTTTCTTAGCGGAAGGCTATGAAGGCAAAGGCCGCCTGCCTGAACTCCATCGCATTGTGGCCCAAGTCGAGCGCCTCTATGCCCGGACCCATTTACCTCAAAGTTTAGCCGGCAAGCAGGTCATTGTCTCGGCCGGGGGTACCCGCGAGCGCATTGACCCAGTCCGTTACATCAGCAACGATTCGTCTGGCAAAATGGGCTATGCCATGGCCCAGGCGGCTGACTGGTTGGGGGCGACTGTCACTCTGGTCTCCACCACGCACAGCCTCCTACCACCAGAAGGCGTCCAAGTCCAAGAGGTAGCTTCAGCCCAAGAATTGGCCCAGGCTATGACCTCTCACTATGACCAAATGGACTATGTCGTCATGGCTGCAGCCGTCAGCGACTATCGGGTCAAGCATCCTCATGATCAGAAGATTAAGAAAGTGGCCGGTCAGATGGACTGGCAACTAGACCTAGTCCAAAACCCAGATATTTTGGCCCAACTAGGCCAGACCAAGCGCCAGCAAGTCCTAATCGGCTTTGCGGCGGAAACCCAGAATTTGCTAGAACATGCCCGAGCTAAGTTAAGCAAGAAAGGGGCCGACTGGCTCATCGCCAATGATGTGTCCAACCCGGCCATCGGCTTCAACTCCGATAAGAACCAGGTCTATGTCCTGGGGGCTCAGGGTCAGGAAGTTCTCCTGCCCCAACAGTCCAAGACCAGTCTAGCCTTGGCAGCCTGGCAAGTGATTCTAGCTGAAGGAGAAAAGACACTATGACAATTCATGTAGCCGGATTGGCCAGTGGTTACCGCCAGGTGCCGGTCATCCAAGACATTAACTTCCAGATTGAGTGGGGCCAAATTATGGCCCTAATTGGGCTCAATGGGGCGGGTAAATCCACCCTGCTCAAGACCATCTTGGGTCTGCTCAAGCCCCAGGCCGGGACGGTTACCCTGGATGGCCTCAGCCTGCAGGAAAACCACCAGGCCTTTGCCAGCCAGCTGGCCTATGTGCCTGAGACGCCCATTCTCTATGAAGCGCTGACCTTGCGCGAGCATCTGGAACTGACGGCCCTGGGCTATGGCCTGGACCCGGCAGTCGTGATGGAGCGGGCTCAACCCCTACTCAAGCTCTTCCGTTTGGACAAGCAGTTGGATTGGTTTCCGACCCACTTTTCTAAGGGCATGAAGCAAAAGGTCATGATTGTCTGCGCCTTGGTCTCCGATGCCAAATTCCTGATTATTGACGAACCTTTCTTGGGCTTGGACCCCTTGGCCATTCAACAATTCAAGGACATTCTCCAGGCCCGCGCCCAAGCCGGCTGCGCCATCCTCTTGACCACTCACGTTCTAGGTTTGGTGGAAAATCTAGCCGACTCCTACCTCATGATGCAGGCAGGTCGCCTCTATGCTCAGGGTACCCTAGAGGACTTGCAAGAAGCCCTAGAAGCGCCCGGTGCTAGTCTGGATCAACTCTATATCCAAATGGCCAGTCGCGAGGTGACGGCATGAAGGATTTGAACAGTCTCTGGCAGGGGCGTCTGCGCGACTTTGCCAAGACCATGAGCCGCTACAGCCGGCTCATTCTCAACGACCACATGGCCCTCATTCTCTTGGTGGCCTTTGGTTTCTTCAGTATCTATTACCAACAATTATTGACTTCCCTCCAAAGCCAGCCACATCAAGGTTTGGGACTGATGATGACAGCAGTCTGCTTGCTAGTCTGGTGGGCGGGCCTGGCTTGGGGCCGGCCCTTGCTCCTGACCTACGAGCCAGACAAGAGCTATCTCTTCGCCCGGGGTTATCAATGGCATGCTGTCTGGAAATGGGGCGTCTGGTTGGGTGCTCTTGCTCCCAGCCTAGTCTTGGCTGTTTTAACCTTGTTGCTGGCACCCCTGATTAGTTTGGGCTTTGGTTGGTCCTTGGGTCAGGCTCTCTGTCTGATTGTCTATGTAGTGGCCGCCAAGTTCCTAGTGGCTTGGGCCGGCTATCTAGGTTTTTATAGCGGCTTGCTGCCAAAAGCTTTGTCTGGTTCTTTGTTAGCTCTGGCCTTGGCAGGACTGGGAGCGGGGAGCTTGTGGCTGCCGGCTAACCTGGCTTTGGGACTTTTAGCCTTGCTGCTGATTCTAGGTGCTGCCTTTCTCTGCTGGACCTGCCGGAAAGTGCCTCAACATTGGATTGAGTTTGAAGCCCTGGTAGCCCAAGAGCAGGCCCGTCGCGCCAGCCTCTACCGTTGGTTGGCCCTCTTTGCAGAAGTGCCCCAGCAGATTCCACCCATTAAGCGACGAGCTTATCTGGACGGTGTCCTCAAGAGTCTGTCAGGGCGCCTAGGTAATCGCTACGCCTACCTCTACCTGCGCCATTTAGTGCGCAATACCGCCTATTCAGGAATCTGGCTACGGGTGCTGATTTTCTTCAGCTTGGTCATCGTCAGCAGTCAACAAGTCTGGCTCTGGGCGGCAGCCGGTGCATTGAGTACGGTCTTGACCCTAGTTCAGCTCATGCCCCTAGCTCTAGAGCCCCTGCGCCACCCACTAGAGCGTCTCTATCCGGTTGGACAGCAGGCCCTAGTACCCGCCTTGCGCCCGGTACTGGCCATGATTCTAGTCCTGCAGTTGCTAGTCTACAGCCTCTTAGTTGCAGTTCTAGCTCAGGGTAACTGGCCTCACTTGGGCCTCTGCCTCTTGATTTGGCTAGCCGTCGCAGCGCTAGGCCTCCTGGTTTACCTACCATTTTGGATTGGCCGCCATAGCCGATTACATTAATGAAGTTTAACCCCTCTTTCAATAATCGATTGAAAGAGGGATTTTTGTATAGCCCAAAATCCCTGCCTTTCCTAGGAACACGGCGAAAACGGGCCGAAAACCGGGAAAAGAGTCGAGCCAGTGGTCCACTTTGGAGAGTGGACCACTAGCTCCCAAGAACCCGCCGGAAACAGGCCGAAATCCAGGAAAATCGTCGAGCCAGTGGTCCACTTTGAAGAGTGGACCACTAGCTCCCAGGAAGACGGCGAAAACGGGCCGAAATCCGGGAAAAGCGCCGAGCTAGTGGACCACTTTAAAGAGTGGACCACTGGCTCGGGCAAACCGAAGAAAACACCTTTCCTAGCGCAAGGCAGGCCACAATCTCCCCTAACCTAAAAAATACCTTCAGCATTTTAAGTAAATTTTAGCTAGGACTTCTATACTGAAATCAAGTTAAGTGATAGAGGGGACATCTGACTATCACTTAACCTACTATTAAAACAATCCAAGATTACTACACGCAAGACCAATAAGGGAGGTCCATATCATGAGAAAAAGCATTACGATCGCCACCCTCATCAGCCTGACCGCCAGTATGTCCTTGGCTTATCCAGTCTTAGCCCAGTCGGGCACGCAGGGAAGTCAGTCAGTGATCAGTTTCCAAGCCCAAACCAGCTATGATGAGAGCCAGGCTAGCCCAATTACTTTGGCTGATCAAACGGCCACCGTCACAGGGCAAGGCGCTAGCTTCAGCGACCAAACGTTAACCATCACCCAAGGCGGCACCTATGTTCTAACCGGTAGTGGCAAGAACATCAAGCTAGTGGTAGAGGCAGCTGACACTGACCAGGTCCACTTGGTCTTTCAAAACCTGACCCTAGAAGGGGAGGGCACTCTACTACGAATTAACAAGGCCCAAGAAGTCGTCATCAGTCTAGCGGGAGGTAGTCAGAATGCTTTGACAGAAAGCCAGGCCAGCGACGATGAAGAGGTCAAAGCCACCATCCACAGTCAGGTGCCTCTGACCCTGAACGGGACAGGTAACTTGACCCTCACGGCTCTTACCAAGAATGCCTTAGAGGTGGAAGACGACCTCAAGGTCTTAGGCGGGGCCTATACCGTCAAGGTCGCTAACCATGGCTTCAAGGCCGAGGGCTCCCTCGATATTGAGGCGGCTACTCTGACCATTGAAGCAGGCAAAGACGGTCTCCATGCTGAGCATGACGAGACGACCGAACGGGCAAACATTAGCCTCAATCCGACTCAATTAAGTATTGCTGCCACCGAAGATGGGGTGGATGCCGGCAATGAATTGACTATTAAAGGCGGGACGATTACCGTTAGCCAAAGTGAGGAAGGCTTGGAAGCGCGTGTCATCCGTCAACTAGGTGGCGATGTCACCATCAAGAGTAGCGATGACGGGGTCAACGCTTCGGCAGGCTCCTCTGGCAAAACTACGGACACGAGCGCCACAAGCAAGACCACAGACGCTAGCGCCACAAGTAATGCAGCTGACACCAGCTCTTCTGCCAGCCAGGCCACTGCCGACTCAGCAGCTGGCAGTCAGGGTGACCAAGCCAACAAGGACAAGAATGCAACCCCACCGTCTCCATCGGCTGGCCAAGCGCCGCCACAAGGCGGCCAGCCACCGCAAAATGGCCAAGGGGCTGGAGGCATGCCGCCAGGTGGCCAGGAAGAAAGTGATCCAAGCCTACAAATCATCCTTGAAGGTGGGACCCTCACCATTGATGCAGAAGGTGACGGCATTGATTCCAACGGGACGGTCACCATTAGTGGTGGTAGCCTCGTCGTCAATGGCTCAGTCCAAGGCGGTAATGGCCCCCTCGATGCAGCGGGCGACATCACCATCACAGGCGGCACGGTCTGGGCCTTAGGGACCTCCGACATGCTGCAAGGTTTCGCCCAAGGATCGACCCAGGCTTCCATTACTGCTAACATAGCAGGGACCGCAGGCCAAACGCTGATCATCCTCGATGCCAATGGCAAGGAAGTGGCCCGTCAGACGGCCAGCAAGGATTTCCAAGCGATCATTATGTCCAGTGGCGACCTAGTAGACGGTCAGACCTACACCATCCAAGTGGAAGGGACGATCCAAACTGCCACGGCAGCCCTTGTCACTCCTGTGACAAGTGGCTTTCATCCCTAATCATTAGGGTCATTCTCCTCTGCGAAGCTAAGTTCCGATACTTAGCTTCGTATTTTTTTAGATGGGATAAGGCCTGGCAGCTGACGCGAGAAGATACTTGTAAAAGTAAGATAAATATGTCATAATAACAGTGTAAAGACAGCGGTTTCTGATGGAACTAGTTCCAAAATTGAAACTGCAATATCTTGAATACTCATCACGAGAAGGGGAGGATGTGACCGGTGTTAGTTATAATACCTGTCTATCCCAAGCACCATACCCCTGTGAGCTAGTGGATAACTTGCCCAGTCTGGCCAGTCAATGGCAGACAGTGACCCAGTCCAATAGGGTGGCGCCGGATAGATATGCTGATTAAGCGAGAGGGCCCGCTTAGGCCCAAAACGGCACGAGTTAAAGGGGGGAGGACCGCAATCTAGTAAGTGAAGAGTGTTGACGCAACTGATGAATCGTGAGAATTTGACGTTGGTCCCCAGGGGCTTGCGTGTGGATGAAAGGACGCGTTTATAACGAAAGAATCTGACCATAGGCCAAGGGGCTAGTGGGCAGTTTTCCAAGTCATAAAACGAATTCAAACACGGTAAATAGGCGTCAAAAGTTTGTGGGCAGGGCATAATACACAATCTTTTGACATTTTTTTGTATTTTCCGTTTGAATTTACTTGGATTTAATGTAAGTTAATGTTGAAATTATGTAAGTGAAGCAAGCGTAAGAGATTTTTAGTAAGATTTAGTCCAGACGCCCTCGAGGCAGTCTTAGACACACTTGTCATAAGCTCTATGCTACTCACTACCAGCGAAGGCTAGATAATCGCTAGGAGGGTAACAATGACAACGATTAATGATATTGCAAAATTAGCAGGTGTTGCCAAAAGTACGGTTTCTAGACATTTGAACGGGGGTTCCGTCAGCCGGAAAACAGCTGCTAAGATTGAGGCAGTCATCAAGCAAACCGGCTACGTGCCTAATTCTTTTGCCCAAAGCTTGAAAGCCAAGGAGAGCCGTATGATTGGCGTCATCATACCACGGCTTGATAGTTTTTCAGCCAACTGTATCCTGAGTGAAATTGACGAAGTTTTCCGTCAGCACAACTATCAGGTTTTAATTATTAATTCTAATTTCTCGGTCAGCCGGGAAGAAGAGGCCCTCAGAACCTTCCAAGTTAACAAGATGGACGGGGTCATCTTCCTTATGTCTCATACTGACAACCGGATTATTGAACTGCTTGAGAATGTCCAGGTGCCCATTGTGACCATTGGCCAAGAATTCCTGGACGAGAATACCATCTACTACGACGAGGAGAGTGCGGGTCGCCAGTTGGCCGACTACCTCTATGCCATGGGCCATCGGGATATGGACTTCTTGACGGTGACTACAACCGACCCAGCCGTGGGCATTAAGCGCCGCGATGCCATTAAGCGGGAATTCCTCAAATACGGTGATACTAGCTTCCGCGAGTACAGCTGTGGCTTCAATCTCATGGATGGCTACCAAGTGACGCGGGATCAAGTGCTGCTCAATAAGCCCCGCCTGATTGTGGGGGCAACCGATATTATTGCTATTGGTGCCATGCGGGCTTGCCTAGAAGCAGGTTATCAGGTACCAGAGCAAATTAACTTTGCTGGTTTTGGCAATAATGTCCTAGGTTCTTCTATCTATCCTGGCTTGACGACGGTAGAATATCCTTATCGTCATGCCGGCTATGTTGCTACCAAGATGCTGCTAGACAGAATTCAGGGTCATGAGACGGCTACCAAACGCAAGCTCGAAACTTCCCTTGTTATCAGACAGTCTGTTACAGCTGTCTAACCTAATTTGAAAGCTCGACGATTTCATTTTCAGATTTAATTATATTGACACCGGTTCTATTCCAAGTATAATAAAGCTTAGAGGAGAACCGGTTTCTTTTCTACAGGCAATTATTGTTTTAGTCTCATCTGCATGAAGGAGGAACTCATATGGGATTTAAAGAAATCGCACAAGATGTTGTCAAATACCTAGGTGGTAAGGAAAACATCTCTAGCGTCGCACACTGCGCAACTCGTCTACGTGTTATGGTCAAAGACGAAGCCAAAATTGATAAGGAAGCCATCGAAAATACCGACAAGGTCATGGGTGCTTTCTTCAACTCTGGTCAATACCAAATTATTTTTGGAACCGGTACGGTCAACAAGGTCTATGAAGAAGTATCAGCCTTGGGCGTTAACGCTGTAACCAAGTCTGACCAAAAAGAAGAAGTGAAGCCACAAGGTAATATCTTACAACGTATGATCCGGACCTTCGGGGACGTTTTCGTACCAATCATCCCTGTCTTGGTGGCAACCGGTCTCTTCATGGGGGTTCGGGGTGTCCTCACTCGTCCAGAAGTGATTGGCCTCTTCGGCTTAACCGATCCTAAACAAATCGACCAAAACTTCTTACTCTATACACAAATCTTAACCGATACCGCCTTCGCCTTCTTACCAGCCTTAGTTGCTTGGTCTAGCTTCAAGGTCTTCGGTGGCAACCCTGTCTTAGGGATTGTCCTCGGTTTAATGATGGTCAACCCTGCCTTGCCTAACGCTTATGCAGTGGCTAGTGGGGATGCGCAAGCCTTAACCTTCTTCGGCTTCATTCCAGTCGTAGGTTATCAAGGGACTGTCTTGCCAGCCTTCTTCGTCGGTTTAATCGGGGCTAAACTTGAAAAATGGCTCCATGACCACGTTAAGGATACCTTCGACTTAATCGTGACACCATTCTTAACCTTCTTGGTAATGTCTATCTTGGGTCTCTTCGCTATTGGGCCAGTCTTCCACTCCTTGGAGACAGTCGTACTGGACGTAACCAAGCAGATCTTGACCTTGCCATTTGGTTTAGCGGGTCTCATCGTCGGTGGTGTTCAACAAATCATCGTGGTTACCGGGATTCACCACATCTTCAACTTCTTAGAATTACAATTATTGACTAACGGCGACAAGACCAACCCACTGAATGCTTACTTCACTGCTGCCATGGCAGGTCAAGCAGGGGCAACCTTCGCTGTAGGTTACAAGACAGTCAACCACAAGGTTCGTGCTTTGGCATACTCTTCAGGGATTTCCTGCTTGCTAGGGATTACAGAACCAGCTATCTTCGGGGTTAACCTCCGTTATGGTAAACCATTCGTTATGGGTCTCGTTGCCGGGGCTGCAGGTGGTTGGTTAGCAGGCCTCTTCAAATTGGCAGCGACTGGTATGTCTGTCACTGTTTTACCAGGGGTCTTACTCTACCTCAACAATATCTTTGCTTACCTCTTGGTGCTGGTAGTCAGCTTCGGGATCGGGTTCGGCTTGACCTACGCCTTCGGTTACAAAGAAGACAAACAAGCTTAAGCACAAGTATGACTTATGACAGGACGGGGCAACTCGTCCTGTTTTCATAGGTGCCTACTGGCAGCTGTGCTATAATCAAGTTAGCCTATAATCAAAAAGGAGGACCAGCCATGACAAGCCGCAACAAAGGGCCTTACGCCCAACACTTCCATCTGACGCCTGAGCAGGGGCTACTTAATGACCCCAACGGGCTCTGCTATTTCCAGGGTTACTATCATATTTTCTATCAATATAACCCGCATGCGACCGACCACTCTACCAAATACTGGGGTCATGTCCGGACCAAGGACTTCGTGACCTATGAGCAGTTGCCGGTAGCCCTCAAGTCCGATGACTGGTTCGATAAGAACGGGGTCTACTCAGGTGGTGCCATCGTCCACGAGGACACCCTCTACCTCTTCTATACCGGCAATACCAAGGATGAGGCAGGACGCCGGACCAGCTACCAATGTATTGCCACTTCGACAGACGGCATTCATTTCACCAAATTAGGCCCTGTGACTGAGCAGTTGCCGGATTATACCGGCCATGTGCGGGATCCTAAGGTCTGGTATGATGCGACCGTCCAAGGTTGGTGGATGTTACTGGGGGCTCAGCGCTTAGATAAGACCGGCGACACCGTGGCCTTCTTCACCAAAGACCTCAAAGACTGGGACTACCGCGGTTCTATCTTCCAATTTGATCAGCCCCTGGGCTATATGTGGGAGTGCCCGGATATGGTCTTCTTGAAGGATGAGGTGACAGGCCAGGACAAGGCCGTCTTCATCTTCTCACCTCAAGGGGTCGACCCAATCGGAGATAGCTACCATAATATCTTTAATACCACTTACTTAGTCGGGACCTGGGATAGCCAGACCGCTCGCTTCCTACCCGATAATGCGGACTTTGCTGACATGCAGGAATGTGACCGGGGCTTTGAATACTATGCGCCTCAGTCCTTTGTGGCGCCTGATGTCCGGGTGATTCAATACTCTTGGATGGGCATTACCTGGCCTGACCAGGAGGCCGCTATCCCAACCCGTCAGGACGATTGGATTCATCACCTGACCATTCCGCGCCAGTTACGCCTAGTAAATGGCAAACTCTATCAGACGCCGATTGCAGAATTGGCAGGCCTGGCAGGAGCTAGCCAACCGCTGGACTGGACCTCGGCAGACTTCCGCCTAGATTTGGCAGGCCGGGCGCAAAGAGTGCAAGTGGATTTTGAGACTTTAGCAGATTGGGAACTCTCCTTAGATGATAACGTGACGGTCAAATACCAGGCCGCTCAAGGCCGCCTAAGTTTAGCACGCTTCAACTGGCTAACCGGCCTGCAAGAATGGCGCCATATGCAGCTTGAAGAGGAGCTCAAGCACTTAGACCTTTGGCTAGATGCTAGCTCACTAGAAGTCTTTGTAAACGGCGGGCAAGTAGTTGCTTCCCTCCGTTACTTCGCCAAAGAGCCCCTGACGCGCCTAGAAGGCAAGGGTAGCGCCGGCCTCAAGGCTAAGCTAGTAGCCACCCAGTTGGAAGCTCATCAATATATATAGGAAGAAAAAGGGGCACCCGCCCCTTTTTTGTTTAGTTTTGGACACGTAATTTTGCTCGCTCGCCCCCTATTTATCTATGTAATAGATAAATAGGGGAGCTAAGTAAGTTAGCCGGCAAATCCCCCAAGTAACTCGCTACAATAGCTAGGAAAAACCCTTAACTTTCTAAGAACCCGTAGAAAACAAGGCAAAAGCTGGGAGGGAATTCCGAGCCAGTGGACCACTCTGAAGAGTGGACCACTAGCTCCCAGGAAACTGCCGGAAACAGGGCCAAATCTAGGAAAATCGCCGAGCCAGTGGTCCACTTTAAAGAGTGGCCCACTGGCTCCCCAACACCCCGCCCAAAACAGGCCACAATCCAGAAATCCCCCTCCAGCCAGCTGCCCAAAACGGCACCGATTCCGCGCTACATAAGGCCTAGACAAGAAAATGAGCAAAAGATTAAAAAACTTTAATAAAAGCATTGTAAAATGAGCCGGAGTAGTGTATACTTTTCTCATCATCATGATTTAGGAACCATATTTTAGGAGGTACACTATGAATTTTAAAAAGTTAGGAACAGCACTCTTCGCGGGTCTCTTGCTCGCATCCCCATTGGCTACTGTCTCAGCCCAAGACACCGTTAAAGTCGGCGGTAACTTCGAGCTCTCAGGGGCGGCGGCTGCTTACGGGACGCCAATGGCTAGTGGTTTGAAATTAGCTGTTAAGCAATACAATGAAGAACACGGCGGCGTTAACGGCAAGAAAGTCGAAGCGCAAGTCGAAGACAACAAGTCTGATAAGACGGAAGCCGCTGCGGCTGCAACCAAATTAGTCGCTGCCGGCGTGGCAGGGATTGTAGGTCCTGCAACTACCGGGGATGCCTTAGCAGAAATTCCAGTCGCTAACGACGGCAAAACACCAGCTATCTTCCCTGCTGCAACTGGTAACGGGATTACCCTCGACTCTGCAGGCAAAGTCTACGACTACATCTACCGTGTCTGCTTCGAAGACTCCTTCCAAGGGGTGGCTGCTGCCAACTACTTAGCGGACACTCAAGGTTACAAGAAAGTAGTTCTCTTGGTTGACCAAGCTAACGACTACTCACAAGGTTTGGCTGACAGCTTCGTTAAGCAATTTGAAGCTAAAGGCGGGACCATCGTAGCCAAAGAATCTTACCAAACTAACGATACTGACTTCTTAACTGTCTTGACTAACATCTCTACTCAAGACTTCGACGCCCTCTACGTACCAGGTTACTATACTGAAGCTGGTTTGATCATCAAGCAAGCGCGTGAACTTGGAATCGACAAGCCAATCGTAGGTGGTGACGGTTTTGCTAACGACACCTTGGTTGAATTAGCAGGTAAAGACAACCTTAACAACGTCTTCTACACTTCTCACTACTCTGACAAGAGCGATGACCCAGCAGTTAAGAAATTCGTAGAAGCCTATGAAAAAGAATACGGCAAGAAGCCAGATACTTTCGCAGCTCTTTCTTACGATGCGACTAACGTGCTCTTGCAAGCTATCAAGGATGCAGGCTCAACTGACCCACAAGAAGTTAACAAAGCCTTGGCTAAAATCAAAGACTTCAAAGGGGTAACCGGGACCTTCTCATTTGACGAAAAACACAACCCAGTGAAGACAGCGGTAATGCTCCACTTCGAAAAAGGTGAAGTTACCGAAGCTGTGAACGTGTCAGCTGAGTAATCGACAGCAGACTCCCTCATGCTAGTGTCGTATTGTTGCTTGGACATCCAGTCATAGCACAATACGACCTTTTTCATGAGGAAGTATGGCGCCTTAGCCTTAGGACTGCTATACTTAATTTATAGCCATCATACATAGAAAGGAGCTTATGCCTATGAACCTCCAGTGGTTCTTACAACAACTATTTAACGGCTTGTCGACGGGGAGTATCTATGCCTTGATCGCCTTGGGTTACACCATGGTCTATGGGACCATCCGCTTGATTAACTTCGCCCACGGGGACATCCTCATGATGGGGGCCTTCTTCGGTTTCTATCTGGTTAATGTCCAGGGCATGGACTTCTACTTATCCTTAGCTTTAACCATGGTCTTCACCTCCGTCTTAGGGGTGACCATTGAACGGGTGGCCTACAAGCCCCTACGTAAATCGACTCGGGTAGCCGCCCTTATCACCGCGATTGGGGTCTCCTTCCTCTTAGAAAATGCCATGATTTATTTCTTCGGTCCGGAAGTCAAGGCTTACCCAACTAGCTTTACGACCACCACCTTCAAAGTGATGGGAGCGGTCATTAACTCCAAACAAATCTTAATCTTCGTGACAACTATCCTCTTAATGGTAGCTCTACAATTCATTGTTAAGTACACCAAGATGGGGAAAGCCATGCGGGCGGTTGCGGTCGATGAAGAAGCAGCTCAACTCATGGGGATTAACGTTGACGCGGTGATTTCCTTTACCTTTGCGCTAGGCTCTGCCCTGGCAGGGGTAGCTGGCGTCCTCTACGGTCTCTACTCCAACCAAATGGCGGCCACCATGGGCTTGACGCCAGGACTTAAGGCCTTCGTCGCTGCCGTTGTTGGTGGGATTGGCTCCATTCCGGGTGCCATGGTCGGGGGTTACCTAATCGGTCTCTTGGAGACCTTCGTCTCCGCCTTCGGGGGGTCTGCCTTCAAGGATGCGGCCGTATATGCCCTCTTAATTGTTATCTTGCTCGTCTTGCCGGCAGGTCTCTTCGGTAAGAACGTCAAAGAGAAAGTGTAGGTGAAGCCACATGCAACGATTCCATCAACGCAACCTGATTTGGTTGACGGCAGCCCTCCTGGGTTATGGCCTCTTGTGGCTCTTAACGTCGACTAACTTAATCGATTCCTACTACCAAATTACCTTAATCAAGATTATGATTGATGTCATCTATGCCATCGGGCTAAACTTGGTCTTAGGGGTAGCTGGCCAGTTCTCACTAGGGCATGCGGCCTTTATCGCCGTGGGGGCCTACTCAGGTGCCATCTTCGCAACACGCCATGCAGATTTAGGCGGTCTTTGGACCGGGATGCTAGTCGGTGCGGTAGTCGCCGCAGTCTTGGCAGTCTTGGTCGGGATTCCAACCTTGCGCTTACGCGGGGACTACTTGGCCATCGCCACGCTAGGTGTTTCTGAAATCATCCGGGTAGTCATCACCAACTACAAGTCCCTAACCAACGGGCCACAAGGGATTAACGCCATTCCTAAAGTGGCAACCTGGCCATTAGTTTACTTCTTCATGGTTGTGACCACTATCTTGATTCTCAACTACTTCTACTCCAGTGCGGGCCGGGCAACCTATGCCATCGAGCAAGATGAGATTGCCGCAGAGTCTATGGGGGTTAACGTGACTAAGTACAAGGTTATCGCCTTCGTCTTAGGTGCCATTACTGCCGCTATCGGTGGTGCCCTCTATGCTGGTAACATCGGGGTTGTCACCCCAGGGGACTTCACCTTCAACAAATCCATTGATGTCCTCATTATCGTCGTATTCGGCGGGATTGGGAGTTTCACCGGTTCCTTCGTGGCAGCCGTGGTCTTAGGGATTCTCAACACCCTCTTACAACCTTATGGGCAGCTTCGTATGGTCATCTATGCCATCGCCCTCATCCTAATCATGATCTTCAGACCGGGTGGTCTCCTAGGAACCTGGGAATTACGTCTAGGCTCCCTCTTAACCAAGAATAAAGCGAAGAAAGGAGCAGTCTAATGGCCTTACTTGAAGTCAATCAACTTACCAAAAACTTTGGCGGTTTGGCGGCCGTGTCCAACGTCTCCCTCAAGTTAGAAGAGCAAGAGCTTGTAGGCCTTATCGGTCCTAACGGGGCCGGCAAGACCACCTTCTTCAACCTCTTAACAGGCGTCTACGAGCCAACAGAAGGGACTGTCACCTTATCCACTGCTGATGGGGTCAAGACCTTGAACGGCATGGCACCTTATAAGATTAACCAACTAGGCTTGGCGCGGACCTTCCAAAACATCCGCCTCTTCAAAGACCAAAGCGTCTTGGAAAACGTCATGGTAGCCATGCACGGGCACAATCACGATGCCATCTGGTCCAGCATTTTCCGGACCAAGGCCTACTATGAGACAGAAGCTAAGATGAAGGCTAAGGCCTTAGAACTCTTGGAAATCTTCGACCTAGCCCAATACGCTCAAGACAAGGCTAAGAACTTGGCCTACGGTCAACAACGCCGTCTGGAAATCGTCCGGGCCCTGGCCACCGAACCTAAGATCCTCTTCTTAGACGAGCCAGCAGCCGGCATGAACCCAGCGGAAACCGCTGAGTTAACCGCCCTAATTGAACAGATTCGCCAACAATTTGGCTTGACCATCGTGCTAATCGAACACGATATGGCTCTGGTTATGGAAATCTGCCAACGCATCTATGTCTTGGAATACGGCCGACTCTTGGCCCAAGGCACGCCAGAAGAAATTCGTCAGAACCCAGATGTTATCCGGGCCTACCTAGGAGGTGACGCCTAATGTTACGTGTTGAGAACTTAGCCGTCAACTACGGTATGATTAATGCAGTCCGTGGCGTTAACTTCGAGGTTAACCAAGGGGAGATTGTCTCCCTGATTGGGGCCAATGGGGCTGGTAAATCGACCATCCTGCGGACTATCTCTGGTTTGATTAAGCCAGCTTCAGGGACTCTGACCTATGAAGGCCAGAACATTACCAAAACCAACGCGCAAAAAATCGTCCAGCTAGGGATTTCCCACGTGCCTGAAGGCCGTCACGTCTTCAAAGGCCTATCTGTCCGCGAAAACTTGGAAATGGGTGCCTTCTTACGCAAGGACCGCGCCAATATCGAAGAAGATATACAAGCAGTCTATGACCGCTTCCCAGTCTTGGGCGAGCGTCAGAAGCAGGATGCTTCCACCCTATCAGGTGGGGAGCAACAGATGCTAGCTATGGGCCGGGCCCTCATGTCCAAGCCTAAGCTACTCTTGTTGGATGAGCCATCCATGGGCTTGGCGCCAATCTTCATCCAAGAAATCTTCAACATTATTCAACAGATTCAAGCTCAAGGGACCACCGTCCTCTTGATTGAACAAAATGCCAAGATGGCCCTCTCGATTGCTAGTCGGGGTTACGTCTTGGAAACCGGTAAGATCGTTCTGAGCGGGACCGGCCAAGAACTCCTCGAGAGCGACGCCGTCCAAAAAGCATACTTAGGAGGTTAAGCAAATGTACGTTAAAAACTATATGTCAACCGACTTGGTGACCATCACGCCAGATACCACTGTCATTAAGGCGCTGGACTTGATGCGCCAACACGACATTCACCGTTTGCCAGTCGTAGTCAAAGGCCAATTGGTAGGGCTCTTAACAGAGTCTGTCATTGCCAAGAACTCACCTTCTACCGCGACCAGCCTGAGCGTGCATGAACTCAACTACTTGCTCAACAAGACGACAGCGGCAGACATTATGATTCGTCGCGTCATTACCACTAGCCCAGATGCCCTCTTAGAGCAAGCTGCTTCTGAGATGCGCAATATGGACGTCGGCGTCCTGGTTGTCATGGACCACGCCCAATTAGTGGGGATTATCACCGACAAGGACATCTTCGAAGCCTTCATTGACATCAATGGCTACTACACCCCAGGGACTCGTTTCGTGGTGGAAGTAGTCGATGACAAGGCAGGTATTCTAGAGGACATCGGTGAGACCACCGCTAAGCACAACTGGAGCATCACCCAAATGAACGTCTACCACTTGGACGACAAGACCAATGTGGTGGTTCACGTGGATACTCAAGATTCTGAGGAAGTCGCGCGCGTCTTCCAAGAAAAAGGCTACAAAGTGTCTGGTGTCTTTGTGAAGCCGGAATAAACTTAATAGATGGAGGCTAAGAATTTCTTAGCCTCTTTTGCTTTGTATAGAAGAAAAATAGTTAAGCAAAGCGCACAAAATGGGGACTGCCTACTATTGTAAAAGCCTTTTCAAAGGGCTATAATAAGGTTATAGGATGGGTATTGTAGCCAGATACCATCAATTTTAAGCCTAAAAATTAAGTGGGAGGTATCCTTATGTTTGTTGAAAATGACTATATCTTACGCCAAATCAAGCAGATTATTCGAAATTTGGCTAGTTTAACGAATTTGCAGACAGTTTTTGATTTACTAAGTGATACGATTAATGTACAGGATGAAGCCACTGTTCTTAAGGTGACAAATGCCTACTATGCAGAATTAATACGTATCAAATTGCAAAGTAAAGATAGTGAGTACATGGAGAGGTTGAGTCATAATTCTGGCCTGCCGCTTCATGCCCTAAATAAATTGATAAGCGGGGAAGAAATGCTAAATAAAGAACAAGTCGAATTATTAAAAGCCTATTTTGGAGACTAAAGATAAGGTTGAGTGGGAAAACTTAGAATTAAAATAACCTTGTTGGCTACTAGCATACTTGAGTAGGTGATGATAATGAAGTCATTCAGAAAGATAATCTGGACTATTGTGGCCATACAATTTGTCTTTACTACTATATGTTTTGTCTTTGTTGCACCTGAAACAGTCATTACCCACTTCGGATTTAAGGGAATTGATTCAGTGGGGCCACGCTATATGCTGTTTTTGGAGCCGATTTGTACCGTAGTTAGTGGTCTTTTGATAATATGGGTAGCAAAAGTTAGACGGCGTGAGAATGGAATTAAGGAAAATATGAATGTGATTATGCCCGCCGAAGGGATGCTGCTAACGGGACACTTGTTGATTGCTGTCATCATGTCAGTTTTGATATTAGATCAAATAGGGCTTACGCATATCTTGCAACTTTATTGAATGATGCCTAATCAGAGAAGGGGAGAGGTGAGCGGGTATGAGAACCTTTAGAAAAGTCCTATGGGCCCTAGTGGTGGCTCAGCTCTTGTTTACGCTTGTCTGTTACCTAGTGATTGCGCCTCAGCCAGTCGGCTTATTTAGTGTGGATGCGCTCAGTTCTAACTACCGGCTCTTCTTAGAGCCTTTCGCCGTCTTCTCTTGTGGCCTAGGCTTGAGCTGGTTGGCCAGATGCTATCGACGTAGGAAGGGGATTAAAGCCTCCTTCCCGGGACTAGTGCCCTTTGAGACCTATTTGTTACTGGGCATGCTGGTCTATTGCCTCTTTATGTCCTTCCTAATACTAGACCATAGCGGCGTCATGAAGATGCTGCTGGGCTAGTCAAAGTAAAATTGAAGTGTTGCTAGAGTGACTAGCAACACTTTTTTTGCAATAAAGAGAGTGGGAAATGTTTTTCCACCCACTATTAGTGCGTGAACTAATTCAGCCTTTGTAATTTTTGAAGTATAAGAGGGCATCATTATATGTAACACTAACTAAATAAACTTCTTTCTTGCTATCTATATCGGTATGTTTATTGACTGCTACTGGAGATTTTTATGAGTGGCTATTTTGGGGATATTGAACACCAGAAAAACAGCAAATATGCGCTATTCCTTCAAAAGAGATAATAGTACGTTAATTCGATGAGTAGCCGAAAATAAGTTGCTACATTAGTAAATATTCTACTCGGATAAAACACTATTCATGATACACCCTCTGGCTCGCATATTGATAGCATGATTATACATGGTTATCAAACCTCATGGAAGATTTTATTAATTGCTGTAGTGATATTTGCGGCTCTATATCATAAAGTCGACAAATATCTCTGTAACCATTAATTGCTAGCTCCAATAAAGAACTTTGATTTAGAAGCCTAGAAACACTAAGAACCTGCATAATTAACGAATTCGCCTCTGAAACTTTCTTTTTGGCTAGTAATAGTAACCCATGATTTAGTTTAATATGCAGTTGTTCAAAGAGATCGTGTTCTTGTCTTGGGAGCCCTGCTTGGCTGTCTATAACTAACGAAGCCTGCTTCAAATCAAAGTGCTCAAGATGTAATTTAAATATATTAGTCAGAATTAAGAAGCTAATACGCCTAGTTTGAGGGAAAGAATCGTACTTTTTAGAATTTTTGATTACTCTTGATAAGGATGACTTAATAAAATCATAAGAATATAGAGGAATAGTGTAGTTAAATAGTTGGAGTTCATAGAGGTGCCACGTGTTTACGTGAGTCAGATATGATTGAAATTCTTTTGAGATGTTTATGTCAACTGGCATATTATTTAGTTTTGAGAGAAAGAAGCGGGCGAGTAGACCTGCATGATGATAACAGTCATTAGCTTGCTGAGATAGGCAGTCACACTTACCTATAATCAAGTTTATGCCAGTGGTGTCCTTTGATTTGTAACATTGCATGATACAAGTATGTAATTTTTCATATAAAGGTGGAGCATAGCCATTATATATATAATCGAATTCAGCTGGCGATATATGTAGAGTCTTAATCATAGAGAAAAAAGTTTCTACAGAAGTCTGGGTTTCGCCCTTAGTAAATCGAAAGTAGGCTGATCGAGAAAGCTGATTAGCGCATAAATCTTTGATTGAAAGGTTTTTATCGTATCGCAATTGAGAAATAAGTTTACCGTATGACATATCAGCAGCCTCCTATGAGTATTGGGCTAGAGGATGTTGCAAAAAAGCATCAAGTGCGTTGGTTTAGGGACACTTTAGCGAAAAGTGGCAAAACGATGATAAAATAGTCTCTAATCTAAGCGAAAACCTAATATAATTGGGGAATGACTAGATTTTTATTTGAATCATACAATATAAATCGTACAAAGTCAATTATTTTTGCGCTTAGATTACCATTTGACTCAACAAGCTCAATAGGAGGATTTAATAATGAGCAAGTTATTTGATTTAAAAGTTGATGTTGTAAGCAAGAAAAATGGTGAGACATTTTTAGCTTCGAAGTCAATTCCTAACATGCCCCCAACGCTTTGCGGTAGCATTACGCCTCCACCAAGCTACAATTGTACATACCATGGAAATAGATTTAAACCATGCAACATGCCCACAAAGAAAACGAATGTGATGTGAAGTTAACGTAAAGATTTAGGTTGAGTCAATGGTTGCCTTCTATATGATTGTTTAATATCCATCATATAGAGGGCTTAAAGTTTATAAATATGCACATAATAATAGACGTCTCATTGAGATTCGCTTTTATGAATTATATATTATATTTATGCGACTACAATGCTCGTGTTTTTATTGATTGAGCTAGGAGGTGCTTCACAATGACAAAAAAGAATAAGTTAATTAATCAATGGCATGTAAGATATAACATACATCCATATCAACAGATTAATGAAGTTACTCGAATAAGTTTTGATGAATTGCTTGAGTATATAAAAAAAGAGTTAGGTGAAGAATTTGAATTTGCATTGAAATATTCAGGTCATACACTAGATGAATTTACGGAGATGTATGAAGAAAGTAATTCAGACAAGAAAAGAAAGAAAATATATCAAACTTTATATGGATATGTGGCGAGATATATCGCTAGACCTACACCATTTGGTGCTATGAGTTCAATTGCAGTAGGATGTTTCTCAGAGAATACAAGTTGCCAGTACGAGCAAAGCTGTAGAGTTCTAGTTTCTTCACTATGGTTGAAAGGTCTTTATGAGCAGCTTCTTTCGAATGCTGTAGCTTTGAAGAAAATGAGAGTCAAAATATCACCCTTTATACTCGTAAGTGAAGAATATCTAACAATTCTTGATACAGATAGTCTGCCAAATGAAGAAAAAACGATAACGATAGGTATGACGGAGTTGCTTTCGACAGTCATTGAGCTTGTGGATAATTATACTCCAGTGCAAATGTTAATTATAAATTTAATGAATAGATTTCCTAATGAAGACCCGGCTGATTTTGGGTTGTATATTCAGAAGTTATTGGAATTAGGGGTGTTAGTAACGGATATATTCACACGATGCCAAACAACAAATGAGATGCTTCAAAATATATATAAAGCATCGATTGGCCTAGGCATTTCAGGGAAATTGAAGGAAATAATAAATAAAATAGAAGAGTTTAACGATTCATCTAGCTTAATTCAAATTCAAATGTACGATGAAGTTATTGAAAAAATGAAAGTGATATGTATATCTGATCAATACTTATATTTAAATAAGTTTTCGAACTCAGAGTTTGGGCTTAGTAAGAAATATAAGGCAGAGATTGAATATGCGGGTAACGTTTTGAATTTATTTACTAATGAAATATGTGGGGAGTATTTAGAGACATACAAACAATGGATATTAAATCGTCCAGATGTATATCAACCAATACCACTACTTAATTTATTAGTGAACACTTACAATAGAGATGTGGAACTTGAAAATCGTGAGATGTACGTTAATAAAGGAGATGTCTTTCAATGGTTGATTGACAGAATTAAGGTGTGCAGTTATCTGCATGAAAAAGAGGTTGTACTAACGGATTTAGAAATAAAGAAACTAGAAAGTTTGAAGATGGAAAGTGGTTACAACAAAAGTAGCAATGACAAATACGAACTGGCATTATCTATTATGCAGGATAAAAATAGTGGTCAACTAAAGCTCATATATAATTTTGAGTCTTATAAATCAGGTTTAAATAACTATTGGGCAAGATTTAATTATGGCGTTAGTGAAAAGCGAGAGGCCTCGGAAATCCTATGCAGTGATGAGAATAGTAAAGAAATTGAATTGCTAGATGCAGGATTTAAGCAAAATGTGGGTGATTTACTTCCTTCAATGTTGGGCTATGGCGAGCATCTGATTATTGATAGTTCAAGATTAATGAGAGGAAATATCGATCTTTCAAAAGTATTCGTACATTATGAGAATGATAAGCTTTTGTTATCAGAAGGGGAGGATGGCGCTCAAATAATACCTCTGCAACAAAATATGGTAAACTGGGTTTCATATTATAGTAGGTTGTACGCATTTCTTTTGAATATAGGGAGTCAGTATAAAATTAATCGCGTAGATTTTTTTAGAGATTTACTCAAAGAATTCGATTATATTCCTCGTATTAGACATCGAAATTTAACTATATTCAAACAGTCGTGGAAGATAAGATTTCAAGTTTTTCAATTATATATGTTGAAGAACTCTTGTAATACTAACATGGGCTCGGATCAATATGAGTTTTTTAGAAAGTATGTTGAAATGTTAGGTATACCAAAACAAGTAGGGCTCGTCGGACTAGGTACTACATTATATTATTGTCTTGATAATGATGTACACATCGAATATTTATTGAAATTGCTCCTAAAGCAAGAAGAGATAGTCTTGACTGAGGAAGACGTCACTAATGATGAGGAATACATATTAGGAAATAGATGTTCGCAGTTTATTTTTTCTTTCAAAGGAAAGGATGATAGCAAGGCTGATTCACGATGGAATCCTAGTATAACTAATTGCGGAAAAGGTGAAGTACTAAATGTTGAAATGTTTAAGAACTGGTTCACTTTCTGTATTTACTTGCCACTAAGATTTCATGATACGTTTATAACTGATAATCTACTAGAAGTCTACGAAATAATTGAAAAATTTGGTTTTCGTCCGTCGTTCTTTATAAGGTACGCTGATCCTCGTCCACATTTGAGAGTTAGATTACGGGATGAAGGAGAAGGAGATTTATCGGGAGTATTGGATGCTCTTAAATTCCGCATATACAATTGGGGTGCTGAAGATTACGCTCTTACATCTTTCTGCCCAGAAATATATAGGTATAATGGTTTAGAGCAAACAATGTCTATAGTGAATTTTTTTGAATGGGAGAGTCGCCACATAATAGAGCGAGGGATAATGGATCGAGAAGAATTAGTATCTTATATTTATGCATACTTACTTTTAATGAATCTAACAGATTCAGAGATTGCAGATATCCTCAAAGTGTTTAAAAGAAAAAGAGAGAGAGAAAACTATGCTAGAATTAACGAAAAAGTAGTAAATCAACACAAGAAAATGGAACTCGATGATAGTTTAATGAGGTTCAAATTGCCTAGCGAAAAAGCAGTTAAGTATAGAAATGTAGTGTTGTCAATCATACATATGACGGTTAATCGATTTGTCGGGATGGACAGGCAATTTGAAGATGATTTGCTAATCACGCTATATAACCTTTCAGTCTTTCGGCAACACAGTATACCTTAGATAGGTTATACTTTATAAATGGAGGTTGCACATGAGTAATATGCAAAATATATTAGTTAGATATCTTATAGATTTTTATTCCAATGAAGATAGTGGCCTCAGAGATGCGGATATTCTTGAATTAGCAGTGCTATATGCGAACGCTGCCACGACAATTGCGTCTGAAGTTCAAGATAGTATAAGAGACTATTTGTTAGAGAGTAAGTTTCCCCATCAAATCAGCGAAGAAAACGCGGTAGGTACATTCTCAGGTAATGGACGATATCTAGTGGCATTGTACCTTTTATATGGCCAAGAGTGTTTTGAAGCGGACATATATTGGAAGTTATTTGAAATTGTCAAAAAGGGGGTCCAGCAAATAATACAAAGACTAGAGACGTCCTCTTTCTATTTAGATGACTTAGATTTAATGTCAGGAGTACTAGGAGTATTAAATTTTTTATTGGAGTTTCAAGGCTGTGACAAAACAATATCTCTAGAGCTAGATATTGTCAGATTGTTGGTAAAAATTTGCAGAGATAAAAATGGGATTATAGAAAATTTCCTTGATAAAGGTATGGAAAATATTTCCGGAATTTATGAACACCAATTGATTAATTTAGGCTGTGCTCATGGGATACTGGGAATCTATGTTGTTTTATCTAAATATACTAGGTGCCGTTCTGAGCTAGTTGACGATGTTTGGAATGTACTAAATGTCATTGAAAGAATGTGCTTCTATTCTGAGAGACAAGAAATGATATTGCCTATGAAATTTGGGGAGGTTCATAATGAACTACTAAATTGTAGTAAGGACATTGACTACAGTTGGTGTTATGGGATAGCTGGGTACTTAGGAATCGCTTTAGATAATACTTTAATGCCACGCTCATTGCTTTATGGGAAAAGAAGTTTGATTATTAGCGTTGTACAAAATATGATGTTTAAATACCCACTTAACTCTAATTATATTAGCTCTAGTCCTTATCTATGTCATGGATTGGCTAGTATATTATACGAATTATATTGGTGCGGGCTAAAAGAGTTCGACGATACAATAAACTATGTATTTATGTATATCAAAGATTCCGAAGTGTTCAATAGTAAGGGATATAGTTTCGAAGCTGGAGTAGATAGCCTAATACTCTCAACCTCTTTGGGAACTGCACTTGCCTTGAATAGTATTGAAAGTAACTCTCGGTTTAAGGGGGATTTTATTTTTGGTAAAGTAGATAGGGTGTTATAAGAATGAAAGAAAAAGCGCATAGGACTTATATATATCCTATAAAAGTCGTGTTAAGAATTCTATGGGATGTGGATAAAAAAAAGCTGATGTTGGTTTGTATAATGAATGTGATTTCTGGATGGAGCATAAGCTTAAATATATATGCAACTAGTTTAGTACTAAATGAAATCACTTCCGAAGGCGATATGATGGATAAAATTCAGTTTATCATATTTTTCTTTGCATATAATGTTATTATGCTCTTGATTTCGAATTACTCAAAATACTTAGAGTTTTGTTATAGAGGGCAGCTTAGTATCTATGTTAATGATTATATCTTAGACATAATAAATTCCTTTGGATTAAGTATGTTTGAAAATTCAGAGATTTATGATCTGGTTCAAAAAGCTGAGAGGATAAAGGATGATGTTTTGTTTGATTATGCGAGTAATATTATGGGCTTGTTAATCAGTTTCTTAAATATGATTTCCCTCAGTACAATAATATATACTTGGAAGCCTCAGATGCTTATATTTGTTATTACTATATCATGTATATCATCATATGGTAAAATTTACTTTGGGCGACAGAGGTTTATGTTGCTAGATTCCAGGCAAGAGGATGAAAGAAAAAAATGGTATTATAGCTTTTTATTAAAAAACGAAGGCTCAATCAAAGAGATTAAACTATATAACTTGCATGATTTTTTCCGAGATAAGGTTAATCGACTTGCTCTTAAGTTTTTCCAAGAGGATAAAGAAGTGAGCAGAAGGGAAATCATATTTAGTTTTATTTCCGAGATACTAGAGTTGTTCTTTAGTATTTCTGTAATAGTATTAATTATGGTTGATAGTCTAACAGGAGGTGTATCTATTGGTACAGTATACAGCTATGTGCAGAGTTCAAATGCTTTCAAAGATGTGCTAATGACAGTACTCACAAGACTATCATCTTTATCAAGTCATTTTTTATATCTAGGACAGTTTATTAAATTTGTGGAATTACAAGACTTTCATATGCTAGATTGCAAAGAAGATATGAGCACTATAGGAGACGTGTCTGAGATATCAGTAAAATCTCTATCATTTTCTACTAATGGTCAGGATCGACTAAAAAACATCAATTTTACATTTAAAAAAGGTGAAAAGTACTATATCATAGGCAAGAATGGATCCGGGAAGTCCACCTTACTGAAATGCCTCATGGGTCTATATGACATACAAGGTCAACTTCTGATAAATGGTGAAGACATTAGTCATGATAATGGACGACTTACTAAATATTGGCGACAGATTGGTGTTCTATTTCAAGACTTTGTAAAATATGAGCTTACGCTTAGGGAAAATATAGCGTTAAATAAAATAGTACTCGATAGTAATATCATCGATTGCATGGGACAATTAGATCATAAGTTTTTTGAAAGGCACACTATTGATGAACAATTAGGGTTTTGGTTTATGGAGGGGAGACAGCTATCGGGTGGCGAATGGTTAAAAATTTCTCTCTTACGAGCAATACTACAAAGTACTAGTGTCCTTATTTTGGATGAGCCTGATGCATACTTAGATGCAGTGTCTAAGAAAAAATGTGAAGAGCTAACTAGAAAAAATCCTCACAAGATTACAATTGTTGTAACGCATGACTTAGAAGTTGTGTCTGATCCAAATGCGATTATAGTTTTAATGGATCGAGGTGAAATAGTAGGTTGCGGAAAATATGAAGAAATTAAAGATAATCATGTATTTGAAGAACTCTTGCAAGCTTTTGATAGATGAATCACTTTTTTATAGAGAGGGGTAAAACGTTATGTTCAGACAGGAACTCAAACAATTTTTCAAGCATAATCGCGTTGTCTGTTTGCTTTTTTTCCTGCCTTTCTTCGTCATATTAGGATTAGGACTCTTTCGTGGGCAATTTAGTCATGATTTCCGGAGGCAAGAGAGTCAACAAGCCAACCGTTTGTCTTCCGACTTGAATTGGGCTATTTCCACCAAACAAAAACAAGGGGTATCGGCCGATGATCCGCTACTAGTGTCCATGAAAGAGGCAGAGACGATACGTTTTGATTATAGCGTGGCAGCCTTTTACGAGGAGTGGGATCGTGTAAATCAAGACAAGCTTAAGCTTTGGCGGACCTTGCTGTCCCTTAATGATCAAGGGAAGGAATTACTTAGTGTTTCGCGTCAACAATTAGAAACTGAGTTGCCGGTCATTGACTGGCAGGTCAGTTATCAGGTAGGGCGCTTTGATACTAAGACAACACGCGAGTCTAGCTATTTAATGGCGCAAGCAAGCCCCTATCTTCTGGGGGTTCCGCTCCTGTTACTATTTAATTATTTGGTGGGAATGCCTCTATTGAGGGATCTATTTGACAGCCAGCAGTCTTATCTTAGGACCTTGCCAATGACCTACGGTCGTTTGCTCGGCAGGCGATTGGGCGTTTTTCTGATAGTAGGCTTAGGCTATGGACTGTCTATTATAGTAGGGTGGGGACTCTATCATTATCTCTTTGATCAGTTGGAAGTCATCACTCTTCTCCACTATCCACTAGCACCGGGGTGGCCATTTTGGCAAGGAGTGCTTGCACTCTATGTTTTCTGGCTAGGGATTAGCGTCTTGTTTTGGTTACTCATGCTTATCATTAATCGTTTCGTACAGCGAATAATATTGGTCTGGCTCGGCTTAGGGATTACAGTAACATTAATGGCTGAATTCAGTAGTCTATTCAAGTTTTATCCTATCTATAGTTTATTCAGCTATTGGGATATTCATGGCTTCGTGCTACATCAATCATGGTCAGGTCTTTTAGTGGCTATGGGGCTTATTCTTTGCATGTTGCTAGGGTTTTGGTATCTAGTTGTAGTTCTATCTTATGCACGGCTCAAACGTGGAAAGATTCACTCTCGAGTTGATATGTCATTACGTTATTTTCAGGCTCGATTTGAATGGCTCAAGATTACGCGAGGGGCGCTCTGGGCGCAATTGGTGTTCAGCCTCATAGCCTTCTTTCTCTACTATACCGTATCCCAAGGGATCCAATACTATCAGTTACAAGTCAAGAATATCGAGCAAAAGTCTGAACTATTATCGGTGGATATTTCATCCTATCGTTCAGCTTATCCGACTGAAGAACTCTATCAAGAAGCTCTCGCTATTTATAATCGCCAATCAGAACTTGTAGCCGAATTACAAGCAGGGAAGACGATGCTAGCCAAGACGATGGAATATGAGGAGTTGAAGCAAGACGTTGATTACTTGCAACATAAGGACAATCGTTCGCAACTACCTCTTCAGGACTGGATTTTCATGCCTAATGCGTATATAAATTATCAAATAGCTGAGTGGAAGAAATTTTATGGAATTGATTATCAGGTGCCGGGTGGGCCATATTGGACCCTTTATTTGCCAAGCTATGAGGAATCACCGCGTAGCGGGGAGGATGAGCCACCGCTTGCGATTGACATCACAGTCTTCGAAGCGTATTTAGCTCGTGTTAGCAAGCCCATGCGGACTTATACGGGGCTTGGGATTATCGGAAATTTTGTTCAAGACCGCATATACTTGTTGCTGTGGGGATTGCTTTTGCTTTTTCTAGTGTCGCCAGCTGTACAAGATAGGGAGAGTGGGCGATGGAAATTCCAAGCAATTCAACCAGTGTCTCCAAGCCATCTTGCCCAGTTGCGTCGGCGGCTTACCTTCCAACAGATCTGTCTGCTGGGCGGAGGTTCTCTTTTCTTATTAGGATTGGCGGGAATGCTCATTGCTGGCGTAGGTGATATCAATCTACCATTTGTGCGATATTTTGTAGATGCTACCCAATGGGGGGGCGTAGTTAGCCAACGTTGGCAAGTGCCCGCTACGCACCAATATTTTGAGTTGCTCCCCCTCTGGTATTACTATTTGGAAGGTTTAGCGTTGCTTCTAGCAGTAACTTATTTCGTCAATAGTCTTTGCCACTTTGTGGCTAGTTGGAGCAAGTCAATGGTGCTTTATGTTAGCTTAGTGATTAGTATTCTAGCTATTGGTTATGTGAGCACCCTTTTATTGCCTAGTACTGCACAGGTATTCAGTCCCTTCCGATATCTGGATATAGGGCAAGTTCTAAACGGACAAATGTCAGTTAGTTTACAACAGCCACTACTTACACATTGGATGGGAATACTCATGTGTAGCTTACTAGGGGGCCTAGTGAACGTGTTTGTACAACATCGCATGAAAGGTTGTGAAAGTCTATGATTGAAGTTAAGAATCTCAGTGTCTCTTATGGGGAAAAGCACATTTTGGAGCAGTTGAATTTTCGCATCGAATCAGGAGAAGTAGTCGGTCTCGTAGGGCCTAATGGTGCGGGTAAGACAACCTTGCTATCGACCTTAACGGGTTTGCTCACTCCTTCTGAGGGAACGATTATAGTGGCGGATAAGTCACTGCCTGTTGGACAATCTCTCTACCGTGTTATCGGTTTTATGCAGGATAATAGTGTTCTATATCCACAGCTCACTGGTTATGATCATTTGCAATATATTGCTCTATCGCACGGCTTAGATAAGGCGAGAATTCAATATACAGCGAAGCAAGTGGGGATGATTAGTTATCTAGATCAAGCAGTAGGTACCTATTCCTTGGGGATGAAACAACACCTACTTTTTGCCTGCGCAATTTTGCACCAGCCGCAAGTCCTATTCCTGGATGAACCGTATAATGGACTTGATCCAACCAGTCTAATTCGTATACGCGAGCTAATCATGCAACTCAATCGTAAGGAAGGTATGACCGTCCTCATCTCATCTCATAACTTAGATGAAATTGACCGAATGACTCGACGTATTTTTTTCGTCAAAGAGGGACAAATCATTGAAAAAACCTTGACACAAGCCACGACTAGCGACTATCTAGTAACCGTCCAAGAAGTTTTACCAGCCAACTGGGAGCGTAGACTTTCGGACCATAGTTTCCTTGTTACTGCTGACCAACTGACAAATGCTCTTCTTCGCTTAGAACGAAGTAACCTACGTCTTGTAGAAGTGGAGCCAAGGCAATTTGGAAGCGAACAAGTATATCGGGAACTCTTCAAAGTGAAAAAAAACTAAAACACCAGAAATAGGTGTGATAATTTGCTGCACTTTTGAAAGAGGTGAACAGCTATCTCCAATAGCAAACAAAGAATTTGCAGTTTTATCAAGCTACAAGGGTGTTGAAGATAGAATTCACCAAGTTGGTAAAACGTATTAATTTGTGTCAGTCGATACTGAGCTAACCATCCAATTATACTGAGCAACCTTAAACTACTTTAGTTATAATGGTAAAAAAACTAGCAAAGACTAAGCCAATAGATTTCACTATCAAAAAATAAGTGCCTCTTTGGCAGGCCGATAAGGCCGATTCAAGAAGAAGTATTTTATATCTCGTTTCCCAATAGTGGGACATCTTTTTTCAGATATCAAGCAACTGAAGATTATTGATAAAGTGAGGAAGCATATTAACCATGATGGTGGAACTAGGTATTTCCGCTACTATAAAAACCTAGAACTAAAGATTTCGAGAAACAAAGTAACCTTTGATAGATAGAGTTGCCTACTTCGGATTTTTGGAGACTGAACAGATTATATCAGCGCCAAGGCACGCTCCTGTAGCAACCCTTGGCGCTTTTTTATCCCCCATCCCCCAAGCACCGCAATTGCATTCTTACATCAACTTGCATATAATATAGAGGTAACACAAGGGGAGCCGCGACTGCGGCTGAGATGGGGCTTTGCCTCGGACCCTCATAACCTGATGAAGTTAATACTTACGTAGGGATGTGGCAAGTTGAATCTGATTGATGGACTCATCCTGCGCGTCATGCTGGGATGGGTCTTTTTTTATCGAGTCCAAACGCAAGTGGGTGTTACGTATTCTCAATAGAAAGGAGACGGTAACCATTAAACAGAGAGTGCATCGCTGGTTTGAATCAAGTGTGGCTTGGCTGACAGGCTTAGGACTCCTGGCCTTGTGGGAAGTGACGGCTCGACTGGGTATGCTGCCGCGTTTTATTATCCCGGCTCCGTCGGCGGTTCTGGCGGCTATCTGGCAAGATGCCCCTAACCTCTGGCGCAATAGTCGGGTGACCCTGATCCAGGCCTTTATCGGGCTGGGCATTGGGATTGTCTTGGCCTTTATTCTGGCGGTCATCATGGACCGCTTCAAATGGGTCCACCGGGCCCTCTACCCACTCTTAATCGTATCTCAGACTGTGCCGACGGTGGCCATCGCCCCGATTTTGGTCTTGGCCCTGGGCTATGAGATGACGCCTAAGATTGTCTTGGTGGTCTTAACCACGATTTTCCCGATTATCATGAGTATCTTAAGTGGCTTCGCCCATTGTGACCAGGATGCCTTGCAGTTGCTGAACATGATGGGAGCCAGTCATTGGCAGACCTTGCGCTATGTTAAGATACCGACCAGCCTACATTTTTTCTTTTCCGGGCTTAAGGTCAGTGTCTCATACGCCTTCGTGAGTTCGGTTGTGGCGGAATGGCTAGGGGGATTCGAGGGTTTGGGTGTCTATATGATTCAGACCAAGAAGGCCTTCGCCTACGACAAGATGTTCGCGGTCATTTTCCTCATTTCAGCACTGAGTTTGATTTTTATGGGCCTAGTTGCCTTAATTGAACGACTCGCCTTGCCTTGGCGCTCAAGCAAGGCCCCCCATATTTCCTAAGATTAGAGGAGTGACACACACATGCAAAAATGGATGAAAAAATTCGCGGCCCTGCTTGCCGGCCTATCTTTGGCTGGGACCACACTACCAAGCGTAGCCGCTCAATCAAGTGATGACAACAAGGTAGACCTGATTCTAGACTGGGTACCTAACACCAATCATACCGGGCTTTACGTCGCCCAAGCCAAGGGCTACTTCAAGGAAGTGGGCGTGGAAGTTGATATCAAACGTCCACCTGAAGGCTCAACCACTGAATTAGTGGGGCTAGGTAAGGCGGCCTTCGGGATTGCCTTCCAAGATTCTTTGGCTAAGCGATTTGCGGGTGGCTTGCCAGTAACGGCGGTAGCGGCTATTATTGAACACAACACGTCCGGTATTATTGCTAAGGAAGAAGCCGGCATCAAGGATCCTAAAGGTCTGGAAGGGCACAAGTACGGCACTTGGAATGACCCAATTGAATTGAAGATGATGGAATACATGACTAAGAAGGCCGGCGGGGACTTCTCCAAGGCTAGCCTAGTGCCAAATGATGGCGACAACTCCATTATCGGCTTGGTCAATAACCAATTCGATGCAGCCTGGGTTTACTATGCTTGGGATGGGATTTTGGCAGGCTTCCAGAAGGTGTCCACCACCTTCTTCCAAATTCGGGACATCGCGCCAGAATTGGACTTCTACTCACCAGTTATTATTGCCAACAATGATTACCTCAAAGCCCACCCAGATCAAGCCAAGAAGGTCTTGGCAGCCATCAAGAAGGGCTATCAATATGCTATGGAACATCCAGAAGAAGCGGCCGACATTCTGATTGAAGCGGCCCCAGAATTGAAGGACCAACGTGATTTCGTCGTGGCTTCCCAAAAATGGTTGAGCGAGCGTTACGCTAGCGATCCTGCCAAATGGGGCCAATTCGATCCAGCGCGTTGGAATGCCTTCTATCAATGGCTCTACGACAACAAACTGGTCGAAAGCGACCTAACTAAGGGCCAATACTTTAGCAATGAATATTTAGGAGCGGAGTAAGGTGCTAGAAATTCGGGATTTAGCCTACGGCTACGACCAGCAAATGGTCATCCAAGATGTTAATCTTCAGGTGGCAGCGGGCCAGACCGTGGCTATCCTGGGTCGAAGCGGGGTCGGTAAGACCACCCTCTTTAATTTAATCGCGGGTATCTTGCCGGTCCAGTCAGGCTCCATTAGCCTAGCGGGACAGCCCCTGGAACCCGGCCAGGTCAGCTACATGCTGCAAAAGGACATGCTTTTCGAGCATTTGACCTTGGTGGACAATGTGGCCCTACCCCTAGTGGTGTCGGGGGTTAAGAAGTCCCAGGCCCGTGCCGAGGCCAAGCAGCTACTGGAAGAATTCAAGCTAGCGACTTGGGCCAATCACTATCCTAAGTCCCTGTCAGGGGGCATGCGCCAGCGGGCAGCCTTCCTACGGACGGCCTGCTTCAAGCGCCAATGGGTCCTCTTGGATGAGGCCTTTGGTGCCTTGGATGCGGTGACCCGGCGCCAGCTACATCAGTGGTTCCTCCACTACAAGCAGCAGATGGGATGGTCGACTTTGCTCATCACCCACGATGTGGATGAAGCCCTGATCTTGGCTGACAAGGTCTACGTTATGGGCGGCAAGCCAGGGACCCTGCAAGCTGTCCACGATATTCAACTGGATAAGTCGGACTTTGAAGCCATTGGCTTTAGTCCAGAATTTCTTCATTACAAGCGCCAACTACTCGATGATTTAGCCAAAGGAGTGCTGCCAGAAGATGCCCTTATTTAAGCAAGATGCGACTTACTACGCGCAAGAAGTCAAGGCCGGTCGTTTGACGGCCAGCCAATTGGTGGACTGGGCCCTAGACAATATCCAGGCCCTCAATCCTAGCCTACATGCGGTTGCCCATGTCCAAGCCGACAGTGCGCGGGCCCAAGCTCAGGCTCATGACCAACTCTGGCGTCAACTGTCAGAGTCAGAACGTCAGGAATTGCCTGCCTTCTTTGGGGTGCCTATTCTGCTCAAGGACTTGGGCCAGCTCCAAGCTGGTGAGCCTTCTTATGCGGGGGCCCAGCTTATGGCGGACTATGTGGCTAACCAGACTTCTTATTTCGTAGAACGCATCCAGGCTTTGGGCTTTATCGTGGTAGGCCGGACCAATGTGCCGGAATTTGGCTTTAAGAATATTAGCGATGCCCAGTTTACCGGGGCAGTCAGCTATCCTGGGGATCTAAGCCGCAATGCGGGCGGGTCCAGTGGTGGGGCGGCGGCTGCGCTCAAGGCTGGCATGGTGCCAATCGTCACAGCCAGTGACGGTGGGGGTTCTATCCGGATTCCTGCCAGCTTCTGTGGTCTGATTGGCCTCAAGCCTTCCCGTGGCCGGGTGCCAGTTGGCCCCGATGGCTACCGGGGCTGGCAGGGGGCATCGGTACATTTTGCTTTGACCAAGTCGGTACGGGATACCTGGACCTTATTGGAGGGGCTGCAGGTGGAACAGTGGGCCGCACCTTACATGGTGCCGCGCTTAAGTCCTGGGCCCCTGACCTTGCCTCAGCGTCCGCTTAGAATCGCCTATCTGCTGGATTCGCCCCTAACACCTCAAGTTCGCTTAGATGTGGCCAACTTGTTGCGCCAGACGGTAGAACGATTGGTAGGCATGGGTCATGAGCTCGTCCCAGTTGACTTCCCAGTGGATGTCATTGCGGCGGCGCGTGATTATACCACCATGAATGCAGTTGAGACGGTTGCCATGATGCGAGGATTTGAGGCTAGTCTGGGTCGCGCCTTGACGCCAGACGATATGGAGCCAATGACCTGGGGCATCTACCAGGCCGGCTTGCCTTGGGATGCTGCCGATTACAGCCAGCTGCTGGGTCGTTGGGATCAGCTAGCGGCTGAAATGGAGAATTTCTTCCAGGACTATGATTTACTTTTGACGCCTGGGACCAATGGGCCGGCGCCCCTGCATGGGAGTTTTGCGGCTTCAGCGGAGATGGCTCAGCGCCTCTTGAATCAGGAGGGCTTAGCCAAAGAAGCTCGCACCGACCTCATTATGGAGCGTTGGCAGGATAGTTGGGCTTACACGCCTTGGACCTTCCTCCAGAACCTGGCTGGTCAACCGGCCATCATGTTGCCGCTGGGTAAATCGTCAGAAGGCCTACCGCTGGGTGTCCAGCTTTGGGCCGGCAAAGGCCAGGAACGGGTCCTCTGCCAGTTGGCGGCTGCCTTTGAAGCAGCAGGTGTCCTAGAGACAGAAATTATCGAATAGACAGCACCGAGGCTGGGACGAGTTCCCAGCCTTTTCTTATGGCTTTGTCTTGGGTCACAGCAAATCCCTGTGCTATAATAGAAGGGAAAGAAGAAGGGAGCGCGTATACATGCAAACTGAACGATTAGAAGCCCTAGTTCAGGGGATCAAGGCGGCGGGGATTGCCCAACAATTAGTGACTGACCCGTCAAGTATTGCTTATTTGATTGGCTATGAGACCCAGCCGGGAGAGCGGCTCTTACTGCTCAAGGTGGCAGCTGACGGTCGTCATCAACTCTATCTCAACCAACTCTTCCCACAGGCTAGCGACTTAGCACACGACTTAGAGATTGTGACCTACCGTGATGGGGAGCCAGTCATCAGCTGGTTGGCCCAAAGTCTGGTGCCCGGTAAAACGGGGATTGATAAGGTTTGGCCAAGTCATTTTCTCTTGGATCTGATGGCGGCCCGCCAAGATTTGCAGCCGGTGAATGCTGCTTATTTGGTAGATGACCTGCGGGCCATCAAGTCACCTGAGGAGCAAGAAATCATGCGAGAGGCGTCTGCCCTTAATGATCAGGCAACCCTAGCCCTGATTAACTTAGTGGCGGATGGCTTACCAGAATCTGAAATGGTCAGCGAATTGGCTGGTATCTATCAGCGTTTGGGCTGCCAAGGCTTCTCCTTTGAACCCATTATTGCTTACGGAGCCAATGGGGCGGATCCCCACCACGAAACCAATGACGACCGCCCTCAACCAGGTGATTCAGTGGTGATTGATATCGGCTCTACCTACAAGGGCTACTGTTCTGATATGACCCGGACCGTCTTCTACGGGGAGCCGGATGAGGAGTCTCGGCGGGTCTATGAGACCGTGCGTCAGGCCCAAGAAGCGGCCATTAAGGCAGTCCGGCCAGGTGTGACCTTGGCCAGCATTGACCGGGCGGCGCGCCAGGTCATTGAGGAGGCTGGCTACGGGGAATACTTCACCCACCGGACCGGCCACTTCATCGGACGAGAAGTCCACGAAGCAGGGGACGTTTCCGAGTTCAACCAAGCTCAGGCCCAAGTCGGCCAAATCTTCTCCATCGAGCCAGGTATCTACCTGCCAGGTAAGGTAGGGGTGCGGATTGAAGACTTAGTCTTGGTGACAGAGACCGGTTGCCAAGTCCTCAACCAGGTCAGCAAGGATCTGATTGTGGTAGAACCACACTTGAAATTCTAATAGTCGAGTAGCCAGAGCGTCGTTAGTTCTGGCTACTTTTTGTTTAGGGGAGTCAGTACTTTGACATCAAATCCTAAAAAAGAGTTAACATTACTGACATAATAAGATTTTTAGTGTATAGTAGACTTGTTGACGGTCTGTCCAAGGGACAACCGTGAGACATGACTTAAAGGAGTAGACGCTATGAGCAAGCTATCGCTCGAGAAAAAACGGAAACTGATTCAAATTCTCACCGTAGTAGGTTTGATTCTGACCGTTACGGGCTCAGTCTTTATTGCCAGTTCGCCTTATTTTAAGGAAGGCGGGGGCTTTGGAGAACTGCTTAAAAGTATGGGGATATTCGGTCCCTTACTCTTCCTCTTATTACAAATTTCCCAGACAATCTATCCCATTATTCCCGGGGGCCTACACAATGTCATCGGCGACGTCATCTACGGTCACTTTGGCGGCTTCCTGCTCAATTGTACGGGTATGGTCATCGGTTCCTGCATTAACTTTTTCCTCGGCAAGCGCTTTGGCTCCAGTTTCATCAAGGCCTTCTTGTCAGACAAGCAGTACGACCACTACATCGCCAAAATGAATGATGGCCCGGGCTTCCGTCGCCTGCTTAAAATCGGCTTCGTGGCGCCCATCTTCCCGGACGATATCTTCTGTATGATTACCGGTATGTCCAACATCACCTTCAAAGAATTCGTCAAGATGGTGCTGCTCTACCGGCCAGCTTCCCTCTTCTTCTTCACCTTCCTGTCCAGTGAGATCATTCAGTGGCTCTTCCGGACCTTCCTCCAGAAGGGGTGATAGGATGTTTCGTTGGCTCTTCATTAAGCTAGTGCGCTTCTATCAGTTGGCCCTATCGCCACTCTTCCCGCCTAGTTGCCGTTATAGTCCGACCTGTTCCACCTATACTATCCATGCCATTGAAAAACATGGCGCCTTCAAAGGCCTCATCATGGGCTTGGCGCGGATAAGTCGCTGCCATCCCTTTGTGGCAGGGGGGAAGGACCCGGTGCCGGACTACTTTACCTTAAGACGCTCAACCCTAGCAGATGGTAGTCCCAAGCCCCATCCCAAGGGTTGTTGTCACCACCATCAGTAACAATAAGCGATTAAGCTAGGACCTTCAGGTCCTAGCTTATTTTTCTGTCTGAACGGGTTTATGGCACCTGCCTCTTTTTTTGTGGTCTTGCTTAGGGTATACTAGTACTTGTAAACTTGATGAAAGCGAGGAAATCCTATGATGAAATCCTTCAAATCATTCCTAATGAATGTCTTAAATGGCTCCGCCCTAGGGGTCATCGCTGCCTTGATTCCCGGGGCTCTCCTAGGAGAACTCTTCAAGGCCTTAACGCCAAGTTTCCCTGCCTTGGCCTTCATGACCCAGATTGTCAGTGCCACCAATACTTTTGTTGGCTTTGCGATCGGGGTGGCGGTTGCCATTCGTTTCGCCTTCAATCCCCTAGAGACCATTACGGTCGGCATGACCACCATGTTGGCAGGTGGTTCCCTTCAATTCCTAGAGTCTGGCCTGCAGCTTAAGGGGACGGGGGACATTATCACCATGTGTGTGACGGCCGGATTGGCAGTAGCGGTCATTCAATTCTTGCGCCCACTGGTGGGGGCTTACGCTATTCTGGTCATTCCAACCTTAACCGTCATTGTGGCGGGTGGCCTGGGCCGTGTGCTCTATCCATACTTTATCCTCATTACCGGTAAGATTGGGGAATTTATCGCCCATCTCTTGACCTTAGAGCAGACCACTCTCTGTATCTGTCTGGCGATTATTTTTGCCCTGATTATTGTATCGCCTATTTCTTCAGTCGGCATCGGGATTGCCATTTCCTTGGCGGGCGTCGGTTCAGGGGCGGCCAACCTAGGGATTGTAGCCTGTGGTTTCGCCTTGGCCATTGCGGGTCGTCGGGTTAACTCCCTAGGGACCTGTATCGCCCACTTCATTGGCTCGCCTAAGCTATCCATGCCTAACATTATCAGCCATCCTAAACTCTTGTTGCCAATCTGCCTCAATGCGGGTATTATGGGGTTCTTAGCCTCCGTCTTCTATATTCAGGGGACGCCGCTATCAGCTGGCTTTGGCCTCAGTGGTTTAGTAGGTCCCGTCAACCACCTCAATATCGTGGGTTGGACAGCCGGGAATGGCCTTGTAACGGTCTTGCTCTTCGTCGTGGCCCCAATTGTTTTGGGCTTTGCTAGCGACTACCTCTTCGTCACCCGTCTGGGCTGGATTGACCCAGAAAACTATCGTATTACCATCTAATTCAAGAAAAGGAGACAAAACTATGAAATTTGCAATTGCTGGTGCCGGCGCTATGGGCTGCCGTTTTGCCTATCAACTTAAACAAAGTGGCCAAGAGGTTATCTTAATCGACCGCTGGCCGGCTCATATTGAAGCCATCCGCCAAAATGGCCTACATGTCGACTGGAATGGTCAGGAAGTGGTGGAGCAATTTCCTATCTATTATCCGGAAGAAGTGACCGAACAAGTGGACGTGGTCATCGTCTTCACCAAGGCTATGCAGTTGGCGGACATGCTATCAGCCATTCAACCGGTCTTCGGACCTGACACCGCGGTGGTCTGCCTACTCAATGGATTAGGCCACGAGCTAGTCATGAAGCAATATGTGGCCGAAGAGAACCTAGTCATGGGCTCTACCATTTGGTCAGCCGCTTTGGATGGACCAGGCCGGGCAGTACTGCATGGCGTGGGAAGCCTGTCCCTGCAAAACTTTGTCGACACACCAAGTGCTCGTGCTAAGACCCAAGCCATTGTGGCAGCCTTAGATGCGGCGGGCTTGCAAGCTAGTTACAGCGAAAATGTCAAGGCAGCCATTTGGCGCAAAGCCTGCGTCAATGCCTGCGGTAACGCACCAACTGCCTTGTTGGAATGCGACCTGGGTGGCTTTTTCGACAATCCTTACACGGAAGAATTAGTGTCTGCTATCGCCCAAGAGTTCACGGCAGTAGCCGCAACCCAAGGGGTGGAATTTGACCCAGCAGAACTGACTCAATTCATTATCTCTGCTTCCCTTAAGATTCGTGAGCACCATGCTTCCATGTACCAAGATTTGATTATCAACCGTCGTTTGACTGAGGTGGATTACATCAACGGGGCAGTAACCCGAATTGGTGAAGCAGCTGGTATCTCAACGCCTGTTAACCGAACCATCACCCAACTAGTTCATATGAAGGAACTCCTCTTGGGTGCCCAATAAAGACAGAAAGTGTCGTTTGCTTGTGGAGTAAGCGACACTTCATTGTGCCGCTCTTAATTTCTTCTTTTTTTTCCTTATAAGTCTTGTTATACTATAGTTAGTTAAAATCATCGTGTCTATTGAAAGAAAGGGAATTATCACATGGCATTAACGAATATTTTCGGCCTCTTGGGTGGTTTGGGGCTCTTCCTCTTCGGGATGACTCTCATGTCTCAAGGGCTAGAAACGGCTGCCGGCAGTCGTCTCAAGCAGATTTTGGAGAAGTTGACCGCTAACCGCTTCATTGGGGTAGGGGTCGGTGCCTTAGTCGCAGCCTTGACACAGTCCTCTTCCGCGACCACGGTCATGGCGATTGGTTTCGTTAACTCAGGTTTGATGGACCTCAAAAGCGCGGTCTGGATTATCATGGGGGCCAATATCGGGACCACCATTACCGGACAGTTGATTGCCTTGAATTTCTCGGCCTATGCGCCACTTATCCTCTTCGCCGGGGTTCTCTTGGCCATGTTTGCCGCCAAAGGCCGTTCCGCAGCTGTAGGACAAGTTCTAATAGGGCTTGGTATGCTCTTCATGGGTTTGGAACATATGTCGCAATCCATGGAGCCGCTCCGCTATATGCCAGAATTTACCGGGCTCTTGGCTAAATTCGAGAATCCCTTGCTAGGGATTGCAGTCGGGGCCATCTTTACGGCGATTATTCAGTCCAGTTCAGCTTCAGTCGGGATTTTGCAGACCTTGGCCCTCAGCGGTGTTATTACCTTGCCAAGCGCCATTTATGTCCTCTTCGGGCAGAACATCGGGACCTGTATTACGGCCATTCTGGCTTCGATTGGCTCTGAGCGTAATGCTAAGCGGGCGACCTTGATTCACCTCTTATTTAACGTAATTGGGACAGTTATCTTTGTGGCCATTAGCATGACAACGCCATTTGTCCACTGGATGGAAGGCCTGACGCCAGGCAATGTGCCAGTCCAAATCGCCAACGTTCATACTATCTTCAACGTGGTGACTACCTTCTTGCTCTTGCCATTCGGGGAACAATTGGTGCGTCTGACCTATGTTTTCTTGCCAAACTTACCAGAAGCACCAACACCAAGTGTGGTGCGTCACTTGGATTTCAATATCTTTAATCAAGAGTACCATGTCGGTTTAACCACTATGATGGGTGCCCAACTCTACAAGGAAGTCATGAATATGTTAGGTTTAGTACGCCAAAACGTAGCCATGGCCTTCAGCATTTATGATGAGACAGATGTTGAGGATAAGGTGGCCGAGATTAAGAGTCGTGAGCAGGACATCGACGAGCTCAACCAGCAGATTGTCCAATATGCGGCCATGTCTCTGACCCACGATGCCAATTTGCAGAGTGGGGAATATGTCAAGATTGCCTCTGACTTAGAGCGTCTGGGCGACCATGCTACCAACATTATGGAGCGTATCCTCTTGATTCAAGGCAGCAAGCACGACCTGTCTGAAGAAGCGCGGGAAGAGTTGGCGACCATGTCGCACTTGGCTCTAGAAATCTTAGACCAGCTTAAGGAAACCTTGGGCGATAACCTAGAAGAAATCAACAACCAGGAACAATTAATCGACCAAGCCTACGAGACCTTCGAACGCATGCAAATCCAGCGTCTTAAGAGCAAGGTCTGTGGGACTAGCAACAGTGTCCACTTTGCCAAGATTCTGACCGACTTCGAGCGGATTGGTGACCACTGTCTTAACATCGCCCAAGAAATGAATACCATCCACCCAAGTTGGAAATTCGTTGAACAACAAGACTAAAATAATCAAGGCTAGGACCTAAGGGGTTCTAGTCTTTTTGTTTTGTCATCAAAATGTTAGAAGCTAAAAAGTGCCAAGTCCCCCTCTTTTGGGTATTTATAGAGGGGGGGATCGAGATGGAAGTCCGTGATAATTTAGCAGGTCGCTGTTTGACCCAGGCAGAAGTCCAAGAAGTGTGGCAGTTGACGGAAGCTAGGGGGCAGAACCTAGAAACTTGGCTAGCTAGTCTGCCTTCAAAGCCTGCCTTGACGGGTCCGCCCTGGGTCTGTGGCCGTTGTGGTAACCAGGATCCACATCAGTTTTGGACCTTCAAGGGGCTGGATGGTCAGCCTAGGACTTATTGCCTGGACTGCCTATCTCTAGGTCGAGTCATGTCAGGCCAGAGGCTGTATTGTCAGCCGGCTCCAGCCGGAAGGCCTCTGAGCCAGTCTCCGCTGACTTGGCAGGGAGAGTTGACCCCAAGTCAGGCTGAGATTGCTCAGAAGCTGGTTGAAACCTGGCGGGGCCAGGAGCGGCGACCACAATTAGTCTGGGCGGTCACAGGCGCCGGCAAGACCGAGTTGGTTTTCCCTTTGTTGAAACGGGTGCTCATGGATGGTGGCCGAGTCTGTCTGGCCTCGCCCCGAATTGATGTCTGCTTAGAGCTGGCGCCTCGGGTTAAGGCAGCCTTTGCTGGCTTAGACTGTCAGGTTCTCTATGGGGGGAGCCAGGATCGATATGAGCTCAAGCCGCTAACACTGGCGACAACTCACCAACTGCTACGTGCTTATCAGGCTTTTGATTGCTTGATTGTAGATGAGGTGGATGCCTTTCCCTATGTGGATTCTCGTGCCTTGCATGAGGCAGTGGCACGGGCACTTAAGCCGGGAGGTTTATTAGTTTATCTGACCGCCACACCGGATGACCGGCTCTTGTCTGACTGGGAGGCGGGGCGCTTGGTCTGCCAACAACTGCCGGCTCGCTATCATGGACATCCTTTGCCCCTGCCAGAGCTCCAGTGGGTAGGGGACTGGCCTAAGGGCTTAGCTGCCGGTCGCTTGATTCGGCCGCTTAAGCAGATTTTGCGGCGCTTCGGCCATCTAGAGGGGCCAAAATTACTCTTTGTGCCCCATATTCCCCAGGCCCAAGCCTGTGCCAAGCTCTTGAAACCCTTGTTGCCTAGCCTGGCGCTAAGCTCAGTTCATGCCAGTGACCCTAAGCGCCAGGACAAGGTAACGGCGCTACGACAAGGCAGGCTGGATTTATTGGTGACCACGACCATTTTAGAGCGGGGTGTGACTTTGCCTCATTGCCAGGTCTGTATTCTGGGAGCGGATGATGAACTCTATACGCGAGCCAGTCTCATGCAAATGAGCGGGCGGGTAGGGCGAAGCGCTGATCAACCGTCAGGCGCTCTTTGGTGGTTGCATCAGGGGCAAAGTCTTGCCATGCGCCAGGCCATCCAGCAACTTGTCGCCCTCAATCAGACAGCTCAGGCGCGTGGGCTTTTGCGGGCCAACTAGGAGGTGGAAAGTTTTGAAGTGTATCATGTGCCAAGAACCTTGCCATCAGGGCCCGACCATCTGGGACTACCTAGCTTGGGGTCCCTTGCCGGAGTCAGTTCTCTGTCGCGCCTGCCAAGATCTCTGGCAGACTCAGATTGAAGGCCAGGTCATTTGCTGGGGTTGCGGTCGGGCCTTGTCCCAGCAGGCCCAGGATCCCTATCATGCCGTAGCTATCTGGCAGGATCAACATGCCTATTGCCAAGAATGTCAGGCCTGGCTCAGCTCTTATCCCATTGACTTAATCCATCACCAGGCCCTCTGTCCCTATCAAGGAGCCCTACGCCAGTGGCTCCACAGCTACAAATACTTAGGAGATATCCGCCAGGCCCAGGCCCCTGCTCAGCGCTTAAGGGCCTTTGCCAGCCAACATCCAAAGGCCCAGTGGATGGTCTTGCCCTCGTCGCCAGCCAGTTTGGCCCAACGACAATTTCACGCCACACGCCAGCTCTTAGAAGTGGCGGGTTTGAAGGTTTTTTGTCCTTTTGACTATGTGGGGGATGGAGTCAAGCAAGCTAGCAAGAGCCGGCAACAACGCCTAGCGCTGGGCCAAGTTTTTGCCCTCAAGGAAGAGGTGTTAGCTCATTTGCCTAGGGGCGAATGGTGGCTCTTTGATGATGTTTACACAACTGGGAGCACCCTCTTGCGGGCCAAATCCTTGTTGTATCCTGTAGCAAAAAATCGGCAAATCCCCCTCTATTCCTTTTCTTTATTCCGCGAGGGGAGAGTCGAAAAATAATTGAGTGTTTCCGCTTTCAATCTTAGGATGGGTATGCTATAATAAGCATAAGCAGAAGATAAACTGCTTGACAATAGGATTAAGATCCCGGGATTAACCCTATTAATCACCAACAGAAATGAGGGATTCGGTTATGTTTAACTATAATGTACGCGGAGAAAATATTGAAGTGACCAAAGCCATCCGTGATTATGCAGAGAAGAAAGTCAGCAAGTTAGAGCGTTTCTTCGACAATGTGCCAGATGCGACGGCTTACGTTAACCTCAAGGTATATCCCGACAAGACAGCTAAAGCCGAAGTGACCATTCCGCTCTCCTTCCTAGTGTTGCGTGCGGAAGAAACCAACCCAGATTTATATGCAAGTATTGACCTGGTGGTTGATAAACTCGAACGCCAAGTGCGTAAACATAAAACAAAAATTCACCGTAAATATCGCGAAGTGCATGGCGATGCAGGGGCTTATGATGCGCTCCTCAACCAGGCAAGTGAACTTGCTAGCGAAGAACCTGAGCTAGATATTGTGCGGTCAAAACGCATTAGCCTCAAACCAATGAGCAGCGAAGAAGCGGTACTACAAATGAACATGCTGGGCCATGACTTCTTCGTCTACACAGACGCAGAAACAGAAGAATTCAGCATTGTCTATCGTCGTAAAGATGGCCGCTATGGTCTGATTGAGACGGCAGAACTCTAAGCTAAAGTTGAATTTGTGAGGGCGAGACAGGAGTCTCGCCCTTCTTTTTATGGTGGAGACTAGCTTTGTGTTCATGGAGGCGAGCTGGGACATTATCATGATGCTAGATTCCAACCAGGCGGACAAGGGTTTCGGCCTGGCTTTTTTTCATTTTTTAGTATAAAAACATTCAAATTCTGCATGAATTCTGCTATAATAGAATAGATGCATTAGGCATAACTTATGATGTAGATAAACAAAGGAGATTATTAATGGCTAATTTTCTAAGAAACCTCGTTGAAAACGATAAAGCAGAATTGCGCCGGACAGGTCGTATTGCCGACCAAGTCATGGCGTTAGAAGACAAATACAAGGCCATGAGCGATGAAGAATTACGCGCCCAAACGGCTGAATTCAAGAAACGCCTGGAAGCAGGTACTAAATTAGACGACCTCTTGGTAGAAGCTTTCGCTGTTGTGCGTGAAGCGGACCGTCGTGTCTTGGGTCTCTTCCCATACCGCGTCCAAATCCAAGGTGGGATTGTCATCCATGGCGGGAACATTGCCGAAATGCGTACTGGTGAAGGGAAAACCTTGACCGAAACCATGCCGGTATACCTCAATGCCCTAACTGGCAAAGGGGTTCACGTTGTGACCGTTAACGAATACTTAGCAACTCGTGACTCCAAGGAAATGGGGGCTGTCTACGAGTTCCTAGGCTTGACTGTCGGGCTCAACCTCAACAGCATGTCATCTGCTGAGAAGCGTGAAGCTTACAACTGTGACATCACTTATTCTACTAACAACGAATTAGGCTTTGACTACCTCCGTGATAACATGGTGGTTTACAAGGAGCAAATGGTACAACGTCCATTGCATTTTGCGGTAGTCGATGAAGTAGACTCCATCTTAGTCGATGAAGCTCGTACGCCATTGATTATCTCTGGTCAAGCTGAGAAATCAACCGCCCTTTACACCCGGGCAGACTACTTCGCTAAAGGTTTGAAGGCTGAAGAAGACTACACTATTGACTTGACTTCTAAGACCATTGCCTTGACTGACCAAGGGGTTGACAAGGCTGAGCGTGTCTTCCGTCTGGAAAACCTCTACGATGTCAACAACTCTGTCTTGGTTCACCATATTGACCAAGCTTTGCGTGCTAACTACATTATGTTGCACGATATCGACTATGTAGTCGACGAAGGCAAGGTTAAGATTGTCGATCCATTTACGGGTCGTATCATGGACGGTCGTCGTTACTCTGACGGTCTCCACCAAGCGATCGAAGCTAAGGAAAACGTTGAAATCGAAGACGAGTCTAAGACTATGGCGACTATCACCTTCCAAAACTACTTCCGTATGTATGAGAAGTTGTCAGGGATGACCGGGACAGCCAAGACCGAGGAAGAAGAATTCCGCGAAATCTATGGCATGAACGTGGTTGTAATCCCAACCAACCGTCCAGTACAACGGGTGGATGCGCCAGACCAACTCTATCCAAGTCTTAAATCTAAATTCAAGGCAGTGGTGGCTGACATTAAGGAACGCCACAGCAAGGGCCAACCAATCTTGGTCGGTACGGTTGCCGTTGAAACCTCTGAATACCTGTCTAATCTCTTGACCAAGGAAGGCATTCCTCACGAAGTCCTCAACGCTAAGAACCACTTCAAAGAAGCCGAAATCGTTATGCAAGCGGGTCAACGTGGCGCCGTTACCATCGCGACCAACATGGCCGGTCGTGGTACTGACATTAAGTTAGGTCACGGTGTTAAGGAATTAGGTGGTCTCTGCGTAATCGGGACTGAACGTCACGAATCTCGTCGTATTGACAACCAGCTCCGTGGTCGTTCAGGTCGTCAAGGGGACCCAGGTGCTTCCCAATTCTACCTATCTCTAGAAGATGACCTCATGCGTCGTTTCGGTTCTGACCGAATCAAAGCTATGTGGGAGCGTCTCAATGTGACGGATGAAGAGATGGAAGATATGGCTATTACCAGCCGTTTCCTCTCCCGCCAAGTAGAATCTGCGCAAAAACGCGTCGAAGGGAACAACTACGATACACGTAAGAACGTCTTGGAATATGACGAAGTAATGCGTGAACAACGTGAAGTTATCTATAGCCAACGTCAACAAGTCATTAACGAAACTGACAACTTAACTGACGCAGTCAAAGGCATGATCAAACGTACCATTATCCGTGAAGTGGAAGCCGTGACTGAAGGCGACAAGAAAGACTGGAACTACCGTGGCCTCTTGGATTACGCCCACGCTAACCTAGTCAACCCAGAACAATTGACCCTTCAAGACCTAGAAGGCAAATCTGCTAAGGAATTAGTAGAAACCCTCTACGGCACAGCTATGAAGGTCTTCCAAAGCAAGTTGGACATGCTCTATGGTCCAGAACAGGTCTTGGAATTCGAGAAAGTGATTATTTTACGTGTGGTAGACAGCAAGTGGACAGATCACATCGACATGATGGATCACCTACGCCAAGGGGTCGGCTTACGGGCTTACGCTCAAACCAACCCATTGACTGAATACCAAACGGAAGGTTACGAACGTTTCCAAGAAATGATTGCTGAAATCGAGTTTGACGTGACACGCTTCATTATGAAGTCGCAAATCCGTCAAAACTTGGAGCGCGAACAAGTTAACGCATAATCAAAAATCCCATTATATCATATATGATATAATGGGATTTTTTTTGCGTCTTATGCCCAGTTTCTAAAAAATATGTCATATATAGTTGACATCTCTTTCCAGAAGGTCTATACTATGTGTAACATATATGTGACATAAAGAAAGAAGGCGTGCTATGAACCGCGTGCGAGAATTACGTCAGAGCCGGAAACTCTCACAATTAGCCCTAGCCAAAGAGGTTGGGGTCGCCCGACAAACCATTAACCTAATCGAAAATGACAAGTACAATCCATCCTTGGATCTCTGCCTCAAGCTAGCCTATGCGCTCGAGACAGACTTGAATACCTTATTCTGGGAGGTCGAATTGCATGAATCAACCACACAAGCATAAGAAATTTAGCTGGGAGAACTGGATCCGCCGCTTTTACGGGGTACAGAACTTAGACGAATATCGCATGGCAGAAATCAATAAGATTGGCAACAAGGCCTATCTGATCTTGCTGACCTATCTTGGCTTGGCCAACGTCGCAGCCTATTTTCTCTGGTACTTCCAACCCGAGTGGGCCTTTTGGGGCATGCTTGGATGTAATCTCTTGGTGTTGCTAGGCCTCAACACCTATGTGGCGACCAAGGTTCATCGCCTTAAGCTAGATGCCTTAGAAGTCGAACCTAATAAGGTCCAGCAAGCCCTTAAAGACTTAGTCTGGTCGGCCATAAAAGCCGGGATTTTCTTCGCTGTTTGGATGCACTTTTCCCTAGCGGCCATTGGGGCCCTCTTGGGTGAGGATGGCATGGCCCATCTGACCCAGTGGCGCTACATTATCATTAATGCCTTAGGAGGTGTCTTCTTCGGGCTTGTGACCTACACAGTAGGACGTCGGCGTTTGCGAGATGGCCAAGCTGGCCTAGAAGAAGACCTAGAGTCTAGTCAAGAGGAGGACGACCATGAAAACTAACTATCTAAGATGGCTAGCCATTCTGGCAGGTATGGGCCTGATTGCCATCGCCCTGTCTCGCGGCATGGGTTACTGGCAGGAATCTCTCATTCAGATGGATTCGACCCTGCGAATTAGCATTGGCCTCATTCTAGGCCTGAGTTTCTTCGTATTTGTCTACTGGCAGCAGCGAAAGAATAAGAAGTAATCAGCAGATTAGGAGGTAATTCCCATGATTGAATTTCAAAATGTCTCTAAAACTTACGGGGCCACTCAAGCCCTCAAAGACCTCAATCTTAGCATCCAAGAAGGCCAAATTGTCGGCCTAATCGGCCATAATGGGGCAGGTAAATCCACTACCATCAAATCCCTAGTCTCCGTCATTAACCCGACTGCAGGCAAAATCCTGGTCGATGGCTTCGACTTAGCTAGTCACCGGCTAAGAATCAAGCAAAAGATTGGCTATGTAGCCGATTCGCCAGACCTCTTCCTACGCCTGACGGCCCAGGAATTCTGGGACTTGGTGGCTGCCTCTTATGGCCTAAACAGGCAGGATTATGAAAATCGACTAGTAGATCTGCTTGGTCTCTTTGATTTTGCCGACCACCGTTATGAAGTCATTGAGACCTTCTCGCACGGTATGCGGCAGAAAGTTTTCGTCATTGGCGCTCTCTTGTCTGACCCTGACATTTGGGTTCTCGACGAACCTATGACCGGTTTGGATCCTCAGGCTGCTTTTGACCTCAAGCAACTCATGCGGGCCCATGCAGACAAGGGTAAGACCGTTCTCTTTTCTACCCACGTGCTAGAAGTAGCCGAGCAGCTCTGTGATCGCCTGGCCATCCTTAAGAAGGGGGAACTAATCTTCTATGGGACCGTGGCGGAACTCAAGGCGGAACATCCCGACCAAAGCCTAGAAGCCATCTATTTGAATTTGGCAGGGCGTAAGGAAGAAGGCGAGTCTCATGCGTCTTAAAATGATATGGCAACTGATGCGGGTCAATATCCTCTATGCCGGTCAGGCTGGCGCACTCACCCGTTATCGTCAAAGACAGGCCGCTAACCCTAATAAGAAGCTAGACGTGCCCATGATTCTCATCCGTCAGTACCTACTGGTAGGAGCCATGTATGTCTTTCTCTTTTGCTTTATGAATGGCTTCTTCCAACTGGCTGGGGCACCCATTCGATTTACGGTCATTGTTTCCGTCTTCGTGCTCATGATGCTGGGACAGGGCTTTATGACCTTCTACAATGTCTTCTATGAAAGTGGCGACCTACAAGCCTATCGGCCTTACGCCTATACCGAGGGCGAAATCATGCTGGCCAAGCTCTTGTCAGCCTTGATGGTCATTCTCTTTACCATCTTGCCAGTCCTCTGCTACTTTATCATCTTAGCTATTCAGAGCCCCGGCTTGTTGATTTTGACCTTGCCGCTAGCCCTGCTAGGCTTTAGTCTGATTCTGGCCACCATCATTTCCTTGTTGATTGTGCTGGCTCATTATCTGACCAAAACAACTGTTTTCCGTCAACATAAGCAACTTGCTTCCAATCTGCTTATGGCTTTGGTGATGATTATCACCTTCTGGGCGGTCTTCCAAATCAATGGCAGCCGGGATGATTTTAGTAATCTATCTGGCATGGCACAGATTTTTATGCCCTTCTATGACCTGGTGATGAACCCAGGACAAATGGGCGCCTGGCTAGGTATTTTGCCATGGCTAGCAGCCTTAGGGGCGCTTCAAATCCTCTTGCGGCTTCAAGTAGTGCCACAATTTTACGAAGCAGCCCTGACAACTTCTAGCCAATCTGGCATAGGTCAGCGTAAGAGCCGTATCTATAGTTTAGATGGCCAGGGACGTCTATCTTGGGTTAAAACCTATGTTTGGCGACTGGTAAGTGAGGGCTCGGTGCTCATGCAGGCCATCCTGATGAGTAGTATCTTCCCTTATATCTTCCTGATTGCCATCCTAGGGGGCTTGTCAGAAAAACCAGACCTGTTGGCGGAATTGGTGAAAGCTCGCTACTTGGCGCCTCTCATGCTTCTGGTCATCTTTATTGCTGGCTTTAACGCTGGCTACGGTGGCCTAGCTATGATGGGCCATTCCTTAGAAAGGGACAATCTGGCCTATATCAAGACCCTGCCAATGGATTTAATGGGCTATCTCAAGAAAAAATTCTGGTTATTAGTTGGTCTGCAAAGCCCACTGGCGCTGGCCATATTGATTGGCCTCTGCCTCTTCTTAGGCATGGAGTGGTGGGTCATCGGATGTCTGATCTTAACCTGGCTAGTGGTCAGCCTGGCTTGGTCTAGCTGGTCCTACAGTAAGGATTATCTGGAGCCTGTCACCCAATGGTCCAATGTCTCCGAACTCTATAGTCGAGGCAGCACCTGGGTGCGGAGCATGCTGATGCTGCTAGGCTATATTGTAACCATTGCTTTGGTTGTAGGCGAGTATGTGCTCTTGATGAAGTTGCCTGAGAGAACAGGCTATCTTCACGCCCTCTTCCTGACCGCTATCTTGCTAGCAGTCGCAGCTATGATTGGGATAGTGGCCTGGCATCGCCTAGCCGTCCAAGTCCGTGGGGCTGAGGCGGTTGGCCAACTAAGACATAAATGGTATTATTGGCCACCAGCCATTGTCCTGGGCTTCCTAGCCATTATGTTCAGCTTGTTACCACAGGTTGTCGTCTTCAATTTACTGGCTCAAGTCGTGGGAGATCAACAGACCTACTTGATGTTGGCTGCCTTAGCAGGTGGGATTATCTTCACTGCTATCAGTCTCAAGTTCTATTACAAACTTTCCGGTGAACGTCTCAAGTTCGGCTGGAAAGACTTGGGTATTGCGCTTGTTTCTACTATTGCTATGCGGATAGTGATTATCCTGGTCTACAGTATGATGCAAGCTTATCAACAAAAAACGGCCAATGATGTATCCTTAGGCAACGTATTAGGATTAGCCACTGAACCCAGCCTATGGATTGCCTATTTCGTTATCTCGGTAATTGGACCGATTAGCGAAGAACTTGCCTTCCGTGGCTACTTCAAGAAACTCTTCTGTAGTAAGGGGAATTTTGGTTGGTTGGCTGGCCTAGTGTCGTCTGTGATATTCGGTTATTTACATGGCTCTAGCACCTTCTTCGAATGGGCTATCTATGGTGGCATGGGCTTTATTTTCTACCTCAGCTTCCGTCGTCGGAATCAGCTGATCGATTCCATCGCCCTCCATATTGGGAATAACCTATTTGTAAGTGTCATACAGCTACTTGTTTATTACGGTATCTTGCAACTGCAATAAAAGACAACCTCGCTCCTGAAACATAGGAGCGAGGTTTTTATGCGCATAATAGGCCTTCAAGCACTAAATTATGCTATAATAGGAGCCAGATAGGGAGTGACTTGAAATTTATGAAATACCTTTTATTACTTCGTGGAATTAATGTTGGTGGCAAGAACAAAGTGGTCATGAGTGAACTTAGAGCTCAGATTGAGGCTTTGGGTTATGAAGCAGTCACTACCTACATTAATAGTGGGAATGCCTTTTTCGAAACGGAGGAGCCTCTGGAGCGCATCAAGGCTAAGATTGGCGATATGTTGGCGACTTATCCTTTTACCATTTATCATGTGGTCTTAAGTCGCGATGCCTACTTGGCGGATGCCGCACAAGTGCCGGACTGGTGGCATGAGCCCTTGGCGCGTCGCGATGTCCTCTTTTACACGGATCAAGTGGATTATGAGGACATGAAGGCTCGCATTCAGGCCATGCCCCTACACGATGAAGTGGTTTATTTTGGCGACCGAGCGGTCTTCTGGGGCAAATGCACGGAAAGTGAATACCTCAAGACCTCCTACCACAAGTACCTGCTCAAGGAGGACTTCTATCCGCAGATTACCATCCGTAATGGCAAGACCTTCGATAAATTACGGGACTTGCTAGGCTAAGCCCAAAAAGAAGAGCCGGACTTTAGGGATCCGGCTCTTTGCTTAGATCAGCCAGTAGGCTAGCCAGAGGATTAGAGACAAGCCGCCACGAATGAGGAGGTGACGTGCTTGGATGCGGCCTAGTAGATAATGGCCGTTGAGAGGGGCGCAGACCATGAGGCTGAGCAAGGCTAGTCCTAGCCCAAAACAGGCAGGCTCGTGCGACAGCCAACCCAAGTAGGCTGCTAGGCTAGTTACCATAAGGCCCAAGGCGCAAAGGACATTAAGTCCGGTCAGCCAAGCCAGACCGGGGCGCCGGCTATAAAGACTAGCGCCTAGCATGACTAGGGCGTAGAGGACGAAGAGACTGAGTAAGATAATTTTCATGATAGGACCTCCTTGTAGGTTACTATCTCTAGTAAAACCTGAGGGGCTAAGCCCCTGTCAAGAGGAGGAGACCAAAATGTTGCAGACGGGACAGATTGAAGCCAAATACCAGGTCAGTCGCGACACTCTGAGATTCTATATTGAAGAGGGGCTCGTGGTGCCTGATAAGGTGGCCGGCAAGTATCAGTGGTTGCCTGAACATGAGGCGGCTTTGACCAATATTTTGGAACTGCGAGCCCTGGGCTTATCGGTCAAGGCCATTAAACGCATTAAGGAATTGCATGAGACGGCTTGCGGGACCGAGATTCAATGGCGGGAGAATTTGATGGTTGTAGAGGAAGAGCTAGCAGATTTAGACCGCCAACAAGCTGACTTGGACCGCCGCCGGGCTTCCTTGGGCGCTTTGGCCGAGCAATTGCGTCAGCGATTAGAAGTTTAAAACTAGCAACAATTCAAGTCATAGGCCCTCTGCTGGGGCCTTTTACCATTGTCCCGCTAGGTTTTGCGTGGTACAATAAGGTGATTGACTAAACGAAGGAGCGTTGATTATGGAATTATATGAAATTCGTCAATTCATTGACAAAGCCAATAACCAATTAGCTAGCTTCAGGGGGTCTCTTTGACTTAGAGGCTTTAGAAGCAGATATTGCCGACTACGAACATCAGATGTCGGCGCCTGATTTCTGGGATGATAACGAAAAGGCTCAGAAAATTATCAGTCAACTGAACCTAGCTAAGGAGACTTACTCGACCATTCATGCCTTGGAAGAAGGTGTGGCGGACATTGAGGTGGCCATTGAACTCTATGATGAGACAGAAGATGCCGATATCTTGGCTGAAGCGGAAGGTCAGGTTGCCCAAGTCCAAGCGGACTTAGATGCCTATGAGATGAAGTTGCTCCTGTCGGGACCTCATGATGCCAATAATGCCATTCTGGAAATTCATCCAGGGGCTGGCGGGACCGAATCCCAGGACTGGGGCAGTATGCTACTGCGTATGTATCAGCGTTGGGCGGATAAGCAGGGCTTCAAGGTAACAGTCTTGGATTACCAAGACGGGGAAGAAGCGGGTATTAAGAGTGTGATCTTGGAAATCGAAGGCCACAATGCCTATGGCTACCTCAAGTCAGAGAAAGGGGTACACCGTTTGGTGCGGATTTCGCCTTTTGACTCCAACAGCCGGCGCCATACTTCCTTCGCTTCGGTAGAAGTGACGCCTATGTTGGATGACACCATCGAAATCGACATCAACCCGGATGATTTGCGTATCGACACCTATCGGGCATCAGGGGCTGGGGGTCAGCACATTAACAAGACCTCCTCTGCCATCCGGATTACCCATATTCCGACCGGCATAGTGACTCAGAGCCAGTCCCAACGTTCCCAGTTCCAGAACCGGGATTTAGCCATGGCCATGCTCAAAGCCAAGCTCTACCAATTAGAGGAAGAGAACAAGGCCAAGGAATTAGCCGCCCTTAAAGGGGAACAAAAGGACATTGCCTGGGGCTCGCAGATTCGCTCCTATGTATTCCATCCCTACGCCATGGTCAAGGATCACCGGACTGGCTACGAAGTGGGCAACACGGGGGCCGTCATGGACGGCGACCTCAACGGCTTTATCGATGCATATCTCAAATGGCAAATGGGCGACTCAGCTTCCTGATACACAATTGACATCTCCTTGTGACCCAGTGGACGAGGGAATGTGGTAGACTTAGAGTGACTAATTTTAGAAGAAGAAAGAGAAAGAAGGTGACCAGATGATTCAATTACAACGTGTCAGCAAACAATATGACAAGGGGACTATTGCCCTCCGCGACATCAACCTCTTCATTGACAAAGGGGAGTTTGTCTACTTGATTGGGCCAAGTGGCTCCGGTAAGTCGACCCTGATGAAGTTACTTTATCGTGAAGAAATGCAGACCCGCGGGACTATCCGGGTAGGGGACTTTAACCTCAATAAGCTTAAAGAACGCCAAGTGCCACATTTGCGCCGGACGGTAGGGGTAGTCTTCCAGGACTTCAAGTTGCTGCCTAAATTGAACGTCTACGAAAATATCGCCTATGCCCTAGAGGTAACGGGCGAGAGTGGCCGGACTATTAAAGCCCGGGTTAAGGAAGTTTTAGAATTAGTGGGCTTATCCCATAAGGCCAAATCCTATCCAAATGAGTTATCAGGTGGGGAACAACAACGGGTGGCCATTGCGCGGGCCATTGCTAACCGTCCAGCTATCTTGATTGCGGACGAGCCAACGGGTAACTTGGACCCTGAGACAGCCATGGGCATTCATCGTGTCCTAGAATCCATTCATCGCCGGGGAACCACCATTTTGATGGGGACCCATAACGATACCCTCGTGGACCACTTCCAACACCGGGTAGTGGTGCTAGAAGGCGGTCGAATTGTCCGTGATGACCGGAAGGGGGATTACCATGAGAGCCATTAGAAGTTTCTTCCGTCATATTCGCGACGGTTTCCGTAACCTCTTCCGTAACGGACTCATGACCTTGGTGTCCATCTTCACCATGACCTTAACCTTGATTATGATTGGGAGCTTCGTCCTAATTTGGACTAACATTAATGAAGCGACTCGCAATATCGAACAGACCTTCCAAGTACGGGTGCTGATTGACCGCATTGCGACGGCAGAAGAAGAAGCCACACTCAAGACGCAGATTCAAGGTCTTGAGCATGTTACGGATGTGGTCTATCGTAGCAAGGATGAGGAACTAGAGCACTATAAGAAGACAATCACTTCTGATTTCGATGTCATTGAAGGGGATAAGAACCCCCTCAATAACGTGTATGTGGTCTCGGTTGATAAGGGTGAAAACCTAGACAAGGTAGCCCAGGATATTCGTAAGCTAGCCAAGGTAGAAGCAGCCAATTATGGTTCAACAGATGTTGAGACCATACTAGGCAATATCAATGCAGTGCGGATTGTCCTCGCCGTATTGGCCTCGATCTTCGTTGTCTTTGCGGTACTCCTGGTGTCAAATACCATTCGTCTGACTATTTTGGCCCGCCGCACAGAAATCGAGATTATGCGCCTAGTAGGGGCAACCAAGAGTTACATTCGTGCACCTTTCAAATATGAAGGAGCCTATATTGGCTTGATTTCGGGCCTTCTGGCCTTTGGTGCCTTGTATGGTATCTATGAAGGAGCGCATAGCTACTTGCCAGGATTCTTAGGTCTAGCTAATCTCCAGCTGGTAGCCACCATGCCAATCATGGCTTATGTTGGAGCAGGACTCCTAGTGATTGGGATTGTCTTAGGTCGCCTAGGGGCAGGCCGCTCAATCCGTCGTTTCTTAGATATATAAGAGCCTAAAGGACTGGAAGATATTTCCAGTCCTTTTTGATATGAAAAAAGCCACTAGCTTGGCTAGTGGCTTGGTCTTAGTTGAGGTTAGTCTTCTAATTGGTTGCTCAAGATGTTGACCTTGCAGAAGCGAGGCCAGTAGGCGGTCACGCCTACCATAATGGCGCCGCATAAGAGGAAGAGCAGGCTAGCTGGCAAGTAGTCAAAGCCGATAGAGAAGGCCACCATCCCGAGGGGTGTTAGGAGTTGGGTAGTGGTCGTAACAATATTGAAAATCCGGCCTTGATAGTGAGTCGGTACTACCTGAGTGATCCAGGTCATCATAGGAATGTTAATGGCTGTTGAGAAGCCACCAAAGATTAAATTGATTAGAAGGAAGATGGCAAAGAAGGCATCTGTCGACAGGGGTAGCAAGAGAACAGCGCCCGTCAGAGTAATCAAACCACCTATGATCATGATGGATTTCCAGGCTAACCGAAGTGGGTAAGAGACCGCTTTGCGGGTGGAGAGATAAATCCCCACCAAGATAAAGCCTAGGCTGAGGGCGGCTTCTGAGATGCCATAATAAAAATCCGAGAAATTGAGGACTTTGACTTGGACATAAGGCATGCCCACAATGACCCCTGTAATCAGAAGGTTAATGAACATGAAGAGAGCCAAGGTATGTTGGAATTTCTTGTGGGCCTTGATAAAGTCCAGCCCTTCCTTGAAGAGGGTGAAGAGAGAGGCTTGGGCATCCGCTTGATGATGCGCAAGGAGGCGGAAGTTAAGGGTCAGGGTGATGATAATGACGAGGGCTTCTAAGACAATCTCTAGCCCTACTAAGTATTCCAGGGGTAGCATGGCATAGAGGGCAACCCCAGCAATAGGCGCGATAAATTGAGACAGGGCGCCAATGGTTTGTTCGATGGATCTGAGTTTATGGACGTGCTCCTCAACAACTAGGTTGGTAGCGGCTGCCATCGAAGCAGTGGACAGGAATTGGTCGGAAATCTTGAGGGCAATCAAGAGCAGGAAGACCATAAGCAGATTACTAGTCAGATGGGTGGTGGCGATAAAGCCGGCGAAGAGCCCCAAGGCTAGGATACTGAGACCTTGCGCCCAAACAATGATGTGTTGTTTGTTGTATTTATCGACTAGGCCACCGGTAAAGGGCAGCAGTAGCAGGGAAACCACCGGTCCTACTGCCTGGGACAGGCCGAAGTAGAAGGCTGAGTCACTGTGCTTGAGGATAATCAAGCCGATGACGAAGGTTAGAATGGCGGAACCGAGCGTACCGGCTAGGTTGGATACAATCAGTTTATTAAGTTGTTTATTGGATGCTTGGGTAAGTCTAGCTTCCATGGAATCACTCCTTTCTTAATCGATTCTAGTCTAACATAGGAGCTGGTGGCTGCCATCGGCCTTAGGACTGAAATTTGAGCGTAAGGCTAGTGATTGAACTCCGGATAGGAATCGCTTACATCAACTATTTAGTGGAAAAGTGTTTTACCTGGGTCCATTCCATGGTAAAATGGACTGTATGCTTATGAGAGAGGAGGCGCCCAGATGCGCGGTGGACAAGAACAGGACTGGCAAATGACCCCCATCGGGGGCGCTAGTGGCGACGCCTATATGGGTGTTAAGAATAACGAACGCGTCTTCTTCAAACGCAACTCCTCACCTTTCTTGGCGGCCTTGTCAGCCCAAGGGATTACCCCTAAGCTCATGTGGACCCAGCGAACCTATTCAGGAGATCTCCTAGTGGCCCAAGAATGGAAGGATGGCCGACTCCTTAGTCGAGAAGACATGGGCCAAGAAAAGGTTATTCAATTAATCCGTTCCATTCATCAATCCGACTACCTACTCATGATGCTTAAACGCAGTGAAGACCAACTCTTCTATCCCTTGGACTTTATTGCCCTTTATCTCCAAGACCTGCCAGCAGCGCTTTGCCAACATCATTTTTTCAATGAAGTCATTCATTCTCTGGAAGATGCCCTGGATGACGACTTCTATAATGTTAACTACTGTGTCTGCCATGGGGACTTGCATCACCTTAATTTCTTGGAAGCAGAAGATGGCCAGCTCTATCTAGTAGACTGGGAGAATGTCCGCATTGCCGATCCGCTTAGCGACCTCAGCCGTTTACTCTGCGAGTATTACCGGCCTAGCGACTGGACTCAATGGCTGAAGACCTATGGCCTGCGCTTTGATGCCACCACCTACAAACGGGTCCAGTGGTATAGCCAGATTAACTGTCTGCTCATTATCAAACACTATTACCAGGAGAATCGCTTCGACCGTATGAATGAGTTGGTCCTACTCTTGAAGTCCATCTACCAAGGGGCGCAAGCTGATAAGCGTCGCCTCGCCCATCAACCAAAGGAGTTTTTCTAAGTTATGAGATTACGTCATAAACCTTGGGCCCAGGAAAAGCTGGATGCCCATCCTCAGTATGTGCCTCAGCAAGCGGAGACACTCCGTGGCCAGTGGCAGACCCGTTTCGCCAAGGAACAGCCTATTCATATCGAAGTCGGTTCTGGTAAGGGCCGTTTTATCGTGGAAATGGCTAAGCGCCATCCTGAAATTAACTACATCAGCATTGAAATTCAAACCAGTGTCATCGTGACGGTCTTGGAACATCAAATCCGGGAAGATTTGCCTAACTTGCAAATCCTTCACGCCGATGGCCGCAACCTCAACCAGTACTTTGCGCCGGGCGAAGTGTCCCTGGTCTACCTCAACTTCAGTGATCCTTGGCCTAAGAAAAAACATGCCAAGCGTCGTCTGACCTCGCCTGATTTTCTGGCTCAATACCAAGAGATTTTGGTGCCAGAAGGGGAGATTCACTTCAAGACTGACAACCAAGGTCTCTTCGAATATTCCTTGGCCAGCATGTCTCAGTATGGCCTCTACTTCAAGCAAGTTTGGTTAGACTTGCACCAGTCAGAATTCCCTGATAATGTCATGACTGAATATGAGGAGAAATTCTCTTCGCGTGGTCACCGTATCTATCGCATGGAAGCCAAGTTTAGAAAATAAGACTTAGGGGCAGGAAGGTGACTTCCTGCCCCTTTTTGATTGGGACTGGCTAGTTTGGATTAAGCGTGTCTCTATACAAGGTCCGATAAATTTGGTATAATAGCGTTATCAAAAGCAACCGGAGGCGGTATTATGGTAAAAGATAATCCATTAGAAATCGAAAACATCGAAGACGAAGAATTGGCCGCACAAGACCATGCGGATGGTCATTGTGGTGTAGGGTGCTGCAGCACCTCCTTCCACGTAGTTGATTCTGAAGAAGCCTTCCAAGAACTTCTTCGGGGTTTGCAAGACGAAGGTTCATTCTAATCTTGCAAGACCCTGAGGCCCTTGGGGCCTCTTTTTTCGTAGAGAGGGAGGAGAAGGTGTATGGATGAACTGGTCTTGTTAAAGGAACTCATTGCCATTGGCTTAGCGGGTGTCTTCTATTCCAAGGATGTCTTCGACACCGAGCGCTATGAGCGGATTCAGGTCATCGCCAAGGAACTGATTGCCCAACGGTCCAATCTGGATCGGGAGCAGCTGGACTTAGGCTTTGATGGCGAATATGGCTATCAGACGCCTAAGGTCGATACCCGAGCGGTGGTCTGGCGAGACGAAAAGATTCTGCTAGTTCAGGAAGCCGATGGGCGCTGGGCCCTGCCAGGTGGCTGGATGGACGTGACGGAGACCTTGACTTCCAATGCCCTCAAAGAACTTTGGGAGGAAGCGGGTGTCGTCGGTCAGGCTAAGCGTCTGGTTATGATTCAAGACCGTAATCTGCATAATCCAGGTCATAATCCCTTCACTATTCTCAAGTGCTTCATCGAATGTGACTACCAGTCCCAAAACTTCCAGGCCAATGTCGAGACCCTGGCAGCGGAATTTTTCGCTCCGGATGACTTGCCGGAACTCTTTGAAGCCAAAAGCTCCTACCAACAAATCGCACTCTGCCACGAGGCTTATCAGGCGGGTGAGCGTTGGCAGGTGTTAATCGATTGATTTTTGAGCATTCGAACATTTAATTTGTTCGATTTTCGACCGATTCGTGTTACAATAAAGGCAAGCAACAAAGCAAAGGAGATATGCGCATGTTTAATGAAAAAGACTTACTCGCCGTCAATACCTTACGGACCCTGAGTGTAGACCAAATTGAGGCTGCTAATTCAGGTCACCCAGGTTTACCAATGGGGGCGGCACCGATGGCTTATGCCTTGTGGGCAGGCCACTTGAATGTTAACGCTAAGGATTCTGGCTGGCTCAACCGCGACCGTTTTATCCTCAGTGCAGGCCACGGTTCAGCCTTACTATACAGCCTGTTGCATACTGCTGGCTTTGATGTAAGCATTGATGACTTGAAGAACTTCCGCCAATTAGGCAGCAAGACCCCTGGTCACCCAGAAGTGGGTCACACGCATGGGGTAGAAGCGACTTCTGGTCCTTTAGGTCAAGGGATTGCGACAGCTGTCGGCATGGCCATGGCTGAAGCCCACTTAGGTGCGACCTACAACACGCCTGACTTCCCAGTGATCGACCACTACACCTATGCCCTCTGTGGTGACGGGGACTTAATGGAAGGGGTAGCCTATGAAGCCTGCTCCTTAGCCGGTAAGCTCCAATTAGGTAAATTAGTAGTGCTCTACGATTCTAACGATATTTCCTTGGACGGGGACCTATCTCAAGCCTTCGTAGAAAATGTTAAAGACCGTTTTGAAGCACAAGGCTGGCACTATCTCCGCGTGGAAGATGGGAACGACTTGAATGCTATTTCTGCTGCCATTGAAGTAGCTAAGGCGCACACTAGCCAACCAACGATTATCGAAATCAAGACCGTGATCGGCTTCGGTTCTAAGAACGAAGGGACGGCTAAGGTTCACGGGGCACCTTTAGGCTCAGAAGATTGGGCAGCAACCAAGGCTAAATACGGCTGGAACTATCCTGCCTTTACTGTACCAGAAGAAGCCGCACAACTTTTCGCTGAAAAAGTTCAAGCGCGTGGTGCCAAAGCCAATGAGGCTTGGAACCAGTTATTCGAAGCTTACAAGGCTGCTCACCCTGAAAAGGCTGCTGCCTTAGTGGCTGCCTTCCAAGGCAAATTGCCAGAAGGCTATGATGCGGGCCTGAAACTAGTTGGTCCAGAAACAGCGGCAGATGCAAGTCGTAACTCAAGCTTCAAGGCCATCCAAGCCTTAGGCCAAGGTGTGCCTTTCCTATGGGGTGGCTCTGCTGACTTATCTGGTTCTAACAAGACCATGAACAGCCAAGAGCAAGACTTCATGCCTGACAACTACGCAGGCCGCAACATCTGGTTTGGGGTACGTGAGTTCGGCATGGCAGCTGCCATGAACGGTGTAGCCCTCCATGGTGGGTCTAAGATTTACGGTGGGACCTTCTTCGTCTTCACTGACTACCTCAAGGCTGCTGTACGTTTGGCTGCTTTATCTCAATTGCCAGTTATCTATGTCATGACACATGACTCAATCGCAGTTGGGGAAGACGGCCCAACCCACGAACCAATCGAACAATTGGCTGCCTTCCGTGCCTTACCTAACCTCAACGTCTTCCGTCCAGCAGACGTGAACGAGACTTATGTTGCTTGGAAAGTGGCATTGGAAGAACAAACTCGTCCAAGTATGTTAGTCTTAACGCGTCAAAACTTGCCAGTCTTGGCTAACAGCCAATCCTTGGCAGAAGAAGGCGTACGTAAAGGGGCTTACGTGGTATCCCCAGCTCAAGGTCAAGTGCCTGCTGGTTTACTCCTGGCTTCTGGTTCTGAAGTAGCCTTAGCGGTCGCAGCTCAAGCTAAATTACGTGAAGAGCACGGCGTGGATGTATCCGTTGTATCCTTCCCAGCCTTCAACCGCTTCGACGAGCAAGATGCAGCATACAAGGAATCTGTCTTGCCAAATGCTGTTCGCAACCGTCTGTCTGTTGAAATGGCCTCAACCTTCGGTTGGCAAAAATATGTGGGCTTAGACGGCGTCACTGTGGGGATTGATGGCTTCGGGGCATCAGGTCCAGCTGACCAAGTAATGGCTCAATTCGGCTTCACAGTAGAAAACGTGGTGGCACGTTACTTAGAAGCTTTCGGTAAATAAGCTAAAAAATTAAGAGGGTTGGAAGGTAACTTCCAGCCCTCTTTTCTATGGCGAGAGGGGGACAAAAGTGTGCATTTAAGCGCACATTTTTGGTATTGAGAGTTGTTTCAAAGGGGCGTCATCGGGTATAATAGAAGGGAGTAGCTTAAGAAGGGGGATACTACTATGCGCGAATATGAACGAATGATTTCTGGGCAAGCTTACGATCCATCTGATAGGGAGTTGCGTCAATTGGGCCTCAAGGGGCGGTTGGCAATGGAACGCTACAACGCCTTGTCGCGGACGGAAAGGGAAGCTCGTTATCAGATTCTCAAAGATACCTTCGCAGCAATTGGCCAACGCTGCCATATTGAGTCTCCCTTCTATGTGGACTATGGTTGCAATATCTCGGTAGGCGAGTATTTCTATGCTAACTTCGATTGTATTATGCTAGATGTGGCGCCTATCACCATTGGTCGCAATGTCATGTTTGGCCCGCGGGTCAGCCTCTATACGGCGACCCATCCCCTGGATGCTGGGGTCCGTAACCGGGTCATCGAACTGGCTAAACCTATCACCATCGGCGATGAGTGCTGGCTAGGCGGCAATGTGGTGGTTAATCCTGGCGTGACGATTGGGCCTCGCACGGTGGTGGCTTCGGGTTCGGTTGTCACCAAGGACCTACCGGCTGATGTGCTAGCAGCAGGCAACCCGGCCCGTATCATCCGGACCTTAGGTCAGGAGGAACGCCTACATTGGGAGGCGGTCGAAGCTGACTACTTTGCTAGCAAGGCAGCAGAGGAGGGAGACCGTGATTAAAAAACTCCGCGGTCGTTTTACTACTGGGCGGGCCCTGGTAACGACCCTTCTAATCCTGATTCAGCTAGTCTGGTTTATCACCGTTTTCCTCAATATCATCGATTACTCCTTGGTACTGGACGCTCTCTTGCGGGTTTTCACGGTCATCATGACCCTATATCTGATTCGTAAGAATGAGAACCCGGCCTATCGTATGAGCTGGATTATCTTAATGGGCCTTTTGCCTATCTTCGGGGGGCTCTTCTATGCCCTCTTCGGCAACAAGCGGCCTAGCCGACACATGGCAGCCCAGGTAGCCAACCAGGTGGCCAAAGATTACGGCCAAGCTGTGTCAGGGGCTTATCCTCACTTGTTAGAACAGGATTCCCGTCTGGCCAGCCTCAGCTATTATATAGAACAGACCTCTAATTTACCGGTCTATGGTGACACCCAAGTGGATTACTATGCCGCAGGTGAGTTGGCGCTAGAGCCACTCTTAGAAGCCTTGCGAGAAGCCGACCGCTATATCTTTATAGAATTTTTCATTATGAATCCAGGTCTCTTCATGGATCAGGTCTTTGAAGTCTTGGCTCAAAAGGCAGCCCAAGGAGTGGAAGTCCGGGTAATCTATGATGACTTTGGTTGCTTGACCACCCTGCCTAGTGACTTTGTCGCGCAAATGGAGGCCATCGGTATTAAGTGCCTGCAGTTTAATCCCTTTACGCCAGTGATTTCGCTGGCCGTTAACAACCGTGACCACCGTAAAATTGTGGTCGTTGACGGCAAGGTTGGCTTTACTGGTGGCATGAACCTAGCCGATGAATATATTAATGAAATCGAACGTTTTGGCTATTGGAAGGATAACTTGATTCGCCTAGAAGGGCCGGGTGTCTGGAGTTTGGCCACGCTCTTCCTAGATATGTGGAATGCCTTCTATCCTAAGAAGGACATTAACTATGAAACCTTCAAGGATGACAAGTTGGCGGAGCGGGCGTTAAGGCTAGCTAATCCTGCTCAGGGCTTTGTCCAAGTATATGGGGACACGCCTTTGGATAATGAGCCTCTAGGTGAGAATGTCTATCGTGATATACTCAATATTGCCCAGGATTATGTCTATATCTATACGCCTTATCTGGTTATTTCCTATGAATTGCAGACGGCTATGACTTTGGCGGCGAGACGTGGGGTGGATGTGCGTCTTATGACACCAGGTATTCCGGACAAGAAGATGGTCTTCCGCATGACCCGTTCTTACTATCGTCCCTTGATTGAAGCAGGGGTTAAGATTTATGAATTCAGCCCGGGCTTCCTCCATGCCAAGACCTTTGTGGCGGACGATCGTCTGGCCAGTGTAGGGACCATTAATCTGGACTACCGCTCCCTCTATCTGCACTTTGAGTTGAGCGCTATGTTATACGATCATCCAGTTATTCCAACCATCAAGGCGGACTTCCTGGCCACTCAAGCCCAAGCTCGCCAAATCACCCTGGCAGATACCCGTAATACCTTGACTGGTATGCTATGGGATGCTGTCTTACGGATTGTTGCACCATTTGTATAAAATAAGTCAAAAATTATTGTTGAAGAGGACGGATTTGACATGTCAGACCAAGAACAAGTAAGCAAGCAAGATCCAATTAAACCTTCAGAAGAGACCAGTCCTAGCCCTGCCAGTGACCCAGCGGCCTTGAGAAAACGGGCAACCCGGACAGGCTTGACCCTCTTAGTCGGGACCATAGCAGTGCTAGTGCTAGCCTGGGTGGCTTTCCCTCTTATTCGTGGGGGTTCAAGCCAGAGCATCCAAGCAGCCGAGAGCGCCATTCAGGACCTCTACCTCAGTCCGCAACGAGACTTTTTGGCTCAAGATATCTCAACTAGTAAGCTAGAGGCGGCTAAGTCTAAGGTGCAAGCCCTAGGAGGTTGGTCTGGTTACCGACTTATGCAGGACTACCAAGCAGCTGAAGCCCGTTATCAAGCCATTCAAGCCTTGGGCCAGCTCTATGTCAGCGACCAAGCCCTCATTCAAGGTGATCAAGTCAACCACAAGGCCAAATTAGCCGAAGGTGTGACGGCCGAAACGGTTAAGACCGTGGCTGGCAACGAATCGGTGACTAAGGTAGGTAAGCAAGATGCCCTAGGGCAAGCCATCCAAGAACTGATTGCGGAGGCTGATCAAGTCTTTAGCTTGAAAGATAAGGTGAAGGCGGCGATTAGCGACTTGTCCTTGGGGACGAACGTCGACCAAGCGACGGTGGATACTAACGTGGCCACTCTTCAGGCCATCGAGCAAGATATCCAAAAGATTGAGGCTCATACCGATGCTCAGGACTTGAGCGACCAACTCAAGGATAAGGCCAAAGACTTCGCCAAGGCGGTAGCTAAAAATGCCACCGATGATAACTTATCCAAGGAAAGCATTGAGGCCCTCTGGTCTTGTGCTAGCCTAGCAGACGGCTTGTCAGGCTCTGCCATTGACCACCGTAAACTGATTAGTCTAACTTTTGACGATGGTCCTAACCCAGAAGTGACAGAGAAGTTACTGGCAGTCTTAGATAAGCACCAGGTGAAGGCCACCTTCTTCATGATGGGGGGCTTCGTCGAGAAGTATCCTGAGATTGCCCGTAAGGTGCGAGATGCCGGCCACCAAATCGGCAACCACACCTATACCCACCCGGACATGGCCAAGGAGTCAGATGAAGGGGTTAAGAAGCAAATTCAATACGCCCAAGAAGCCATTCAAGAAGCGACGGGTGTCACCCCAACCCTCTACCGCCTACCATTCGGGAGTGGGGGTAAGCGGGTAGTGGACCTCCTACAACCTATGACGTCGATTGTCTGGAACGTGGACTCCGAGGACTGGAAGAGCCACGACAAGGACATGATTATCGAGCAGGTCTTGAGCCACTTGCAACCTAAGTCGGTGATTCTCATGCACGATACCCACATCTCCACAGTGGAAGCCATTGATGTCCTCATTCCTATCTTCAAGGAGAAAGGCTATCACTTCGTCATGCCACAGCAGAACGATCTAGGTTATTACTATTACTAAGCCAAAGGACCAGAAGGTAACTTCTGGTCCTTTTCTTGTGCTGACTTAAGCACAACTTGCTTCGTCCCGCTAGGCAAGCTAGCGCAAGTTTGTGTATAATGGAGAAGGGTTAGCATGTCTAGACCTCGCATATTTGAATTAATACTATAGGAGTTACCACTATGAAACGTGATGTACGTGAGACCGTCATGAAGTATGTCTTCTTGATCTCGGCTTTGATCTCGGTCTTATCTATTATCCTGATTTTTTACTTTATCTTCTCCGGCGGTCTGCCCTTCATTCTGCGACAGGGAGTCTGGGAATTCCTGACCGGGACCAACTGGCGGCCAACGGCCAGTCAGCCTGAGTTTGGCATTCTGCCCATGATTGTCGGATCCCTGATTGTCACAGGGGGCGCCATCCTGATAGGGGTGCCTATTGGGGTGCTGACGGCCGTCTACATGGTCTTCTATTGTCCAGAGCGTTACTACCGCTATGCCAAGTCGGCCATTAACTTGATGGCGGCCATCCCTTCCATTGTCTATGGCTTCTTCGCCCTCCAAATCTTCGTGCCTTTCTTCCGGATTATGGGCCGGTCGGGCATGAACATGGTGACAGCCTCGCTCCTGCTAGGCATTATGATCCTGCCGACTATTATCGGGTTATCGGAATCAGCCATTCGTAATGTCCCTAAGTCCTATTATCAAGGGGCCATCGGCCTAGGAACCACCCACGAGCGGGCCATCCTGACGGTCGTGGTACCAGCTGCTAAAAACGGCATTTTGTCAGCCATTATCCTAGGGATTGGCCGGGCTATCGGGGAAACCATGGCCGTTATCCTAGTGGCGGGGAACCAACCACGTATTCCTACAGAACTCAACCAAGGGGTTCGGACCCTGACAACCAACATCGTCATGGAGATGGCCTATGCAACCGGCCAGCACCGGGAAGCCTTAATCGCCACAGCCGTGGTCCTCTTCGTCTTCATTCTGATTATTAACCTCTTCTTCACCCGGGTTAAAAACAAAGGGGGTAAACGCTAATGTCTAAGCTTACTTGGGTTAAGTGGCTGATCTATGCTTCGGCTGCCTTCACCTTGGGCATGTTAGCCTTCATTGTAGGTTTTATTGTCTGGAACGGGCTTGGGGCCTTAACGCCTAGCCTCTTCGCCTGGGACTACACGACGGACAACCTGTCCTTGACGCCCGCTTTAATTTCGACCTTGATTACGGTCGGTCTGTCGCTAGCTATTGCCACCCCCATTGGTGTCTTTACCGGCTTTTACCTAGTAGAGTACGCTGACCGCAAATCACGCGTAGTCAAAGTCATTCGTCTGGCTACGGACACCTTGGCTGCCGTGCCGTCCATTGTTTATGGCTTGTTCGGGATGCTCTTCTTCGTTATCTACCTGCGCTTCCAGTTTTCGCTCTTGGCCGGGATTCTAACCATTGTCATTATGGTCCTGCCCATCATTATTTCAGCGACGGAAGAAGGTCTGCTCCAGGTCGATAATTCCCTGCGTATGGGGAGTTTGGCCCTAGGTGCCGGCAAATTACGGACCATTTTCACCGTCGTCCTGCCTGTGGCTATGCCAGCCATCCTGCAAGGGGTCATTCTGGCCATCGGGCGGATTGTCGGGGAAACGGCCGCCTTGCTCTTTACCCTGGGGTCGGCGACCGGCCTACCTTCTAGCCTCATGTCCAGTTCTCGGACCCTGTCCCTACACATGTACGTGCTCTCGTCAGAAGGGCTTCACCTTAAGGAAGCCTACGCGACCGGGACCGTCATTATTCTCTTAGTACTAGCAATTAACGGCTTATCGAGCTATATTGGGCGTCGCTTAAGCCGAGGAGGAAATTAAGATGACTCAGCCATACAAGTTTAATGTTACCAATCTCAATCTCTATTATGGAGATTTTCATGCCCTCAAAAACGTCAATATGCAACTGGAAGACAAGGTCGTGACTAGCTTTATCGGGCCATCAGGTTGCGGTAAGTCTACCTTTCTTAAGACCCTTAACCGCATGCAGGACTTGGTGCCTAGCGCCCGCGTAGAAGGGCTGATTGAGCTGGACGGTAAGAATATCTATAGTAAGAACTATGATGTCACCCAACTGCGTAAGCAAGTAGGCATGGTCTTCCAGCAACCCAACCCTTTCCCTAAGTCCATCTATGACAATATCGCTTACGGGCCACGTACGCACGGTATTAAGGACAGCCAAGTCCTGGATGAAATCGTCGAGAACAGCCTTAAGGGGGCGGCTATCTGGGATATGGTCAAGGACAAGCTGCATTCCAATGCCACTGAATTATCAGGGGGGCAACAACAACGGATTTGTATTGCCAGAGCCATCGCTAACGACCCTGAAGTCCTACTTATGGACGAGCCAACTTCAGCCCTGGACCCTATTTCGACCAACAAGATTGAAGACTTGATTCAGGAACTCAAGGACCGCTACGCCATCGTGATTGTCACCCACAACATGCAACAGGCGGCCCGCATTTCGGACAAGACGGCCTTCTTCCTATCAGGGGAAGTAGTGGAATTTGGCGACACGGCCCAAATCTTTACCGATCCACACGATCAACGGACCAATGACTACATCTCAGGCCGCTTCGGCTAATCTAGAGGAGGTATGACCTATGCGTAATAACTATGTTCAAGAATTAGAAGCCTTACACAACAAGCTCTTAGACTTGGGGAAGGCGGCTGAAACCTCAGTAAACAAGGCCATCAAGGCCTATATCGAAAGTGACACCGAGTTGGCCCACGAAGTCTTCAGTGATGACCTGAGAATCAACGCGACAACGGCTGAAATCGAAAAAGATACTCACAAGATTATTGCTTTGCAGCAACCCGTAGCCCAAGACTTGCGTATGCTCTTCGCCGTTCTCCATGTCAGCATCGACCTGGAACGGATTGCTGACCATGCAGTTTCCATCGGGACTATTGCCCTGCGCAATCAAGATCACGATGAAGAAAGCCAGACGGTTAAGGGCTACCTAGCCCGCATGGCGCAAGTGGCCGAGAAGATGATTGCAGACGCCTTAGACAGCTATATTAGTCGTGACGCTAAGAAGGCCCGTAAGGTGGCTCTCATGGACGAGGAAATTGATGAATTGCTGGAGGCGGTCTACCGCGATACGGCTGAGCGCATGGAGCGTAAACGGGAGTTGATTCCAGCAGGAATTGATTATTTGGGCGTGGCCGGCAGCTTAGAGCGGATTGGCGACTACGTAACCAACATTTGCGAGCGGGTAGTCTTCCTCAATACGGGCGAAATCGTCGAGCTCAACTAGGAGGCTAGTAGATCATGTTTATGCAAAAAAAATGGGAGAGCCGGCGCCTTAAGTGGGCGCTGGCGACTCTAGTGACTGGGCTTGTAGCGAGCGCCCTTGGGTCATTTGGCTTGGAGGCAGCTGCTGCTAGCTCGGTCAGCGGCCAGCCCATTATTGTGGTCAGCCGGGAAGCGGGGTCTGGGACGCGCCAGGCCTTTGTGGAATTGGCCAAAGTCCAGGATGCCCAAGGTGACGACAATATCACCGTGGAAGCCGACGTCCTCAATACGACGGGCGGCGTCCTCCAGGTGGTGGCCGGCAACCCGGCTGCTATTGGCTATATTTCCTTTGGCTCCCTCAATGACAGCATCCAGGCCCTGAGCTTGGATGGGGTGGCGGTCAGCGCTGAGGCAGTGCGTGACGGCAGCTATCCCCTGGCCCGGCCCTTTAACCTGGCCTGGAAAGAGGATGGGCTAAGTGGTTTGGGCCAAGACTTCATGTCCTTCGTCTTCTCGAAGGAGGGGCAGGCCATAGTAGAAAGCGCCGGCTATATTAGTCCCGGCAGCAAGGCGACTTGGCAGGATCAGGCGGCGGGCGCCTATGACTACAGTTCGGATGGCTACAAGGGCCAGCTGAGCTTAGTTGGCTCAACTTCCTTGACGCCGGTCATTGAAAAGCTAGCCGAGCGTTATGAGAAGCTCAATCCTGGTGTGAAAATCAATGTGACCTCTAACGGGTCGACGGCCGGCTTCACGGCGGCCTTAGATGGCACCGCCGATATCGGTATGCTGTCGCGGGAGCTGACGACTAGCGAGGCTAGCCAAGTCGGGCACGCCACCTTTGCCTTAGATGGCATCGTGGTGGTGGTCAACCCGGCTCAGAGTCAGCTGAAAAACCTGACACTGACTGAATTACAAGCCATTTTCAGCGGTCAGAAAACTCATTGGTAAGATAAAAAGCGGCTAGGATTGTATCCTAGCCGCTTTTTGGTGCGCCAGTGGTCCACTCTTTGGAGTGGACCACTGGCTGGGGCAGAAGCTGCGGAAAAGGGCGCAAATAGGGAGGGAAGCTATGAGCCAGTGGCCCACTTTTTGGAGTGGACCACTAGCTCGGCAGGAGGGCTTTTAAATAATCAGCCTTGTAGCTCGAAGCTTTTCCAGGCGGCGTATTGGCCGGCGATGGTGCCGGTCACAAAGGCGGCGGTGATGTTGTAGCCACCGGTGTAGCCGTTAATGTCCAGAAACTCGCCGCAGAAGAAGAGGCCTTGAGTCAGCTTGGACTCCATAGTCTTAGGATTGACTTCCTTGGTGGAGACGCCGCCCCCAGTCACGAAGCCCTTTTCCAGAGGTTGAGAGCCGGTCGCGCTTAGTGGAAAGGCCGTTATCAGCTGCCAGAGTTGGGCGACCTGGGCGTGGGTCAGCTGCTTGAAGGCTGTCTCTGGCGCCACTCCTAATTGCTGGCAGAGGACCAAAGCCAGGCGCTCGGGCACCCACTGCTTGAGCAAGGTAAGCAGCTGCTTATCGCGGCCGGCCTCAGCTTGGGCGCTTAGTTCAGCCTGGGTCAGGTTAGGTTGGAAGTTGACTGTTAGCAGGCAAGATTCCGCCTCTGGATGGGCAAAGAGCCACTGGTTGACATGGCCAGAACAACGTAGGATGGCAGGGCCAGAAAAGCCGAAATGGGTGAAAATCATGTCCATTTGGTGGGTGACGATGGCCTTGGTGGGGGCGCTAGCTTGTTTGGCAGGCGTGTTTTCGGCTGTTTGGGCCGGGCTAGTTTTATTTGGCTGGCGTTTTCCGTTTGCCTGACCACTAGCTCCCGCCGCATCCCAGACTGACACCGCCACGTCACGCAGGGAGACGCCTTGTAGGGATTTGTCTACAATGAAGCCATCCTGACTCAAGAGCGGGGCTTCGGTGGCATAAAGGCGCTCGATGGTGTGGCCGGCAGCCCGAGCCCAGGCGTAGCCATCGCCGGTGGCCCCGGTCTTAGGATAGGCGCGACCACCCACGGCTAGCACCACCGTGGGCGCCAGTACCTCTCGGCCACTAGCCAGTAGGACACCACGCACCCGACCGGCTTCCCGGTCCAGGAGCAAGCGCTCAACGGGCGCTTCATACCAGATAGTGACATCTAGTGCTTCAAGCTCAGCCAGCAAGGTATCCAGAATGGTCCGGGCCGAATTAGTCACCGGAAACATACGGCCGTGGTCCTCTTCCTTGAGGGCGACGCCCCGGGACTGGAAGAAGTCGATAATGTCATCTTGGTCGAATTGATTGAGAGCCGAGTAGAGGAATTTACCGTTGCCGGGAATGTGGGCAATCAGGTCCTGGCGGCTAGTACGGTTGGTGACGTTACAGCGCCCGCCACCTGATAGCAGGAGCTTGCGGCCAGGTCGCTTATTCTTCTCCAGGAGGAGGACGCGAGCCCCTTGGCTGGCGGCATTAATGGCGGCCATAAGGCCACTGGAACCGGCACCGACCACGAGGACGTCGAAGCTAGGATGTGTCATGTGAATTCTCCTTATAAAACGTGTTTCAAGTCCCCTTTACTTTACCGTAAGGACGGGGTTAAGTCCACTTTTTCGCTGTTATGCGTTTGTAATCTTTTTTGGGGGAGGAATTTGGCAAATACTATTGACTTTTGAGGCAAATCACGTTAATATGGATAACGGTATTGTTTGCCCCACTATGAGCCCCGGAAACTCAATAGTAATGTCAAACAACTAGATTTATATTGGAGGAAACTATCGTGCGTACAACATACATGGCTAAGAAAAACGAAGTTGAACGTAACTGGGTGCTTGTAGACGCAACAGATGTCCCATTGGGTCGTTTGTCTGCTGTAGTGGCATCAATTTTACGTGGTAAAAACAAACCGACTTACACCCCTCACGTTGACACGGGTGACTTTGTCGTAATCGTCAATGCTGATAAGGTAGCCTTGACCGGTAAGAAAGCAACCGACAAGATCTACTACCGTCACACTGGCCACCCAGGTGGTTTGAAACAAATCACTGCTGGTGAATTGCGTGAAAAGAACCCAGTTCGTTTGGTAGAACAATCTATCAAAGGGATGTTACCAAGCAACCGCTTAGGTCGTCGTCAATTCACTAAATTACATGTCTACGCTGGTGCTGAGCACAACCATGCTGCTCAACAACCTCAAGCATTGGACATCCAATCATTAATTTAAGGAGGGAACCACATTGTCTAAAGCACAATACTTAGGTACAGGTCGTCGTAAAAACTCTGTTGCTCGTGTACGTTTAGTGCCCGGAACTGGTGTATTCACTGTCAATGGTCGTACATTGGAAGAATACATTCCATTCCCTCACTTACACGAAGTAATCAAACAACCATTCGCAGTGACTGAAACTCTCGGTCAATACGATGTATTGGTGAACGCTAACGGTGGTGGCTTCAACGGCCAATCCGGTGCAATCCGTCACGGTATCGCACGTGCGCTCTTAACTGTTGATCCTGACTTCCGTCCAGCTCTGAAGGCTGCAGGTCTCTTGACCCGTGACCCACGTATGGTTGAACGTAAGAAACCAGGTCTTAAGAAAGCTCGTAAAGCTAGCCAATTCTCAAAACGTTAATCAATACGATTATATCAACGTTTCAAAGCACTCAAGAGTTTACCTCGTGGGTGCTTTTTTATGTTTTTTGAAAAAGTTAACCTTATTTTTTAGAGAAATTTTTGTAAATTTAAAATCAGTGCTGAGTTTTATAGAATATTTTATATAAAAATGGAGTTTTTAAGAGCGTCTTCAATTAATGCTTTATTTGTATGATTTACTAGTTATTCTATTGATAGAAGCCGATAAATATCAATTAGCAAGTTTATCATTTAGATTTACTACTGAGATAAATGATGAAATTATTCTATTTGAAGAGTGTTCAGATTTAGCAGTTTATTTGACTATTTTTTGTAGGTTCTAATATTCTTCAAGTTAGTTAGTATGATGCTACAAGAATATCAATACTACTATTGATAATTATCATACATCGAATAATATGTGATGAATAAAATTCTGGAATAAATGATACAAGAAGAATGTATCAAGGGGAAAATTTTTTTTGATGAAGAGTACATACTTGGTAAGTGTTATAGTGTGTGGATATTGAGTTGACGGGTTGTTTGATAAATTATATAATAATGTTAACTATGTGATTTCGGGTATTAATGTTATTTAAATGTGTATACATAAGGAGGTTAAATGGCGAGTTCAAATGTTGATCAGAATAGAAATGCAACATCTAGTTGGAGCGGTTATATCCATCAAGGGAAAGTTGGTTTTTTAGTTGCGCTAAGACAATTACGATGGTGCATTGAAAATGAAATAGAAAATTTTGAAGATTATGCTATAAGATATGAGAATGCTGAGGATTTTGATATTATTGGCAATGACGGTCAAGTGTTGTCGAGGCATCAAGTGAAAGCATATATTAATGGAAATGAGAGAGAAGATTACTCGGATTTATTTAATATACAAAAGAGGAAGTTTGAAGATGAAAAGGAAAAAATAGACAAAAAGGGATTTCAGATTCATGAATTTGATGGTAAAGGAAATACAGTA
>NZ_CALLVK010000021.1:0-316822 GCF_938010525.1 uncultured Abiotrophia sp. | reverse complement strand
TCTACTATAACGGATTTATTCCTTTTTGTGTTTACACAACTTATTTTACACTACCAAATTGACGGCTAATTTAAGAAGTTGTATAATTCTAAGGAATTTAATTTATTCGCAGATAGATATTTAGAAAGCTGGATTCCTTTCAACATTCTGATTACATTTGGGAGAAAAAAATGATAGCCTATGAGGAAAAAACATGAATAACTCTTTTTTATTAGAATATGACATTGAATCTTTATCTAAAGTTATCTACTCTATTACTTCATGGTTTCCAAATAGGAGATTTTTAGGAATAGTAGATAAATTGAATAGAGATTTTATTAATGATGAAAGTAAGATTTTAGGGACTACTAAAATAGATTCATACAGCAAATTTGTAGACTTTTATAAAAAAGCAATTGAGTATTATATACCTGAATACCCAAAAGAAGATTTCCCTATTGATACTGGAAATGTAAGGTTCTATTCAAATGATAGATTTCATAAAATATTTATAGGAAATGGCAATGAAGATACTTATGAAACTTCATTTGTAATAGAATCTTTAGTGCATGATTTTAAGCAATTCAAGGAAATATGGTATGAGATACTTGAATATGAAGATTTAATCATTTCATCCTTAGAACCATTTGAGACTGAGTTTACTCAAGAAAACTTTGAATGTCCACCTGAGAGTTATTTCAATTTTATATATCAAAATCATGAGCTTTTTTATAACAACAAACTTGCCCAGTATTTCAAAACATTCAAAAGTAATAATGCTGAGTTATATCCATTATTTACTCCTGTTAATAACTTTCCCATATTTTTACCAGTTATGAAAGATTGTTTTATGGAGAGAATAGAAAGCGAAATAGAGGAATCAAAATTTGAAGAATCTATTTGGTTAAGCTTCTGGAGAAGACTAAATTGTAATTTTACAAAATTCTTTGAACGAGAAGGAAATTCATTTTATAATTTGCGGTTAATTAACAAAGAGGCTAAAGAAAAGATTGATTTAAAAAATACATTGGCATTTTTAAATGAAGATAGATTAATTGTTTTAGAGCCAAGCCAAAATAAAATTTCAGATCACTTAAAAAAAGGAATTATTGATAATACTTACCAGATAGCAGGTCTTTGTCAAGATGGAGAAGTTAGAGGATTTGAGTTTAAGTCCCAGAGCAATATTATTTTTGTTGGAGTTGACACCAAGAGTATATCTCCAAATACCACTAAAACATTCCCATTTGGAGATGATGATGAATATGTATTAAATGCAAGTAGTATTATAGGAATAATTAACAATGCGAATTCAATAAAAGAAATCGTTGATTTTTTTATAGATTATAACAATAATCAAGATAGAATTATGTCTTTCTCTAATGGAGATGCTTTATTTCGAATGTGGCAATCATCAAATCAGATGATTAATGATGGTGCTTTGAATGTAACTATGGCTTTCTTACCCTATGAAAGTGTTCATTATAATATGGAAACGTTTGATAAAATTGTATTAAACTATCCATTTGAAATAGGGGGAGAATTTTATAATATTCATGGTTGGAAAATAGTTGATAGGGAACAAACTGATTTGTCACTTATTTCAAAAGCTCATCTTGGATCAATTGATATATTTTCAGAGAACCATAAGAAAATTATATATCAGGAGTTACATTTTATTTTAGAAGACATAAATATCGATGATTACGAACAAATAAAATCTTTTAACGAAATTGTTTTAAATTCTTTATATAATAATAAAGAAGCAATTTTATCAAACTATGAAAAAGAAACTATAGAGATTAATTTAGTATCTAAGTCTGTGCTTGATAGAAATGCTAATTCTAGATGTCCGATACAAGAAACGAACTATTTTAATAAAATAGTTTTTGTTAAAGATTCCAAATATCAGATAACTTTATTAGCTCCTAGATGGAATAAAATATTTGCTGATAATCTTGCCAAATCAACATTGGAATTTGAAAATACAATTCTAATAAATTTACTAGACGGTTTCCTTTTTAAGGATAGAGTTTTGTTATTTGAAAAAATTAAAGAAACAGACAATGAGAAACGAACTTCAAGCTTATTTGAAGTTAGGGTTGAATATTTCATTCGGCCTCATTTAGAATTCTCAGCTCCTAAAAACCGCTCTTTTAAAAGAGTCAGGAAAAGTATTGCTAACATCATTAAAGAACTTGGACTAGAGCCAGGTATATATTGTGAATCAGACATAGTTGATATCGTAAGATGTTTTAGAAATAAAATACGCGAAGACTTAGTTTCTATGATGTCATTGTATAATCAGTATGACTTGATACTTAAACTACAAAATATATTATCTTTAATTATTTTTAATATTGATATCCTCCGCAGAAGATTAACTACATTGTCAGATAACGGAAATCTTCAAACTGTTAAATTAAATAAATTTCGAGAACAAACGATTGATTTACGTGAAGAGGCCCGCGTTTATAAACCAATATTAGAATATCTTATTGAAGAGAATTTAGTAATAGAAAGGGATGATGACGCATTAATTCCAAGTGATGATATTGTTGATGAATTAATTGCTTATGGGAAATACATATTAGATTTTCAACTTCTTTCTGATGCCTATTCGTATGGTGCTAGCAATTGGTTTCAGTTAGAGATTAAAGATAATTATGTTGTAGATATTTCAGAAACTGAAAAGTACTTACAATTTGTTGATGAAATGATAGAAATCAAGTATAAATACGGTGAATACACAAGTAGAGATAAGAAAACTGACAATGATACAATTGGTCTGGTTAAGAAATCGTTCTCTCAAGATACGAAAGTTGATTTTGATTCTTTTATTTGTTTCCTCTCCATATTTTCAAGTAACAGTCATATTTTAAAATTAAAAAACCAAAAATTACTGTCTGTAAAAGGAAATGTTGTAACAGGTAAAATAGAAGATTTGGCTAAATATTTTGAAGATAATTCGGACTATTCAATTGAAACCTTTTATGGTGTTTTGAAATTCTTAGTTATAGAAAAGAAGAAAATTACTACTAATGGAGTAATTCCAATATGGGAGAAAAAGAAAAGAGATAATAAATTTTCTGCTAAACCTATTATTGTTAATCATAATAGCATTATTTTTTCACCTATTATTCTTGATAGGTTGGCAAAAGATTGGACAGAGGGAATGATGAACTTCATTTTACCATATGATATTGGTATGCAAAATACGCTAAATAAAATTAAAAGTTGGAAAAAATTTTACGAACAACAGATAGTCCAAAATCTTAAGGGCTTATTTAAAGATAATAGGTACGTTACTCATATTAATCAAGAATTATATAAATTAGATAATAAAGGAAATCATCCTAGAAATTTAGGGGATTACGACCTAATTGTGTTAGACAATAAGCTGAAAGAAATATTATTATTTGAAGTTAAATATATGCGTTTGAGTCAGACTATGAAAGATAGTATGGGTGATCAAAAAGAATACTTTTGTGGGGGAAAGGCCAAAGGACTAAAGTTCAAACGGCGAGTAGAGTATTTTGAAGAGAATCTAGATGTAATTTGTAGAAATATCGGATTAGAGGAGGGATACTCATTAAAATCATATTTCATTACAAATAAAATAATAAAATCAAACTTTGTGGAATTTCCATTTGAAATTATTAGTTTTAATGAATTTGAGTCTCTAATTAATAATTGAATTTCTCTATAAAATTTGAACAGGTTATCAAAGTATTCATTTTCTAAAATTGATAAAAGAGATTATGTATATACTAACTTCTAAATTTATTTCACATAAAATGTAGTCATTAGGGTTATTTTTACAGTAACACATTGAAATTCTAAATTTTAAAAATCACTTTAAATCAATATTTTTCGTCATAACTAACGAGTAGTGAATGTCCGCTTGACTTCTATAAAAACCAAATAAGGTAAATCTTTTGATATTCTTGTTCGATTTTAGCTTATTCTGAATGGAAATTTACTTTATTTTGATGAAGTTGATTGAAATTAGCTGAGATTTTATCTTTAAAAAATCGATAAAACGTTGATTTTAAAGCATTTTTAAATTGTATGAAATAAGTGATGCCCCAACCAGGTCTTAAGAAAGCTTGTAAAGCTAGCCAATTCTCAAAAAGTTAATCAATACGATTATATCAATGCTTATGGAACGCCCTACACTCTGTGTGGGGTGTTTTTTTTATGCTTAAAAATAGGGAATGTCTTACCGTTTGACTTACCGCTAAGTTAGTGAATGATAGTGGTAACGGCAAGGGATTTCCCTTTTCCTTACTTATTTTTCTACAAAATTTGCGAACTCCGAACCGATAGCGACCATAGTTCATAAAAACAATCTAATTTTTAGGTAAGTCCCACAGCCTTAATGACAGAGACAAAAAAGCCATCAAGTTAATAATCTTGATGGCTTTTTATATTTACACTCTTACCCTACATCCTTCCGCCCAAACCACCAATAAGCCAGGCCCAGCGAGCAGGCTGACAAGACTAGCCCGACTCCGACATAGCCTAGGTTTAGGCTGCCATTAGGGATGATTTCGGCGCCGTCCACGTAAGCGAAGGGCGTGAGCCATTTGAGGGCGCCCAGGCCAGGGGCAATATTGGCGACTAGGTTGGCTAGGTAGAAGCCCAGTACCAGACCGATGCCGGCGCCTAGGCCAGTGCCGCGACGTTTGCCGGACAAGGCCGACAGGCTCAGGCAGAGGGCGATGAATTCGAGGTGTAAGATTAGATAGGCCAAGTGCAAGAGTAGGAGTTGGCCCATAGGCGCGGACTCACCCATCAGGGTCAGACTTAACAGAACAACTGCTAGGGTCACCGCGTTGAGTATCAGAAGCTGGCTGACCAGGGCCAAGGCTTTGCTGGTGACAATCGAAGCCCGACTCAGGGGATGGGTCAACAGGAATTCGGCGGTGCCGGCTTGCTCTTCTTTGGCTAGGGAATTGCTGGCCAGAATGGCGGCATAGAGGGCGCCACCAAGGCCCAGGACGCTCTGACATTCAACGGTATAGAAGCCGATGAAGGTTCCCATGTTGAGCTTGCCCAGGCCGAAGGCGTCGGAGAAGGCGCCCATGGTGCTAATCAGGCCGTTGATACTAGCCATCTGGTCCTTAACTTGAGGGAAAAGCAGGGAAATCAGACCCATAAAACCTGCGATGGCCGCCGTCCATAGGATTAGGCTGCGCCAACCTTGGCGTAATTCGTGGCGGAATAGAATCATGACAAATCGCCTCCTTCTTGGTAGTAGTGGCGGAAGATTTCTTCCAGGCTTGGCTCGGCCAGACTGAAATCGCGAACTTGGCCGCCTGCCAAACAGGCTAGTAAGGCATTGAGGTCTCCTTGATAGAGGAAGCTGGATTGGTCTTTGCCCTTGGCTTGCCAGTTGGAGACGCCTGCTAGGTCTGCTAGGCCAGGTACTTGGCCGGTCAGGCTGACGCGTTTGGCTTGGTGTTGCATGAGGCGGGCGACATCTTCGGTGGCCACGATTTGCCCTTGGCGGATAATGGCCGCTCGGTCGCAGTGGTTTTGGACTTCGGACAGGACATGGCTAGATAGGAAGACAGTCCCACCGGCTTGGCGGCGTTCCTCTAGGAGGGCGAAGAATTCTTCTTGGATGAGGGGGTCCAAACCACTGGTAGGCTCGTCCAGAATCAAGAGGTCAGGTTGGTGCTGGAGGGCTGCCACAATGCCTACCTTCTTACGGTTACCCAGAGATAGCTGGTCTGCCGCAATCCCCAGGTCCAGCTGCAAGCGATCGCTGAGGCGACGGCATTCGGCCTGGCAGTCCAGGCCTCTCAGATTAGCAGATAATTTGAGCAGGTCACGGGCGGTCATACCGGCATAGAATTGAGTTTCGGATGGCAAATAGCCCACCCGGCGTAGGATTTGCCCTTGTTGACGGCCGACTTCTAAGCCTAGGACCTGGGCGCTACCACTGGTAGGCTTAATCAGCCCCAGCAGGGTGCGGATGGTAGTGGATTTGCCGGCCCCGTTAGGCCCGATAAAGCCAAAGAGCTCGCCCTGCTGAACGGTCAAGTTAAGATTCTCGATGCCCCGGAGCTTGCCGTAGGATTTGGTCAGTTGTTGCGTTTGAATAGCGTACATAGAATCACTCCTTTCTAAGATAGAGAGACTTCCAGAAGTCAATCAGTTGGTTGAATTCCGCCTCGATGGTTTCGGGATCAACGGACCCTCGCTGGACATGCTCCCAGAGATAACCCTGGGCGGCCCAGGTCATATCCTTATACATGAGCTGAAAGTCGATATCGGGCCGAAAGCAGCTCATATCTAGCTTGTCCATGAGCTGGACCTGTTTCGCCTTGACTTGTTTCATGCGTTGGGCCAATTCTGGCATAATCTCGGGATCCTGCTCGTAGTAGGTCTTAAGGCTAAAGGCCAGCCAATCGGGATTGAGCCGGGCTAGTTGCACCTTAGTCTGGGTCACGCTCTTGAAGAGCTCGAAGAAATCCAGGGTCTCGTAGCAGCCGCCTTCTTTTAGGAAATCATCGGTCTGCTGGACTAAGAGGTCGAAGAGGAAGAAGTAAAGTTCCTTCTTATTATGGAAATAATGGAAAAGCAAGGGCTTGGAAATCCCCGCCGCGTCCGCGATAGCACTCATAGGTGCCTTCTTATAGGAGTGCTGGCCGAAGACCCGGTAGCCGGCTTGGATAATGGCTTCCTGCTTGGCTTGGGGCAGGACATAAAATTTAGGATTCATTGCTTTCTTGGCTCCTTTCATTAAGAAGTTATCCTCATTATAGACCCATTGACCGTTTTTGAGAAGGGGTCAGAAACTTGTGCACCCTATCTACTAGTTCTACTAGTAGATAGGGTGCAAGGCAGGCAAAATTACGTGGTGAGATGGTAACAAAATGAAGGGGATGATGTTTCCTTAAGAGAGGCTATGCTATAATAAAGGTGAAAAAGTCAGCTTGTGAGCATCGTACTTGGTGAGGTAGACGCCCTAGATTTCTCGCACCCCAATTCTAGGGCTCCCACCCTTCTTTTCAGCTATACTCAACTTGTCAGGAGGTCATACACATGAATATGATGGAAGCTTTTAACCGGACGCTGGACTATCTGGATTCTACCCTGGATGGGGAGCTAGATGAATTGCGGGTGGCGCGACTGTCGGGCTATCCTTACGCCATGTTTAGCCGGCTCTTCTCCATGCTGACGGGGATGCCACTGTCAGAGTATTTGCGGGAACGTCGCTTGACAGAGGCAGCGCTGGCCCTGCGCCAGTCTGAGGCCCGAATCATCGACATTGCCATCCAGTATGGCTATGAATCAGCCGACGCCTTCGGGGCAGCTTTCAAGAAATTTCATGGTGCGACTCCGACACAAATTAGACAGGGGGCGCCTTTGCGCCTAGTCGGGCGATTACAGTTGCGACTGACCCTGCAAGGAGGAGATAGTATGAAAATCAATATCCAAAAAAAACCTGCCTTGACTGTGGCAGGGCTCAATGCCAACCAAATCCCTAGTAGCCAGTGCCCTCAGGTCTGGCAAGACCTCTACAGAAAATTCTCCCATGAGGACTTGGCTAGCTTAGGAAGTGGACAAAGCCTGGGTGCCTGCCACGACATTGACACGCCAGAGCGGCTCAACTATATGGCTGGCTATGAGGTAACTGACCGGGCTAAGGCTGAGGCTATGGGGCTCGATATCTTGGAGGTGGCAGCTGCTGAATATGCGGTGGTTGAATTGAATGGGCCAGTGCCAGACTGTATCCACGCAGGTTGGCGCTACCTCATGGAAGTCTTCTTCCCTGAGCAAGGTTTCCAACATTCGGGTGCACCTGACTTCGAAGTCTATCGTGAAGGCAATATGGGGGCACCAGACTACCGTATGGAACTCTGGGTACCGATTGTCAAAGTCGATTAAACTAGGACAGATTGAAGCAGACGGGCGACCTCTTAGCAGGCGCCCGTCTCTTTACGACTTATTTTGTGAGTTTCAGTGCATTTTGGACATGAGCCGGCAAGTGAACTATAATAGGAAGCATCATTAAATTAGAGAGGTGATCCCCTATGGATAGACTGAAGAATATGTTTCAATCCCTCAACCGTGACTGGTTAATCCGCCATTATTTATTTGGTTTTGCTTTTTACGCCTTCTTCGTCTTTACATCCGTCAGCCAAGTTGGAAGATTCGATACTAAACTGCTGATTTTCCTGCCTTGTGCCTTGCTTTATCCCTTTGCCATGTTTGTCTATGAGAGTCTAATCAACTTCATTGTGGGTGACAATGTCTTCTTGATCGGTGGGTTCTTAATGCTAGCCTGGAAGGTCTTCCGCTTTATCATTATCTGGTTCTTGGCGGTGCCAATTGGCTTGATTGGTTTCATTTATCTCTATTTTGTTTACGGACGCCAATAATAGTTTGCTGTCTCAAGGTCCCGTCATTTTCGAGTGATGGGGCCTTTTGAAATGCCTTTTGTTACCCTGCAACAAAAGGGTCAAATAATCATTTGCTATGTATATTTGGGGCGACTTATGGTACACTATAAGTGATACGCAAAGAATCATCGAAGATTGAAATTAGGGAGTTATATATAATGAAGAAACTAGTCATCCGCGGAGGCAAGCCCCTCACAGGTGAAATTACCATTAACGGGGCCAAGAACTCTACAGTTGCCTTAATTCCAGCTGCTATTTTGGCTGATTCAGAAGTTGTTCTAGAAGGCGTGCCAGATATTGCTGACGTCTATTCTTTAATCGATATTTTGGAGGATTTCAATGTTAAGGCCTCTTTCAAGGATAATGTCTTAACCATTGATCCAAGTGATATTAAATCCATTCCAATGCCAAGTGGGAAAATTCAGAGCCTACGTGCCTCTTATTACTTTATGGGGGCGACTTTGTCGCGCTTTGGTGAAGGGGTCATTGGCTTGCCTGGGGGCTGCTTCTTAGGCCCTCGCCCTATCGACCAACACCTCAAGGCATTCCGTTCCTTAGGGGCTAAGGTAGAAGACGACTTCGGTGTAGTGACTCTGACGACCGACCAAGAAGGCCTTGTTGGGGCACGTATCTACATGGACGTGGTCAGTGTTGGGGCAACCATCAACTGTATCCTGGCGGCCGTTAAGGCCAAGGGCAAGACCATTATTGAGAACGCCGCTCGCGAACCGGAAATTATTGATGTCGTTAACCTCCTCAACAAGATGGGGGCTAAGATTCGCGGTGCTGGGACTAGCGTCATCCGGGTTGAGGGCGTAGAGCATCTGCATGGTTGTACCCACACCATCATTCCGGACCGAATTGAAGCAGGGACCTATATTACGGCTGCCGTGGCAGCAGGCCAAGGGGTCCGCGTCAACAACGTTATTTTCGAACACATCGAAGGTTTCATTGCTAAGATTGAAGAAATGGGCGCTCAATTGGAGATTGGTGAAGATTCCATCTACGTTCATCCAAGTCCAAACCTCCGCATGGTCAGCGTCAAGACCCAGCCTTATCCAGGTTTTGCCACTGACTTGCAACAACCGCTGACGCCACTCTTGGCGATTGCGGCAGGTAACGGGACCATCATCGACACCATCTATCCAGCCCGTGTCAAGCATATTCCGGAACTCAACCGCATGGGGGCCGATATCAAGGTCGAAGGGGCTATGATTCGGGTCAATGGGCCAGCTCATCTAAGCGGGGCGCAAGTTAAGGCCAGTGACCTACGGGCAGGGGCCTGCCTAGTCATTGCAGGCTTGGTGGCGGATGGCGTAACCGAGATTACTGGTGTCGACCATATCTTACGTGGCTACTCTAATATCGTAGGCAAATTGCGCGATTTGGGTGCCGATATTGAAATGATTGAAGTAAGCGAGATGCAAGAGGCCTAAGGGCCTTTTGCTGTTTAGTGGAGGCTGATAGCCATGAAAATACATAAAACCAATGCCATGCGACTACTAGACCAAGATAAGGTGACCTATCAAGTACGAGACTACAGTAAGACGGGCGCCTTATCAGGCTTGGAAGTAGCAGAAACCTTGGGCCAGAATCCTGACCAAGTCTTCAAAACTCTGGTGACGGTAGGTAAATCGGGTGGCCATTATGTCTTTGTCATTCCCGTGGTGGCTAGCTTGGATTTGAAGAAGGCCGCGCGTGCCGTGGGGGAAAAGCACATCGCCATGATTAAGGAACGCGACCTCTTGCCCCTAACGGGTTATGTTCACGGCGGTTGTTCGCCGCTAGGCATGAAGAAGACCTTCCCGACCCATGTTCATGCTAGTGCTTGGGATTATCCTTCTATCATGGTTTCGGCCGGCAAGATTGGCCTGCAGTTAGAGCTAGATGTTCGGGATCTGGCTTCAGTCCTAGCTCTGAGCGCGGATGATTTAATTGAATAAGATATGGTAAGCAGCAGTCCTCAGGGGCTTGCTGCTTTTGATTTTCAAAAAAACCTTGCTTTAGCATAGACGCAAGGGGCATCTTACGCTATAATAGAATTAAGAAAACGTATACATAGCAGGAGGGGTCAACATGTCAGACTTAAACAAGCAACAACACGTGGTGACCGTCATTCAAGCTAATGGGCAAAGCGAATTTGAAAGTATTCCTATTGAAACCATTGAAGGGGATAGTCAATTGTGGCAGATGCTCGGCTTGAGTGCGGCCCAACTTACTTATTTCCTAGAAGATGAAATTCTAGAGAATCCCTTCATTGAACTAGACTATCCTAAGACCAAGCCCCAGCAAGCATCGGTTACCCTACAAGAACACAGTGCCATTATTGGGGTTGATCCGCAGATGCCGGAAGCGCCGCGTAATCTGCCTATGTTTCTCTTCGAACAGATTATGATGTACCGTCATACCATCATTCGGGACGCCATGGTGCGCTTGATTGATTTATTAAATCCTCAAGGTTATCTGCCGTACAGCTACCAGGAAGTGGCCAAACAGTTAGGCATCGAACCCATTATTGCCTTAGATGCCATTACCCTCTTCCAACAATTGGAACCTGCCGGGATTGGGGCCTATGACTTGCGCGAATGCTTGATGTTGCAGACCGAGCAGGATGCTCATGCTCCTAATGTGGCTTACTACCTCTTAGAAGAATATTTTGACCAACTCAAGGCAGAAGATTATCAAGCCATCGTGACCGCTACTGGCCTGCCTCTAGCAGATGTCCTGGCCTGCGTCAGCTACTATCAAACCTTGCGGACCAGTCCATCCGACCTCTTCCAAGTGGAAGAAGAGGAAGGTCTCCTAGATGACGTGACCGTTCTTCAAGACCAGGAAGGCATGAAGGTACGCTATAATGCCCACTACTATCCAAAAATAATCTTCAATGAGCCCTACTATCAAGAGATGTTAGCGACCCAAGATCCTGAGGTCCTAGCCTTCTCCAAGCCGCAGAAGCTTATGTATGATCGACTGGCACGTAACTTGCGGGTACGGGAGCAATTGATTCTGAAAGTCGCGCAAGCCATTGCAGCGGTTCAGTACGATTACTTTAGCCAAATCTCAGATTCTAAGGTGCCACTCTTGCTCAAGCAGGTGGCAGAGATTACGGGCTTGCCTGAACCAGTCGTCAACCTCTTGGTGTCTAACAAGAACATGGGCTTCGGCCAATATGTCCTGCCAATGACGGACTTTATCACAGTAGCGACACGGGAGGACCGAGATGGCTTCTCTGCTGAGAAGATTAAGCAAATCATTCATGAGATTCTACATGATGCGCCAGCTGACTTAAGTGATGAGGAGCTGGTGGAACGCTTAGAAGAACGTAAGATTATGATTAGTCCTTTCATGGTGCGTAACTACCGCCAAGCACTGGGCCATTAATAAACAACCCGCTCTAGACTTGACGCTAGAGCGGGTGTTTTATATTAAATTGAAAAGCAAGATTTTAGGGTGAGTTCTGGTTAACCACAACTCGCCCTAAAATCCTGACGCAACAAGAAAGTGATAGTTGCTCCTGTAAATGCCGTCAAAATAAGATAGGGACTCATTTTATTATTGAGAATATTGCATTTTAGACAAAAAGAATCCCCCGAATTCCATCAGGAGTCCGGGGGATTTTTAATAAGCTACTATTTAACTTCAGCGCGGTTGAAGAGTTTGACTGCAATCCAGAAGAAGAGTAGGAAGTAAGCCGAGGCCACGACTGGTGTCAAGTCCAAGTTTAAGTTGCCCCAGGTCAGAGGCTTGCCTACTTTTAGGAAGGTGAAGAAGAAGGCGAAAGCCTTATCCGCACTCATGAATTTTTGAACCACATTTCCCATGTTGGCGGTGTTAGTGGTTAAGAATGAATAAACACCGGTCAGGATTGGGTTAATGAAGCTGAGCAGGAGGTAAGTGAAGATCAGTGGTCCCTGGCCAGCGAAGAGGAAGGCAGGAATGCTTAAGAGGGCGATGTAGCCTAGGAAGAGGGGGATGCTAGGAATCAAATAGTTGGTGAAAAATTCGAAGATTTCATTACCCTTGAAAGTAGCACCCGACATGCTGCCCCCGATTAAGAGCCCAACCAGGCTCAAGCATGAAGCTAGTAAGAGGTAGAAGAGTCCTACCAGGATCTTGCTGAGGACGACAGAGCGACGGCGGTGGCCATAACTGATGGTGTTAATCAAGGTCCGGTTCTTAGTCTCGTTGTTAAAGGTCAGGATTTGAGCCACGAAACAAAGAAGCAAAGGCATTTCCTTGAGGCCAATAGTATAGATACTCAAGACTTGATTGCCCACAAGAGCCTTAGTTAGTGCGCTAGTACTAGTCCCGCTTTTTTCCCCGAAGAGAATCATGGAAGCTAGTGAAGCAATACCGAGTGTTGCCAAGAAGCTGAGCAGCAGCATAGTAAAAGGCGCCACCCGATGGCGAATTTGATAGAATTCTGCGCGTAATAGCTGGAACATCTTAGTTGCCTCCTTCTGTAAGATTCAAGAAGACGGATTCTAGGTCATTCTTGTGGCTACCCAGGAAGAGAAGTTCGAAGCCTTCATTTACTAGGCGTTTGGCAATTTCAGGTAGGGGCACTTCTAAGTCATAGATAGCAATTAAATCTTTGCCATCTGCTGCCACCTTATCTTGGCCTAGCCATTGGCCTAGGAAGTCCAAGGCCTTAGCATTGTCGGTTGTTTGAACCTGGTAATAGGTGCTAGCTTGATGAGCGAGTTCTTGAGAGCTAATATCGGCCACCTTACGGCCCTTGTTAACGAAGACAAAGCGTGTCGCTAGGTGCTCTAGTTCCGACAGGATATGGGAAGAAATCAAGATGGTCATGTTCTTTTCCCGATTGAGTTTCAAGAGTAACTCCCGCACATGGATAATCCCAGCAGGGTCCAAGCCGTTAATCGGCTCGTCCAGAATTAAGAGGTCTGGATCATGTAAGAGGGTTAAGGCAATGGCCAAACGTTGCTTCATCCCTAGGGAGAAGTTTTTGACTTTCTTATTGCCGGTCTTGTCCAGACCAACCAAGCTTAAGACCTCATCGATACGAGCACGGTTTTTGACCTTGCGTTGCAGGGCATAGTGAATCATATTCTTCTTGGCGCTGAGGTTATCGACGAAGGCAGGAGCTTCAATCAAGGCGCCGACGAAGTGGCGGTTGGTTAAGAGGGCCTCGTAGTCCACCGAGCCAAAGAGCTGAATGTTCTTCTCAGATGCAGGGGTTAAGCCCACGATGCTACGTAGCAGGGTGGATTTACCAGCCCCGTTGGGTCCAATAATACCGACGATTTCACCGCGCGAGACGGAGAGGTTGAAGGAATCTAAGGCCCGTTGCTTCTTATAAATCTTAGTCAGCTGACTTACTTCCAAGACAGACTCTAAGACGGATTCGGTCATGTAAATCTTCCTTTCTTAAAGGGAATCGCTATCTATAGTATAGCAAGGATACCTCTTGATTCCAAGCCAGACGGGTAGTAGGGGGGTGTGTCTGAAGCAAAAAGATAAGGATTACGGTTGACATCCAGTCAGAAAGGCGTATAATAAACTATGGAAAAAGTAACCATTACATATTTTCATAGGAGGAAGATCGAATGAAACGTAAATTATCTGCACTTTTAGCAAGCCTAGTATTATTACTTGGCTTATTGGCGCCATTGGCTCCTACTGTCTCAGCTGCTGGCAAGAAGAAGGTCATGACCACCTTCTATCCCGTTTACTACTTAGCTCAACGCATTGCCGGGGATAAGGCAGAGGTTTCCATGCTCTTAGAAGGCAACCAAGATGCCCATGACTACGAAATGAGCGCCCGCGACGCAGCCAAGGTTCAAACCAGCGACCTCTTTATCTACCAAGATGATGAGATGGAGCATTTTGTTGAAGACTTAACCAAACTCTTGGATACTGACAAGACCAAGGTTCAAAAGACAACCGAAGGCATTGAACTCCTCAAGGGCGATGCCGACCATGAAGACCACGACCATGAAGCAGAATCTGGTCAATCTGGGGAAGAACATCATGAAGAGGGCGAAGAAGGCCATCACCATGAATTTGACCCACATACTTGGATGGACCCAATGACTTACGCTAAACAAGCGGAAAATGTCAAGAAGGCGCTAGTTGCCTTAGACCCTGAAAATGCGTCCACCTATGAAACTAATGCCGCAAGCTTAACAGAAGACCTTAAGAAATTAGACCAAGAGTTTAAAGATGCAACATCTAAGTTAAGCGACAAGAACTTTGTGGTACAACACGCTGCCTTTGGCTACCTAGCCCACGCTTATGGCTTAGAACAACATGCTATTACGGGTATCTCTTCTACAGCAGAACCAAGTGCGGCTGCCTTAGCTAAGATGCAAGCCTTTGTTAAGGAACACAATACCAAGGTCATCTTTGTGGACCCATCCTTGGATGACGCCATCGCCAAGACCGTAGCATCTGCAACGGGTGCTGAGCTTCGTCCATTGCGTACCTTAGAAACCGTTAGCGCCGAAGAAATTGCGGCTGGTGCTGACTACTTCAGCCTCATGCGCGAAAACCTAGCTAACTTGACCAAGTAAGCTAGTCAAGATTAAGACACCTCAAGCAAGCGGTGGCATTGCCACTGCTTGCATTTTTTGTCCTAAGTGGTCTATAATAGGAGGAGTCAAGTGTAGCAATTACTATCCAATCAATTGCAACGCTATCGTTAGCATCCCGCTTAGCAGGAGGGACATTTTTAGCCAGCAAATTATCTGCCAAGGAGGCAAGTCATGACCCTAGTCAGTGTCAAAAACCTCTCCTTCTACTATGATCGGGAGAAGGTTCTTAATGAAGTAAACTTTGAAGTCAACCCGGGCGAGTTTGTCATTCTGACCGGGGAAAATGGGGCGGCCAAGTCCACCCTCTTGAAGAATATCCTAGGCCTACTCAAGCCAGCTTCAGGAACGGTCACGATTGCCAAGACCAATGCCCTGGGCAAGCCCTTGACTATTGGCTATGTGCCACAGAACGTCAACTCTTTTAATGCTGGCTTCCCTAGCCGGGTTCAGGAGTTTGTTGAATCTGGCCGCTATCCAAAGGGACGTTGGTTCAAGCGCCTAGATGCCCATGACAAGGAACATGTGGATCGAGCCCTATCGGCTGTCGGCATGAGCCATTTGCGCCATAAGAAAATTGGAGAATTGTCAGGCGGTCAGAAGCAACGTATCTGCCTAGCGCGGGTCTTCGCCACTGATCCGGACTTCTTCGTCTTAGATGAGCCAACCACCGGCATGGATATTGAGTCCCGGCGAGCCTTCTACCGGCTCTTACGCCATGCCTGTAAACATCACGGTAAGTCCATCCTCATGGTGACTCATGCCGACCAAGAAATTGAAGGTTTCTATACCCGAGAAATTCGACTAGTGAGAGAGGAGGGAACCCCATGGAGATGTTTCAGCTTGACTTCATCCAACGCGCACTCCTAGCAGGCCTGGCTATTTCTTGCATTACGCCTATTATCGGCCTCTTGCTGATTCTGAAGCGTCAATCCATGATGGCCGATACTTTGTCCCATATCTCCCTAGCGGGGGTAGCCTTGGGAATGATTTTGCGGGTCAGTCCAACGGTGACTACTCTACTAGTCGTCATTGTGGCCTCAATCTTACTAGAATATTTGCGGCTCATTTACCGGGACTTCTCCGAAGTGTCGGTGGCCATTATGATGGCTGGTGGTATGTCCGTGGCCTTGGTGCTTATGAATCTTAACCGCAACGCATCAAACTTTAAGATTGAGCAGTTCCTTTTTGGCTCTATTATTTTGATTTCACCTCAAGAGGTCATCTTGTTGGCCGTTCTAGCTGGCATTGTCCTAGCCCTTTATCTGTTCTTCCGTCGCCCCCTCTATGTCATGAGTTTTGATGAAGCGACGGCACATACGGCGGGTCTGCCTGTCAAGTTCATGTCCATTCTATTGTCTGTCGTGACAGGGGTGGCTATTAGTGTCATGATGCCGATTGTGGGGGCCTTACTGGTCTCGGCCCTCATTGTAATCCCGGCTGCGACAGCCATTAAGCTGTCCTCGAGTTTCAGACAGACCATTTTGATTGGCTTTGTCATTAATGTGGTAGGGATTATCGTCGGTTTGATGGCCTCTTATCATCTGAATACACCGCCAGGAGCTTCCATTACCTTAGGCTTCGTGATTTTATTTATCGTTATTTCTCTAGGTCAAGGCCTCCTTGGCTGGTGGCGAAATCGTACCTAGTTACACTTAATACTCCGATTGAGTCATTAGATTCAATCGGATTTTTAGTTTTTTATAAAATAGACAACAATGATTTGACAGTCAATAAACTATACAGAGAGTTATATATTGCGAGACTGGCGTGAGTGTTTTAGATATTTTATGAGCATATTTTTTATATAGATGCTCATGCTTAGCCTTTCTTAATGTCTAGACCTATATCTAGAAATTTCGTGCACAAGACGAATATTGTGAAAAATAACTATGGAAAATGTTCAAGTATCTGATATAATAGAGTCAAACCAAAAAGGAGTTGTGTATCATGGGTGTAGAAGCCAAGAAATTTAAACGCAATCATCGGATTGTTTTCATATGCCAGTACTTAATGGAACATCCCAATCAGCTAGTCACCTTGTCCTTCTTTGCAGATTACTTTGATTCTGCCAAGTCCTCAATCAGTGAAGATATCAACTTTGTACGCGACGTGTTTCAAGAGAATGATTTAGGGGATATTCGGACTGTAGCAGGGGTATCCGGCGGCATTATCTTCTACCCCACCATTCAAGAGCGCGACTTAAAGGATCTTTTTCATCGTGTCGCTAGGAAAATGGAGTCCGGCAAGCGGGTCCTGCCTGGAAACTATATTTATATGGGTGATGTCTTGCAAGATTCTGACATTCTTAACCGTCTAGGTAAGTTGATTGCCTCTCGTTACCAACGTAGTGGCGTGGATGCTGTTATGACCATTGAGACCAAGGGGATTGGCTTGGCAGTCGCTGTTGCTCGCTATCTCAATGTCCCTCACGTGGTGGTGCGTCGTGACTCACGTGACGCTGAAGGATCAACCATTTCTATTAGCTATCTATCTGGCTCCCTGCAAACCGTCAACAAGATGGAACTATCCAAACTAGCCTTAGCGCCTAGAAGTAAGGTTTTGGTTGTTGACGACTTCCTCCGCAATGGGGGGACTATTTTTGGTCTCTTGTCTATGCTGGAAGAATTTGAGTGTCAGTTAGCCGGTGTCTGTGTCTTTGCGGAGAATACGGACCAAGAGAAGCAAAAATTGCCACCTCACGAGTCCTTAATGAAAATTCAAATGGTCTATAACCCAGAAATCGAACATTTTGAGCTCTATTCAGAACCTGGTAGCTTCTTCCAAGACCAGGCTTTCGAGCCTTTTACCACTTCCCTCCACTAGAAAATGACAAATTGATAAAAAATGATAATTCGATTGGATATCTGCGCCTGAAATCGGTATAATAGTATCGGTAGATTACGAAATTAACGTGCCATGTCGTACGTAGTAAGCAAAGGAGTATGATGAATGGAGAATCGGATGGCAGTTATTCTAGCTGCAGGGAAGGGCACACGCATGAAATCTTCCCTCTATAAGGTGCTACACCCCGTGTGTGGTTTGCCTATGGTAGCCCATGTGGTGCGAGCGGTTGAAGCCAGCGGTGTCAATCAAATCGTCACCATCGTGGGGCATGGAGCGGAAGCTGTACAAGCCTACTTGGGCGATAAGTCTAGCTATGCCTTACAGGCAGAACAACTAGGGACAGGCCACGCAGTCTTACAGGCAGAAGCTGCCTTGGGACATTTAGCGGGCAGCACTCTGGTGATTTGTGGTGATACACCGCTCTTAACTGCTGAGACTCTATCGGCCCTTTTTGACTATCATCAAGCACAGGGAGCAGGGGCAACCATTTTGACCGCTGTTACCGAAGACGCGACAGGTTACGGACGGATTGTCCGTGACGCTGAGGGACAAGTTCTGAAGATTGTGGAACAGAAGGATGCCACAGAGCAAGAGGCGCTGATTCGTGAATTCAACACGGGGACCTATGTCTTCGACAATCAATTATTGTTTGATTGCCTCAAACGTGTCGGCAACGACAACGCCCAAGGCGAATATTACTTGCCGGATGTCATTGCTCTAGCCCGTCAAGCAGGTCGGACTGTAGCTGCTTACGTTATGGCAGATGAGACCGAAGCCATTGGGGTTAACGACCGAGTAGCCCTAGCGGAAGCGACCCAATCTATGCGCCGTCGCATTAATGAATATCATATGCGCCAAGGCGTGACCATGATAGATCCAGCTTCAACCTATATTGAAGCCGATGTGGTCATTGGTTCAGATACCATTTTGGAAGCTAATGTTAGCCTCAAGGGCCAAACCCGTATTGGGGCTCAGTGCCAAATCGGAGCCAATACTGAAATCCATGACAGCCAATTAGCGGATGGCGTCTCTGTGACCCAATCCGTCATCGAGTCTTCAACTGTCGCCACTGGCGCGACCGTAGGGCCATTTGCCCACTTGCGGCCAAACAGCCACCTAGGCCAAGATGTTCATATCGGTAACTTCGTCGAAGTCAAGAACTCTACCTTAGGAGCAGGCGTCAAGTCAGGCCACCTAACCTATATTGGCGATGCTGACCTAGGTCGCGATATCAATATCGGTTGTGGCACCATCTTCGTCAACTATGACGGCAAGAAGAAGCACCGTTCAACTGTAGGTGACCAAGCCTTTATCGGCTGTAATGCTAACATTGTCTCACCAGTCAAGATTGGCGACCAAACCTTTATTGCGGCGGGCACAACCGTGACGCGCGATGTGCCAGATCAAGCCTTGGCTATTTCCCGTGTCAAGCAAGATAACATTCCCAACTATTGGCAAAAATTTAGCAAAAAGTAATTTTTAGGAGGAACCATTGTGGGTAAACATTATAAAGATCCGAAGTTGAAGATTTTCTCTTTGAGTTCAAACCGTCCTTTGGCAGAGAAGATTGCAGAGGCAGTTGGTTTAGAACTAGGGAAAATTAGTATTTCGCGTTTTTCAGACGGTGAAGTCAAGGTCAACGTGGAAGAAAGTATTCGGGGGGCGCACGTCTACATCGTGCAGTCGACTTCTGACCCAGTCAACGACAACTTGATGGAACTCTTGATTATGATTGATGCTTTACGACGGGCAAGTGCCAAGACCATTAACGTGGTGATGCCTTACTACGGCTATGCGCGTCAAGAACGTAAGGCTCAGTCGCGTGAACCAATTACCGCTAAATTAGTTGCTAACATGATTACTATTGCCGGGGCAGACCGTGTCTTAACCTTAGACTTGCATGCACCGCAAATTCAAGGCTTCTTCGATATCCCAGTGGACCACTTAATTGGGGTACCACTCTTGGCTGACTATTTCTTAGAAAAAGGCCTCTTCGGGGAAGATGTCGTGGTTGTTTCTCCTGACCACGGTGGGGTAGTGCGGGCCCGTAAATTGGCCGACTTCCTCAAGTCGCCGATTGCCATTATCGACAAACGCCGTCCGCGTCCTAATGTCTCTGAAGTCATGAACATTATCGGGGATGTCGCTGGCAAGAAATGTATCATTATCGATGACATGATTGATACCGCAGGGACCATTACCTTAGCGGCAGCCGCCCTCCTAGATAAGGGTGCTGATTCCGTCTATGCTTGCTGTACCCACGCTGTCCTATCTGGTCCAGCTGTCGAGCGCTTAGATGAATCTGAAATCAAAGAAGTCATCGTGACCGACTCTATCCAACAACCAGAAGGTCGCCACTTAGACAAACTCCAAACGATTTCTGTCGGCACCTTAGTCGGGGAAGCTATCAAGCGTATCCACGAAAACCGTTCAGTAAGTCCACTCTTCCAAGAAAAATTTAAGTTGGAAGATTTAAGCAAGGAAGACTAATCCTATTCCAGTCTAGAAAGGAAGAACCCCATGAAACAATTCTTCAAGAAAATGGCCGCTCTTTTGATGGCCCTGACCCTGATTTTCATCTCCTTACCTAAAGTACAAGCAGAAGATTTAGCAATCTCTGAACTTTTAGGCCGTAGCTATGAAGCCTACCGCGGCCTCAAGAGCTTCCACACCCAAGGGACGCTCAAGGCTGCCATTGATCGTCAGACCCAACATATGGACCTAGGCCAAGTGCAAGTCGATGGCTATGTCGATATCCAAAACCTAAACGTTGATCTGAAAATGGTCATTGATTCAATTTTCCTGCCGCAATTCCGCAATGTTCGTTGGGGTGTCAAGGATAATCAAACCTTCTATGAAATTGATGATCGCATTGCCCAAGTGGAAGATACTAGCGCGGAAAAAGCTGATTTTAAGAGAACTTTAGAGCGTGAAGGTTTCAACTTCCCTGCTAAAGACGAAGTCGTTAAGGCTTTGGCTCAACATGATGAGCTAATCAAGCAAATTTTCAAGCTCACTGAGACAGATAGCGAGTATGTACTTAGTCTTCGCGATGATATTGATGCCAAGAAACTCTTCGATGATAACAAGGCTGCTTTGGATGAATTTAAGCAACGAATCTATGATGAGATGGAAGAGCGTGGCGAAAAAGTGTCGCCAAGCTACAAGGCACAAGTTGACCGTTTCTACAGTGCTGAAACCTTAAGCAAGTTCTTGGAAAGCAAGCCAGTTTATGAAGTTCACTTTGCTAAGGATAGCTACCTGGTGACATCTTATAAGGTGGAAGTGACCTTGCGCTTCACAGACTTCCTAGATAGCAAAGAAGTTGAACAATTTGGTCTCTATAGCTTCTACTACAACGCAGAAATGACCTTCGACGGCTTCAACGAGAGCCGCGAGATTAGAGTGCCAGAAGAAAAATTACCTGGTTCAGAGTCTGAGTCAAGTCGCTTGACAGAATCAAGTGAAGACAGCTCTTCAAGTTCTGCTTCCGAATAAGGACAATTTTCTAGCAGCCCCTAGGGGCTGCTTTTTTTGTAGACCCAAGGCCAGGGACGAACTTTCCTTGCTTTAGACCCTGTGTTTTGTTCGGAATAAAGGGCTTTTTCTCGGTCTAAAGTATGAAATTTATATGAAATCGAGGGCTTTTGGTTGTAATTTAAGCTGAGCGCGTTATAATAGGAACATGTAAAATCTTTTACGTAAAGGAGAATGATGATGAAATCCATCAAGAAATTTTTTGCTGTAACAGCTGTAGCTGCTACTGTATTCGCTACTACCCCTGCTACTACTGCTCACGCTGTAGGTTTGAATGAACTCTTCAGCAAAGCAGATGCAGCTTTGAAGACTGTGAAGTCTGTAGAATTGAAAGGTGACTTAGCTGTTGCTTTTGACCAAAACGGGACTAAAGTTAACTTCGCTAACGTTAACTTTGAAACAGAGTTAGACTTAGAGAACGTTCAAGGTGAAGGTAAAGTTGAGATTGCAAGCCAATTGTCTCCATCTGCTCAGAAACAAGCTTTCCAATTGAAAGATGACACCTTATCAACTCAAACTGGCGATAAAGATTGGACAAAGGCAGACTACTCTGCGCAACGTAACCAATTCAAGACAGCTCTCCAAAACGCAATGAAAGAAGCATACAAGGATTTAACTCCTGAACAAGAAGCTACTTTAGGTCAATACTTTGAAATCAAAGAAGACGGCGAAGACTATGTTTACGCCCTCAAACAAGGCATCGACGGGAAGAAATTCTACGAAGATAACAAAGCAACCTTCGAACGCGTTAAGGAGCAAGCTTTAAAACAATCAGAAGCTAACGGTCAATCTGTATCTGATCAACAAAAAGCAACCTTCGACAAGCTTTTCAGCGCTGATACCATGGAAAAATTCTTTGCATCAAACCCTAAAGTAGAAATTCGTTACAACAAATCTACTTTCTTAGTTTCTAAGGTTACCCTTGATGTTAACTTGAAACCTGCTGACTTCTTACCAGCTCAATCAGCTCAAGGTGCACCAGGCAATATCGCTGTGCAAGCTAACTTAGAAGCTAAAGACTACAACCAACCAATCGAATTAGAAAACCACTAATCTGTCATAAAAGCACCCTTAGGGGTGCTTTTTTAATGGCTTTTTGACTGCAGAAAAAGAAAAAACGAAAGAAATTCTACTTTTGTCTAACTTTTTGTGCGTAAAGACTTGAAGTCTGGCTCTTAAAGTGTTAGCATAATATTATCAGGTGCTTGCCTAGGCAAACCCTGGAATGTAACTGCGACTATGAGGAGGAATGAAAATGAAAAAATTAGTCAAAGTATTAGTTGTTCTCTTGGCTTTCTTTAGCCAATTACCTTTCGCTGCAGCACAAGATGCCGCACCATCTTTCGTTGATTTGATGACCCAAGCCAACGAAGCAGCACTCAAGTTGGAGACTTTCCACTTGGAATCTAGCCTGTCCGTTATTGGTACTACTAAGACTACACCACGTAGTTTAACGGCTAACCTAAAAGGTGACGTGGATGTTAAGAATGCTGAGCTCCAAGGTTCACTTGATTTACAAGTGCCACCAACTACCAATGGCCAATTTGAGGCAGTGGTAAAAGGTGCTAAAGCCTTCTTCCGTGAAGGAGACAATGACTGGCATGTATCAGATGTTTCCGTCAACAAACAAGAATTCCAAAAAGCTTATGCCAAGTTTTTAGAAGTAGCTAAGACAAATTCTGAGTTAGACAAAGAATTTAATACAGCTCTTTCTGAATTATTCAATGTAGAGGCAAAGGATGACGAATATCAACTTTCCCTCAAACAAAACATTGACGGTGCTAAGTTCTATCAAGATCACGAAGCACTCTTTAAGAAATTACAACAAGCGGCTTTAGACCAAGCTAAACAAGCAGGTCAAAACGTTAGCGAAGATAGCTTCAGCAAGGTCTTCACTGCTGATAACTTCAAGAAGTTCTTCGAATTGAACCCTAGCTTGGTAGTAAGCTATGACAAAGAAACTCACTTCGTCAAAGCTTTCAACCTTGTCCTTCATGTAGACGTGGCTCAAGTAAATCCTAAATTGGCTGAGGGCGACGACGCACCACAAACAGTGGATGTGACTTTCTCTGTGACTGTAAGCAACCACAACCAACCAGTTGATATCAAGGAACCTGAAGCAGGGGCTGGCAATGCTAATTCCGCTTCATCTTCTGAAGAATAAGCAAGCTATAAGGCTAGGACTTTGTCCTAGCTTTTTTCTTGTCTAGCATTTATTTTAGCGTCAAAAGTGCTCAGGATTGCTTGTCCTCTAAGCCTTAAGGTATAATGAAGGGGTAGATGAATCCTGGAGGGATAATATGAATATCAAAGCAATTGCTAAGGAAGTCTTAGAATTCCTGATTTACTTAATTATTATGGTGGCAGCAGTTATCGCCTTGCGTCATTTTGTGGTGGAGTCTTTCCGTGTGGATGGTCATTCCATGGACTATACCTTACAGCATGACGAGCGCCTCTTCATGTGGAAATTAGCCAAAATTGAACGCTTCGACGTGGTAGTTATTAAGGCGCCAAGCGACCCTAGCAAACGCTATATCAAGCGTGTCATTGGGGTGCCGGGTGATACCATTGAAGTGCGCGACGACAAACTCTACCTCAATGGCGTCGCTACTGACGAGCCTTACTTAGCCGAGAAGGTTAAGGAATACCAGGCAGCCAATCCAAATGGCAACTTCACGCAAAACTTCACCCTAGCACAAGTAGCCGGGGCTAGCACAGTGCCAGAAGGTAAATACTTCGTCTTAGGTGACAACCGTCAGAACTCCCTGGACGGTCGTTCCTTTGGCTTTATTGATGCCAACACGGTTGAAGGGGAAGCCGATGTCAGCTATTGGCCTTTAAATCGCCTAGGCTTCTTGCAAAAGTATAAATTAAATGATGCGGGACAAATTGTGAACCGCTAAGTGAGTCAGGTCCAGGGACGCCAGTCCCGGACCTTTTTTGATGCCAGAAGCCAGTCGAAGACAGCTTGACAAAGGACCTAAAAATGCGTATATTTATAGCTGTAAATAGACTAGTACAGTCCCTATGGTTTTAGAGAGTGCGTCCTTGGCTGGAAGATGCATACCCTCTGGCGGATTGGAACCTACTATTGAATAGAACAAGTGGGTTGGCCTCCTTATCGGCTATAAGTTGGCCGGCGCCTATGTCGGCAAACAAGGTGGTACCGCGGAGTGACTGTGCTTCGTCCTTGATTAAGGATGAGGCACAGTCACGATTTTTTGTAAGGAGGTTTACCAGATGGTAACAAGACAGGAAGATTTCTCAAAATGGTATTTACAAACCATTCAACAAGCGGATTTAATGGACTACTCGCCAGTGCGAGGCTGTATGATTTTTAAGCCAGACGGCTATGAAATCTGGGAACATATCCAAAAAGCGATGGATGCTCGTTTCAAGCAAGAAGGCATCCGTAACGCCTACTTCCCAATGTTAATTCCTGAGTCTTTCTTCAACAAGGAGAAGGATCACATCGAAGGCTTTAGCCCAGAATTACCATGGGTAACGGAAGCAGCCGGTGAGAAATTAGAAGAACGTTTGGCCTTACGTCCAACTTCTGAAACCATTATTGGGGATGCCTTCTCCAACTGGATCCAGTCCTACCGTGACCTACCACTCGAAATCAACCAATGGGCTAACGTGTTCCGTTGGGAGAAGAAGACCTTACCATTCTTGCGGACCTCTGAGTTCCTCTGGCAAGAAGGCCATACAGCCCACGCCGACGGTCAAGAAGCCTTGGACCGTACTATGCGTATGCTCCAAATCTATAAGGAAGTCGTGGAAGGTGTCTTGGCTGTGCCAGTAGTAGACGGTGAGAAAACACCTTCTGAGCGCTTTGCCGGGGCTGTTAGCACCTTCTCGATTGAAGCCATGATGCAAGACGGTAAGGCCGTTCAAGCCGGGACTTCCCACTACATGGGGACTAAGTTTGCGGAGGCTTTCGACATTCGTTACCTCAATACAGATAACGAGCACGTTTATGCGCACACTAGCTCCTTCGGGGTATCCACTCGCTTGATTGGGGCTATGATTATGACTCACGGTGACGACAAGGGCTTGGTCTTGCCACCAGCAGTGGCCCCAACTCAAGTAGTCTTCGTTCCAGTAGGTCCATGGCAAAAGAACCCAGCCATTCTGGACAAAATCCATGAATTACAGGCACAACTTAAAGCTGCAGGTATCCGTTGCCGCCTAGACGACAGCAACAACTCGCCAGGTTTCAAATTCAATGAATGGGAACTTCGTGGGGTGCCAGTTCGGATTGAGTGTGGTCCACGCGACTTAGAAAATGAGCAAGTCATGATGAAGGCTCGCGACTTAGATGAGAAGGTAGCCGTGCCATTTGACAACTTCTTGGCGAGCGTTCAAGCGGAATTGACTGGCTTGCAAGGGCGACTCTTAGAAAAGGCGCGCCAAATGAACCAAGCCAACTACTATACGGACATCAATAGCTTAGACGAGCTCAAGGCCCACATCGAAAGCAAGCGAGCAGCTGGCCAAGTGCCTGGTTGGGTGTTAGCAGGTTGGGATGGCACCGAAGAGAGCGAAGCCAAGATTAAGGAAGAAACAGGCTTCACCACGCGTAACATTCCATTTGCAGGTCAAGTGCCAGAGAAAGCAACCTGTATCGTGACAGGCCAACCGGCTAAACACACCGTATGGTTGGCGCGGGCCTACTAAGAAAGAAGGAAGCTAAGATGGAGGCTAAGTTTTGCCGCGAATCACGAGCGGTGCAAACCCACCGTATCCTACCTTTCCATTGTAATATGCACCAAACCCTCTATGGCGGTCAGCTCATGGAATTCATTGATAACTGTGCCAGTATTACAGTGTCCCGCCATACGCGCAGTCTCTGTGTGACGGCCTCGATGGACCAGCTCAACTTTATCCGGCCTCTGCACTTGTCTGACTCCGTCTGTGTGGAAACCATTGTCACAGGTACCGGCCGTACCTCGGTCGAAGTCTTTGCCAAGGTAGTAGGGGAACGACTTGAGACGGGGGAACGCTATCTAGCAGCGACAGCCTTCCTAACCTTTGTGGCCATCGATGAGATGGGGGCCTCAGTTGAGGTCGCCCCTATTCAGCCAGAGGGCCCAGAGGAAATCTTCGTCTGCGCCGGTTACCCTGAACGCCAGACCAAACGCATGGCCGAACGCCAAGCATCGGCTCAATTCCAGTCAGGCCTCAACTTGGATTTTCCCTGGGATATCCACTAAGGCCTGTCTGATGCCGGGTGCTAGCTTTTCTAGCTAAGGACAAATTTATTCTTTACATTTGGCAGAGAATTAGGTATGATATTAGTGTTGCACCGAGTGCAGACAAATAACTCTAGACTAGCAAATAGCCTAGGGCAGAAAGGAAGTTCATAAATGAGACCAGATATTCATCCAAACTACCAACCAGTTGTCTTCATGGACACTACTACTGGTTACAAATTCTTGTCAGGTTCAACGAAAACTTCTAACGAAACGGTTGAGTGGGAAGATGGCAACACTTACCCATTAATCCGCGTGGAAATTTCGTCTGATTCACATCCATTCTACACTGGGCGTCAAAAATTCACCCAAGCAGATGGTCGTGTGGACCGCTTCAACAAGAAGTACGGCTTCAACAAATAAGCCACTATTCTATCCACAGAAGACTAAGAGCCCCTCGGGGCTCTTTTTTGATTTTACTTAACAATCTTTCGCAAAGCGTGACAAGACAAGGTTTTTGGCTTATAATAGAGGACGAGACTAAAATTCGAAAGGATGTTTTTTTATGAGTACATTATGGACTGTTTTAGGGATTATTGCTGGGATTGTGGTCCTATTAGTAGTCTTCTGGGCATCTGTCTACAACCGTTTAGTTCGTTTACGTAACTGGTCTGAAGAGAGCTTCAGCCAAGTAGACGTGCAACTCCAACGTCGTAACGACTTAATTCCAAACTTAGTGGAAACAGTCAAAGGTTACTCTAAACACGAGAGTGAAACCTTAGATGCCGTAGTGAAGGCACGTCAACAAATCGTCAACTTGCCAATGGATGCAACACCTGAGCAAAAGAACGAATTATCAAACCAATTGACAGGCGCTTTATCACGTTTATTGGCTGTAGCAGAAGCTTATCCTGAGCTCAAAGCTAACCAAAACTACTTAGACTTACAACGTAGCTTGGAAGAAACCGAAGACTTGATTGCCAAAGCACGTCAAATCTACAACTCAAGCATTGGCCAATACAACACTGGGATCCAAACCTTCCCTAACAGCTTGGTAGCTGGCTTAAGTGGCTTTGCACCAAAAGCTTACCTACAAGCACCAGCTGAAGCGAAAGAAGCACCAAAAGTAAGCTTCTAAGTCTAAACTTGCTCCCATTATATTATTGACTTACTAGCTAGCATGGAAAGGAGGCATGAGATGAAACGGGTTAACCTCTATGTGCATTATGACTCGGTTACCAACTATATGATGACCCGGGCCCTAAGTCTGACTAGTGACGACTTTAGTGCACAGAATTTACCTAATAACTTGATTTTGGCAGAAGCACCGGCTAATTTTGGTCGCTTTGATGTGCAGACCAACTTCAAGATTTTGCGGGGACGGTCAGAAGTCTTACGGTATATGGAGACAGTCCAAGCCCAGAAGCTGCGGATGTCTAACTGGATTGACTTCGAATCCATTGAACTCATGCATCAATTGACTCCTCAGGAAATTGCGGAATTACTTTACCTCTTCCACTCTTCCAATGTCCTACGCTCGGCTTTCTTCTATAAGTTGCAGAACAACTTTGTCTATCTCACTTTACCTAATGGGCTCAACAAGCTCTTCTATCGGCATATTCAAGACTTCTACCCGCGCTTTGCTCGGAATATGACCGAACGCATGACGGAGCTAGTCAATGAGAATAAGAATCTTTTCTTCTCTAAGCGCCAGACCGTATCTCTTTTGCCTGCGCACGTAGCTGAGGAATTGGCTCCCTTATTTGCTAATGGTATTAAAGTAGACTTTGTGCAAGCTCACTACCTAAATGGAAAATGGTTAGTTCCCCTATTTGTCATTGAAGATGAATTGACCTTGCTCTCCCAGAATCAGAATTTGGCTGAGCAGATTGGGGAGATTGTCTATGATACTAGTGCCAGCCATTGGCGCCTAGTATTGAATATCTAAAATTGATGGAGGAACTTTACATGAAAATCGTCTTACTCTATGGTGGGCAGAGTGCTGAACATGATATTTCCTTGATTTCAGCACATAATATTATGCAGTCCATCATGTACAATTACTATGAAGTACAACCAGTTTATATTACCAAGCAAGGAGACTGGCTCAAGGGGGCGCCTTTATCAGGTCCGCTTAGCCACTCTAATCAACTTGCCCTAAGCGCTGGTCCGCAAGCACGTTGGGCTGAGGGGCCAGAGGGTCAATCAGTCGGGACCTTAATTCAACCTGGCGACATTAAGGAAGCAGATACCATTGTCTTTCCTATCTTACATGGGCCTAACGGCGAAGATGGGACCATCCAAGGTTTCTTGGAAGTCTTGGGTATGCCTTATGTCGGGGCTGGCGTGACTGCTAGCGCCTGCGGTATGGACAAGGTTATTTCCAAACAACTTTTCCACCAAGCTGGCTTACCACAAGTGCCATACGTGGCCTTTGATTCTCGTGAATGGGCTCAGTCCCCTGAGGAATGGATGAATCGCTGCGAGGGCAACTTGCTCTATCCGCTCTTTGTAAAGCCTGCTAATATGGGCTCTAGCGTGGGGATTTCTAAAGCCACCACGACCGAAGAGCTGCGTGCAGCCGTAGAGAAAGCCCTGCAATTTGACCGCCGTATCGTGGTGGAACAAGGGATTTCTGCCCAAGAATGCGAAGTAGCAGTTCTAGGTAACGATGATGCGCACGCTAGTGTAGTCGGCCGCCTGGTCAAGACTGCTGATTTCTATGACTACGATGAAAAGTACGTCAACAACACAGTTGAAATGGAGATTCCGGCTCAATTGCCAGACGCCATTAGTGACAAGATTCAAGAATATGCCCTACGCGCCTACCGCGCATTGGATGGCAAGGGCTTGTCACGGGTTGACTTCTTTGTCACGGCTAGCCACGATATCTATATCAATGAAATTAACACCATGCCAGGCTTCACGCCTTACAGCATGTATCCATGTCTTTGGGAAGCAACCGGGCTTAATACCCGCGACTTGATTGAAGAGCTCTTGCAGTTAGCGCTTAAGAGCTTCGAAGACAAGCAAGCTTATAAACAAGTAAGTCGTTAAAGACAAAACCACATGGCAGATGCCGTGTGGTTTTCTTTGTCGCACAAAAACTTTATCAGAAAGGAAGTTAGCTGTGTCAGTCACTGCCAAACGCGTTTCCAACTACGAATTATTTTATGACTTGGTCTTTGTCATGGCCACTTCGTCTATGGTGGGCATGTTCCATCACGTTGGGGAGCACTCGCCTATTGGAGCTTTAGATATCATCCAATTTGTGGTGGTCAACATTAGTTTCTGGAGCCTATGGTTTACTCAAAATATCTATATGAATAAGTACAGTCGCAGGGACCGTAATGATATTTACTCCCTGATTCTGTCCATGTTAGTCATCGGTAATCTGGCCATCAACTTGCATGCTGAATGGCGCACGACTATCCTTAATTTTAATGGGCTGAGTCTCCCAACATATTTTGTATTTAATGGCTTATTAATCCTAGCTTATGCCATTATTTTGCTTCAGTACTGGCTGCATGGTCGCCGCTATAAGGTTTACACGCCAGATATGGCAATGCAAATGCGTCTGATAGTCTTCGTAATCGTCATTCTCTTATTGACTTTGCCGCTTATCGCAGTGCTTCCTGTTGAGATGGGAGTCTATGTTTATGGGCTAGCCTATCTCTTGATTGTAGGGGTGCCTCTATGGATTGAGCGCTATAACAATCATGATGCCATGAACTTTCCCCATTTGGTTGAGCGGATGCAGCTGATTACGATTCTGACCTTTGGGGAAGCTGTTATTAGTGTAATTCGAACTTTCCCTCTGAGTCAGAATGTCTGGCTAGCGCTTGTGACCTTTGCCTGTCTGGGGGCAGCCTTTATTAATTATGTCTCACAAACGGCCATTTCCTTGGAACATAACCAAAAGAATAGTCCAACCCTTTTAATTTCTGCTCATCTAGTACTCTTAATGGGACTCAATATGTTTACGGTTGGAATTGAGCTAACAACAAGTGATTTAGCCTATTTGACTAGCCCCTTCTTAGTCTTGCTAGGCCTGGTGATTTATCATCTTTGCCTACTCTTAACCGCTCGCTATAACAAAGAAGAGCTGCGTTTGACCCGGCGCTTGCTATTACAATATGTAGGGTTATTGGCTCTAGGCGTAGGCTTGGCTTGGTACTTCCGGGACAGCATTTGGATCTTCTTCTCTGTTATTGCCCTTATGGAGTATGCCATGATGCGTGTGGGTTATCTTCATAGACGAGACTGGATTCGTCAAAACCTCAAATTCTAATGAGAAAAGCGAAGTGCAGAAGCACTTCGCTTTTTCTTAGGCATTGAGGGCCTGAATAATGTCTGCGATTAAATCTTGCGGGTCTTCAATCCCTACGGATACCCGTAATAAGTCAGCTGTTAAACCATAAGACTCGCGGATGTCTTGCGGGATGTCAGCATGGGTTTGGGTGGTTGGGTAGGTGATGAAGCTCTCGACACCTCCCAGGCTTTCGGCGAAGGTAAAGACTTTGAGAGCGCGTAAGAAGCTGTCTACCTTGCTGGCATCTTGAATCTTAATGGACATCATGGCGCCGCGACCAGGGTAGAGGACTTCTTTGATTTGAGGGTGTTGGCTTAGGGCTTGGGCTAGGGCCTGAGCATTGGCTTCTTGCCGGTCTAGTCGCAGGGACAGGGTTTTAAGTGAGCGGATAAAGAGCCAACAGTCAAAAGGTGACAAGGTTGGGCCTGTTGTGTTGGACAACCAGACTAGTTGCTCGCCCAAGCTAGCATCCTTGGTCACCACCACACCAGCCAAGATGTCGTTATGGCCAGTCAGGTATTTGGTGCCTGAATGAATGACTAGGTCAGCCCCTAATTCTAGGGGACGTTGACGTAGGGGCGTCAAGAAGGTGTTGTCCACGATAAGGCGTGTTTGGTGGTGTTGACAGAGTTGGGCCACAGCCGCCAAATCAATTTCCTGCATTAGCGGGTTGGTAGGTGTCTCGACGAAGACAGCAGCTACTTGATCGCTAATTAAGGAGGTCAAGTCTTCAAAATCTTGGAAATAAGTAAATTGATAGAAGCCTTGCGCTTGGAGCTTATCGAAGTAGCGGAAGCTGCCCCCATATACGTCTCGTGTTACCAGGAATTGACTGCCAGCTGGGAAGAGGCCCAGGACTAGCTGGATGGCACTCATACCAGAAGAGGTCACCACTGCTTGGGCGCCACCTTCAAGGGCAGCCAGGCCTTCTTCTAAGACCGTACGAGTGGGGTTTTTGGTTCGGGTATAGTCAAAGCCTGTACTTTGGCCCAAACCTGGATGGGCGTAGGCGGTAGACAGGTGAATAGGCAGGGAGACTGCGCCAGTCTGTTGGTCTTGTCGGTTGCCCAGTTGGGCTAGTTGAGTGTCACGATGGGTCATCAGGGTCAACTCCTTTATGGATTAATAGGTCAAAGAAAAAGCCCGACGCACAGGAAAAGGCCTGCGCGCCGGGACGAATCTTCGTGGTACCACCCGATTTTGTGCTTGCCTCACAGCAAGCACCTTGGTAAGTCTAAGACTTGGCAGTAACGTTGCGAACGTCTCACTGGCTGAAAAACAGTGAAATTCTCAGAGGTCATCTTGGGTCAAGGTGGCCACCCCTTTGCAGCAACTAGGGCTCTCTATAGACCGTGGCTTGACTTACTCATCTCGTCATCGAAGTAGTATTTGCCTCAGTGTAACACGAAAGCAGAAGCCTGTCAACAGAGCCATTCTGTCCTAAGTCGACTAATATGGCTGTCATGGGCTTTAATCATATTATTACCTCTCGGTGGCAATTCTTGACCTTGAACCACTAGGGGCTATCCAGTATAATAGAGACTATATTGGTGACCAATTGGACTGAAAGGGAGGAACTATAATGGCGCAAAATAATACAAGAAAAACTTCAATCTGGCGTCAGCTAGGTTACATCGTGCTATGCCTCATAGTGGGCGCTGCAATCGGCCTTCTAATAGGACGCTTCTTTGGTCCATCACTTGCCAATCAGATGCGTCATGTGTCTATTACCTATTTGCTAGCGACCTTTATAGTGAGCACGGTCTTACATATTATTATTCATGAAGGAGGCCACTTGCTTGGTGGTCTGCTGACGGGTTATAAATTTGTTAGTTTCCGGGTCATGGATTTAAAATTGGAAAAATCTGAGTCAGGTGGCTTTAAGTTTCGTTGGCAACATGTGGCCGGAACAGGTGGCCAGTGTTTGATGCGCCCTCCACGCTATCAAAGTCAACATTTTCCCTTTAGGCTCTACTTAGCGGGTGGTTTTCTGGCCAATATTTTGACTAGTGTCTTGGCCTATTGGCTCTGGCCTAATATCTATGTCTTTGTCTTTGCTAGTCTAGGGATTTTAATGGGCCTGACCAATGCCATTCCCATGAGTTTTAATGATGGCAAAAACTTACTTTTATTGAGCAAAAGTGAATTAAACCGCCTGGTTCTCTTCATAATGTTAGAAGATAATTACTGGGCCAATCGTGGTAAGTCTTATGATGAGAAATATCGCTATCTACGGCGTGTTACTATTAATGAGACGAACTTCTTGACTGATGCTACGATTTTTTATGACTTAGAGCAACTAGTGGATCAGGGTCAGTTCGAAGAAGTCTATATCCTGTCTAAGAAAATCTACCAGGAACGGGAGGATATGGTGACGCCCTATCGTCAGGAAATCTTGCGTCTCTTACTTTTTGCGGCTAGCCTGCAACATCCGGAAGACCCCCTGATTACGACCTTACTGGAAGATCCACTCTTAGTGGCCATGCTGAAAACCAAGCGACCAGAAAATTCAACGGCCCAGGCCGCCTATCACTGGCGGGTCAAGGGGGATGTGGCGACGGCGCTGGAACATTTGGCCCAAGCTAAGAAACGACTACCTCGTGCTCATAATCTTAGAGCTCAGGAGCAGGAAGCTCGGATTATTGATTACCTGGAAGAGAAAATCCAGGCAGAACAAACCAGCAATAATTAAGAACCTCAAGAATCGGCTACTAAACCGATTCTTGAGGTTTTTGGTTAAGTCAGAATACAGGACTAAAAAAACGGACGTTTACATATAGTAGGCGCTTTTTGTTCGGAAAAGCTTTACTTTGAGCAGGATAATCGCTATATTTAGATTAAACAATTTGAAAGGAGTGACAGTATGAACTGGTTCATATTAATTGGTATTGTTATTATTGTCCTTGGTTTTTCGCTTAAGTTGGATACCATGGCGGTCTTAATTGTAGCAGCCCTATCCACAGCCTTGGTGGCTGGTATTAACTGGCAAGAGGCGCTAATTCTCTTGGGGGAGAACTTCGTCAAGAACCGTTTGGTCACCATCTTCTTGATTCCAATTCCTATGATTGCTATGGTAGAGCGCTTCGGCCTGCGTCAACAAGCCCAGCATCTGATTAGTAAGCTCAAGGGCTTGACGGCACCTATTTTGCTTTATACCTATGTCTTGATTCGTGAGGTGTCCCTAGCCTTCCATATCCCTCTGGGTGGACATGTTCAGTTCGTTCGCCCCTTGATTTATCCTATGACCGACGCCACTGTGCGAGAAAAATGCGGCGATGATTTAAGCGATGAGGAGGTTGACGCTATTAAGGGCAAATGTGCGGCCGTAGAAAATATCGCCAACTTCTACTCTCAAAATATCTTTGTCGGTTCTTCAGGGGTCTTGCTGATTATTTCTACTTTAACTGAAGCAGGTTATGAAGCGGCGGCAACAGATGTTGCCAACACAGCTCTGACTGTAGGGATTGCTAGCTTAATCGTGGTAGCACTCTATATGGCATACTGGCAGCAAAGTCTGAATAGAAGGGGGAGAAAATAATGGAAATCACTGCAGTACGTGATCTGATTTTAGAATTCGCTTATTACATTGCGGGGGTAATCTTCTTCCTGTCAGCCTTCTATGTTTATCGCTCAGATAGTAAGACTCGATTGGGGGCTACCATCTTCTGGAGTCTCTTAGGGGTTATTTTTGCCTTTGGGTCTTACTTGCCACCATTTATAGTAGGGGTTCTGTTAGTAGTCATGGCGATTTTAACTGTGACTAAGCAAGTGACTACTCCTAGTCTTCATACGGTGTCCGATGCTGTGAAGGAGGAACGTGCTAAGCGCTATGGCTTATGGATTTTCTTGCCTTCTCTGACCTTGGCCTTAGTTGCCGTCTTGTTAGTTTACAATGTTAAAGGTTTAGGGGGGCAAGCGCCTTTAGTAATTGGTGGCTTAATTTCCTTGGCGGTTGCTTTGATTATGTTACGTCCTAAGCCAAAAGAAGTCTATGATGGGACCACTCAGATGACGCTACAAATGGGGGTAACCATCATTCTGCCTCAATTACTTGCTGCTCTGGGAGTTATCTTTACCAAGGCACAAGTCGGGACCTTGATTTCGACAGCTGTAGCCTCAGTGGTGCCAGCTGAGAATCGTTTGTTAGGTGTAGTAGCCTATGTTTTAGGGATGGTAATTTTCACCATGATTATGGGGAATGCCTTCGCAGCCTTCACAGTAATTACGGCAGGTATTGGGATTCCGTTTGTTTTCGCTTTGGGAGCTAATCCGGTGGTAGCCGGCACCTTAGCTATGACAGCGGGCTATTGTGGGACCTTGATGACACCGATGGCAGCCAATTTTAACTCTATGCCTGCTTCTCTCTTAGAAATGAAAGACCCAAATGGCGTCATCAAGCAGCAAATTCCTGTTGCGCTTGTCATGATTGTCTTGCACATTGCCTTGATTTACTTTATGGCATATTAGAATAGGAGATGAACTTATGAAAATTTTAGTAACAGGTTTCGATCCTTTTGGCGGAGAAGCCATTAACCCCGCCTGGGAAGCCGTTAGTCGCTTACCTAAGGAAATTGAGGGTGCTGAGATTGTGACGGTTCAGATTCCGACCGTTTTTGGTGATTCGGCTAAGCGTCTCTTTGAAGCGGTAGAACAGCAGCAGCCTGATGCGGTAGTCTGCGTCGGTCAAGCGGGTGGCCGCTTTGGTATTACGCCTGAACGGGTGGCCATTAACGTGGATGATGCACGGATTGCGGATAACAAGGGCCAACAACCTCTGGATACAGTCATTCAAGCTGACGGGGCGCCAGCCTACTTTACGACCTTGCCGGTTAAGGCCATGGTAGAGGCAGTCAAGAAAGCGGGCTTGCCAGCCAGCCTATCTAACACGGCTGGGACCTTTGTCTGCAACCATATCATGTACCAGAATCTCTATTATCTGGCTAAGCACCATCCCAATACTCAAGGGGGCTTCATTCATGTCCCTTATGTGACGGAACAAGTGGTCGACAAGCCTGGCCAGGCCTCTATGGCTTTAGCCGATATTGTTAAGGGCCTGACGGTCTGCTTAGAGACCCTTGTGGCCTACCAAGGCAAGACGGATGCTCGACTTGTGGGTGGCGAAACCCATTAATAACAATAAAAAATGAAGCCAACCCAGGGTTAGGCTTCATTTTTTTTGTCTGAACTTGTTTCAGTTTCCTTAATAATATAGATAGGACGCCGTTTGGTTTCCATAAAGATTTTACCGATATAGTTACCGATAATCCCTAAAGACAGGAGTTGGATACCTGAGAAGAAGAGGATGATGGAGACAATTGAAGGCCAACCAGCCACTCGGTCGCCGAAGAGAAGGGCTCGTACGATAATAACAACTAAGAAAAAGGCTGAAATTAGGCAGGTGATAGTCCCCATAATAGAGGCTAAGGTCAGAGGGGCATCGGAGAAGTTAATAATGCCATCAATCGAGTAGCGTAGCAATTGGAAGAAGTTCCAACTAGTTTGGCCAGCTACCCGGTCACGGTTTTCGAATTCTAAGTAGATTGTATCAAAGCCTACCCAGCTGAACAGACCCTTGGAGAAGCGGTTGTACTCGGATAACTCCAAGATAGCATCGACCATTTGGCGAGTCATTAGGCGATAGTCGCGGGCCCCGTCTACGATTTCGGTCTGGCTAATGCGATTGATAATTTTGTAGAAGAGACGGGCGAAAAAACTACGAATGGGTGGCTCACCCTTGCGGGTAGTCCGTCTAGTCCCGACGCAGTCTACCTCTTTGCTTTGGATAAGTTCAAACATCTGCGGAAGTAGCTCCGGTGGATCTTGTAGGTCAGCATCCATTAAAGTGATGTAGTCACCACGACAGGCTTTGAGTCCAGCAAAAATGGCGGCTTCTTTACCGAAATTACGAGAAAAGGAGAGGTATCTCACTCTGTCAGGATGCTCTTGATGTAAGTTACGTAGGACAGTTAGGGTCTCATCCTTTGAGCCATCGTTAACAAAAATATATTCTGTTTGGCAGCCAAGGCTTGTGATAACTTCTTCGGTCGCAGCAAAGAAATATGGGATGGCATCTGCTTCGTTGTAGCAGGGCACAATAATAGATAACATGCTGATTCCTCCTATCCTATCTCGTGACTATTATAGCACAGAGGCCCTACTAATGCGAGGTTTGTGGCGAAAGCCAGCGCCTGGTCCTTGTGTCAAGTGATGACAAAATGCCTGAGGAGAAATTATGTTAGCTCAAATGAAATAGCTTACAAACAGTTCGAAATATGCTAAAATAAAGTTGGCATCCATTCGATGATGGATAGCGAATAGAATATCGCCCCACTAGGGGTGTTAGGGGAGTCTTACAGATGAAAGAACCAATCCTGGTCATCATGGCAGCCGGAATGGGCAGTCGTTATGGTGGCCTCAAACAGCTTGATTCAGTCGGACCAAGAGGGGAGGTTATGCTGGATTATTCGCTTTATGATGCGAAAGAAGCAGGCTTTAAGAAGGTTATTTTTATCATTAAACCCGACATGGCCGAACGTTTTAAGGCCCAAGTTGGTGACCGTGTAGCGCAATATATGACGGTAGAATATGCCTATCAGAAATTAGAAGATTTACCGGCGGGTTTTGCTGTGCCAACTAGCCGAACCAAGCCATGGGGAACTGCTCATGCGGTTTGGTGTGCGCGAGACTTGATTGATGCGCCTTTTGCAGTTATTAATGCCGATGATTTCTATGGCCGGCACGCCTTCCAATCGGTCTATGATTATTTGGTGAAAATGCAGACCTATCGTAATCCGCGTTATAGTATGGTGGGCTATCCTCTCAAGAAAACTATCTCGGCTAACGGAGCGGTTTCGCGTGGCCTTTGCCAGCTTAATGAGTCAGGCTACTTAGTTGAAATCGAAGAGCAGACTCAGATTGAAGCCTATCCAGAAGGGATTCACTATACGCAAGACGGCTTAAACTGGGTGGATGTAGATCCAGAAACCATTGTGTCCATGAACCTCTGGGGCTTTCCCGAAGGTTTCATCCAAGTTATTGAAGGCTATCTACCAGAGTTCTTGGAGAAGGGCCTTCGGACTAAGCCTGATAAATGTGAATACTACCTACCAAGTGTAGTTCGCAAACAAATTAAGTCTGACCAAGCCAGAGTCAAGATTTTAGAAACCCAATCCCAGTGGTTTGGGGTCACCTATCAAGAAGACAAACCTTTAGTGGTAGAAGCCATTGAAAGCTTGACCCAGTCAGGTGTTTACCCAAGCCCCTTGTGGCCAGAAGTTTAGGATAGTAGCAAAAGGAGTGAAGCATATGTCAACCGTTCTAGCGACCGATTCGCCGGCCTACTTGGCCTATCAAGCTTATGATTTACCAGGGAACTTGCTTGCCCTAGAGCCCTTAGGCAACGGCCTGATTAATAAAACCTACCGCATCCAACAAGGGAATCATCAAGGCTGGCAAGGGGAGTACGTCCTCCAAGAAATCAACCAGTCTATCTTCCCTGATGTTCCCGGTCTTATGCAGAATATCTTGGCCGTGACAGATTACATGAAAGAAATTATCAGTCGCCGCGGTGGCGACCCCGAGCGGGAAACCTTGACGGTTGTGCTTAATCGTGAGGGCCTACCCTATACGCGCTTGGAAGATGGAACCTATTGGCGCATCTATGAGTTTATTAAGGACAGCTTCAGCATTGAACAAGTCACCAATGAGGACGAGTTCTATCGGGCTGGCCAAGCCTTTGGGGCCTTCGCCGCTGATTTAGACGATTTTGATGCTAGCCAACTGACTGAGGTCATTCCCAAATTCCATGATACCCGTCATCGCTATGCTCAGTTTGAAGAAGCCGTCGCCCAAGATCGGGCTGGTCGCGTAGCAGAGGTTCAAGATTGGATTGATTTTGTACGAGCTCGCAAATCTGATTGCTACCTGCTCTATGACTTGTTAGATGCAGGCCAATTGCCTCTACGAGTGACCCACAATGATACCAAACTCAATAATATTCTCATGGATGCTAGCACTGGCCAGGCCCTCTGTATCGTAGACTTGGATACCATTATGCCAGGTCTGGTGCTCTTCGATTATGGGGATGCCATTCGCTTTGGGGCCAACCATAATGCGGAAGACGAGGCAGATTTGAGCAAGGTCCAATTTGATGCCCATTTATTTGAAGTCTATACGCGCGGCTTTTTGAAGGGGATGGGGGATCGCCTCACCACCTTAGAAATCGAATTGCTACCTTGGGGAGCACGGGTCATTACCTTGGAGCAGGGGATTCGTTTCCTAACCGACTACCTCAATGGCGACGTCTATTATGGCACCAGCCGTCCAGGCCAGAATTTGGATCGGACAGCTACCCAGTTGACCTTAGTGGCTCAGATGGAAGCTCAATGGCCTGAACTCAAAGCCATTGTAGCGCGCGCGGCTCAAAGTCGCTAATAACAACTAAATTAGACTCGAAAATGCCGATTCTGTCGGCATTTTTTCTTGGCCTTGAATAAGTCAAAAAAGTTTTTATGGCTTTAAGTAGATTTTAAGTAAGCATCCTATACTTAAGCTATCAACTAAAACAAAAGAGTTGACGAAAGGATGATTAAGATGAAAAAACTACATAAAATTGCCGCACTCATTACTTCTGCTTTTATCTTAGCGCAAGCCAGTCTCATGACGCTGACGCTTAATACCCCACTTGTTCAAGTTCAGGCGGCACCACCTCAAGCACCTCCAGGCGGAGGATTTGGTGGATCTGGCACCGTTAATCAAGGGACGACTGCTACTGAGATTAGCGAGGACGGTACTGCGACCGATAGTCAGTATAGCTCTACTGGTGATGATGAAAATGCCCTCAGAGTAACCAATGCCAAAGTTACCTTAACAGGCATCAAAGTGGATAAAACAGCAGGAGCAAGCTCTAACACAGAAGATGGTGACTTCTACGGAATGAATGCCGGCTTACTAGCAACAGACGGCGCTAGCGTAACCATCAAAGACGCGACCGTTAATACCAGCGCTCAAAACGGTAATGGGATTTTCTCCTATGGCCAAGGCACGACAGTGAATGTAGCGGATACGACCATTATAACCACAGCCGATAACTCTGGAGGGATTCAGACGACAGGGGGCGCGACTATGAATGCGACCAACTTGACCGTCGAGACAGCCGGGAACTCAGCAGCAGCTGTCCGGTCAGACCGGGGTGGTGGTAGAGTAGTGGTTGATGGCGGGACCTATACTTCTAAAGGTTACAACTCACCAGCCATTTACTCAACGGCCAATATTACAGCTAAAAATGGGACCTTCACAGCTCAGAACTCTGAAGCCCTAGTAATCGAAGGTCAAAACTCTATTACCTTAGAGAATGCGACAGTTGAAGGCAATATGAGTGATACCAAAGGTAGCAGCTCTGATACCAATGTCCATAATGTCATGATTTACCAGTCTATGTCTGGGGATGCGGAAGTCGGTAAGGCCGCCTTCACCATGACGGATGGCAACTTGATTAGCAAGAATGGCGATTTAATCTATGTCACCAACACGCATGCTGACATTAACTTAACCAACGTGACTATCAAAAACCTGGATACAGAAGGCCGTCTCTTAGCTGTCTTAGGGAATGATGCTAGCCATGGTTGGGGGACTGCCGGGGCCAATGGCGCTAACGTCACTATGACAACCCATAATCAAACCTTGGAAGGCGCAATTGAGGTCGATACCATCTCTACCTTGAATTTAACCTTAGGCAAAGGTACCAACTTTACCGGCACCATCAAAATCGTCGATAACGCAGATGGTGGTAGGTCGGTTGCGGATAATGCAGTGGTCACAGTAGAAGAAGGGGCGACTTGGAACTTAACTGGGGATGTCACCTTGACTAGCTTAACCAACAAAGGCACTATCAACTTCAATGGACACACCATCACCTTAGCAGACGGGACTGTCCTTAAATAAGCACAAAAAGCAGCCCTCCCACTTAGGGGAGGGCTCTTGCTGTGTTTGGAGGTCTTATTTTTAAGCTTGGTCATCAAGCGTGGTTAAATCATAAGGTGTTTGTTGATAAACCAAGTTCAGCCAATTATGGAAGAAAAGATAAGCGCTAGATCGCCAACGATGTTGGGGTGGTAAATCTGCTTGATCTTGAGGATAGTAGTTCAGAGGCAGGCAGACTTGAGGATTAGAACCTAAATCCCGACGATATTCCTGATCTAAAGTCAAGGCATCGTATTCCATGTGACCCGTGACAAAAATTTGTCGATTATCCTTAGAAGCGGCCAATAGGGTCCCCGTTTCAGGCGCGGTAGCCAACACATCCAGCTCTGGGTGCTGGGCCAGTTTAGCTTCATCGATACCCGTGTGGCGCGATTGTGGCGCTAAGAAAGTGTCGTCTAGACCACGCGTTAGAGGATGGTGGCGCTGGGTCAGGGCATGACTAAAAATACCAAAAAGCTTAATAGGTAGGGTATGCTTAGCTATGCCATAGTCGTTATAGAGTCGCGCTTGCGCCCCCCAGCAGATATGGAGGCAAGAGAAGACATGGCTTTTAGACCAGTCGAAGATGCTTTGGAGTTCTGACCAGTAGGTGACGTCTTCGAAGTCGAGGTGCTCTACTGGAGCTCCCGTCACGATTAAGCCATCATAATAGCGGTCTTGGATTTGATTAAATTGATAGTAGAATTTCTCCAAGTGCGAGGCATTGGTGTGACTGGATTTACGGCTCGACATTTGGAGGAAGTCGACTTCAATTTGTAGAGGTTGGCTACCTAGAAGGCGTAGAAATTGAAGTTCAGTTTCTTCTTTTTTGGGCATGAGATTGAGGAGCAAAATTTTAAGCGGGCGAATATCCTGGCGCTGTGCGGTCTGCTCTTCCATGACCTGGATACCTTCATGAAGTAATTCTTGTTTGGCGGGTAGGCCATCAGCAATACGAATAGGCAAAGGGCAACCTCCTTACGTGATCACTCCTATCAAGTAAAGGAGCTTTTCTCTTATTGTAAGGGCTAAAGCGGGCTAGGGTCAATCATCTGGCTATACTGATTTTATAGGAGTATCTATAGTTTTTAACTATGAATAGGCAGGATAAATAAAAAATATAGGGTATAAATAGCTATTTATCTTATAAAAGGCGAAAGAAAACATATAAAATAGGAGCTATTATTAAGTTGTGAATAAAAATAAGAATACATTTAGAGAATATTCTAAGAAAGTTCAGGTTATTCCGAATATTTAGCGAAACGAATCTCTATTTATTTAGGAAAAGATTATGAAAATCAATGTATTGACCGAATGTCATTGACGTGATATAATTATTTCGAATTCGAGATAACTAAGTGCTTTAAGCGACTGCTTTTAGAACAGAGGGGAAGTAGTTCTTTTACTATGAGTCATTTCGAATTTAGGATGATCGTGACAACGGGTGATATCAATTACTTCAATCACTTGTTTGGTAGAAACCTAAATCTTTAGCTACTTATGGTTCTTTTTCTCGCCCGAGGGCGAGATCGGCTAACAGAAACTAACTTTGTCAAGCAACTGCGGCGCGTTGTAAATGGTGACAAAATATGTGAGTAGGCGAGAGAGGCGGGACAAGTGATAGCCACTATTTGCTAGTTGCAATGAATAGTGAACTCATTATTCGGATGGAGTGGAGACTTTCTCCCGTTGATCACATTATCTGAGGTTGCCTTTTGAAGAGGCGGAAGATACCTCGCCTTGGCACCTATCATAGACCACTAAGATTGAGGGATCTTGGTCAGATAGTCAAGGTACCACAGCTAGCAACAGGCTAGCGCAACCTTTTTAATTATTGGTTACTATTGATGATAGATGGCTCAGTTAGTACTTTTCCCTTTAGGGGAAGGTAAAAGTACAGTTGGGTGGAGCATCTTCAGTCAAATAGGAAGTTTAGGGGCTTACCGAATACTTTTCTATTTTGACGCGTCTATCATTATGAGAAAAGCGTGTTGACTTGGGGAAGTCAACACGCTTATTCTTTATTATTGAGTTTTAAGGAAATGGATATACTTGTTCCCCCAGGCCCCCAATTGTTGAAGCACTAAACGAAATTCCATGCCGATAGCGGATAGTTGATATTCTACCTTAGGTGGAATCTGAGGATAGGCCTTGCGGATAATGATGCCATCTTCTTCCAACTGACGTAATTGTTTAGTGAGGGTAGCTTGAGTGATTCCAGATAATTCACGGTGGAGAACATTAAAGCGTTTAGGACCTTGCTCAAGGGCGTGGAGGATGAGAATACTCCATTTGCCAGAGAGAACTTTTTGGGTAACAACAAAGGGGCAAGTAGGGAGTTTGTCACTGCTGAAGCGTGCCATATCTATTAAGTCCTTTACATAATTATTTTTGATACTTAATACAGTGTATAAAGTTATATTTAAAAGGTCAAGTATAAATATTTCTCTTGTTTAAAAAAACAAGACTTGTTATAATGAGACCTTAAGAAAAAATGAGGAGGTTGGCCTATGCATCAAGAATTAGCTTTGAAAGTGGTTGTGGGACTTATGCGGACCAGTGGCCAACTGACACAATTTTTAAAGAATGACGTCAGTAGTTACGGGCTTAATTCGACAGAGTTTGGTGTTTTAGAATTGCTCTGGTCTAAAGGGGAGTACCCTGTACAGCAAATTGCTAAGAAGATTCTGATTTCTTCCTCATCGACAACTTATGTCATTAATCAGCTAGAAAAAAAGGGGCTTGTTCAACGGAGAATTGATGCTAAGGATAGAAGGGTAGCTTATATTAGCCTAAGTCCATCAGGTTTTGACTTGATGCGAGAGATTTTCCCTGTTCACGTAGCCAAACTTGATAAAGTATTTGGTAACTTAAGCGAAGAGGAGTTGCAAGGGCTTAGCAGCCTACTCAAGAAAATAAATTTCGATCAATCATAGGCGATTTCCATCCATTTTTAATAAAGTAGCGCTGTTCTGACAGAAGAACAGCGCTACTTTTATGTTTCAAGAAAGGACTGCTTTACTTAATCATACCCCGCCCAGAAAGAAGGGGCTCGTTGGAGCCTCTATGGGGAGTTGCGTCGTCTCAACGGGACAACCAACAAAGACAAGGTCTTAAATGATTTCAAGGCCCTCATCAACCGTGGGGAAAACTTGATGTCTCTCTTCCCAACATCCACCTTATATCCATCCATTCAAAAAGCAGTGAACGCGGCTAAGGCCTTGTTGCCTTTAGAAGTGATTCCTGCTAGAGAAATAGAATCACTTAGCCGACAAATGAAAGACTTATTTGCTTGGTTTTAAGCCAAGAGGTGGGAGACTTAGGTCTCTCGCCTTTTTCTGTCTAAAGGGGCAAGCTAGAGAATTTTTAGGGAAAAGATTTTTGGCGAAATGAGAGACATTTTATCCAGGCCTACTTGATATAGAGGCATCCTTTTTGTCTTATATAACTTTCTTGTTTGGTCACGATTTTGACTCGAGTTGTGGTTAACCACAACTCGGTGTAAAAAATTGCCGCAATAAGGTGATGGTTCTCTGGGGCGGAGGGTAGGCTGTTTATGAATCCGTTTGGCGCGCTTTAAGATAAGCCTATAGTTTGTTGCAAAAGGTCTATATTTTGTACAGTCAGGGTCATGCTATAATAAGGGTGAGGTGATGACGATGAAAGTAACATTTCCAGTAGATTTTTGGTGGGGCGGGGCAACCTCTGGTCCACAAAATGAAGGGCGATTCCATAAGCCCCATGTCAATGTATTCGATTATCATTATGATACCAAGCCGGAAGATTTCTTCCGCTATGTAGGGCCGGATGCGACATCCGATTTCTACCATTTATATGAGTCTGATATCGCCCTATTCAAGGACTTAGGGTTTAATAGTTTGCGGACCTCCATTCAATGGACCCGCTTGATTGATGATTTAGAGGAAGGTACCTTGAATCCAGAAGGGCTAGCTTACTACAACCGGGTCATTGATGCCCTCTTGGCTGCCGGCATTCGGCCAATTATCAACCTTCACCACTTTGATTTACCGATCGAACTCTATGAGCGTTACGGTGGTTGGGAGTCCAAGCATGTCGTAGAGCTTTTTGTGAAATTTGCGCGCCGGGCCTTTGAGTGTTTTGGTGATCGTGTGACCGATTGGATGACCTTCAATGAACCTATGGTAGTCGTAGAAGGCCAGTATCTCTATGGTTTCCACTATCCTATGTTAGTAGATGGCAAGAAGGCTGTGCAAGTGGCCTATAACCTACAATTAGCCTCTGCCAAGGCCATTCAAGCCTACCGCCAAATCAATCAAAATCCAGCAGGTCGGGTCACCATTGCCCTTAACCTGACACCGGCTTATCCTGCTAGCCAAGCTGAAGAAGATTTGGCAGCAGCACATTTTGCCAACTTATTTGTCAACCGCCTCTTCTTAGATGCTTCAGTTAAGGGACATTTTCCAGAGGAATTAGTGGCCATTCTGGCTAAAGACGGAGTATTGTGGGAATCGACGCCAGAAGAGCTAGCCATTATCCGCGACAATCGTGTGGATTATATCGGGGTTAACTACTACCACCCTCATCGGGTTAAGGCTCCCGAAATCTCGCCTAACAGCTTAACCGTTGATTGGATGCCACAACGCTACTTTAACGACTATCAAATGCCAGGCCGTCGTATGAATGTGGACAAGGGCTGGGAAATCTATCCTCAAGCTCTTTATGATATTGCTAAGAACCTTCAAGATAATTATGATAATATTCCTTGGTTTGTCTCTGAGAATGGGATTGGCGTTTCGCGTGAGGAGCGCTATCTGGATCAAACAGGCGTTATCCAGGATCAGTATCGGATTCAGTTCTTTAGCGAACATCTCTACTGGCTTAACCGGGCCATGCAAGAAGGGGCTAACTGCTTTGGCTACCATGTCTGGACACCAGTCGATGGTTGGTCCTGGCTCAATGCCTACAAGAATCGCTATGGCTTAATCTCTAACGATATTCATACCCAGACTCGGACCGTCAAGAAATCCGGCTGGTGGTTCAAAGATTTGACTGCTAATCATGGTTTTGAATGGGAGGAAATGACATGAGCGAGCAACTATTAGTTTGCGATGTCGGGGGGACGAGCGTTAAGTATGGGATTTTTGATGGGCAAGTATTGAGCCATCAAGGAAAGTTCCCAACACCAGCGACTTGGGAGGAATTCCAGTCCCAGCTTGCCAAACTCCGCCAAGAATTGGACTTGCCGATCAAAGGGATTGGCTTTTCCGTGCCGGGGACTGTTTTGCCAGATAAAGGCCTTATCGAAGGTATTAGTGCCGTCCCTTATATCCATCATCGGCCTTTTGTTCAAGAGATGACCCAGGCCTTTCAAGTGCCCGTTACCATTGAAAATGACGCCAACTGTGCGGCGGTAGCTGAAGTGCATTCAGGAGCTGCTCAGGGAGCCCAAGCCGCCGCCCTCCTAGTCTTAGGATCTGGCATTGGGGGCGCCCTGGTCTTAAATGGCCAGCTCTACCGGGGCCCAGGGGGCTTTGCCGGTGAATTTGGCTATGGCATGGTCGACTTTAGTCGCCGGGTCAGCCCAACCATGAGCCCGGTCAATGTGGCGCGGCGCTATAATGGGTCCAGCGACTTTAAGGCCCTTTTGGAACTGGCGGAACAAGGCTATCCAGAAGCTAAGGAAGCCGTCAATCAAATGGTAGATGACTTGGCTCTCTTGATTCATAATCTCTATGTCTTCATGGATTTGTCACTTATTTTGATTGGCGGCGCCCTGTCGGGTAATCAGGACTTCAGTCGGCTACTGGAAGAGCGGGTCAAGACCTTCTTAGATGCGTCTGAAGTCCCTCATCATCCTCAGGTGCGTTCTTGTGCCCATCAAGCAGATGCTAATTTGATTGGGGCAGGGGTAAGCTGGTTGGCAAGGTCTAAGTGAGTTTAAGTCATAATATTTTTGCGTTTAAGGCATGACTGAAGTCATGCCTATTTGCTTGGCCAAAAGCCTATTAAATATCTGCCTAAATTAGCTAGAGGATAGTGCCTTAAAAACTTCAATCTAGATGCTAGAGTCTCAGCATGGACTAGTATTTGCCTATGCTAGTTTAATATACAAAGTATGATTTAATACCTATAATTTTTAATAAATTACCTATGATTTGAGGATAGGAAGTCAGGGGCAATTGGCGTATAATACAAACTGTAAACGTTAACAGAAAAGAGGAGTGACAATGGAAGCAGCGAAAAAAGCTAAAAGCTCCAAAAAACGACGCAAATGGAAACAAAATATACCCTTGCTCATTATGACTTTACCGGGGCTGATTTGGCTTATTTTTTTCTACTATATTCCAGTATTAGGGAACGTGGTGGCCTTTAAGCAATTCCGTTTCTCCAAGGGGGGATTTGTTCAGTCCATCCTCGACAGTAAATGGGTAGGGTTCGCTAACTTTAACTACTTATTTTCAAGTTCTAAGGCCTATCTTATTACCCGGAACACTGTCTTATATAACCTAGCCTTTATTGTTATTGGCCTTATCTTCGCCGTTATGTTCGCGATTATTCTCAGCCAATTACGCAGTAAGCTCTTGGTTAAGACCATTCAAACCTCCATGCTCTTACCTTATTTCTTGTCATGGGTTATCATCAGTATCTTCGTCTTAACCTTCCTATCTACTGACCGCGGTCTTTTGAACCAAATGTTAGGGGATATGGGCATGAAGGCCGACACTAACTGGTATACAACACCTGATATGTGGCCACCATTCCTTGTCTTCATGGGGATTTGGAAAGGGATTGGTTATTCCTCCATTATCTACTTCGCGACCATCGTGGGGATTGACCGGACCTACTATGAAGCCGCTCAAATGGATGGCGCTAGCAAGTGGGACCAAATTCGTCACGTCGTGATTCCACATTTGGTGCCTATGATGATTATTCTGGTTATCTTGGGGATTGGGAACATCTTCCGGGCCGACTTCGGTCTCTTCTACCAAGTGCCACTTCAATCTGGCCCGCTTAAAAATGTGACGTCCGTCTTAGATACCTACATCTATGATGGTTTGAAAAACGCAGGGAACCTGGGGATGACCACCGCAGCTGGGCTTTATCAGTCCTTCGTTGGTTTCATCTTGTTGCTGTCAGCTAACTTGATTGTGCGCAAGATTGATCCAGATTCTGCTTTATTCTAGGAGGTGCCACCATGACTCAGACCAAGAAAAAACTGGGTAAGGTATCGGTGGATACCTTCGGCCCCAAAGCTAACTTCTTCTTCAGTCTTCTGATGACCTTGGTTGGTTTAACGGGTGTTTTTCCCTTCATCTTTGTTATCATCTTATCGCTAACCGATGAAAACTCCATTGTGCGGAACGGCTATCGCTTGATTCCGGATGCCTGGTCAACGGCAGGTTACGAGTATCTCTTTACGCAAAGTTCTACCATCGTCAATGCCTTTATGGTGACAGTCTTCGTGACCGTGGTCGGGACCTTGATTAACGTAACAGTTACTTCGACTTATGCCTATGCCTTATCACGACCTTACTTCATTTTCCGCCGATTCTTCCTCTTCATCATTTTGGTGACCATGTTGGTAGGGGCTGGGATGGTGCCAAGCTATATCGTGATGACTTCCTTACTTAAGTTAAGAAACTCCATCTGGGCCTTGATTTTGCCAATGGCCTTGAGCCCCTTCAACGTCATTATCATGCGGACCTTCTTCCGTAAGTCTATTCCCGAATCCATCATTGAATCCGCTAGGATTGACGGGGCAGGCGAATTTCGGATTTTCCGCCAAATCGTCCTACCACTGGCTATTCCAGGGATTGCAACCATCTCCCTCTTTGCGGCCATTGGTTTCTGGAACGACTGGTTTAGCGCTTTGCTTTACTTAGATGATCAAAACCTCTTCCCACTGCAATATGTCTTGATGCAAATCCAAGCTAATATTGACTATATCGTTAAAAATGCTGCCCAAGGTGCTTCGGCCGTATCGGGCGTCTCTATTCCGCGGGAAGCAACGCGTATGGCCATGGTGGTTATCTCCACCTTGCCAATCGCCTTAAGCTATCCTTTCTTCCAGAAATACTTTATTTCTGGTTTAACCATAGGTGGCGTCAAGGAATAGACGTGACCACTCCATTCTTACAGGTAATAACAATATAAAAATTTTAGGAGGAATCCACAATGAAAATGAAACGTCTTGTACGTAATATGGCTATGTCTGCTTTAGCAGCAGTATCGGTAGCTTCTGTCTTCACTCCAGCTGTTAAAGCTGAAGAGCCAACTACTATCACCATGTACCAAATCGGGACACCACCTGATAACTTGGATCAACTTTTGGCTAAAGTTAACGAAGCTTTCGTTCGTGACTTAAACCTTAAACTTGAAATCCGCTACCTAGGTTGGGGTGAGTACGATGACAAGATGAACGTGATGACCAACTCAGGTGAAAAATACGACATCGCGCGTGCCTCTGGCTACATCCAAAATGCTTCAAAAGGTGCTTATGCTGACTTGACTGACCTAATCAAAGAACACGCTCAAGACTCCTTCAAGTACTTAGATGAAGCTTACATCAAAGGGAACACAGTTGACGGCAAGATGTATGCTTTCCCAGTGAATGGGAACGTTTATGCACAAGAATTCTACACCTTCAACCCAACCTTCTTGAAGAAATATGACCTCAAATTAGACGGCATCAAAGAACTCAAAGACGTAGAACCTCTCTTACAAACCATTAAAGACAAAGAACCTGGCGTAGCACCTTTAGCTGCAGGTCGTGGTTGGCGTGTAGGGCATGACTTTGACTATGTCATTGGCGATGCTGTACCACTCGGGGTTTACCTCAAAGGCGATACTGCTAAAATCGTGAACCCTTATGAAGAAACAGATGCCTTCATTCCAGAAATCAAGGTAATGCACGAATTCTACAAGAAAGGCTTCGTACCTAAAGACGCTGCAACTTCTGACCAAGGGTACCCATTAGATGCTGATACTTGGTTCATGCGTCGTGAAACAGTAGGGCCACGTGACTACGGTAACTACTTACTCCGTGCCGTTTCTGGTAAAGACTTAGAAATTGTGCCTCACGGCGACACCATCATCAAGACTAACGCTCAAGCACGTATGTCTAACTTCGTTATCGCTCAAAACTCTGATCACGTTGAAGAGTCAGTTAAATTGCTTAACTACATCAACTCTAAACCAGAAATTATGAACACCTTGGTTTATGGTCTAGAAGGCGAGAACTGGGAAAAAGTTGGCGAAGACAAGATCAAACTCTTGCCTAAGTACAACGAAGGTGCTACTCACATGTCTGCATGGAACACAGGGAACGCTGCCTTGCTTTACAAAGATGAACGCATCACACCAGAACAATTGGCTGCTTCTGAAAAGGGCTTGAAAGAAGCAACAGAGTCTCCACTCTTAGGTTTCAACTTCAACCAAGAACCTGTAGCGGACGAAATTGCGAACGTCAACAACGTCGTTAACGAATATGTTGCAGGTCTCCACACTGGTACAGTTGACCCTGAAAAAGTCTTACCTGAATTCAACAAAGCTTTGAAAGACGCAGGTATTGATAAGATCAAGGAAGAAATGCAACGTCAATACGACGAATTCTTGAAAAACAAAAACTAATGCCTAATGAATGAGGCGAGGCTGGGACTCAGTTCCAGCCTCTTGTTGTTAAAGGAATCTTCGATTCTTGCAACCGGAGCAGCCCGCTTAGGTTGGCTTAGTCAGCATGCTCCGTCAGTCCAGGGATTGACGATTGAAAGAAAGGAAGAAAAGAGATGTCAGCTCCTTACCAAACCGTTGATACCCGTTGGGGGACGCGGAATAGTCACCGCTTAGGTCAGGGCAACACCCTGCCTTATACTGGGGTGCCCTTTGGCATGAACCATTTTGTTTTGGAGACCCGGCCTGGGGAACCACGCTTTTTCCATCCGGAAGATGGTACTGCTTTTGGGATTAGGTTGACCCACCAACCCAGTCCCTGGATGGGCGACTTTGCCTGGGTTACTTGGCAGGTGGCCTGCCTAACGGATAAGGAGTGGAATCAACTTAAGAGCCCTCTGTCTGCTGAGGCCAGTCGAGAACTAGCTAGCTCTGGCTATCGCGGTGATCTAGCTCAATTTCGACCAGGCTTTTTGTCCTACCAACGATTGCGAGATGGTTTGCAGGTGGCTTGTTGTCCAACCCGGGATGGGGCAAGCCTTAAGGTGACGCCTGACCGACGCTATCCTAAGGGACATTGGGTCATGAGCTTGGTTTTGGCCCAAAGTGGTTGGTATGAGCTAGAGGGTCATGAGCTGACTTTCTACACCAATCAGCTAGCAGGGTCTAAGTACGGTCAATATGGTCAATATAGCCGGATGCTAGCGCCGGAGGGTGTCACCTTCAAGCTTTGCCAGGTGGTGGATTTGGGAGAGGGTCTCCACCAACTTTGGCTAGAGTTGGACGGCATTGAAGCTATCTCAAACCAGTCTTTGCATTTGGAATGGGTGACATCCTATATTAGCCCAGACCAGCTCGAGCTTAATTATGGGCAATCTGACTTCTTCGGCCAGACCTGGGACCAGCAGTGCGCTCAGACGGAGGCAGCGTGGGAGGACTATCTGAGTCGTTTAACAGTTAGCCATCGAGAAAGAAAGCTAGTCGATCGTTTTTATCACTGTCTCTATCGGACGGCCACCTTTCCTCAGGCGGCCTATGAGTGGTCGGAGGCCGGGGAGCCTATTCATCAATCGCCTTATACAGGTAAGTTGGAGCCTGGCTACTTCTTCACCAACAATGGCTACTGGGACACCTTCCGGACTAACTACCCACTCTATGCCTTAATTGTGCCTGAAATGGTGCCACTCTTCCTAGAAGGCATTCTAGCTGTCGCCCGAGAAGATGGTTTCTTGCCTAAATGGCTGTCTCCTGATGAACGGGGGCTCATGCCAGGGACCTTGGTGGATGCGGTCATTGCGGATGCTGTCGTCAAAGGACTGGTGGCTGGAGAGTTAGCCCACAAGCTTTATCAGGCCATGCTTTATACGGCTGAGACAGAGAGTGCCCACTCCTTAGAAGGGCGCCAGGGAGGCGCCGACTATGGCCGTTTGGGTTATTTGCCAGCAAGCTATAGCGAGTCGGTCAATAAAAGTCTGGACTACGCCTATAGCGACTTCTGTATTAGTCAGGTAGCGCAGGCTTTAGGCGATTATGAGAGAGCCAAGGACTACCGCCAACAATCCCTCAACTACCGCCATCTATTCGATGGAGAGACTGGCCTCATGCGGGCCAAGGACCAAGTAGGTCACTTCTTAGACAGCTTTGTTAGCCAAACCTGGGGTGGTCCTTATACCGAGGGTTCTGCCTGGCAGCAGTCTTTCGCGGTCTATCATAATTTAGCCGACTTAGTAGACCTACATGGCGGGGATGCTGCCTTCTACCAGCAGCTGCAGGCCTTAATTAATCAACCGGCTAGCTACCGGGTGGATGGCTATGGCTATGAAATTCATGAAATGTTAGAAATGGCCCGTCGCGACTGGGGCCAGCTAGCCCTGTCCAATCAGCCGAGCTTCCATTTGCCTTACTTGCCAATCTATGCTGGCCACCCACATATGGCCCATCAATTGCTTAAATCGCTCATGCTAGAGGCCTTTAAGTTGGAAGAAGAGGGCTATATTGGTGACGAGGACAACGGCTCCTTATCAGCCTGGTTCGTCTTGAGCTCTCTGGGAATCTATGCAGTGACACCAGGGACTAATCAATATGTCTTAGGGATCAGCATCTGGGATCAGGCCAGTCTAAACTTAAGTGGCGGGTTAAGGTTCCAATGGTCTACCTTAAATCCTAGCCAGGTACTCAATGTGGTTTTACGCCGCCAATTAAATGGCCGAGATTATGATGCTCACTTCTTGACTTATGAGGACATAATGGCGGGTGGCCAATTAGAGCAGGAGCTAGGCTTTCTACCGTCACTGAAGCCAACAGAGCCATCTTTAAGACCGTTTTCTCTAGCGCTAAATGGCCAAAGGGAGTATAATAGTTTTGATTGTAAGATAGAGGAGGAAACGCATGGAAACTAAACTTGTTGAGATGATGATGCGAGTCTACTATTGGATGAAGGGGGCCGCCTTTTTCTGGTTAGGCTGGTTGGCTGGTTTGGGCCTTTTTGGCACCATGGCTAGTCTGACGGCCTTAACTGAAGCCCACCAAAGCGCTAAATGGCGAGCAGACCTGCTGACTTTCTCTGGCTTTTGGGATAGCTATAAGGCCAACCGCCGTGATAGTTGGGGCCTCAATCTCTTCTATACCCTCTTGTCTATCTTTCTTTGTTGGTTGATTTTTATTAGCTCTCAAATGCGGGGCCTCATCTTCTTGGTGGCCCTTGTTATCCAAGCGACAGTTTTAGTCCTAGTGAACCTAGCTTTAGTAGCAGAGAGTCAAATGCGGGTTGTCTACCAGGGAGAAGCCAGCCAATTCATTAAGTTTAGCTTCTTCCAACTTTTGGTGACGCCACGTCCCAATCTTCTGACCTTGGTTTATAGTTTGGTTATTGTCTGGGTGGTGATGACCTTCCCAGCCTTGGCCTTTATCTTCGCGGTCCCTCTCTGGGTGACTAGCTTGTCATCCTTCTATTTGAGAGAGTGGCGTCGGCAAGGAGTGATTCCGCATGAGCCAGAAGAATCCCAACCGCTTTAGTCGGCTCTTACGCTACTATGCGACCCTGATTTTGGTCTTAGTTTTTCTTCTGCCACTAGTAGCGGTCTACTTGCTCTATCAACATAACATTAATAATGCCCTGGCTGAGCTCAATCTCATGCATTACCATATTCAGTCAGAGCTCAGTCAGGCTGATCAAGATACTCAGAAAATCGCGCAAAAACTGACCGAGTCAACCAAGCAGATTGAAGCCTTGCGCCATTATGCCAATTCTAGCTACCAGGAGTCGCTAGAGAGTTTTCTGATGAATCGTCAGTACAATCTCTACTTGCCTGATAAGCTCTATCGACTTCATCGGGAGTTTCAAGATATTACCTCTATTGTTATCCATGTCGATAATGCCAAAGAACTGATTGTCTCTACCGCCGACAACACACGAGGCCGTAAGATGATGCCGTCTGATATAAGTAAAGAAGAGGGTAAAGAGATTGGCTTTGACCGGCCCTTATTTGACTTGCGTTCTGGCCATAGTTTGGGGCAGGTACAAGTCAACTACCATGCCGATCGTTTCTTTCAAGGGGTGGCTGAGTCGCCGCTCTTAACCAAGGCTCAAACTGTTGTCGTCGATGCCAAGCTCAAACGCATGCTCCTAGAACGTGGCAAGCTGAGTCAAGACAAGCTACAAGCGGTCATCAGAGGAGAAAACGTGCCTTCTGGCTACCTGGTCAGCCGCATGGAGACGGGCGAAGATTTACTAATCATCAGCCTTCTGCCTAAGTCCATTATCTGGCAACGGGTTACGGGTCCTGTATTAGTGATTACCTTGATTACCATACTTGTGGCCGTCATCCTCTTGGCCTTGCTTTATCGTTTCTTCGGGGCCTATTCCAATCAGGTTCATGATATGGTCACGACCCTCAAGCGAATTGGAGAAGGGCAATTTTACTATCGTATTCGGGAAACGGATAAGCAGGATGAACTGCGGGAAATTACTCATTCCATTAATACCATGTTAGACCAGTATCAGGTTAACATACAGGAACTCTATTCCATGGAAGCTCGCGAGCACGAAGCCATTCTCAAGGCTTTGCAGTCGCAAATTAATCCGCATTTTATGTATAACACGCTAGAGTTTATTCGCATGAGTGCCCTGACTGAGGGGGCAGATGAATTGGCCGATATCGTCTATGATTTTGCTGCCTTATTAAGAAATAATATTAGCGATGAGAAGGAGACGACCTTGGAGCGTGAGCTTTCCTTCTGCCGTAAATACATCCACCTCTACCAAGTGCGTTATCCTAACAAATTGCAGGTGGATATTGAAATGACGTCAGAATGTCAAGCTTTCGTCTTGCCTAAGTTTACCTTGCAACCATTGATTGAAAACTATTTTGTGCATGGCGTGGATTTCGCTAGGAGTGATAACCACTTAGTCATCAAAGCCTGGGTGGAAGACGTGGCCGACCAAGCCAACCTGACTAGCAGGCTCTGGATTGAAGTGTCTGATAATGGGAGAGGTATGTCCCCAGAAACCCTCAGCTCCTTAAATCAAGGATTAAGAGAAGGGGCGCGACCCATTGAACCGAATAGCCGGCAGTCAATTGGGATCTTTAATGTGGCTGAGCGACTCCATCATTATTTTGGTGGCCAGGCTACTTTATCTTATCAAGTAAATGAAGAAGGAGGTGTCCGTGTATGGCTCCAGTGTCCTTTCAACCCACCCCACTCAGGGTCATGATTGTGGACGATGAGTACATGATTGTCAAAGGCTTAGAACGCCTGATCCGCTGGCAAGAACTAGGTTTGCAACTTGTAGGGACAGCCGGTAATGGCCAGGAAGCCTTGGACTTAATGAGTCACCAAGCTGTGGATATTGTCATCACCGATGTCAATATGCCTAACGTAACGGGGATTGATTTTATTAGTCAAGCCAAGGAGCTAGGCCAGGACTTTGTCTTCATTTTTGTGTCAGGTTATCAGGAATTTGAGTACGTTAAGCGAGGCATGGAATTAGGAGCCAAGAATTATCTGCTTAAGCCTATCGACAAGGTAGAGCTTCATCGGGTGCTTAGCCAAGTGGCCCAAGAAATTCGGGATAAGCGAGCCCTAGCTCAGGTTATTTCTGACCATGAGCAAGCTCAACTGACTAGTTGGCTAGAGATAGGCCAAGGGAGCTTGCCTCTTCGTTACCAGGATGTCACTGCCCCCAATTGGCAGTGGGTTTTGGCACAAAAGACTTGTCAGCCCCAATTGTTGGCTGCAGGTGGTTGGTCTATTATGGTGCTAGGTGACTGGCTACTAGGGATTATACCTCAGTCGGATTTTAAGCAAGATCCTCAAGATAGTGGCATGCAAATACAGACTAATCTGTCGCTGACCAACATCCATCATAAACTCCAAGCCTTCCTTCAGGCTGAAAGTCGACGGCTTTTCTATGAATGGGAGTGGGATGAGGAGCGAGCTAGGCAAATCTTTTGGCAGGATGAGCGTGACGCTGCCCAAACGGATCCTACGACCGTTAAGTTAGTCGATCAATTAGTGGGCCATCTCTATGAAGCCATCGATAATCAGAATAGCATTAAGCTGGATGCGGACTTAGATAGCTTCTTGGCCTTTTGCCAGGAGCGGGAACTAGTGCCTCAGGAAGTGGTGCAATTAACGGCCTTGATTCGGCATTACTTTGATATTAAGTCTAACCAGCATACCCCAACCAGTCTCCTAGATGAAGGGGCCAATCAACCTCTGACTTTTGCCTTGCTAAGCCAGCATCTCAAGGAAAGTTTGGATTTAGGTGGGCATGAGAAGCGCCACCACCTCTATCCACCTATTGTCAATGAAGTCTTGGCGGCCATCTATGAACGCTATAACGAAAATATCTCCATGAAGAGTTTGGCAGATGACCTCCATGTCAATGTTATGTACTTAGGGCAACTCTTTAAGCGCGAGGTTGGCATGACCTTGTCCCGTTATATCAATCAATATCGTTTAGCGATTGCCAAGGATTTACTGATTGCGTCTAAGCTATCAGTGGCACAGATTGCGGTCAAAGTCGGCTACCAGAATCAAGCCTATTTTTACCGGGTCTTTAAACAATCAGAGGGTGTCAGTCCCAAAGAGTATCGCCAACACTACCATGATCACCTTAAGGCCCAAGAAGATAAACCAGTCACACGGTAAGGTTTCACCTTACCGTCTTTTTATTTAGGATGCAGGCAAAATCCAATGAGCTGACTTAGGCCCTTTTTGGCGAAAATACATTGTATTTTGCCCCAATCAAGAGTAAAATAGTACTGATACAAAAGAATGCAAATCTATAGAAAAGGTGGCAGTATGATTTTGAATAAAGATATAGCCGGCTATGTAATAGACATCGTTGAAAGATTAAATCGGGGGCAGAAACAATTTTTCTGGGCCATCAGTGACTTAATAAGTTTTATTGTAGCCATTGTGGTATCCTATGTCCTCTTCTATACCTTGATTAACCCTAATCCCTTTGACTATATTGTGTATGTGGGGTTAACTTTTGCAATTTACCAAGTCTTAACCCATCTTATGGGCTTGGCAGCAAGTATGAGCCGATACAATTCCCTAGATGAATTTATGAAGCTCTTTTCCACCATCGCCATTTCCAGTGTGGTGGGCTATGGCATTAGCTATGTCTTCTTGCCTCAGTTTTCCGTTCGTTTCTTGGTTCTCTTCATTCTCTTGAGTACCTTCTTGGTCTTTGCACCACGTTTGATTTGGCAGCTCTTATACTCCCAACGTGATCGCGGCCAGGAGGTGGCGACCAGTCGCCGGATTTTCCTAATTGGGGCTGGGGACGGAGGCGCGGCCTTCATGAACAGCTATCAACCTCAAACCAGTGATTTGGACATTGTGGGGATATTGGATAACGACCTCAATAAGAAGGGGCAACAGCTAAGTGGCGTGCCGGTCTTAGGTCGTTACGATGACTTAGCCAGCCTAGCCAAAGAATATGATATTGATGAAGTCATTGTGGCTATTCCCTCTCTTGAACCGCGCGAATATGAACGTATCCTCGAAATGTGTAACGAGGCGGGCTTAACCGTCTATAAAATGCCTAAGGTTGAAGATGTTATTCAAGGGGCTGGCCCACAACGCAATGAGATTAAGAAAATTGACATTGTAGACCTCTTGGGTCGTAAGGAAATCCGCCTGGATGAGTCATGCCTGGACCAAGAGCTAAGTCATAAAACCATCTTGGTGACTGGGGCGGGCGGCTCAATCGGGAGTGAAATCTGCCGGCAAGTCAGTCGCTTCAAGCCTAAACGGGTCATTCTCTTAGGTCATGGCGAAAACTCCATTTATCTGATTTACCATGAATTAATTAAGAGTCATCCAGAAATTGAATATGTGCCCGTTATTGCAGATATTCAAGACTATCCACGCTTATTACAAGTCTTCCAGGATTATCAACCAGCTATCGTCTATCATGCAGCAGCTCATAAGCATGTGCCGATGATGGAGCGTAACCCTAAGGAAGCCCTCAAAAATAATATCCACGGGACCTATAATGTGGCCAAGGCAGTCGACCAAGCTGGTGTGCCTAAGATGGTCATGATTTCGACAGATAAGGCGGTCAACCCACCTAACGTGATGGGGGCAACCAAGCGTGTGGCTGAACTGATTGTGACAGGCTTCAATAAGACTAGTCAATCCACCTATTGTGCCGTTCGCTTCGGTAATGTCCTAGGTAGCCGAGGTAGTGTCATTCCAGTCTTCGAGCGGCAAATTGCTGCAGGGGGCCCGCTAACGGTGACCGACTTCCGTATGACCCGCTACTTTATGACTATTCCGGAAGCTAGCCGTTTAGTTATTCATGCTGGGGCATATGCCCGCGACGGCGAAGTCTTCATCTTAGATATGGGTGAACCCGTTAAGATTTATGACCTAGCTAAGAAAATGGTCCTACTCAGTGGCCATACTGAAAAAGAAATCCCAATTATTGAAGTAGGTATTCGCCCGGGTGAAAAACTCTATGAAGAGCTCTTGGTGGCATCAGAATTTGTAGATAACCAAGTACATGATCAAATCTTCGTTGGCAAGGTAAATACCATGCCGCTGGCTACCATTGAAGCTAAGATGGCAGAATTCGACACCTTAGAAGGCGATGTGCTCAAGGAAGCCATTATTGGTTTTGCCAATCAAACTACTCAAGCTGACTAGGAGGCTCCCTAGATGAAATCAAAACTCCAGCATTTGCTTTTAATTGTCGTCTTGGGCCTAGTGGCCAGTCTGTGGCAAGGGCCTCAAGTTCAGGCAGCACCAGATTCTGAGCCTGTGTCTTTCCTCTTTCTAGGAATTGACACGGGGGAACTGGGCCGGACAGAACAAGGTCGTTCCGATACCATCATGGTGATGACCCTGAACCCTAGCCATAAAACCCTACGCCTCGTTAGCCTACCGCGAGACACCTATGTCAATATTGAGGGCTACGAGGGCATGGATAAGCTCAACCACGCCTATGCCTATGGTGGTGCGGAGTTATCCAAACTAACCGTCGAGCACTTACTAGGCGTCCCCATCCAACACTATCTAGCGCTTAATATGAAGGGGCTAGAAGATTTGGTGGATTTAGTGGGTGGCGTAGAAGTAGTTCCACCTGAAACATTTACCATTGATGGCTATGAATTTTACCAAGACACGCCGGTTTATTTAGATGGCCGGACAGCCCTCTACTATGTGCGAGATCGCTTTTCTTCAAGCGGGGACTATGCCCGCCAAGCCCGTCAACGACAAGTGCTTGAAGCCCTGATGCATAAGGCACAAGATGCTTCTTTTAAGCTAGATCCTTTGAAAGTTGCCTCTCTTATGACTTCCGTCTCGACGGACTTGTCTCTAGAGCAATTGATGGGCCTCTTCAACCAGTATCGTCAGGCCGATTTACAACTTGAACTTGGCCAGCTACAAGGGCAGGGCCAAACCATTAATGGTGTTTACTACGATATCCCTGATCAAGCCTCTCTAGCTGAATTGCGCACGACCTTGCTATCTGATCTAAAAGAATAGGAGACTCCTCATGAAGAAAATTAGAAAAGCTGTTATTCCAGCAGCAGGCTATGGAACAGGCTTCTTGCCAGCCACTAAAGCCTTTGCCAAGGAAATGCTCCCGATTGTAGATAAGCCTATTATTCAGTTTATTGTGGAAGAAGCGATTGCGTCTGGTATCGAGGAAATCTTGATTATTACGGGTAAAACCAAACGTCCTATTGAGGACCACTTTGACTCCAATATCGAATTGGAAGACAACCTCCGCTCAAAAGGCAAGGCTGATTTGCTTAAATTAGTAGAGGGGACTACCCAAGCCAATCTCTTCTTCGTTCGCCAATCCTATCCAAAGGGCTTAGGAGACGCGATTTTAGCAGCTAAGGCCTTTGTGGCGGATGAGCCTTTTGTAGTCATGCTAGGCGATAATATCATGACGGGTGAAAAACCTGTCACGCGCCAACTCATGGACCTTTATCAAGAGACCCAGACGGCCAATGTAGCCATTATGGAGGTTTCTGATGAGGAAGCTGAACAAATGGGGATTGTTGAATTGGGCAAAGTAGTCGACAATCAAGTGGGCTTACCGGTTCATCACATTAACAATATGGTTGAAAAGCCAAAGGCCAGTGAGCTCAAGAGTCACATGGCTATTGCAGGACGTTATGTCTTGCCGCCTGAAATCTTCAATCTCTTGGAAGACTTACCTGTAGGTAAGGAAGATGAGGTTCAGTTGACTGATGCCCTTAATAAGCTCAATCAGACCCAACGAGTGCTGGCGGTCCAGTGCCAAGGCAACCGACATGATGTCGGCAACAAAATGGGTTACATGCGCTATATGGTTGAATATGGTCTAAATCATCCTGAAACGGAATCAGGTCTAAAGGCCTACATCAAGCGTTTGGCAATAGAACTTGATAAATGCTAACAAAGGCTGGGATGAGAGTCCCGGCTTTTTTGATGTCAGTGCGATGAATATTACTAGCCCCTTGTTGAAAGGGTTTGTTGTTTATGATATTATTGCTAAACATTTTGCGCACTTTCTTTCATCTTCTAGATGAAAAACAATAAGTATCAATTTTCATTGTGAAAAGCATAGAATTTTTAGGTAAGAGGTGCTATAATGGGTTAATGTTGTTACTAAGCCCTTGGCTGTTCCAGTAAGGAGGATACCCTGTTGTGACCACGAAAGATCGTGATTTGAAAAAATTTTTAATATGTTTGGTTGACTTGATGGGTGTCATATTAGTAGGCCTATTTTTAGCCCAGAGTAGTTCACCTCGATTCCATATTGATATAGAAGATGTTAATACCATGCTGCTGATTCATATAGCGGCTTTTTATGTGTCAAGCCAGTTTAACTCCTTGTTTGATAGGGGTTATCTAGAGCAACTCAAATCAGTCATTATCTATTCTTTGTATTTTCTTGTTGGTATTACCATGATGGTCTTTATGTCAAAAAGTCATTTCTATATTCCTCGGACTGCATCCTTGGTTTTTGTCGCTTTGAATGGACTTTTGGTTTTTGCTATTCATTCGAGTATTAAGTACTATTACCAACACCTCTATCCAACTCTCAAATATTCACGTAAGGTTCTGTTAGTTACTACTTCCGATCGATTAGATATCATTGCCGAACGATTTAAGGTCAGTCAAGGTTGGGGTGGTCAGATTAGTGCGATTGCGCTACTAGATAATCCTCAAGAAATTACTTTGCCTGATATTTTTAAAGGTAAGCATCTAGTCACTGTTGATGAAATGGAATGTTATGCTAGGCAAAATGTTGTTGATGAGGTTTTCCTTAATTTGTCTCGTGATTTCGATGAGCAGATTTCAGACTACCTTTTGCTCTTCCAATCTATGGGGATTATAGTAAGCCTTAATATTTCGGCCTTTGAGATTCCTCTCAATTCGGATCGCCGAGTCCGCAAGTTAGGTAAATTTAGTGTCTTAACTTTCTCTACTAAATTCTATGATTACGAGTGGATGGTAATTAAGCGACTACTGGACATCCTAGGTGCCTTAGTTGGTCTTGTCCTGACCTTTTTAATAGGGTTAGTGCTAGTGCCTTTGATTAAGCTAGAATCCAAGGGCCCAGCTATCTTCGCCCAAAACCGTGTAGGTCGTAATGGACGGGTCTTTAAGTTCTATAAATTCCGTTCCATGTACGCTGACGCTGAAGAGCGCAAGAAGGAATTAGAACAATACAATCAGATGAAGGGCCTCATGTTCAAAATAGAAGATGACCCACGTATTACAAAAATCGGTCGCTTTATTCGCCGGACTAGTTTAGATGAGCTGCCGCAGTTCTATAATGTTCTGATTGGTGACATGAGTCTAATCGGCACCCGGCCACCGACTGAGAGTGAGTTCAAAGCCTATTCTGCTGGCCACAAAAAACGACTCAAGTTACGGCCCGGTATTACCGGCCTCTGGCAAGTAAGTGGCCGTAGTGATATTACTGACTTTGAGGAAGTCGTACGGTTAGACGCCGAATATATCGATAACTGGTCCTTGTGGCTAGATGTCAAAATTCTCTTGAAGACCGTGAGAATCGTCCTTCTGGGTAAAGGCGCACGTTAAAATGGCACTAGAAAAAGATCGGCTGCGGCCGGTCTTTTTATCTACCTAAGAAAGCTCGCTAGTTTAGCAATAAGTCAGTGGAGCCTAACTTAAAAGTTCACTGTACAAATATTTCCTTCCCCTAGCTAAATTATGGTATAATGGGTTGAATACAAGAGAAAGGTGAGGAGAAGATGTTGGATTGGTTTCATCAATTCTTAGTGGATAAGCCTTTAGTTCGACTCCTGGATATTGCCATAGTCTGGTACATTATCTATCGTGTCTTACTCTATGCACGTAATACACGGGCAATGAACTTATTAAAAGGGGTAGGCATAATCTTAGCCGCTAAATTTATTGCCTCGGTTGTAGGCCTGCAGACCATCGATTGGTTGCTGCAACAAGTTATTTCCTGGGGTGTGGTGGCCGTGGTCATCCTCTTCCAACCAGAATTACGTAGAGCTCTAGAATCAATTGGCCGTACGGTTAGTTCTCGCTCACGCAAGGGATTGGAGCATGATCCGACTGCTCGTTTGATTCAAGACTTAGATAAGAGTATTTGGTACATGTCGCGGCGGAAAATCGGGGCCCTGATATCCATCGAACGAGAAAATAGCCTGAATGAATACATCCAAACAGGGATTCCTATGGATTCAGCTATTTCGCATCAGCTCTTAGTTAATATCTTCATCCCCAATACGCCACTTCATGATGGGGCCGTTATTATCGCTGGCCATCGCGTGGCAGCTGCTGCCTGCTATCTGCCTTTATCTGGTAGTCAAGCCATTCCTAAGGAATTAGGGACGCGCCATCGGGCGGCGATCGGTCTATCAGAAGTCACAGATGCGGTGACCTTGATTGTCTCGGAAGAGACAGGTGGGGTTAGCTTGGCCATGAGAGACCATTTGCACCGGGATGTAGACCCTAAGGAGCTCAAGGAGCTCTTAAAACGATATTTAAGTAGAGACGACCAAGGTGATAATACTGAGTCTAATCGTAACCGCCTGGTTAATGAGCTCTTGTCATTCTTTAACAAGCAGAAAGGTGGTGCCGCATGAAGAAGTTTTGGAATAGTCGTTGGTACGACAATAAATGGTTCTTGCGGATTGCTTCTCTAGTCTTTGCGGTCTTCCTCTATGGCATGGTTCAGGCAAGTAGCCCATCGGTAACTAGCCTATCTAATTTACAGCAAGTAGTCAGTGTGGATACAACCGAAACCATCTCCAACGTACCAGTTAAATTAGGTAAGCATGACGACGATATCTTCGTCAGCCAACTGCAAGAAACCGTGACCGTTACCCTAACTGGTCCTAAGAATATCGTTTCTTCCCTAGCCAGTGGCAATTTGGTTGTGCAAACCGAAGATCTAACCGGAATAGAGACAGGGCAACAAACCCTCAAATTAGAAATTCCTGGTTTGCCAGACAGTGTTAAATATCAGATTAATCCTTCGCGGGTAGTCGTTCAGGTCGCCAGACGTAAGACGGTGACCGTGCCTGTAGAATATGAAATCGAAGAAGGTACCATTGCCTCTGGTATGGAAGTTGGGAATGTGACACTTAATCCAAGTCAAGTTGAGTTGACGGGCAACGAGGAAAATATCAATAAGGTGAAACGAGCCTACATCCGCATCAGCAATACTACTGCTCACAACCGGACCTTTACCGGTAAGTTCAAACTCCAGGTAGTGGATGCTGACAACAAACTCTTGGACGTCAATGCCAATGTTAGCGAAGTAGAAGCACATGTTGAGCTTAACGCACAACAGCGTAAGACGGTTAACTTAGTGGTGGCCGCGCAAGGCGAATCCAATAGCTATCGTTACCAATATCAACTGGTTGATGCTAGTCAAATTGCCCTTCAAGGGTCGGCTTCAGTATTAGAAAACATCCGTAATATTAAGGTCAATGTAGACGTCAGCAACCTGACCTCTAGTGCTACACTCAAGGGGCAGTTAGAACTGCCAGAGGGTGTCACTGCCAATCTCTCAGGTCCCGTTTCAGTTGCTGTGACTGTCACCCCAATCACAACGGATACCAGTGATACGACCAGTAGCACACCTGCCGCTAGCTCCAGCAGTGCGGTGGAAGAAGCCCCAACAACCCCCAATCAAAATGGTGGCAACGCCAACCCAGGTGTGACAGAAGACAATAACGCCAATCCTGGTGGTCAAGGTGTCGAATAAGCATCGAACACCTTTAGATTAGCTCATAATAAGAAGGAGAAAACAAACATAATGGGAAAATACTTTGGAACTGACGGCGTTCGTGGCGTCGCTAATACGGAATTAACACCGGAGTTAGCCTTTAAACTAGGCCGGTGCGGGGGTTACGTTTTAATGCAACATGCACCAGAACAGGCGCATCCACGCGTCTTGGTGGCGCGCGATACCCGTATTTCCGGTCAATTACTAGAACAAGCTTTAGTAGCCGGTCTTTTATCAGTGGGGATTGAAGTTATGCAATTAGGGGTCATCTCGACGCCAGCAGTAGCCTACTTGACTCGTACTCAGAATGCGGCAGCAGGGGTTATGATTTCTGCTTCCCACAACCCAGCTCTGGATAATGGGATTAAATTCTTTGGTTCTGACGGTTTCAAACTCTCTGATCAACAGGAAGAAGAAATTGAAGCCTTAATTGATGCGCCAGAAGATACCTTGCCACGGCCAAGTACCGACGGTCTTGGGACCATTGATGAGTTCCCAGAAGGGGCTATCAAATACTTGCAGTTCCTGCAATCAACTATTTCGGGCGATTTGGAAGGCATTCGTGTCTGCATCGATGCAGCTAACGGGGCAACAGCACCTCTAGTTAACCAACTTTTCGCTGATTTGGAGACCGACTTCTACACCATGGGAGACCGTCCTAACGGCATTAACATCAATGATGGCGTAGGTTCTACTCATCCAGAAGGTCTGCAAGCCTTCGTCAAAGAAAAAGGCGCCATGGTTGGTTTGGCCTTCGATGGAGATGGCGACCGTCTGATTGCAGTAGATGAGAATGGTGAATTGGTTGACGGTGACAAAATTATGTTCATCTGTGGCCAACACCTCAAATCTAAAGGCCGCCTAGAGAAAGACACCATCGTATCAACGGTTATGTCTAATATTGGCTTCCACAAGGCCATTGAAGAACATGGCATGGTGGCACTTAAAGCCCAAGTGGGAGACCGTTACGTAGTAGAAGCCATGCGTGAAGGTGGTTATGTCCTAGGGGGCGAACAATCTGGCCACATCGTCTTCCTTAACTTGAATACAACTGGGGATGGCCTCTTAAGTGCCGTTCAACTCCTAGCGGTAATGAAGGAAACAGGTAAGAGTCTGTCTGAATTAGCGGCTCAAGTGACCATCTTCCCACAAAAATTAGTTAACATTCGCGTGCGCGACAAACACACCGTTATGGATGAACCTGCTGTTAAAGCAGTAATTGAAGCGGTTGAAGCTGAAATGAACGGTGACGGACGTATCTTAGTTCGTCCAAGTGGGACTGAGCCTCTCTTACGGGTTATGGCAGAAGCCTCAACCGACGAGAAGGTTTCCCGCTATGTGGATACCATTGCCGATGTCATTCGTGCTGAGCGCGGCATCGAATAAGCCTAGTATTAGGTTGGGACCTTAGGGTGCCAACCTTTCTTGTTGTTATTGGCTAGCTCGATTGAAAATTCAGCGGATAAGGGCTATAATGTCCAATGACGATGATGCGATAGAAAAATGCGGAAGGAGCCTATCATGACGGAATTAAAAAGCAAGAAAGACCGGACCCAGGACTGGCTCCAAACGCATTTGGGGCATCTGAGCCTGCGCTGCCATCACTGCCATCAAGCCTTGAGCCTGGAGGGCTATAGTTTGGTTTGCCCTCAGGGACACCGAGTAGATAGCCATAAACAAGGTACCTATTTTTTGAGCAATAAGTCAGTCGATGACCATTATGACCGCCAGCTATTCCAAGCAAGACGGCGCTTTATTCAAGAATCTGCTTATTACGCTCCCTTGCAGGACCTGCTAAACCAATTAGTAAGCGCCCATCAAGCCAGCCTAGGGCAATCAGACTTACCCTATCGTATCCTAGATGCAGGCTCGGGCGAAGGGAGTCACTTGGCCTGGCTCTTAGATCAAGACTCTAACCACCGGATTGGACTTGGTGTGGATTTGGCGCGAGCAGGTATTGCGTTGGCAACCGACTTTAATGGGCAACAACTTAATCTAGTAGGGGACCTAGCTCAGTTACCAATTGGCGACCATAGCATCGAGGGCCTATTGTCCATCTTGTCACCTTCCAATTATCAGGAATTCGACCGGGTCTTGGCTCCGGGCGGACGGGTCTTCAAGGTTATTCCAAATGCCGGATATTTGGCAGAAATTCGTCGAGCCTTAGGGCAAGAGACTGTCAAGCAAACCTATGACAACCAAGCAACGCGACAAGCCTTTGAAAGCCACTACCGTCATCATCAAGCCTATCTAGTGCAGGAAAAGCGTCTGCTCACAGACCAAGCCAAGGCTGACTTGGTCTCCATGACGCCTTTGACTTGGCATCTAGATGCAAGTCAGGCTAGTCAATTAGTGGAGTCTCTGCCGGATGAATTTCTACTTGATGTGACGGTCTTAGTAGGCTGGAAGGAATAAACATCAAATAAAGGTGCTAGGACCAAAATCCTAGCACCTTTTTCTATGGTATTTAGCTTCATATTGCTTGCTGTTTAGTTAGGTTACTAGTAGCCGAAGGACCTTCAAATATGATAAAATGAAGGGTGTGAGTATGAGGAGGTAGGTTGCATGATCGCGGATGATTTTATTGATGATTGGCAATTATTTTTGGCACCCTATGAGCAGGCGGTCGATGAGCTTAAGCTTAAACTCAAAAACCTGCGCAAGGAGTTCCGGATTGAGCACCGTCGGGCTCCTATCGAGTTTGTAACTGGACGGGTCAAAACGCGGGAGAGCATCTTAGAGAAGATGGAAGTGCGCAAGATCGCGCCAGAAGATGTGCTAGTAGGGGTGCAGGATATTGCCGGTGTTCGGATTATGTGTCAGTTCGTAGAAGATATCTATGAGGTGGCTAATATCTTGAAGAATCGCCAGGACTTCAAGGTACTCTTAATTCGCGATTATATCCAAAACCGTAAGCCAAGCGGTTATCGCTCCTATCATATGGTCTTGGAATATCCTGTCCAGCTAGCCTCAGGCGAGGTAAAGCAACTCATTGTTGAAGTTCAGATTCGGACCTTGGCTATGAACTTCTGGGCCACCATTGAGCACTCGCTTAACTATAAATACCAAGAGGAATACCCACAAGAAATCTTAGAACGGCTAGAGCGCGCCTCGGAGGCAGCCTTTCGCCTGGACGAAGAGATGTCGGAGATTCGCGATGAGATTCGTGAAGCGCTCTTGCTCTTCGACAAACGCTAAGGAAGGACGGTTGACGGATGAAACAAGCAATCATGATTTATACCAATCAACAGCCCCAATCCTTAGAAATTGAGGCTAGTCTCAAGGATAAATTGGAGCTTGCAGGCTTCCGATTGGTGGAATCTGGCCAGGTGCCTGATTACCTGATTACCATTGGCGGTGATGGCACGCTCCTAGCGGCCTTCCACGATTATCAGGACTGGTTGGATTGTGTCATCTTTATCGGGATTCACACCGGCCATCTGGGCTTCTATGCCGATTGGCTTCCACATGAAATAGACGAGTTAGTCGACAGTTTGGCTCGTTGTGGCGGGCAAGGCCATGTTAGCTATCCTTTACTTAAGGTAGAGGCTGCTTGCAAAGATGGCAAAACACATGAATGGTTAGCTCTAAATGAGTGTTCCTTGCGGACTATGGCTGGCACCATGGTGGCCGAGATTCAGATTAACGAGAAGTTCTTTGCGACCTTCCGTGGTGATGGTCTCTGTATCGCAACACCAACCGGGTCCACCGGCCTTAACAAGTCACTAGGTGGGGCTGTCATGCATCCACGCGTAGACGCCTTGCAACTAACAGAGATGGCTGCCCTTAATAATCGGGTCTATCGAACGCTAGGTGCACCTATGATTATTCCGCGTGATGAATACCTAACCTTGCTAATTCAAGAAGAAGCTCAGACCATGCTCATGATTGACCATCTCACTTGCGAGACTAAGGGCATCCAGTCAGTCAAATTCCAGTTGGCTGATACAAGGATTAAGTTTGCCAGCTTCCGCCACACCCATTTCTGGGACCGCGTAGAGAATTCCTTTATCGGCCATAAGCAGGAACGGGATGCAAAAATCAAGCACTAGCAAGTCAGTAAATAGAAAAAGAGGGAAACACATGCGTTTTAACCTACATGCAATCATCAAATTCAGTCTTTTAGGACTAACAAGTTTGAGCCTAGCAGCTTGTAATTTAGGACCAGAGGCGAGTCAGCCTTCAAACAGCTCCGTGGCTAATGTGCCGGTTTCAGAAGTTGATCAAAAGGTCGAGATTCCTGAAGATACTAATATCGCGAACATGCCTGAATCTGATAAGGCGAGTTTTTACGCTAGTTTAGATCAAATTACCTTAGATACGAGCGAGGGCCATAAGGCTTCCAATTATTCCAACTTTAAGGAGATTATAAGCGAACAGGATTATAACGACTTAATTTTGTCAACGGCAGGTGGGGCTAAGATTATCTATCTGGGCTTTGACGAGTGTCCTTACTGCCACGCCTTCTCTCCTAAGTTAAACCAACTGGCCAAGGAAAAGGGCGTGACCGTTTATTACTACAATACGCGTAAACACGCTAATGACAGTAACTTCGAATCTGCTATGCAAGTCTATGGTGTGAATAAAGTGCCTAATGCTTTTATTGTTAAAGGGGGCAAGCCAGGGATCAATGTCAACCACTCCAGCAAAATGGCAGATCTTGAAGCCTTTGTCAATGAGGCGGCGAAATAAGCGTGGTTCAGTTTCAATGGCACTATGAGGGGGACCATCCAGTACGGATTAAGGATTACCTTAAGCATCTGGGCATCCCTCGCAAGTTCGTATCACATGTCAAATTCGAAGGCGGCAACATCTTACTGAATGGTCAAGAGGTCAATGTCCTTGCCAAATTAGAAGCAGGCGATGTCCTGACCTTGGTGGCGGCCGACGAGGGCACACATGAGACGGTGCCGCCTTCACATGTTCCCATCCAGGTCATCTACGAAGATCGGGACCTACTGATTGTCAATAAGCCAACAGACGTTGTCTCCATCCCTTCCAAACGGATTCCGGATTCCGCCATGGCCAATCGGGTTAAGGGCTATTATCAGCGCCAAGGCTACGCGGACCAGGTGATCCATATTGTCACCCGCTTGGACCGCCAGACCACCGGCCTCATGTTGATAGCTAAGCACCGTTTAGCTCACGCCATGTTGGATAAGCAGGTCCAAGGTGGGCAAGTTGAGAAGTATTATTTGGCCATTTCGACAAAATCAGACTGGCCGGCTCACGGCGTCATTGATCGCCCCATCGCGCGCACCGAAGATTCGATTATCACGCGACGGGTCCATGAAAGTGGCCAGCGGGCAGTCACCGAATATTGGCTTAAGCAAGCTTTTGCTGACAGCAGTCTACTCAAGCTTCGCCTTCATACGGGACGTACCCACCAGATTCGGGTCCATATGCAAGATGCAGGTGGGGTGCTAGTTGGAGATGACCTTTATGGTGGCCCGCATTTGGAAGAGATTAGTCGCCAGGCCCTCCACTGCGGTGAACTACGTCTCACCCAGCCCTTCACTGGACAGCGCCTAGTGCTATCGGCCCCTCTACCTGAGGATATGGCCGCCTGGCTAGCCAAAAGGGAAAGTAACTTAGAACAAAAAGAGAGCTCGATAGCTGACTAATCGAGCTCTTTTCTTATAGAAAAAGGTTGGAGTTAACTCCAACCTTACTTAATGTATACGGTAGCTTCGAATGCGGTAGCCACGTCGCTCTAATTGCTTGACCAATTGATTGAACTCAACGGGGTCTAGACTGCTTGGCAGAACATAGAGGATCTGGCCCTTGGTATCCATATCGGTTTTCTCCAGGGTGGTAGCAGAGACAATGTCGCTAAAGCGATTGATTAACTTGCTGACTTGAGCCAATTCTCCACGACTACCTAGGGTCTCGACTGATAGGGCAAAACCTGCATTCGGCATGGCCCAGGCTTGAGCTAGCCACTGCAACATGGTGTTATGACGAATAATACCGCTGAATCGATTGTCACGGTCCAGAACAGCGACGTAAGGTAGGTCATTGAGGGTAAAGACCATATGATAGAAGGAGTCCTGCTCGTGCACTACGCGAGTCGTGTTTTTGAGGAAGTGGGTGACTGGCAGGCTACTCAAATCTTCGTCAGGGTGATGGTAGGCATATTGATAGATGTGATAGCGATAGAGATTACCGCGGTAGAGGGTCTGGGTGGCGTCTAGGACGGGCACACAGCGTAGTCCCTGATCTTCTAATAAATCCAAGGCGTTTGCGCAGTTATCGGCTTCGGTTAGATAGGTAATCTGCTGTTTAGGGACGACTAGTTGTTCAATCATAGCGGTACTCCTTTCTGGGGAACTTTTGCCCCTTAAAATGGGGCCCAATCTCGTATAGTGTATCAAAAATAAGGACAAAACACAATGTTTTCTCATGGATATCTCATATAATATTAAAAATATCTAAAAGAAAACGTATTATTGGTCCCTAGCTCTTGCATTTTGCATCATTTTTACCTATTATTAAACTTAACATTATATTGTAAAAGCAAAAGGAGATTGACGACAATGGACCCCTCGGGGAATTTAAGTACACAAATCTTATTAATCTTAGTACTGACCTTTATTAATGCGATTTTCTCGGCATCAGAGATTGCCTTCGTCTCGCTCAACCAACAAAAAATGACTCAACTGGCGGAATCAGGCAATGTCAAAGCCCAACGCGTGATGAAACTTTTGGATAAGTCGGATGACTTTTTGGCTACCATTCAAGTTGCCATCACCTTAGCGGGCTTCTTCTCTAGTGCGTCGGCTGCAACCACCTTTGCAGATCGAATTATGACTTGGCTGCCAAGTCTGCCGGGCGGAAAAGCAGTCGCGATTTTGATTGTCACCTTTGTTTTATCTTATTTAACCCTGGTTTTAGGGGAACTTTATCCTAAGCAGGTCGCCCTTCAGATGCCTGAAGAGATTGCCTTAGGCACGGCGGGCTTTATCTCTGTTACTCAGTGGTTAGCCAAGCCTTTTGTGGGCTTGCTGACGGCTTCAACGGGGCTTTTGAAGCGACTGACGCCAATTGATTTTACCAAAGAAGAAGAAAAATTCACCCGTAGTGAGATGAAGGCCCTCTTGGCCAACAGCCGTAACGATGGGGCCATTGACACGGATGAGTTTGCTATGATGCAGGGCGTGCTATCGCTTGATAGTAAGTTGGCCCGTGAGGTCATGGTGCCTCGGACAGACACCCAGATGATTGATATTGAAGATCCGCTAGAAGAAAATATCAATGCCTTATTAGATAGTCCTTTCTCGCGGATTCCACTCTATGAAGGGGATAAGGACAATGTGATTGGTGTGATTCACGTTAAAAACCTCTTACGTGCCTCGCGCCAACATGGCTTTGATAACATAGACTTACGTGAGATTGCCAATGAACCAATGTTTGTGCCGGATACCATCTACACAGATGACCTACTCTTAGAGTTCCGTCGCGAACAAACCCATTTGGCCATCCTCAAGGATGAATACGGCGGTGTCGAAGGGATTGTCACCCTAGAAGACTTAATTGAAGAGATTGTCGGGGAAATCGAAGACGAGTCCGATATCAACAGTGAATCCTTCCAGGCCATTGACGAGACCCACTGGGAAGTTGATGGCGGGGTGACCTTAGATAAGTTTAATGCGACCTTCAATGAGTCTGTGCGGTCAGAGGACGTGGAGACGATTGCCGGCCTCATGATTCAAATTATCGGCTATGTGCCAGATGATGATGAACGCTTGTCGGTGCGGGTTAACGACTATGTCTTAACGACCACGCAAATTGAAAATGGCCGTATTCGTTGGGTGCTGCTGACATTAGATGCGGAGCGTACCTTGACCACTGATTTTGACTACCAAGACTTCGAAGAAGAAGAATTTGGTGACGAAGAAAATGAAGAAAACTAGACTTCTAAAGGGGTAGAGACATAGCGTCTCTGCCTCTTCTTCTATAGAATTTGAGAGGAAAGAAAGAGTATGATTATCTTAATTACGGGGGCGTCTCATACAGGCAAAACCCTACTCGCGCAGAGACTATTGGAAAAATATCATTATCCCTACCTATCCATCGACCATCTAAAAATGGGCTTGATTCGGAGTGGCCATAGTCCCCATCATGCCATGACGGATGATCAGACCTTGACCGAATTTCTCTGGCCGATTGTGCGGGAGATGATTAAAACAGCCATTGAGAATGGGCAAAATTTGATAGTAGAAGGCTGCTATATCCCTTTTGGTTGGGCCAAGGATTTTGAAGCAGACGAACTTAGCCAGATTAAGTATTATTGCCTAATCATGAGTGAGGATTATATTAGAAAGCACTTTGCCGATATCAAAGCACATGCCAATGCCATTGAACAAAGGGTAGATGACACTTGGTGTACCCTAGACAGCGTCTTGCGGGACAATGCCAGACAGCTAGCTCAGGCTAAGCAAACGGGCGCCAACTATCTTCTGATTCAGGATGATTATCAGCTAGATATTGACTTATAGAAGCGAATGGGGCACTGCAGGAGCGGTGCCCCATTCGCTTTATCTGAAAAGAAACACTAAGTGAGACCGCAAATAAAAATAGGGGCCAAGTCTTCCATGGTACCGGTTTTATGGTATACTATAGGTAGATAAAGGCGGGAAGGAGATGAGGCCATGCATGCTAAGATTAACGCAGAAGAAGTCTTACGACGTCTGAAGAATCAGACCATTAACTATGACAAGGTCTTACGCAAAATGATTGTTAAATGGGAGGCCCAGGAAGACAAGCCAACCATCCTCTTGCATTCTTGTTGTGCGCCATGTTCGACTTCCACCCTCGAATTTCTCTGCCAACACGCGGAGGTGACCATCTTCTTCTCTAACTCCAATATTCATCCTAAGTCTGAGTATCAGCGCCGAGCCCATGAGCAGAAGCGCTTTATTGACCAATTCAATGAACGAACTGGCCATCAGGCGGGCTTTATTGAAGATGAATATCGGCCAGAAGTCTTTACGCGTATGGTCATGTTCCATCAATTGGCTGAAGAAGAAGAAGGGGGCGAGCGTTGCTCAGCTTGCTTTAATATGCGACTAGACCGAGTGGCTCAAGTGGCCCAAGAATTGGGCTTTGACTACTTTGGTTCGGCTCTGACCCTATCCCCTAAGAAAAATAGTCAGCTCATTAATGAATTGGGGCTAGAGGTTCAACAACTCTATGATGTTAACTACTTACCAAGTGATTTTAAGAAGAATAAAGGCTATGAGCGTTCAATCGTTATGTGCCGCGAATACGATGTCTATCGCCAGTGTTATTGTGGCTGTGTCTTTGCAGCCAAGCAACAAGGGGTGGACTTACGGGAGGTGAATAAGGAAGCCTTGGCTTATCTCAAGGATAAGCATGAGAATTGGGACAAGATTTCATTTAACTTTGGCAGGAGCAAGGCGAAGGAGGCCAAAGAAAACCATGATTAAGATATTTGGTGGCGTGGTGGACAACCACTTGCCACGCGTGGAGACCAATCGCCTAGTCCTGCGCAAGCGGACCTTGGCGGACGCAGAAGATATGTTTGCTTATGCTCATTTGGATACCGTGGCTCAGGCCGCGGGTTTCCCACGCATTCGGAGTCTAGAACAAGAAATTACCTACTTTACCCAAGTCTTTCCTCAGGAAATGAGTTATCGCAGGGTGCCGATTGGTTACGGTATTACCCTTAAGGGAATTGACCGAGTGATTGGCTCTATTGATTTTATCGATCGTCTGGGGCCAGATATTTTAGAGATTGGCTATGTACTGCATCCAACTTATTGGGGGCGGGGCATTGCACCCGAAGCTGTATCGGCCTTTACCGAGGTGGCTTTTGGCTTGTTGAATCTCTATAAATTAGAGGCGTCCTGCTATAGCAGTAATGAACAGAGTCAGTCAGTCTTACGCAAATGTGGCTTTTCCCTAGAAGCATGTTTGCGGGGCAGACATCAGTTGGATGATGTCCGTATCGATGATTTACGTTATGGCCTACTCAAATCAGACTGGGCTCGTCGTCGCGAGCGCGCTTCTTATGCATAGGCTAAAATGGAACCGGTACTGTCTAGTGGTGAGTTACCGGACAGGAAAACCAGGCTAGAGCTTGAACTCTAGCCTGGTTTTTGTCTCTGGGGGCAGGGAATAGAAAGCGCTTGTCGATAGCCCTCATCATTGCGTATAATAGAAGTAATTAGCAACTTAAGTCAGCGTAGATTTCGCTATTTCTCGTCACTAGCAAAAGGAGGCAACGCTATGACCACTCAGCCCCTCACTCTAGCCTATATCGGCAATGGCAAGAGTACTAACCGCTATCACCTACCCTTTGTCGATCAACTGCCCCATTTGTTTCGAGTCAAAAGTGTCTATGTCCGGCATTTTAACTTTGCTTGGCCCAAACGCCCAGATATCCACTATAGTCAGGACTTGGCGGCTATTTTGGGCGACCCAGAAGTGGACTTGGTGGTCATCACGACGCCCCTGGACTCCCACTATGACTATATTAAACAGGCCCTCCTAGCAGGTAAACACGTTCTGTGTGAGAAGCCTTTTTTAGCGACTGCCCAAGAGGCGCGCGAGCTCTTTGGCTTGGCGGAAGGATTAGGCCTACACCTAGAGTGTTATCAAAATCGTCGCTATGATTCGGACTACCTGACCAGCCTTGAGGTTATCGAGTCGGGCAAGCTAGGCGATTTGCTGGAAGTTGAGATGCACTTTGATTACTATCGACCAGAAGTTCCGCAAGGACAAGAAACGTTTACTCTCAATTCAAGCTTTCTCTACAGCCACGCCTGCCACACCTTAGATCAAGTGATTGCCTATTTTGGTCGGCCTGACCGGGTGGTCTACGATGTTCGCTCGCTCTTAGGCCCCAATCGGATGAATGACTACTTCGACCTGGATCTCTATTATGGTCCCCTCAAGGTTTCCGTTAAATCCTCCTACTTCCGCCTAGAGGAACGGCCTTCCTTCCAACTTTATGGGAGTAAGGGTTCCTTTATCAAGGCAAGCAAGGACCGCCAGGAGGAAGATCTCAAGGCCTTCTATATGCCAGACCAGCCTGATTTTGGTTTGGATAGGCCTGAGCACTATGGCATTCTGTCTAGCCTCGATCAAGAGGGGCACCTAGTCCGACAAGCTATCCAGAGTCAAAGGGGAGATTATGGTCGCGTCTATCAGGCCCTCTATGCCACACTCAGAGAAGGGGCGCCTCGTCGCGTTCAACCGCAAGAGACCCTGCTTCAGTTGGAAATACTAGAAGCCGGTATCGCCAGTCTGAAGGCTAGTTGGCAAGTAGCACCTTAGTATTCAGCAAATAACTTAATTCAAGAAAAGGAGTTGACGCCCATGGCCAACTTTATCTGGGACTTGGACGGGACCCTCATTAATTCCTATCCCCATACCCTAGAGGCGCTAGCCGAAACCTATCAAGAATTCGGCCTCAGCTTCGATCGAGACGTGGTAGCATCCTATATTATTGATTATTCCATCCGTGACCTCATTGCTGGGCTAGTAGCATCAGGTCAGGTGGACCGCGACTCTTTTGTGGCCAGACTCAAACAAGCGACCGCTGCTCGGGACGAGCAGATTGGCCCCATGGATGGGGCAGATGCTATACTGGCTGGCTTGAAGCAAGCGGGCCATCGCCACTTTGTCTACACCCATAAGGACAAGGCAGCCTTTCAAGTCTTGGACCGATTGGGTTGGACGGACTATTTTGATGAGGTTATCACGATTGAAGCAGGTTTTAAGCGTAAACCTGACCCTCAAGGGGTTCACTATCTCTTAGATAAATATCAATTGGATCCGGCTCAAACCTACTATGTTGGCGACCGCGACCTAGATATTGAGTGTGCCTTGGCTGCCGGGGTAGGAAGCATTAATTTTATCGGAGCAGAGACTAGCCAGCAACGCGTCATGACGCAGTTAAAGGATATTCTAGATTGGTTTGTGCCTCATGATGGGCCCGTCACACTAGCATTTCAGGCTAAGTTAGCGGCATCTTTGTCAGCTCATTTGACACCTTTGGACCATCTATCGCTTAACGCGGTTTTCCGAGCAGACTTGCCTCAGTATCAACGGCGCTATTTCGTCAAGGTGTATGCGGAAGCAGACAAGTTTAATCGGGATAAGCTAGGTCTTCTGGCAATCTGGCCTGATTGGTATGTCGCGGATCTAGTTCTAGAGGGACGCCATGTTCTCATTCAAGACTGGCAGGAACTAGCCCCAGTGGTGACGCCAAGCCTTGAAGATTTAGGCAAGCTAGGTGAGCTCTTAGCCCAAACGCATTTGAAGCTAGCACCTTTAGCTAATCATTTGCGGCGTCAACCGCCTCTCAGTCAGCAAATAATTAGCTGGCGCCAGGATTTACTAGGCAGCTCTGAAGCGGCAAGGCTGGCACCACTCTATGACTTTTTCCAAGCTCGTTTTGAGCAAATCGATGTGGAGTATGCCAGCCTTCCGCAAACTGTTCTGCATGGGGATTACTCTTGGCGTAACCTCAAGTGTAGGGGAGATGAGTGGGCGGTTATTGACTTTGAGCGTCTTGTAGTTGATATTCCCTGGCGTGAATTAGCTAAGCTCTGGCTGCGTGAAGTCAAGCAACCAGAAGAACGCCAAGCCTTCCTAGCGGGCTACCGCAAGATTCTACCCCTGGAAGAACCAAGCCCCCTGCTAGATGCCTGTCTCTCCTTCCAATTGGCCCAGGGCATCTACCGCTATGTCCTCAAGGTCGATGATCGGGAATTCCGTCAGATGGCGGATCAGGTGATTGAGGATGTTCATGCCTGGTGCGTGAGCCAAGGGATGGGTATTAGTAATTAATATTTTTGCCACAGCCCGACAATTTTTTGCTATAATATTCACTAGAAGAGGTGATGGTATGCGTAGTAGATTTCAAGAATTTGCGGCTCGCCGTAATAAGACACGATATGTCATGGCGGGACTCTTAGTCGGGGTCTTAGTCGGGTTGATTGTGTCGGCCTTCCGCTTCCTAATAGGTTTTGTCCTGTCTTGGGTGGTATCGGCTTATCAGGCCATGCAGGCCAACCCTTGGCTGATTTTGCCTTATATTGCGGGGACCATAGTGCTAGGCTATTTGCTAGGCTTAATTGTCCGAAGTGAACCCTATATCAAGGGGAGCGGGATTCCACAGGTGGAGCTCCAGCTTCAAGGGCATCTAACCCTCAACTGGTGGTCAATTCTCTGGAAGAAATTTGTTGGGGGCGGTATTGCCATTGGGTCCGGACTTTTCCTGGGTCGCGAGGGTCCCTCCATTCAGTTGGGCTCAGCGGTTGGACAAGGGGTGGCTAAGCTAGCCAAGAGCAATCGTGTCCAAGAAAATATCCTGATTTCCAGTGGGGCAGGGGCCGGCCTAGCAGCGGCCTTTAATGCTCCTATTGCGGGCTTACTCTTCGTCTTGGAGGAGGTCCACCATAGTTTCAGTCCGACTGTTGCCTTGACGACTTTGACGGCAACGGTGACGGCCAACTTTATTTCCCTTCATGCTTTTGGCAATCATCCGGCTCTTGATTTAGGCAATCATCTTAAATTTCCAGTTGCCTATTACGGTTATTTGGTAGTCTTGGGGATTTTCTTAGCACTTTTTGGCTGGTGCTATCAACGTGTCACCTTTGCTTTGCCACGGCTTTATGCAAAATTAGTGCCTTGGGTTAAACCCCCATTTTATGGCATTGTGGCTGGCTTGCTGCTTATTCCAATTGGCTTAGTCGCGCCCCATATTCTAGGTGGAGGTGGTGAGCTCATCTTAGAATTAGCTCACACTAAGACGCCACTCCTAGTGCTAGCCCTTATTCTCCTGGTACGTTTTGTATTTTCCATGGTTTCTTATGGGTCTGGTCTGCCAGGTGGGATTTTCCTGCCGATCTTGTCCCTAGGTGCCTTGGTAGGTGCCTTATACGGTCAGTTCATTATCAATATTACCGGCATGGATCAAGAACTCTTACTCTGCTTTATTTTCTTCGCTATGGCAGGGGGCTTTGCAGCCATCGGGAAAGCCCCACTAACGGCTTTACTTCTAGTTAGCGAAATGGTGGGTGGCCTCAACCAACTCATGCCGCTAGCAGTAGTGGTCCTATCTGCCTTCCTTCTTGCGGAAGCCCTTAAGATGCCCCCAATTTATGAGGCATTAGCTGAAAAAATGCTGCACCAAGAGGATCTAGCCAAGACAGGTCGACGGACAACCTTTGAAGTGCCAATTTTCGTTGACAGTCCCTTAGTAGGCCAAAAGGTAGCCGCAATTAAGTGGCCTGAAGATGTTTTGATTGCCACCATCCGCCGTGGCGAGAAAGAATACATCACTAAAGGCAAAATGGTCCTGCAGGCAGGCGATATTCTGATTGCGGTGACGGATGAAGGCATTGTGGGCAATATGCATCAAGCCATGACCCAACTAGCTATACCAGCGCAAGATTCATGATAATAAAAAAGGCTGAGACAGCGTCTCAGCCTTTTTGTTAGTTTTGCATTTGGCGTTTAGAGTAAAGCCATCCGATTAAAATCACTAGGGCGCAGAGTAAACTGAAAACCAAAGTAGTTTGAAGGGAAGAAATCAAACTCCCGCCAATGACCAGAGCAGCCCCGATAATCCCCATCACTGGAGCAAAGAGACTGGTCAGGCGATTGCTAGCCAAGCCCTCGCGATTGAGTTTGATGACGCGAAGATAGAGGATGATGTAGAAGATGTAGTTGAAGACAATGGTAATTTCGCTGACATCGCCCTTGCCCATAATCCCGAATTTTTGCGTTAGGTAATGGATTAAGAGCCAAACCACCGTAATAGCAGTGAAGAGAACGGCGGAAGGTACGGATACCTGATATTTAGGGTGAATCTCTTCCAAGCGACCTTTTGGTAACATGCCTTTTTCAGCATAGGCCTGTGGTAGACGCATCCCAGCTAAGAGGAGGCCGTTGAGGACCCCTAGCATGGAGATAATCACCACGACTAGAATTAGGTTACCAGCGCGTTCACCTAAGAGTGAAGTTAGGGCGTAGGTGATGGCTTGGTCACCAGTTGATAGCACGAAAGTTGCCCCCAGAATGCGGACCATGCCATAGAAGAAGAGCAAGTAAGTTAGGAGAATAATGAGCGGGCCAATAATGAAGGCACGAATCAAATCACGTTTTGGATGTTTGAGCTCGGGTGCAATAGTCACGACATAGTTCCAACCTTCATAGGTGAAGGCCAGGGGAACTAGGGCCGATAGCCAACCTAAGCCCACATTGCTCGGTTCAATTGCGGAAACACCATCCGGAAGATTTGGTGCGGGTGCTGACCAGAAGAGACCAGCAAAGACAATCAGGGCCAAGGGCACCATCTTGACGAACATGGTCAGGGTTTGGAAGTAACCCCCGAGGACACGAGAGAGGACGTTCAAGGCCATGAAGAAGAGGGTATAGGCCATACCTAAGAGCACTTGCTGACCTAGGTTCAGGTCAAGATTAAAGAGTAAGCCGGTGTAGATGGCAGAAGCCCAAGACACAACAGCAACCACACTTGGAATCATGACGAAGGCTAAGAACCAACCATAGCCAGTCGCTAAGCGAGAAGAAATAAAGCGGTCTAAGTAAGCCACAACCCCACCACTTGAAGTCTCTAACTTAGCAAATTCTGACAAGGATAGGGAACCGAAGACGATATTGCTGGCCCCAATGGATAGAACCAGTAAGCCTAGGGCTAGGCTACCACCCGTATAGGTCAGGATGTCATCAGCCTTGAAGTAAATCCCCGAACCGACCACAATCCCAATAATCATCGCTACAGCAGTTAAGAGGCCGTAGGCTTTTTTTGGTTGATTCATATATAATACCTCCTAATATCAATGATGAATTACTCTACATTATACGCGTTTAGGCCTTGGCGCACAAGAAGAATTTGAATAAAGTGGCAAAAAAATGAGAATTAGATGAGCTGTATTTGGTTCTGAGCGTTTTTATACTGGAAATATGTGTAAAATCTACTATAAATATGACAAAAGTTCCTTAGTGATTAATCAGCACATAGAGTAGGTAGCAAAATAAGATAGTAAAATATTTGCTAGGCGCTTACAATTATATTAGGTAAGTATGATTACTTTTATGAGGAGGAGAGGCGTATGGAACTCCAAAGCCAAACGCTTATCGGACATTTTGTCTGCAATCATCAACAGTTTTACTTAGACCGGCTGACCAATAGACAGACGGGAAAGACCTATGCATTAAGTGAGAGTGAGCCCTTTGTCATCCATTGGCAGAAGGGGGGGCAACTAGCCGCTAGCCAGATGCAAGCTCAACTTGAGAAGGAGACCGCAGAAGCCATTCAGGTAGAGTACCAAGACGACCTAGCGCGAGTCAAGGTGATTTATGAGCTAACAGACGGTTACCTCAAATGCAAGGTTAGCCTCTTAGAGGCAAAACAGGCCATTAACTTTCTAGACTTATCGGTCATGACCTTCCAGGAAGATGCCAAGTTTTATCAACCAAAGGAACAAGAGGCAATTCCTGAGATGGCAGGATTTAGTGGCTATTATGTGGCCTGTGGCCAGCCAGTTTACGCTAATAGTTTCTTCTTAGGGATGGAATTTCCCCTAGCAGAGAACCGCCTAGAACAAGGTCGCTATTGGTCCCGCTACTATCTAGGGCGAGAGGTGACTTCAGACCAGCCAGTGAATTTACATGCGACGGTCATAGGGTCAGCGGCCAGCCCTGAATTTTCAAGCATCCAACAAGCCTTCTTCGCTTATATTGAAACTATCGCATTGCCAAACCACTTCCGCCTACAATATAATTCCTGGTACGACCATATGTTGGACATCGACGAGGACAAGATTATGACTTCCTTTGCCGCTATACGGTCGGGCTTCAGTGATTATGGGGTGCCACTGGATACTTATGTGGTGGATGACGGCTGGGCCAATTATGAGAGCTTTTGGGAATTCAATGCGAAATTCCCGCTTGGCCTCTCACGCATTAAGGACCAAGTGGCCAGCTATGGCGGCCAGCTTGGCCTTTGGATGGGGCCACGGGGTGGCTATGGTGGCACGCAGCTAACCATGAGCAATTGGCTCAAGGCTCATCCAGAATTAGGACTAGGAACTAAAAATGAGCGGACTCAAGACGTCAATGTGGGTGACCCGGCTTATTTGGATGCCTTGGAAGCTAAGCTCCTAGCCTATCAGGACCAGTATGACCTGTCTTATTGGAAGCTAGATGGCTTTTTGATTGAGCCAGCTCAGGATGATGTCTCAGGTCCCCATGGTATGCACCAAATGACGGCGACTTACGAACGTTTGATTAAGCTCTTCCAGAACTTACGGTCTGCCTATCGTCAGAAGCATTCCCAAGACCATGATGAAAAAGGGGCGCAGCGAGACCTATGGCTGAATTTAACCTCTTACGTCAATCCAAGCCCTTGGTGGCTAGCCTATGTCAATAGCCTTTGGATTCAAGTTTCTCAGGATACAGGCTATGATTCACTTGGAGAGACCGATTTGGCTCGCATGATGACCTATCGGGATGATCGTTATCACGCCTTCATTCGCGAGCGAGCTATCCAAGTGCCCCAGAAATATTTCTATAACCATGAGCCAATCTTTGCTCATCGGGCGACTGCAGGGCTCTTAGACCATCCAATTCAGGCCAGTGTCAGTGAATTCCGCGACTATCTCTACTTTATTGGGACGCGTGGTAATGCCTTCTGGGAGTGCTATTACTCCTACGACCTCTTCGACCATGAGCGTTGGCGTGCTAATGCCGAGGCCATTCGCTGGGTACAGGATAACTATGATGACTGCCTTAAGAATAGTCGCTTTATCGGCCATAAGCCAGCCGACCATACGGGCCTTTATGGCTATCGTTGCTTGAGCGATGACGGGCGTCGTGTCATTCTGTCACTACGTAATCCGACAGCTCAACCTCAAACCTATATTTTAGGGGATGGCGAGCTCCAGACCCTCATGCAGGTCGCAGGGCGAGCAAGCTTGGAACGGACGGAAAAGCATATTTGGCAAGCTACTTTAGCGCCTCAGGAATTAGTCATCTATCAACTAACTTATGCCGATCCCATGATTGGATCAAGAAATTAGAATGAAAAAATCCGCACTGATTGAGTGCGGATTTTTCTATGTCATCATATCTTCGGCTAACGATAACGTCGACGCCATTCCATAGGCGTCATACCCTTGACACGTTTGAAGGCCGAAGAGAAGTTGAACTGATTGCTGTAGCCGATTTGCTCGGCAATGTCGCGAATGGAACGATTGGTTGAAGCCAAGAGCTCGCAGGATTGGTTGATACGATAGGTCAAAATGAACTGCGAAGGTGTCATTTGGAGCTCTTGCTTGAAGAGACGGGTGAAGTAATTGCGGTTGAGGTGGCAGATGTCTGCCAGTCGATCCACGCTAGGGTTGTCCATATAGTGGTCCTGGATATAATGGATAGCCTCTCTAATATAGAAGGAATGAATCTCGTTAGGACGCTGCTGAGGACTGTGCTTAGAAAAGCGAATCAGATGATCAACTAAGAGATAGAGCTGGGCAATCAGAAAGGACTCATGCTGGGAGTGGTTACGGATGATGGTCTCCAAGGTGTCTTTGATACTAGAGATAATCATGGGCTTATGAGGCGTAAAGATCAGATTGTTAGCATTCAAACCTGCCTGACGCATGAAATTAGCAGCCTTGAGTCCATTGAACTCAATCCAACAATAGATCCAGGGGTCGTCTTGGTCAGCCGTATAGGAACAGACCGTGTTAGGGGGCATGAGAAAGCCTTGGCCTGGCCCCAGTTGAATGACCTCCTGCTTCTCATTCTCGAGAAAGCTCCCCCGCCCCGACAAGATGTAGTGGAAGAGGTAATTATGGGTCAGGGTTGGCCCATAATGATGCCAAGGGTCACACTTCTCCTTGCCAAACTGAATGGGGTAGAAATCAACAGAAGATATATTATGGAAAACGTAAAACTCTTGCTCGGACATGGATATCACCTCGTCTGATAGAAGTTGTAAAACTATTATAATGCTAGTTAGCTCAGATAGTCAATTTAGATATGTTGTGTATATGATGAAAATTTGTGTAGCTAAGTTAGAATTGGAGACGCGAATGGAAAACCCGAATATTCTCCTATCTATGAATTGGCTTAGGCTTACCAGATGCTGAGATGGTGACAAGTGTTCTCGCCTAGTAAAGTTCATAGTAGAGATATAAACAGAAGTTTTGTGGTAAATTTAGTGGGACGGAACATTCAAAATCTGAAAGTTAACAGAAAGTTGATAAAATACAAGGTGTGAGTAGATGAAATGTTGATTTATCAGGTTTTTATCGGGTGTATAAGATAAAATCTAGCAAGAATGAATGAGGTGAAAGCTTTACTAAGTTTCGAGAACTTTGGTATAATGATGCCATATTAATAGTCTATTAATTAAAGTCCTAACGGCATTAGGTTGGTTAGGGCAGACTGTGAGGTATGGAAAATGACGGAAGAAGTCAAGCAAAGCCACCAACCAGGCTTTGAAAGATATATGAAGATCTATACGGCTTTGAGGCTGATAACTCTCGTAACAGGAATTCATATGTTAGTTAATGTCAAAGAACTCCCAATCATATGGTTAGTATACTTAGGTCGTCTACTAGCCTTTTATTGGTTGATGACAGGTTGGAAAACCAATGATGGACCCCGTTTCAACTATGGATTTATCCTAGATACTATCTTGTCAGTACTTGAACTTTCGGTTTGGGTGGTAGGGCTACTTGTGGCGTGGCCATTCGTAATTTTGGCATTATCCTATGCACCAATGTTTTTGATTTTTATAACTCCAATTATAGTGTGGGCAGTGCTTTTTATAGCCAAGCTTCGCTTTGGTTCAGACTAGTAATATAAGCTTAATTGTAAGTTAAGGAGGCACAAGCATTGATTGACGAGAGTAAAAAGGGGCGCCAGTCCGAGTTTAACCTTTACATGATCTTGTACACTGTTTTGCGAGTATTAACGCTGATAACAGGATTAGTCTTACTGTTGTACTCATTGCTATTAGGATTTGTATATGTTGGACGCCTATTGGCTTTCTATTGGTTGATGATTGCGTGGAAAGATCATGATACGACAATCTTCAAAAGAGGCTACCGACTGGATTTAGTTTTGACCAGTCTAGAAGTAGGCTTAGGGGTGCTTGGAATCTCATTTTTCCCATATGTTTTATGGGCAAGTCAAGGCCTTGTCCTGATACTATTGATCATCCCTATCATAATCTGGCTAGTACTCCTAGGCGCCAAGAACCGCTTCGAGGAAGCCAGGGCTGCTTGGTTACATGAACTAGAAACTAAGAGATACAGGCATCAATCGCAAGATTAGGAGGGGCCTAATGACAGAAGAAAACAAGAAGGATTACCAAGCTGATTTCGAAGGTTTCATGATAATTCCGTTTTAAGAATTCTATCTGTCATACTAGTGCGCTTTATATTAGAGTTATCGCAGTCTACATACAGTGCGGTCTTGCCTAGCTAGTTCTAACTAGACAAAGCCAGTAAGATTGAATATCCCTAAGAGGAGGAAAACATATGCAAGTTAACAGGTCAGTATCTGATCATCAACGTTGGCTGCTTGATTGTCAACTGGTCTATCTTTTATTCCGGCTTAGCCCCATTCTTTTTGGTTCTGCCGTATTTAGTTGGTTAAGTCAGCCTATTTTAGGGCACTTATTGTTAGAAGAAGCAATCTTTTTATTACCACTAGTACTGACTTGGTTAGGTTATAAGTCAAAGCAGGCCTGGTGTCATTATCTAGCTGGCGCGGTTAATACTGGTATTGTCATCTATGTCTTGGTAAGTTTAGATTTTCAAAAATTATTGGCCTTTTCGCCACTTATCGCTTTATCAAATCTCATCCCAAAACTCTTTGTATCAGTAGCTCCTATGGTTTATTGTGCCTATCAGCAATTCTTGGTCGGGCGCCAATTGAATAAGCAAGGAAATCAATTAAAGCTAGTTCCAACTGAGGGAAATAAGGCACTTAATCGTGTGTTCTTAGGCTATCTCTTCATTAAAGGATGGCAGATGCTCGTCTTACACCTGGATTATTCTCATGAGCCCCTTTACCTATTAGCTATAATCTTATGTCTTGCTACTAGCTACTTAGCTTGGTGGGGTTACCGTAATCATCGCCCAGACTTGCTCAAGAGAGCCTGGAACTTAGATCTAGTTTATCTCGTAATGGGTATCTTGCTTCTTATAGTTAATAGAATCTCTCTTTTGGTGATAGGGACGATTATTCTTCAATTTCTTAGTCAGGTGAGAGATTCCGAGACGGTAGTAAATCTTATCTTTGGCCTGGGCTTATCTGCTCTACTCTTGATAGGGCTACCGACACTCCCCCTATTTTTTTTACGTAAGCTTAAAGCGGGTGTCAAAGGCTATGTCTTTGGCGTGACTTCCCATTACCAAGGGGCAGAGGCCTATCAGTTACAAGATTTAGACCAAGTATTGGCCCAAGCAGAGACCTTAAGTGGCCAATTAATTGAATGTCGCATGACCACTAATGAGAAGGGCTTTTTAGGACAAGTAGGGGATGCTTACTGGTTTACTTTCAGTCAGTCGACTGGTGGGGAAGCTTCAGCTAAAGTTCTGAGAGTGCGCGTTCAGGGGAAAGTCCCACAGGCTATCAGCACTTGGCAGGGAGTCCTAACGCTTCGTGGACAAGTAGGCTATCATGAAATAGGCAGTCAGGCCATCCCAGATGGCTGGTATTTGGATGCAGATTGGCTTGCATTTGTGCCAGACAAGAATTAAGCGCTAATATGAGAAAGTGCGGGTGAGTCCGCACTTTTTTTGAGCTAGTCGGTTAATGACGCCTCTTGGGGAGTCTGCTATAATAAAGAAAGGAAAGGAGGGACTGCCATGGAACCCATAGTGGACAAAACAAGCCAAGAACGCGCTTTTGCCTTATTTTTAGTCTTCAAGGTCTTGGCTGGTTTATGGATTTACCAGAACATCTTCAACTGGGACTTCATTAACTTGCCTTTTGCTGCCTGGTTGCTAGCTATGGCAGTCACCTGGCTGGCCTGGTTATTCCAATCTGGGGCTAGCATGCGATGGGCCTATCGATTGGAGTGGCTAGGGCTAGTGGTGCTCTGGGGGCGTCTACTGATGGGGCTGCTTGTGCCAGGGCAAGGAAGCACAAAACTAAGGACTGCTTACGAAGTCGACTTGATGATTCGGTCAGGGGTCTTCTTCCTCGCTTCGCTAATATGGAGCCATCGACTTAAAAACTTTGCCCAAGCTTGGCCTAAAACAGAAGGGGCTCGAAACAAGAAGCCAGTAGCCTTGGAACGTTATCAGTTGGGCTTGGCTTACTTACAGACGGGGATGTTGCTCTATTTCTTAGTCCCTTTATTGAATAATCTGCGTTTTGGCTTTAATAATTTGGATTGGCGTGAGGCAGCGCTTCTCAATGGTCTATTAGTCTTGGGTGCTATTCTAGCGACGGTGGCTCGTTATGGTCAGACCTGGCGGCTTTATCTTGGGCTCTCTGGAGTCAATCTCCTGCTCTTCAGCTATCCTTTTCTTTTTTGGCTCATGATGCGGAGCGGTGTGGGCGTCGGTCCTGCCTATTGGCGAAGCCTGGTCTTGTACCTGCCTTTTGCCTATTTGTCGGCGCAAAGCGTATGGCTGGCGAAATGTCTGGGTAAAAAGGCGCTACAAAATAAACAGTGTGGATAGAGAAGAATGTAAAATACGACCATGATGTAAAATTAGTCAGCTAAAAACAGGCTCTTAGAGCCTGTTTTCTTTTGGATAACGACAAAAATATCTCTCTGTTTGTGAATCACCATAGGTAAAGCTAGTTGCTGTAAGCGATTTATTGTGATATACTGTAGGCGAAAATGGGCTAGGCGTGGCTATCATGGAAAGTAGGATTCAGTGTTTGGTATAACAAAGGAGAGAATCGTATGAGTTGTATTACCAAGATCAAAAGTGCCCTAGGATCAATGACAGCGACTGAACAGATGATCGGTCGCTATATACTGGAGCACCGGCATGAAGTGTTAGATATGAATACTGTGGAGTTAGGTTATGCTTCTGGAACATCGGGGGCGGCCTGGACTCGCTTTGCTAAGAAGATGGGTTATAAAGGCTTGCCTGCCTTAAAATTGGACTTGGCACAGGACCGGACTGATGAGGAAATGCCTGAGGTGGATCTCTTTTTAGATCCTAAAGATTGTCTGTCTAAGCTCATCCATAAGACCCAAAGTATCCTAGAACAGAATCTACGTCAGACCTATGAGCTCATGGATGAAACAGATCTTGCGCAAGCCATTGATTGGATGGCTAACGCCCATCGTCTCTTTCTCTGCGGAATTGGAGGCAGTGGCGTAGTCTGCATGGACTTAGTTCATAAGTTGACGCGAATTAATCGTCCAGTCACCTATGATCGTGACACTCATATACTCATGGCGCAAATGGCGCACTGTATGCCTGGCGATGTGGTGTTGGTAGTCAGTTATAGTGGTAGCACCCATAGTGTCAATCAAATGGCCTACCTTGCTAAGGAGCAGGGTGCCAAAATAATCGCTATCACGGGACATAATCTCAAGGCGCCCCTCGTCAGTCTAGCTGATATTTGCCTTTTCATCCCCCAAGACGAAAAAGAAATACGCCTAGGCTCAGTTACCTCCCGAGACGGGTCCTTGATTATTACCGACTTGCTCTACTATGGGGTGGCTCAACGCCAATTTCATGCAACCAAGGAGCATTTGGTTAAAACTCGGAAGATGATTCGAAAGATGGATTAAAACAAAAGGTTGGGTTTAGGCCCAACCTTTTTTGTCCATATGGGGTGAATAAACTAGGAGCTCAAGTTCCTAATGATTAGCAGATTTTATAAGTCAATTCAACAGATTTTTTAAAAGGCGTTTTGAACAGAATTTATTTCGACCAATGCTTATATAAAGGAGAAATGAGCCTGAAATATAATTTTCTTAAGCGGTCACGATTTTATGGTGAGTTTGGGTTAACCCGAACTCGATGTATAAAATTGAACTAATATAGTTATTCTAGGCGCTATGCCCCTACGATATAAACCGTTTACATATCCGGCGAATCATGCTATACTAATTAGTAACAAAATGTAAACAAAAGGGCGTAATCAAAGGTTAGTCTTATCTTTATTATTATCAAAAAGAAAGAAGGATTTACATGGTGAAACGTTTGATTAGTGCCAACACGTCGGAAATTCTGGCCATGTCGGCGGCAGAATTAAAGCAGAGTATTAAGGCCTGTGAGGGCCGAGTGATATTGTCGGAAAATGTGGGCTTTAAGGAGTCCTATATTGGGGATATTACCAACTCAGAGATGGCTCGCGCCTTTGGGGCGGATCTCATTTTACTAAATGGGGTAGACTTACTAAACCCTGTTATATTTGCTATTGATCCTGATGCACCCAATTTTGTCGCAGAGCTCCATCGACTGGTGGGCCGCCCGATTGGCGTCAATTTGGAGCCTGTCGATCTTAACGCTAAGATGAATGAAGAACGGCAAGAATTAGTGACTGGGCGCCAGGTCAATGTGGCATCGCTACAGGCGGCCGAAGCTTTTGGTCTTGATTTTATCTGTTTGACGGGTAATCCTGGGACTGGTGTGACCAATCATACCATAGCGGAGGCCATCCGACTAACCAAGCAGCACTTCTCAGGTTTAGTCATTGCCGGTAAAATGCACGGGGCAGGCGTTGATGAGCCGGTAGCAGACCTTGAAGCAGTCAGCCAATTCATTGAGGCTGGAGCCGATATTATTTTGGCGCCGGCTGTAGGCAGTGTACCAGGCTTCGATGAGGCGGATCTCAAGGCCATAGTTCAGCGAGCCCATCAAGCAGGGGCCCTGGTGATGAGCGCCATTGGAACTAGCCAAGAAAGCTCGGATACCGACACTATTAAGCAGATGGCTATCCGCAATAAGATTTGTGGGGTAGACATCCAGCACATTGGGGACTCTGGCTACGGCTGTCTGGCTCCTGTGGAGAATATTTTTGCCCTCAGCAAGGCAATCCGCGGTCAACGGCATACCATTTCCATGATTGCCCGTTCCATTAATCGCTAATTAAGGCAATAAAAAGAGCGGACCTACTACTAGCTTCAGTAGATGGTCCGCTTATTTTTATGCTGATAAGAAGCTGGCTTTGACACAGAGGCTAGTGGCTGCCCGCGCGATATTGAGTGGGCTATAGGCCAGGGGAATGAGTCGTATTTTCTTTTGCTTGTGGAAGAGCGGGGTGGTCGCCGCTAGCTCCTGGTGCAAGAGGGTGTCGACTAGTGGATAGGAGAAGAACTGGCCGTCAAGGTAGATAGCATCACTGTCAATCAGCTGACTGAGATTGGATAGGGCAATCGACAGGTAGTGACAGGCTTGCTGAATCAATTGGAGACAGCTAGTATCGCCTAAGGCGCAGGCATCCATAATAGTAGCAAGCGTAATCGCTTCAGACTCTGATACCAGGCTAGGCAGGAAGGTGGATTGGGCTACCCGATAGAGGGTTTGGGCCTTAGCAATCAAGTTAGATTCGCTAGCATAGACTTGCAGACAACCCCGTTTACCACAGGTGCAGGCTTCCCCTTGTGGATTCAAAATCGTATGGCCGATTTCGCCAATCAGGAAGTTCTGTCGCCCGTAGATTTGCCCTTGATACATATAGGAACAATGAATACCGTTAGCGACATGGAAGACGATAAAATTATGATCGTTTTTGTCATCTTGGCCATAAAGTCTTTGGGCCAGGGTCAAGCAGTGAGACTTATTATCAAAATAAAGCGGCAGTCTAAAGGCCTGGGCTAGCTCTTCCAGATTGAGATTCTGCCAATGCTGATTGTTGGATTGAATATAGGGACTCAAGTCGAAGTCTACGTGGCCCGGTAGCCCGACGCCAATGGCGGTCAAGGGAAAGTCAGGGTGTTGCGCTATAAATTGATGAATGAAGTCGGCTAAGTCAGCGCTAGTCGGGTAGTTACCTAGCTGTTGGAAGGTCATGCTGTAGTCGCTGGCTTGAATCTCGCCAAGGTTATCAGTAATGACCAAGGCTAGGTATTTCTCAGAGATTTCGACACCTAGATAGTAGGCACGATGGGGCATAAGACTAAGTAAGGTTTTCTTGCGGCCTACAGTATCATCTTCAGCTTCCCCAACTTCATAGACGAGTTCTTGACGAATTAAATCCCCGATAATAGACCCCGTAGTAGCAGGCGTTATGCCCGTTTCTTTGGCAATATCAATACGTGATAGTGGTGCTTTTGCATATAGTTTATCTAGAATGGTGGCCCTTAGTGTGGCCTGTTTTTTGGTTATTGTCATGTCTGGTCACTTCCTCACGAATATCATAACAAAAAACAAATAAATCCTCAAATGAAAACGTTGACATTTAGGATCTCATGTCCTATAATATTAATAGAAAGTAAATAATTGTTGAGAATCGGTTCCTTTTCACGCCTGCTTGTTTACATTTTCAAAATAATAGGGACCGATTATTTTTCTTTCGAATTTTAAGGAAAGGGTGTTGTAAATGGAAACTAAGCAAATCATGTTAGTCTGTGCTGCTGGCATGTCGACCAGTCTCATGGTATCCAAGATGGAAAAGGCCGCGCAAGATCAAGGGTTAGATGCCCATATTTTTGCTGTGCCAGTGCCAGAAGCCAAGGAATATCTCCAAAACAATGCAGTAGATGTCTTATTGTTAGGCCCCCAAGTCCGCTATTTGAAGAACGAGTTTTCCGCTGACTTGTCAGCCCGTGGCATCCCAGTGGAGGTCATCCCCATGACAGATTATGGCATGATGAAAGGCGATAAGGTCTTGGCCTTAGCCGTAAGTCTCATGGGATAAAGGAGCAAGCCTATGTCACAAGAAGCCGCATTAGAAGTAGCCATGCAGTTAATTATGTATGGCGGCGAAGCCAAATCCTGTGCCATCGAAGCCATGGCAGCAGCTAAGAAGCGAGATTTCCAGAGCGCGACGGAGCGAATGGCAGCGGCTCGAGCAGCCCTCTTAGAAGCCCATCACGCCCAGGCCGGAGCCTTGGCTCAAGAAGCGCAAGGGATTGAGCAGCCCCTCAGTCTCTTTATGATTCATGGTCAGGATCATCTCATGACCAGTATCGCCTTTGTCGATTTAGCTCAGGAATTAATCGAAGTCTACCAAGTCTTACCCCAATAAGTGGCTTGGGAGCAGTCCGAGCTAGGTTGGTAGACACCCAAACCGTGGTTTTAATTAATTTATGTAAAAATTTAAGGAGGAATTATCATGGCAAGTTTAGTCGATCGTTGGCAAGAGCGTCTGATGCCTATCGCCAACAAAGTCGGGAACCAACGGTTCCTTGTTGCACTTCGGGATTCATTTATTGGGACCATGCCGGTTATTATGGCCGGATCATTCGCTCTCATGATTAATGCCTTTTTGGCGGATTTACCTGGCCAATTTGGCAATACCTTCATCCCGCAGACTTTTGGTTGGTTGATTGATATCAACTACATCCTCTTCAAAGGGTCTATCCCAATTGTTGTCTTCCTCTTTCTCTTTAACTTTGGTGTTAATATCGCCAAGATTTACAAGGTGGATACAGTCTCCGCTGGTTTGGTGGCTGTTGCTTCCTATGTCATTACCATTGCTAATACGGTAACGCAGAACTTTAAGCTAGAAAATGTTGACTCTAAGGCCTTAGCTGGCCTTCTGGGTGATAAGCTACAAGGTGTAGCAGTTCAAGGGGAGGAATTAGCGGTTACGGTACGTAATGCCATTCCACTAGACCAAATCGGGGCCAAGGGTTACTTTACAGGGATTATCATTGGTTTCGTATCGGTTATCATCTTCTGTAAGGTCATGAATCGGAACTGGACCATTAAGTTGCCAGATTCAGTACCACCTGCTATTGTTAAGCCTTTCCTATCCATCATTCCGGCAGCTATTGCCATGTATGTAGTCGCTATTGCCACTTATGCCTTCAATCAATTGACCGGTGAATTGATGATTACCTGGGTTTATAAGGTCTTACAAGCGCCACTGCTTAATATGTCGCAAAGCTTCTTGGCTGTCCTCATTATTGTCATCTTAAACAAGATTTTCTGGTTCTTCGGCCTCCACGGCGGCAACGTCTTGGCGCCTGTTATGTCCAGTCTCTTCGGGGTGACCATGCTAGCCAATTTAGAAGCTTACCGCGCTGGTACCACTATTCCTTATCTATGGACAGATAACTCCTTCGGTGCCTTTGTATGGTTCGATGCCATTGGCTTAGCTATCTCCATTCTCTGGATGGCACGTAGTCGTCATTTGCGTGAAGTGGCTAAATTAGGGATCTTCCCTATGGTCTTTAACATTGGGGAACCTGTCATGTACGGGGTACCAATCGTCCTTAACCCAATTATGTTCATCCCCTTTGTCCTCAGCCCAGTGCTGATGGTAACAGTGGCTTATTTTGCGACAACGATGGGCTTGGTAGCACCGGTTACTCAGAACGTAACTTGGGTAATGCCACCTGTCCTCTATGGTTTCTTCGCAACAGCCTTTGACTGGCGGGCTATTGTCCTGTCCTTGATTAATATCGGGATTTCCACTGCCGTCTACTATCCATTCGTTAAGATTGCTGATAAACAACAGGAGATGGGCGCATGACACAGTTCGAAATTCGCGACCAATTCTATTTAGATGGTCAGCCCTTCAAAATCTTGTCCGGGGCTATCCAGTATTTCCGTCTGCATCCAGATCAATGGGAAGACACCCTCTACAATCTCAAGGCGCTAGGTTACAATACCGTCGAGACTTACATCCCTTGGAATTTGCATGAGCCTCATGAAGGGGTCTTTGAAGACCGCGGCTTGCTGGATTTCAAAGCCTACTTTGACCTAGTCAGTCGTATGGGCCTTCACTTGATTGTCCGCCCCTGTCCCTATATTTGTGCGGAGTTTGATTTTGGGGGCCTGCCGGCTTGGTTGCTCAACTATCCCGGCATGCGATATCGCACCTATGATCAGGCCTTTCTGTCCAAGGTAGCGGCTTATTATGATTGGCTTCTACCACAGCTAGTACCTTATCAGTTCACTCATGGGGGCCCTATCTTGATGATGCAAGTCGAGAACGAGTATGGCTCCTATGCAGAAGACAAAGACTATTTACGGGCCGTGGCCCAAATGATGCGTGACCGGGGTATAGATGTGCCACTCTTTACCTCGGATGGCACCTGGATTGAAGCGCTAGAGTCCGGTACCTTGATTGAAGATGATATCTTTGTCACTGGTAACTTCGGCTCGGATGCACCGGGCAATACCCAAGCCCTCCAAGCCTTCTTCGACCGTCATGGCAAGCAATGGCCACTAATGTGCACGGAGTTCTGGGATGGTTGGTTCAACCGTTGGAATGAGCCTATTGTCCGCCGTGACCCGGAGGACTTGGCCCATGATGTTAAGGAAATGATGGCTGTCGGCAGTGTCAACCTCTTCCTCTTGCGAGGCGGGACCAACTTTGGCTTTATTAATGGCTGTTCTGCACGCAAGCATCGGGATCTCCCACAGGTCACTTCTTATGACTTTGATGCCCCAATTAATGAATGGGGCCAACCAACTGCCAAATATTATGCAGTTCAGCGGGTGATCCATGAGCTTTTCCCAGACTTACCTCAGTTTGAGCCCCGTAGTCGCCAGGCTAGAGCCTATGGCACCTATCCAGTGCTTGGCTGGGCCGACTTGTTAGAAGTCGCCGACCAGTTAGGAACCGGCCAAGAAGTGGACTACCCGCTAGCCATGGAAGCCTTGGGTCAACACTATGGTTATACTCTCTATCGGACGCGGGTCGCACACCATGGCCATCCGGAACGACTTAAAATCATCAATGCCCATGACCGGGTTCAAGTCTTTATCCAAGGCAAGCACCTAGTGACCCAATACCGAGAAGACATTGGCGATGAAGTGCTCTTTGATTCCGACCAAGCTTCTGCTCAAGTCGATGTTTTGGTAGAAAATATGGGGCGCGTCAATTACGGCTTCAAACTCAATAGTCCGACTCAATCTAAGGGCATTAAGGGCGGCGTTATGATTAACCACCAGTTCCGCAAAGGCTTCAGACAATATGCCCTAGAATTCAAGCCAGACATGCTAGCAGCAGTTAGCTATCATGAAGGTCCGCGACCTACACAACCAGAAAGTCCCCATTTCTACCGCTTCGAGGTTGAGCTGGATCAGATTCAGGATACCTTTATTGATTGCTCTGCCTATGGTAAGGGTTGCGTCTGTGTCAATGGTTTCAACCTTGGCCGTTACTGGTCTCAGGGACCCATCCAATACCTCTATGTTCCGTCAGGCTTCCTCAAGAATCACAACGAGTTCGTGGTCTTTGAGACGGAGTCGGTGCCAGTAGAGAGCTTGAATTTAGTAGATCGGCCTGTTTATCGCCCAGAAGAAGGGGAGGTTGAGGCATGAAGACCTTAAACTTAGGAGGTCAGCTAGCAGGTGCCAGTGCCATCGCCTTAGGTTGTATGCGCATGGATAGCCTAAGCTTGGCTGACAGCCAAAAGGCCCTAGCGACCTGCCAAGACCTAGGGATTAATTTCTTCGACCATGCTGATATTTATGGCAAGGGTCAATCTGAATTACGTTTTGGCCAAGCTTGGACAGGCCTGGGCCTAGCTCGACAGGATCTCTTAATTCAATCCAAATGTGGCCTGGCCGATGTCTGGTCTAACTACCATTTCGATTTCTCCAAAGCCCACATTATCCAAGCGGTGGAAGGCAGCCTCAAGCGACTCCAAACAGATTACCTAGACGTCTTGGCCCTGCATCGGCCAGATGCCTTGATGGAACCAGAAGAAGTAGCCGAGGCCTTCCATGACCTTCATCAGTCGGGTAAAGTCCGCTACTTTGGCGTCAGCAACCAGAATCCAGGACAAATGAGTCTCTTGTCTTCCTACTTAGATCAAGCCCTCATTGTCAATCAGTTGGAATTTGGGCCAGCCCACACGGTGCTTTTAGATGCTAGCTTGAATGTCAACACCAAAGGCTCGGAAAGTATCAATCGTGATGGCGATGTCCTCAATTATTGTCGCCTTCATCAGATAACCGTTCAGGCTTGGTCGCCTTTCCAAGTGGATTTACACCAAGGCCCCTATATGTTACACCCAGACTATCAGGACTTAAGGGATTGTTTAGCTAGCTTGGCTTTAAGCTATGGTGTCAGTTCGGATGCCTTGGCTCTAGCTTGGATTCTACGCCATCCTGCTAAAATGCAAGTCTTAGTTGGTTCCATGCAGCCTTGGCGCTTAGTGGATTTGGCTCAAGCCTGTCGCATTGAAGTCAGTCGTGAGGACTGGTATCGTATCTATAAGGCGGGGGGCAATCGGCTCCCATAAGTAAGTCAGTCACCATCCTATGCTGCCTAGCATAGGATGGTGTTTGTCTATTTTGGCTAGGGTAATTTTATTGGGGTTTAGTGGGGCACCATGTTATAATAGGATTAGTATATTGTCTCTATTATTTGCTCTTGTCTTGTAAATGAGGTGATAAGAATGAAAATTGCATGGTTCTGTATACCAGCTCAAGGCCATACCAATCCAACTCTAGGTTTGGTGCGCTATCTGATGGAAGCCGGGCACCAGGTAACTTATTTTTCCTTTGAGCGCTTCAGACAAGCCATTCAGGCGACAGGTGCTCAATTTGTGGCTTGCGATGACTATGGGGATTTTGACTTGGGGCTAGATGAGCGTGAGAGCTCAGACCGCTCGGGCAAGGACTTGGCTTTTGCCACACATTTGCTAGTCCAATCTACCTTGGCGTTTGAAGGGCCAGCTCTAGAGGCCTTGAAAGAACTCCAACCGGATTTAGTTGTGGGAGACTCGATGGCAACCTGGGCCAAGCTTCTAGCTAAGAAATTGAATCTGCCTTATGTTTGCTCCAACACGACCTTTGCCTTCAATAAGGAGTCCTCACGTTATATGAGGCAGAGTATCTGGGCCTTATTGAAATTGCTCTGGTCCATGCCAAGTATTAATCGAGAGCTCAATCGCTTGCGGGAGCGAGGCTATGAAATTGGTAGTGTCCTAGACCTCATTCAAAATGATGAGGCTACCCCTACCATGGTCTATACTTCCCCTTACTTTCAACCATGTTGGGATAGTTTTGGCTCCAACTATCGCTTTATTGGACCGTCAATTCGACCGGTTGAAAAACCTTATCCTAAGACACGAGCCAAGACCATCTACGTGTCCTTGGGGACAGTCGTTCATAATGAGGACTTCTATCGTGCCGTAATAGAGGCCTTTAGGGATTTGCCGGACTATCAAGTCATCATAGCTTTAGGCCAGAGTGAGCTTAGCGACTGGCAGGGCTTGCCTGACCATATAGAAATTCACGATCGAGTAGACCAAATGGCGGTATTGGCCATTGCTGACGTCTTTATGACCCATTGTGGTATGAATTCTGCCTCAGAAGGGCTCTATCATCAGGTACCCCTTATTCTCTGCCCCCAAACGCCTGAACAAGGAGCCGTAGCCAAACGGACTGCTGAACTGGGAGCCGGTTACTGGCTCAAGCTCATGACACCAGTCACCATTCGGCATGCCGTCCTAACCGTTTTGGAAGAGCCTCATTATCGTGATGCAGCGGGACGTGTGGCCAAGAGCTTTAAGGCCAGTGGCGGTTATCAAGAAGCCCTTGCCTTTATGGAGCAAGTGGCCCAAAATACTTAAGTATCAGGTGCTCTACTGAATGGTAGGGCGCCTTTTTTGATAGCTTAGCTAGGAAAAGCCGAACGTTTAAGGCCTCCGCTACTAAGACCGGCAAACAGGGCTAGTAGCGGAGTGGCGACTATGATAGAATGAAAGAAGTGAATGAATCAGGTTTAGAAAGGGGGACGCGCAGTGCGGCGTTTGGTACAAGGATTAGTAATTTTGGTAGGGGTAATGGCTGCCCTGTGGGGGATACGCCATCATTTGGAGCAGTCCCTTCAAACAACCGCCCAAGGGGTGGAGCGTCAGCCCCTCTATATCTTTAACTGGGGGGATTATATTGACCCTGAACTGATTACTGCCTTTGAAGAAGAGACTAATTATCGGGTTATCTACGAGACCTTTGATTCCAATGACGCTATGGAAGCCAAGCTTAAGCAAGGCGGAACACCCTATGATTTAGTCTTTCCTAGTGAGTCGATTGTTGCGCGTCTTAAAAATCAAAACTTACTTAAACCGCTAGATTATAGCCGCTTAGAAGGGACAGAGCATCTAACGCCTTGGTTACTCAATCACGCTTTTGATCCAGGTAACCAGTATAGCTTGCCTTATTTCTGGGGGACCTTTGGGATCATGGTCAATACAGAGCAAGTTGACCCAGCCACTATTGAGAATTGGTCGGATTTATGGAAACCAGAATTTAAGAATTCTATCCTAGTCCTAGATGGCCATCGCGAGACTTTGGGGATGGCCTTGCAGGCGCGCGGCTATTCGCTTAACAGCCAAGATCCAGGGGAGTTAGCCATTGCCGGTACCTACCTCAAGGCACTGGCACCTAATGTTCGAGCAGTCTTGACCGATGAAATCAAACCCCTCATGCGCTTAGGCGAAGCGCCGATTGGCATGGGTTATTCCGGCGATGCTGCTAGTGTCATAGCGGACAATCCTAATATTGTTTATATCTTGCCAAAAGACGGCTCGGCTGTATGGACAGATAATTTCGCTATTCCTAGCACCAGTAAAAATGAAGCCGGGGCCTATGCCTTCATTAACTTTATGCTACGACCAGAAAATGCCGCTAAAAACGCAGAATATGTAGGTTACGCCACTCCAAACGAGTCGGCTAAGGCCTTACTGCCGCAAGAGACGCTGGACAACCCCGCCTTCAATCCGCCTGCTGAAATCTTGCAACAACTTGAACACTATGAGTTCCTACCGGCGGATATCATTAAGGAATTTAACGAACAATTCTTAGGCTTCAAGATGGCCTTATAGGAGGAAATCATGCACTATCTATTGAAGACACAGGCCCTCTATAACCCGACTAAGGGGACCATCGGGCCAGCCCTTGTGGAAATTCGTGACCAACGAATTGCGGCTGTCTATGAGCCAGACAAGCAAGTGACTATGGCAAGCCAAGCTGATGTTGATAGCTTAGTGCCAGAAGCACTCAAGCACTTGCCACTTAAGGACCTAGGTCAGCAAATGTTGCTGCCTGGCTTTATTGATGCGCATGTCCACTTCTATCCTTCTAGCTTGATTCAAGCGGGCATTTTGGGGCAAGTAGGGGGCGCGACGCCCGAAATAGTCGCGCGCCAGGCCCAGGAGCTACCTCTGCGCCAGGGTTGGCGCTTAGGCATTGGTTGGTATGCTAGCGAGTTTCAACCGTCTCAGCAACCCCATCGTCGTATGCTTGATCGTTACTGTTCGGAGCCGACTATGCTCTTGTCCGGCGATGCCCACTCTATTTGGCTCAATACCGCGGCTTTGGAGGCCTTGGGCTTGAATCCTGATAATGTTGTGACCCTGTCAGGCCAGGCTCTAGTTGATGAGGCAGATGGCCAATTAACGGGAACTTTCCTAGAAGCTGCCGCAGTCTACTATCAGACGGAGGTCTTCCGACGCTTCCATGAAGAAGCAGTTCTAGCAATGCAAGATTTTAGTCGTCACCTTCATGCTATGGGGGTAACGGCGGTAGGGGATGTCGCCATTACGGGTGAGAGTCCTGATGATATGGTCTATCCGGAACTCTATGAACGCGCCCTAGCCCAGGTTCCTCTGCGTCTTAGCTTTTTCCCAGCTATGCGAGCCAATCGTGAGCCTCTGCGTCAACTCTATCAGCGCTATCGTGGCCCTTGGCTACAAATGGGCGGGGTCAAGCAGTTTTTTGACGGCGTGACTTCTTCTCATACAGCCTATCTCAAGTCAGAGTATCCGGAACCCTATTACCCGGGAGATGTGGGCGGGCCCTTAATCCCGATTGAGACCCAGCATGACTTTATCTTAGCTGCCAGCCAAGAAGATTGGCCGATGCGGATCCATGCCATTGGTGACCGGGCCATTGAGTTGACCTTGACCTATTACAAAGAAGCCCTAGCCAAATTCCCTCTCAGTCTGGGAAAATTCCACACTATTGAGCACCTAGAAGTAATGGATTGGGACGATTTAGACCTAGTGGCCCAAGAGCAGCTAGTGGTTTCGGTACAACCAAGCCATCTGATGGTGGGCTATGATAGCTTGGATGAAGAAGTAGGACCTGAACGTGCTAAGCACATGTTTCCTTTTAAGGAATTCTTGAAGCAAGGCGCAACTCTGGCCTTTGGAACCGACACGCCCGTAGTGGTCAATGTAACACCATTGGAGAGCCTGCATTACGCAGTCCATCGCCAGACCTGGGATGGGCTACCGCCTCAAGGCTTGATGCCAGAACAACGCTTGACACTCGAAGAGTCCCTCTATGCCCATACACTTGGGGCAGCTAAGGCCTTAAGTCGAACCGATATTGGGGGAGTGGAAGCTGGTATGTGGGCAGACCTAGTTGTCCTGTCCCATGATTTGCGAAGCGTCAAGGACTGGCGACAAGTCAAAGTGACCGCCACCTATTTGGCCGGTCAGCAAGTTTATTAAGAACATAGAAACTGAGACCTGTTTAGGTCTCAGTTTTGCTTTTAAGAATGGCTTAACAAAGGGCTTTTGCTGGAACCAGTTCTGAATATTGTAGGCAAAAAGATGGATTTGTAAAGAAAATACCCTTGAATTTAGGTAGCGCATACATTATAATGTAGATAATAAGTGGTGTAACTATTAGATTAGGCATAACTTTCCCATATAGGGAGAGTTGTGCCTATTTTTTGTCGAAAGGGGAGGTGCGCAGTGAAAGTCATTCAATCACTCAACCAAAATGCTGTCTTAGTCGCCAGAGATGATGGGGCGGAATTGGTAGCATTAGGGAAAGGTGTAGGGTTTGGCAAGAAAAAAGGGGACACCATTGACCCAACTGCTGTGACCAGGGTCTTTAGTTTAGCGTCTAGTTACCGGCAGGAACAGTTGCTAGGCTTAATTAAGGAACTGGAACCATGGGTGTTCGAACTAGCGCAAGACATTACCGTCATCGCCGAGGCCTGTTTGAAGAAATCCTTGATGGAAACCTTCATTTTCACCATTGCTAAACATTTGCAATATGCCTTGGACCGGGAGCCTAATGAAGGGGACGATTACGACCCTTTCCAGTACCAGCTCCATTATCTTTATCCGGATGAGTATCAGGCGGCGGCCGAGGCCATTGGTCAGGTCAATGCCAAGTATCAACTTCGACTGGCCCAGGAAGAGGTTTCCTTCCTGACCTTGCATTTGGTCAATGGCCAGATTGATCAGGCGGGCTTCCATAATGTAGTAGAACTGAGCGAAATCCTTAATCGTTTGATTCAAGTGATTGAGACTCAGACGGGAGAGCCCCTTGATAAGGAGTCACCTGACTATGGGCGCTTCGTGGTCCATATCCGCTACTTCCTGATTCGGACCCTAAGCCATCAGCCAGGCCAAGAGGCCGTCTCACCACAAAAAATCGAGACTGTCTTAGAGACGACTGCAGGCGTCTTTCCCCGGGAATGGGACTTAGTAAAGGCCCTTAAGGAGACCCTGCAAGAGGAATTCAATCTAAGCTTTGGCCAGGATGAAGATTTTTATCTCTTATTGCACCTTGTACGTATTCTAGGAAGGAAGTGACCCGAATGGGGGTTGTAGCAAGTTTAATTCAGTCGGAATTGATTGATTTGGCGTGTGAGGAGACAGACCAAGCCCTCTTCTTCGCCCACCAGGCTGCCAAGTTGCAAGACTTGGGCTATGTGGCCGATAGCTTCGGTCAGGCTTTGGCGGAGCGCGAGGCAGAGTTCCCGACAGGATTGGCCTTGGAACATGTGACAGTGGCTATTCCCCATACCTATGTTGAACATGTCAAACGTCCCTTTATCGCCTTTTACCGTCTGGTAGAGCCGGTAATGCCTTTTATCCAGATGGGGACCGATGATTTGATAATTTATCCGCGTTATATCATGATTTTGGGCATAAAAGAAGCCAAGGCTCAGGTGGATCTCCTAGCAGAGCTCATGGCACTTTTAAGCCAGGGGGACTTGGTAGCCAAACTAGAAGCTGCCCAGTCGCCAGAAGCAATTGTAGACTTATTAAGCCATTAGAAAGGATGATTGATTATGAAAAAGATTATTGTTGCCTGTGGTTCTGGGGTTGCGACCTCTCAAACAGTAGCGTCCAAGTTAGATAAGTTGCTCAAAGGCAAGGGCGTACCTGCTCAAGTCGAAGCAGTGGATATTAAATCACTCAAACATCATGTCAAAGATGCGGATGCCTATGTCTCCATCGTTAAAACTAAGGATCAAATCGACATCCCAACCTTTAACGGCATTGCCTTCCTGACAGGTATGGGGCAAGATGCTGAATTACAAAAGATAATTGATTTCTTAAAGGCCTAGGACCTAGCTTCCTAGCAACGACGACCGTGTGAATCAAGGAGGAATGACACATGGATATCTTACAAACAGTTGTTAATTATGTCTTAAATGATTTGGGAGCAGCCGTTTTTGTTCCCCTCTTAATGTTGATTATCGGTCTTCTTATGAAGATGAAATTCTCCGAGGCTTTCCACTCAGCGCTGACCTTAGGGGTAGCCTTCTCTGGGATGGGGCTATTGATTGGTTACATGATGACCTCTATGGGGGATGCAGCTGCCTCTATGGCTACGAGAACAGGCTTCTCCTTGCCAGCCGTAGACGGGGGCTGGCCTGGTATGGCGGCCATCTCTTGGGCTTGGCCATATGCCTTTCTCATGTTCCCACTGACCATTGGGGTCAACATTGTCATGCTGATGCTCAAACAAACCAAGACCGTCAACGTGGACATGTGGAATGTCTGGGGTAAAATCTTTACCGCCGTTATGGTTTCTTATATTACCGGCAATGTCATCATGGGCTTTGTCGCAGCCACGATTCAAATTATTTTCGAGCTCAAGGCGGGCGATATGTACGGACCTGAAGTGGAACGTTTGACCGGGATTCCAGGGGTAACCGTGCCGCACTTTATTGTCTTAATCTCCGTTATTCTCTATCCAATTGATGAGTTGCTGAAGAAGATTCCTTTCTTCAACAAGCCAATGGATGCCGATGCTCTTAAGGAAAAAATCGGGATTTTTGGCGAAAACTCCGTTATGGGGGCCATCATTGGTTTCGTCTTGGGCTTGGCAGCTGGTTATGGCTTATCCGGTTCCCTCAAGTTAGCCGTCCAAGCGGCGACCGCTATGACCCTCTTCCCGATGATTTCTAAGCTCTTCTCTCAAGCCCTATCGCCTGTATCTGAAGCCATCTCTGAGTTTATGCGGACTAAATTTAGCGACCGTGAAGTCTTCATCGGTTTGGACTGGCCTATCTTGGCAGGGCGTAACGAGCTATGGGTAGCCGTGATTATTACCATCCCAGTGCTCTTGATTATGTCTGTTATCTTACCTGGTAACATCGTCTTACCATTTGCGGGGATTATCAACTTGTCCTTCGTTGTAGGGGCCTTGCTCCTAACCAACGGGAACTTGGCGCGGATGATCTTCCATGGGGTGGTGTCTGCACCGCTCTTCCTCTATGGGGCAACTTTCTTCGCTACTTATATTACCCGTTTGGCTAATGAAACAGGGGCTGCGGTAGTAGAAGCTGGCAAGCTCTTGTCTTGGTCAACCTTTGAAGGTCCTGATTTCCGTTATCTCTTATCTACTGGTTTGTCTGGCAATATTGTCAGCATCCTACTCTTCGTCTTATGGGCTGGCCTCTTCTATGTGCTCTACCGTGCACGTATGGCCTACAACAAAAAAATGGAAGAGGCAGGTGAATAGAAGATGTTCCAAAACAGCACCATCGTTGCGGAATTTGCTGATATTACACACGTTATGTGGTCTATGGGTTGGGATGAGAAGAATGGGGGCAATATCTCCGCTATTCTGACTGAAAAGCAACTCACACAAGTTGATCAAGTGGCATCCCCACGTTTTGTTCCCTTGGAACATGTGCCGGAGAATATGGTAGGTCGTCATGTCCTGATTACAGCGTCAGGCTCAGAATTTCGCCGGGTACGGGATTCCCTGACGGAGACTTTGGGTGTGATTCGAGTAGAGCCCAATGGTTACGCCATTGTCTGGGGCTTCGAAGGGGACAATAAACCAACATCAGAGATTTATATGCACCTACTCAGCCATAGCACCCGACTGGCGGTGGATCCTCATCATCGAATTGTCCTCCACAACCATGCGACAGAAGTATCTGCCCTCAGCTTTATCCTGGATCAGACAGACCAAGCCTTCACTCAGACCCTCTGGCGTATGATTACCGAGTGCTTGATTGTCTTCCCGGATGGTATCGGGGTCGTGCCTTGGATGGTCTGCGGGACCGAAGCCATTGGTCAGGCGACAGCAGCCAAGCTCAAGAACAGTCGCATCGTCGTCTGGGCTTATCATGGCATCTTAGCCACTGGCTCAAGCATTGCGGACTGCTTTGGCCTCATTGAGACCGTCAACAAGGCAGCCAAGGTCTACCTCAGCATCGCTCACTTGCCACATCAAGATGGCATTAGCGATAGCCAATTACATGCCCTAGCTGACTTCTTCAAAGTAACCCCACGTTGGGAACTACTAGAAAAATAGCCCACTAGTAGGTGGCGGGCACCAGCCCCCGGCAGCCTTATAGCTGTCGGGGGCTTTTTACATAGAGAAAAGTTGAAGACTACTAGGAAAAGAGAGGAGACTAAGGACATTTTGGTTAATAAATTTCAAAGGTTGTCTATAGATAAGGCCACCTTCCAGTCCCAATACTAGCAGAGTGGCTCGTCCTAAAGACAGTGATTGACGTAAAAAATGCAGTATCTTAACTATAATAAAGATAAGAGGTGACAAGTATGACATTCAGTTTGAAAGAAGAGTCGGTCTTGAAGGCTTTGAATTTCGATGACTACGTGTCCGCATCTGATTTATCCAAGCATATGTCTGTATCATCTAAGACCGTTTATCGAATGGTTAAAAAAATAAATGAGGTGGCGATTAGCCAATATCAAGAACCAATTATTCTAGCAGAGACAGGCAAGGGCTACAAACTCAGCAGTTATTACCTCGATAAAGATTGGACGCAACTTTTCGAGGGCGACAGTGATGAGACCAATCGATTATTGCGCCTACTCTTTAAGTATCCTTACCGTCTAGATTTGACTAGTATCATGTCAATTGATTACATGAGTAAAAGTACAGTTGAACGCCATTGCCGAAAAATGGAGGATACGCTAGCGGCCTTTCAGCTTAAACTGGTTGTAGAAGGACAAAAAGTAAGAGTTGAAGGTAGTGAACAACAGGTTAGAATAGCCATCAACACCTTATTTATACAGCAAAATAAAAGCGCCTATATGAATAATGCTGAGCACGAAGTAAGTTCTTTTGATCATCATTTTATTATGAGTCAACTGACTTATATCGAGACCGAATTAGGACAAGCTATTTCTTATCCTTATGATGTGAATTTATACTCGCATCTCTATATGGTGATGAAGCGATATAGAGAAGGGAATGTCAGTTTTCTAAAAAGTCAATCCCCCTTAACAACAGAAGAGGAAGGATTAATGCAAGATAACCAAGCTTTAGTGAATTTGTCCCACCAAATTATTGGTCATATGGAGCAGTTTCTGCATCAAGAGTTACATGAATTAGAAGTTTATTTTCTCTTCCAAAACATCTATGCCATTAACTTAAAGGAACGTTCCACTAGCCAGTTTGACCAAAGCCTAGCAGCACTCATGACAGAGTATTATATTTTGAATTTCTTTTCTCTTGAGCAGTTTAATAGAGAAAACAAATTCTACTCTAGTCTTTATAACGACCTCTATTATCATATACTACCCATGATTCATCGACTCAAAACGGGGATCAAAGTAGGCAACAGCATGTTGGAAGAGGTCAAGGTAGAGTTCCAGGCAACTTTCGAACGTATCAAGCAAATCACAGAACGGTTGAGCCGTGACATACCGGGTAATCCCCTTATTAATGAAGCTGAAATGGGCTACTTAACCCTATATTTTGAGAAATTTAAACTGAAGCATCCAGATATAAACCGTGTGCTACTTATTTGTTCTACAGGCATTGGAACCTCAGAACTGCTCAAGATTCGCCTTAAGCATCTCTTTCCCACTTTGGAAGTGGTGGCTACTATGGGAACACGGCAATTAGAACGGCAGGCCGAAATACTAGACCAGGTGGATGTGGTGATTTCTACGGTACGAACAGTGCCGGGATTTATAACCCAGCCTGTCATAATCATTAGTCCTGTCTTGATAGAAAAAGATATCCAATTAATTCGCAGTATCTTGGAAGGAGGAATATAGATGACGACACTTAGCCTAGATCAGCTAATTGATAAAGATATTATGGTCGTCAATTCTACGGCTAGAAACAAACAGGAGGTGTTAGAAGAACTTGGAAGGCTTTTGGAAACCAAAGGCTATCTAAAAGATGTTGATACCTTCATTGAGGATGTTTACCTTAGAGAAAGTGAGGGTATTACAGGTATTGGAGGGGGAGTTGCAATTCCTCATGGCAAGTCGAAAGGAGTGAAACAAACAACAGTTGCCATTGCCAAATTAGCGCATCCTATTGAGTGGGAAACACTTGATGAGGGAAAGGTGTCAGTGGTTTTTCTCTTTGCAGTGAGGGATGTAGATGCCAATACGACACATATTCTTTTGTTACAACAAGTAGCGATTCTACTTGCGGATGATAGCTTTATTCAAGCGGTTCAAGAAGCCAAGTCAGTAGATGAACTCTATCAGTTAATTGTTAGCCATCAAGCTAATATCCAATAAACTAAGGAGGAAAATATATGTTAATCAGTGGTAAAAAAATTCTAAGTGTAGCAAATCAACATGGTTTTGCTGTTCCGGCCTTTAATGCGGGCTCCGGTCAATTATTAGAAGCTGTCATGCAAGCCTGCGAAGAATTGCAGTCACCTGTTATGATTGCCATCCACCCAGATGAACTCTCATTCCTAACAGACTCATTTGTCGATCAAGTCAAGTATTATGCTAACCATACAAAACTACCGGTCTGCATTCATTTAGATCATGGGGCATCCTATGAACAAGTAATTCACGCCATTCAACTAGGCTTTACCTCCGTTATGATTGATGCTTCTCATCTCCCTTATGAGGAGAATGTGGCAATCACGCAAAAAGTGGTGGCAGCCGCTCATCCTGTGGGCGTATCTGTAGAGGCAGAGCTTGGGACTATAGGTGACACAGGGAATAGCATTGAAGGAGGGGTGACAGAAGTTATTTATACAGATCCTGATGTGGCGCAAGATTTTGTAGAACGGACGGGCACTGACAGTTTGGCAGTTGCCATTGGCACTGCGCATGGTATTTATCCGAAAAATATTAAGCCTCATTTACGGCACGATATTCTAGAAGAAATCACCAAGAAGGTATCTATTCCACTTGTTTTGCATGGGGGATCAAGTAATCCAGATGAAGAAATTGCTAAGGCGGTGAAGATGGGGATTAATAAGATTAATATTTCGAGCGATATCAAGATTGTATTTGCCAATAGATTGCGGGAGCAACTTAATAGTGGGGATAGCGAAATGCGTGAGCCAAATGTGCTATTTCCACCATGTATGCTAGAAACTAAGAAAGTGGCAGAAGATAAGATCCGTCTCTTTAATTCAGCAAATAAAGCACAGCTCTACTATCAATAAGGTGAGGAGGGTTTCGTATGAAAATTGTTGGGATTGCAGCTTGTACAGCTGGAATTGCTCATACCTATATTGCGAGGGAAAAAATCATGAAAGCCGCGCAAGCCTTAGGGCATGAGATAGCCATTGAAACACAGGGATTAGCAGGTACGCAGAATAATTTATCTGCCCAAGAAATTTCAGAAGCGGACATCGTTTTAATTGCAGCTGATATTAAGGTTGGTGGCCGTGAACGCTTTAACGGTAAGAAAGTAGTGGAAGTTCCAACAGGTGTGGCGGTTAAGTCACCCACAAAATTAGTTGAGAAATTACAAGAACTCGTTCAACAATAACCTCAAATCTAAAAGGAGTGAGTCTTATGAGCAAGAAGATTGAAATTAAAAAGCACTTGATGACCGCTATTTCCTTCTTTCTTCCTATTGTTGTAGCCTCAGGTTTCTTATTGGCTATCGGGAATATGATGGGAGGTACGACCATTACGGACTTCAAGGCAGGCTTTAGTTTTGCAGATACGATGACGACCATGGGGGGCTATGGTTTAGGCCTCTTGCCAATGATTGTTTCTACAGCAATTGCCTACTCTATTGCGGATAAACCAGGTATTGCTCCTGGCTTAATCGTTGGGATGGTAGCCTCAGGGATTGGGGCTGGATTCCTTGGTGGCTTGGTAGGGGGCTACCTTGCAGGTTATACCGTGGTTACGATTGTAAGGAGTCTTAAGGTGCCGGAATGGATGCAAGGTTTAATGCCAACCTTAGTGATTCCATTTACTAGTTCTTTCATTGCCGGGCTAATTATGTATTACATTATCGGCACGCCAATTAACTGGGTAGCTTCTCAAATTACTGGCTACCTAGGTGGACTGGATCGGTCTCAATTACTCTTTTATGGCGCTATTATTGGGATTCTTAGTTCAATTGACTATGGTGGCGCTATTAACAAGGTCGTTTTCGCCTTTGTCTTCACGCTGTTCTCTGAACAAATCTATGAGCCTATCACCGTCTTAATTTTAGCTTCTATGGTGACACCATTTGGCTTGACCATGGCTTACTTCATCGGCAAGGTATTTGGTAAGAATATCTTCAATAAACAAGAAGTTGAGACCCTAAAAACAGCCTTTCCTATGGGGGTATGCCAAATTACAGAGGGTTGCTTCCCAATTGTCTTGAATGACCTCTTTAAGAATGTCATTGCGACAGGTGTCGGCGGAGCTGTTGGTGGTGCGCTCAGCATGCTCTGGGGAGCAGATAGCCATATCCCAGCCTCTGGTATGTTTGCCGTCTTTACTATGACTCGTCCATGGGCCTTTATTGGAGCCTTGCTATTAGGTTCCTTGGCAACCGCCATCACAATTTTAATTTTACGTCCACAAGTGGATCCAGAAGCAGAAGTTGTAATCCAAGAAGTGGAAGAAGACGAGCTATCATGGGATGATTTGAAAATTAGTTAGATTGCGAAAGGAGGGGTACTGTATGATATCACCTGAAGTGAAGTTAGCCGTTCAACAACTATATCGTGAGTCAGGAATGGTTTTTCGCCCAGATGAGCTAGAAGCAATTGAGTATGCAGATTTTGGGCTTAATGATTTTGAACGAGAAGGATTAAGTCTTATCATTTATGATAATAACGAACGCTACTGTGCTAAAGAACTTGTATTATTACCAGGGCAAATTTGCCCTGAACATCGTCATCCTGAGAGAAATGGTCAGCCAGGAAAGCAGGAAACTTTTCGCTGCCGCAAGGGCTCAGTAGACTTATTCGTTGAAGGTCCTGAGTCAGGTGGAAGAGATCAGGTTCCTTCAGGCAAAGAGTCAGTATATACGGTTTTCCACCATATTCATTTGGAACCAGGGCAGCAGTTTGTGATTAGTCCTAACACAAAACACTGGTTTAAGGCAGGACCTGAAGGCGCGATTGTCTCGGAATTTTCTTCTTCTAGCGATGATGCTAGCGATATTTTCACGGATCCTAATATTCGACGTGTGGAACCATAAAAAGGAGGTGAAGTTTCATGGCGTATGTGCTAGGGATTGATTTAGGAACAACGAGCCTTAAAGGCTTAGTCGTGGATAAACAAGGACAGCTTGTTGCCCAGGCGCAGGTTGGCTATGAAACGCAGCACCCACAGCTAGGTTATTCTGAGCAAGATCCGGCTGTCTGGACAGGCGCTATGGATGAGGTGATGGAGCAATTAATCAGGTCTTTACCTGAGATTGCGAGTGGCTTAGAAGCCATCTCTTTCTCTGGGCAGATGCATTCACTTGTTATGCTAGACCAGAAAGGCCAAGTTTTGCATCCCGCTATCTTATGGAATGATGGTAGGACCCACGAGGAGTGTCAAATTCTGGAACATACTTTAGGGAAAAGGCTAATCGAAATTAGTAAAAACGTTGCCTTACCTGGATTTACACTACCTAAATTACTTTGGGTAAAAAGAAACTTACCTGAAATTTGGGCTCAGATACAATATTTTCTCCTGCCAAAAGACTATTTGCGCTATTGGTTGGGTGCTCCTATGCAAATGGATTATTCAGATGCCTCAGGCACCTTGTTACTTGACATGAAGCAAAGCAAATGGTCGGAAGAATTGTGTCAGAGTTTGGATATTTCATTGGAATGGTGCCCGCCTTTGGTCGAATCTAAGTCGGTTGTTGGTTGGCTTCGGCCGGAACTTGCCCAAAAGTGGGGGCTGAAAAAGCCTGTTAAGTTGGTAGCCGGTGGAGCAGATAATGCCTGCGGAGCTTTAGGGGCTGGATTAGTTTCAGAACAAGGCCTTGTAAGTATCGGGACTTCGGGAGTCTATCTGCAACTAGGGGCCTTACCTGATGAAACTTCTGGACGGACTCATGTTTTCCAACATGTTGTGCCTGACCAGTACTATCAAATGGGGGTTACGCTAGCAGCAGGAGATAGTCTCAAGTGGTATAAGACACAGTTTATGCCTGACTTAAGTTATGAGCAGTTATTTGAAGCAATAGCAGAACATGACGCTAAGGAGGCTATTCCATTATGGTTCACTCCTTACTTACAAGGTGAACGCTGTCCTTATCCTGACAGCATGGTGCGAGGAAGTTTTATGCATCTCGATATTAGTCACGGCCCGCTTGATTTAGCGCGTAGCGTCGTAGAGGGGGTTACTTTCTCCTTACGAGATCTGATTCAACTAGTAGAAGAAGAAACTAAGGTCACCCCGACTTTACTTCGATCTATTGGAGGTGGAAGTCAATCTGGCTATTGGTGCCAGCTCCAAGCTAATATCTTCGCTAAACCTATTGTCACGATTCAGCCTGAACAAGGTCCTGGCTTAGGAGCTGCCATGCTAGCTGCGATGGCGATGGGATGGTTCGAGAGTTTTCAGGCCTGCCAGGAACAGTTCCTAAGACTGAATCAGCAGTTTAATCCTGAAGAGGATAAAGTCCAACATTATCAAGAATTATACGAGGTATACGGACAGATTTATTCTCGTACGCGCAACCTGACAGATTAGTTTTTTGGTCTGACCATAAATAGCCGAGCCATAGCAAATGAATGGAGCCAAGATCTTAGGGAAGATAAGGTCTTGGCTCTATGATTATTCTAAGAGAACCCTGCTCTGTAACCAAACTGTAAGCCACAAAAAAATGCGAGAGGCAGCTCTTTGGGCTATATATAGAGGGAGGGGTCTTTATGTATGCGGCTTTGAATGGAGCAGGTAAGTTGGTCTATGCCAGTCAGGTGGCGGGATTAGTGGGGGAGGGGCCCTGGTTCTGTCCACGCTGCCATCAACCGCTTAAATTGCGGTCAGGGAGACGGGTTAGACCCCATTTTGTTCATGTGGAAGGGGTCTGTGGGCAAACTAAATTAAGTAAACGCCAGGTCATGGAGTCGGAGCGGCATCAAGCGGCCAAGCGCCTTTTAGGTCAGACCTTCCAAGCCCAAGGCGAGCGTGTTAATTTGGAGTATTATTTGCCTTCTTCGGGGCAATTTGCGGACCTCTACCTGCCCCAACGTCAGTGGGTGGTGGAGTACCAACAATCGATTATTTCTGCTCAGCTTCTAGCTAGTCGGCAGGCGGATTACCAAGCCTTGGGTCAGACAGTGGTCTGGCTACTATCAGCTGATGTTCTAAGCGGTAAGTTTAAGACCCGTTGGAAACAAACTTGCCTGCATTATGCCCCTGCTTGGGGCTATTATTGGCTAGCCCTAGATGTGGAGGGCGCCTGCCTAGTTCAGGATTTTAATCTGCCCTTGGTCTATTCTCGCTTGTCCTATACTTACCAAAGTCGTACCCTCTTACTGAAGTCTTTGTCTCAGCAGGCCTGGCAGGCGGATTGTCTGGCTTATAGTGCTTGGCTGTGGCCAAGGGCTTGTCACTGTCGAGAAGGCCAAGCTGTTAGCCAGGTACGTAGCCATTTGCTGGCTGGTCACCAATCTTATTGGCGTCAACTCTATCAGGAGAGGATTCAGGTAGGCGACTTGCCGGCTTGGTGCCTGCAAGGGTGCTATCAAGTCCTAGTCAGCCCTGAGCCTGGCTGGGTCTGGTTGGCCTATCAGGCTACTTTTTTGAAGGAAGTTAGGGAATCTAATCAAGGTTTTACAAGACATGACTGGTTGCTTTTCCATGAAAGGCTAGTTCGGTCTGGCAAAGTTCATCTTGTTCCAACGCCTTTGTTAGGCGAGGAGGGGCGAGCTAGACTGCTGCCTGAAATTTGCCAATCATTCCTTCGGCTGTGGCAGTGGCAAGGCCACCTAGCCTTTGATCGAGATAGGGGGCTTTATCGCGTTGTTAGCTAAGGATTGGCATGTCAAACATGATCCATGTGACTAAAAGGGCACTTCTTCCTCCTCTTCAAGGGCTTTCAATTCAATTTACAAGTGAATTGTGCTAGAATTTATTATGTCTAACTATTTACTAACTTTAAGATGAGGTGACCTTATGTCAGAAGAAACATTACGCACGCGTGAACAACAACCTGAAGCCTTTACCTGGGACCTGACTTCGCTCTATGCCGATGCCGACCAATGGCAGGCTGAATATGACAAGGCAGAGGCCATGGTAGCGGACTTAACATCCTACAAGGGCACCCTGGATCAAGGTGGCGCCCACTTAGTGACTGTTATTGAGGCTATTCAAGCGGCTTGCTTAGTGGTTGAGCGTCTCTACGCTTATGCCCACTTGACCTATGATCAAGATTCAACCAATAGTGCCTCTCAAGTTCTCAATGCTCGAGCTATGCAACTATACAGTAAGTTGGCAGAAGCCATTGCCTTCTTCGACCCTGAACTTTTGAGCTTGCCATCCGAAACGCTGGAAGCTTACTTCCAAGAAACACCTGAATTGGATTTCTACCGTCAGTACTTGGATGATATTACCCGTGGGCGTGCCCACACCTTGTCGGCTTCTGAGGAGACGCTCTTAGCGCAATTAGGTGAGATTTTCAGTAGCTCTTATTCTACTTTCTCCTTGTTGGACAATGCTGACTTTGTCTTCCCAACCATTGAAGGGCCGGAAGGGCAAGCGGTACAATTAACACACGGGACCTATGGTCGTCTCTTGGAAAGCACTGACCGCCGTGTTCGCCGCGATACTTTCCAACAATACTACACTGTCTACAACCAGTTCAAGAATACCCTGGCCAATGTCTTATCCACTAACATTAAGACCGATAACTACAAGGCCAAAGTCCGTCACTATCCATCAGCGCGGGCAGCCGCTCTTTTCCGCAATAATGTGCCGGAATCCGTTTATGACACCTTGCTAGAGACAGTGGGCGATCACTTGGGCTTACTCCATCGTTATACCGCCTTACGTAAGGATCTCTTAGGTCTAGATTCGCTAGAAATGTATGACCTTTATACGCCACTTCTTGGGGATGCTCCAATCAAGTTCAGCCAAGCGGAAGCGCGGGATATCGTTATGGAAGCTCTGGCGCCGATGGGACCAGATTATTTGGAAATCATGGCTAAGGCCTTCGACGAACGTTGGATTGACTGGTATGAGAACAAGGGCAAACGCTCAGGCGCATACTCAGGTGGGATGTATGACAGCAAGCCTTATGTCTTACTCAACTGGCAAGACAATATTAATTGGCTCTTCACCTTAGTTCATGAGTTGGGTCACAGTGCGCATTCTTACCTATCTCGCACTAACCAACCTTATGTTTACAGTGATTATTCAATTTTCTTGGCTGAGATTGCCTCAACTACTAATGAAAATCTCTTGACGGACTACCTCTTGAAGAAATATCAAGATCCGCAAATCCGCCTCTATGTCCTCAACCACTTCTTAGATGGGGTTAAGGGGACGGTCTTCCGTCAAACCCAATTTGCGGAATTCGAGCACTTCATGCACCAAGCAGATGCAGACGGGACACCATTAACTCACGAATTCTTGACGGAGAACTACCGTAAATTGAATGCTAAGTACTACGGACCAAGCGTTAACTCTGACTCTGAAATCGGGCTAGAGTGGTCGCGGATTCCACACTTCTACTACAACTATTATGTCTTCCAATATGCGACTGGCTTCTCTGCGGCCACCTTCTTCGCAGACAAGATTGCCGCTGGTGACAGTGACTTACTTGAAGCCTACAAGGGCTTCCTTAAGTCAGGTTGCAGCCTCTATCCAATCGATACCATGAAGAAGGCTGGTTTGGATATGACGCAACGTGATTATATTGAGGCAACCCTCAAAGTATTCGAAGCACGTTTGAACGAGTTTGAAGCCCTCTTGGCAGAAACTAAATAATCCAATAAACTGGGGAAGCGAGCCTTCTCCAGTTTTTTCTTAGCTATGGGGTTTAGAACTGAGCACTACTTTTATTTTCCCACCACAACTGCTAGAAATCTGGCGCTATCCGTGATAAAATTTAAGTATGCGACTTTCTGAGAATATGAGGGATTGAATGAAAAAATTTGAATCATTACCGGCGGAACTGCAGACCGAGCAGGTGCGCCCATATTACGAGGCCTTGGCCGCTAAACGCGGGCAACTATTCTTGAAACGGGCCTTCGATATCTTGGTGAGTGCTATCTTGCTACTCTTACTCTCACCAATTTTACTCTTCTTCGCTATTTGGATTAAGCTGGACTCACCAGGGCCTGTCTTCTATCGCCAGGAGCGGGTGACAACCTACGGCAGAATCTTCCGGATTTTCAAGTTCCGGACCATGAAGGTGGATGCGGATAAGATGGGGTCTTTAGTGACCCTCAAAAATGATGACCGTATTACCCGTGTTGGACATGTCATTCGCCGTTATCGCTTAGATGAACTACCTCAATTGTTGAACATCTTAACAGGGGATATGAGTCTGGTTGGTACGCGACCTGAAGTAGCCAAGTACGTGGCTGCTTATACGCCTGAGATGAAGGCTACCTTGCTCTTGCCAGCAGGGGTAACCTCTACGGCCAGCATCCTCTTCAAGGACGAGGAAGAATTGATTGCTAAGTTCATCTTGGAGGGGATGGAAGTGGATGATATCTACATCACCAAGGTCCTACCAGAGAAGATGCACTATAACTTATCCTATCTCAAGAATTATAGCTTTCTAGGCGATTTGAAACTCATGGTTCGAACTGTCTTGAAGGTCTTCAAATAAAGGAGCGTTTGCTATGAAAAAATGGAATATTCCCTACTCACCACCTGACTTAGGCCAGGAAGAAATTGATGAGGTAGTGGATACCCTCAAATCCGGTTGGATTACCACCGGCCCTAAGACTAAAAAATTAGAAGTAGAGCTTTCCAACTACACTCAGACGCCACGGACAGTCTGCTTAAATTCAGCTACTGCAGCATTAGAATTAATCTTACGCGTCTTAGGCATTGGGCCTGGCGATGAAGTCATTGTGCCAGCCTTGACCTATACGGCTTCTTGTGCGGTGATTGAACACGTAGGAGCGACGCCTGTCTTAGTTGACTTGCAGTCGACTGGCTTTGAAATGGATTATGACTTATTGGCAGCTAGCCTAACGGCTAAGACCAAGGCGGTAATCCCGGTTGAAATCGCTGGGATTCCTTGTGACTATGACAAACTCATGTCAGCCCTAGAAGCCAAGAAGGATCTCTACCAAGCTAATCCTGATCATGCGATTCAAGCGCTTTTTGATCGAGTGATTGTTATTTCGGACTCTGCTCACGCCCTAGGGGCAACTTATAAGGGTCAACCAGCAGGGACTTGGGCGGACTTCACTTCCTTCTCCTTCCATGCTGTTAAGAACTTTACGACTGCAGAAGGCGGAAGCGTGACCTGGAAGGCTCGTCCAGGCCTTGATGATGACGAACTCTATCGTCTCTTCCAAGTCTTCTCCCTACATGGGCAAACCAAGGATGCCTTGGCTAAGACCCAGCTAGGGGCATGGGAATATGATATTGTCATCCCAGGTTTCAAATGTAACATGACCGATATCATGGCCAGCATCGGCTTGGTACAATTACAACGTTATCCAGGTCTCTTGGCTCGTCGTCAAGAATTAGTGGCACAATATGATCAAGGTTTCGCTGGCACAGCCATTAAGCCTTTGCCTCATCAAGGCGCGGATTATGAATCTTCTCGCCACCTCTACATTACCCATATTGAAGGGGCTAGTCTGGAAGACCGTAACCGCATCATCAACTTGATGGCGGAGCGGGGCATTGCAACCAATGTCCACTACAAACCACTGCCACTGCTCACCGCCTATGCTAATATGGGCTTTAAGATGGCGGACTACCCAAATGCCTATGCTTATTATGAAAATGAAATTACCCTACCTTTACACACCCGTTTGACGGATGAAGAGCTAGCCTACATTATTGAAAGTTTCCGTGAGGTTGTGACCCAAGTCCTTGAGAAAGGAGCCTAGTCCTATGTTAGTATCAATTATCACGACAGCAATGAACGAAGAGTCCTATTTGCCAGGCCTCTTCTCAGATTTCCTCAATCAGACCTATCCCCACGATCAAATTGAAATTATCCTCATGAATTCCATGTCGACCGATAAAACCCGAGATCTGATGCTAGATTTTCAAGCTCAGTTCCGCGATGAATTCTACGATATCCAAGTCCATAACAACCTACGCAAATCACTGGCGGCCGGCTTGAATGAAGGCATTAAGGTGGCACGCGGGGAATGTGTCCTTAAGGTAGATGCCCATGCGACCATTCCTGAAGATTTTGTGGAACAGAACGTGGCGGTTATTTCTCAGGGAGAATTCATCTGTGGCGGTAAGCGTCCGACCATCATTGAATCAGATGATCCATGGAGCAAGACCCTGCATCAGGTGGAAGAAGCCATGCTAGGTAGTAGCATTGCCTCTTACCGTAAGGCTGATAGCCCTCGCTATGTCAAATCGATTTTCCATGGCATGTATAAGAAGTCTGTCTTCGACCATGTTGGGGAACTAGATGAGCGTCTAGGCCGAACAGAGGACAATGAAATCCATGACCGTCTGCTTAAGGCTGGTTATCAGATTAAGTACGATCCTAGAATTGTCTCCTATCAATATATGAGACCTAACTTCCAAAAGATGGTTAAGCAAAAATATAGCAATGGTTACTGGATTGGCATGACCAGTCATGTTCGGCCATCTTGCCTATCGCTCTATCATTTTGTACCATTTGTCTTCACCTTAGCGGTGATTTTCTCTATCCTTATGTTGCCTGTAACAGGCTGGTTCTTAGGACTCTTGGCCCTGGCCTACTTTGGCGCTATGGCTACCGTAACAGGTCTCACGATCCGTAAGGAAGGCTTCCTACCACACTATTTGGCCATGCCCTTCCTCTTGTTAGCAGTCCATCTAGCCTATGGGGTAGGAACCATTGTAGGGCTCTTCAACGGTTTACGTTGGCGACAAGAATACTTTGCTGCTGAGCAAGACCAAGAAGAGACAAAGAAATCCGTCTAGCCCTTATGAAAGGAAGATATCTATGTATTCAAAACAAATCGTAAAGAACTGTGCTAATGCAAGTTTTATCCGTAAGATGTTCGAAAAAGGCCTGGAGTTGGCCAAGCAATATGGTCCAGAGAATGTCTATGACTTCTCCATCGGGAATCCCTTTGCTGAACCACCAGTAGACTTGCGTGAACGCATGAAGGAATTGGTCGACCAACCTGGTGTACACCGCTATATGCCAAACGCTGGTTTCCCAGATGTACGCGAGAAGGTGGCTGCTTATTATAGCGCACGCTCTGAAAAGCCAATCCCTGCTAGCCATATTGTCATGACGACCGGGGCAGCAGGTGCTCTTAACGTCTTGTTCAAGGCTATCTTGAACCCAGGCGAGCGCATCGTGACCTTCGCACCTTACTTCGTTGAGTATGGTTTCTATGCTCAAAACGTGGGCGCTCATTTGGATACAGTAGAAACCGAATCAACTGACTTCTTACCAAATATCGAAGGCTTGCGCCAGGCCATTCAACCTGATACTCGGATTCTCTTGTTGAACTCTCCTAACAACCCAACCGGTCGCATCTATTCACGTCAAGATTTAGAGGCAGTAGCTGGGGTATTACGTGAAAAGTCAGCAGAATTTGGTCAACCAATTTTCTTAGTGTCAGATGAACCTTATGCGACCATTACCTACGATGGCCACCAAGTGCCGAATGTTCTCGATATTTATGAACATGCTATTGTGGTTAACTCCTTCTCCAAGTCCCTAGGCTTGGCGGGTGAACGGATTGGTTACATCGCGGTTGGGGCAGATGTGCCAGAAGTGGAAACTTTAATGGATGCCCTGATCTTCTGTAACCGGACCTTGGGTTTCAACAATGCGCCTGCTTTGGCTCAAAAGGTCGTAGCAGAGTTCCTGGATGTCTTGCCTGATGTAGCGGACTACCAAGCTAAACGTGACCTGCTCTATAAGGAACTAACGGCCCTTGGTTTCGAGACCAACTTGCCAGAGGGGGCTTTCTACTTCTTCATGAAGGTGCCAGCTAATTTTGAAAGTTCTGTTGAATTTGCTAACTATGTAGCGGACAAACACCAAATCCTGGTCGTGCCAGGTTCTGGTTTCGGCTGTGAAGGTTATGTCCGTCTGTCCTACTGTGTCAAGATGGAAGTAGTTGAGCGTTCGCTCAAGGCTTGGCAGGCTCTAGCGGCTGAGTTAGGCCTCAAGAAATAAGCAAATTATTTAAAACTCCTCCTTGTATCGACAAGGAGGAGTCTTTTTGCATAAAGTAAATCCCAAGTGACATTGAGCCACTTGGGATAATCATTGCTTTAAGCCTGGTTAAAGGCATCTAGAAAGCGACGAAGTCCGGCGCGACCTTCTGAGGTTTGTTTGTAGACTCCAGCGTCTTCAAGGACGCGGGCGAATTTAGCGCCCACAGCTGCTTGGAGTAGACGATCGACTTGGTCAGGGATTACATCAGGATGGCTAGCAGCCAAGTCTTGAGCCCAGCTTTGATGATAGTCAGCTACTTGATCCAAGGAGGCTTGGCCTAGTAAGAAGTCCTTGATGGTGGCTAGCTCGCCCACTAGGCGAGGTGGCAAGATTGCCAAGCCCATGACTTCAATCAGGCCGATATTTTCTTTCTTGATGTGTTGCACGTCAGGATGTGGATGGAAGAGGCCATCCGGATAGGTCTCGCTGGTCCGGTTGTTGCGCAGCACCAAGTCCAACTCGTAGGCGCCATCTCGACGTCTAGCGATTGGCGTAATAGTATTATGCGGGGTTTCTCCACTAAAGGCCAGGATGTCACAGGATTCATCACTGTAACCACGCCAGAAGTCGAGGAGCGCCGTCGCTGCATCCACCAGTGGGGCTTTATCCTGGCTACGTAGGCGAATAACAGATAAGGGCCATTTGACTAACTCAACGCTTAAATCTGGAAAGGCAGTGAGATTGGCAGTGTCATAGGCCGGAGCCTGATCCATAGGGAAGGTGTGACGCCCGCCCTGATAGTGGTCGTGGGAGAGAATTGAACCGCCCACAATTGGTAAGTCGGCATTGGAACCGGCGAAATAATGTGGTAGTACCTCGATAATGTCCAGCAGATGCTCAAAGCAAGCACGGTCGACCTTCATGGGCACATGCTCCTGGTTGAGGAAGATGCTGTGCTCGTTATAGTAGACATAAGGCGAGTACTGCATGCCATAGTTTCCGCCACCTAGCGATAGACGAATCAGGCGGTGGTTCTGGCGAGCGGGATGATTGGTGCGTCCACGGTAGCCTTCGTTCTGCATACAGAGCAGGCACTTAGGATAGTGGCTTGGCTTAGCTAATTTAGCCGCGGCAATATCCTTGGGATCCTTCTCAGGTTTGGAAAGGTTGATGGTAATCTGTAAGTTGCCGTAGTCGCTGGCCGCGCTAAAGGCAATATTCTTGGCAATGTGGCGGGTCTTAATATAGTCATTGGCCCGCGACAAGGCATAGAAATAATCGGTCGCCCGTTCAGGCGCTTCTTGGTAAAGAGCCCAGAAACGTTGGTTGAGCACAGAAGGTAGAGGCGTCAACAAATCCATAATAGCCGCCTCAAAGGCTTCGCGGCCGAAGGCAGAGTCTGCAATTAAGCCTTGTTCCAGGGCATAGGCTTCTAACTGGTCTAGATAATCCAAGAGAGTCAGCCCAGAATCTAGGGCTTGGTCACAAGGATCTAGTCCGTCTAAAGCTAGACGTGCTAAAAGCTGGTTGACGGTGTAATCGTAATCTAAGGGGTCTAGCCAGCCATCTTGGATGGCGCGGCTGACAAAATGGTGGATGGTTTGGTCAATTGGAATAGTCACAGCGTTCGTCCTCTCTGCTTGCCTGGTTTTTTGACAAGCATTCATCATGATTTAGTCAGCTAGAGCGTGGGCGCCAGCGCCAACTTGGGCAATATAGAAGCTAGCAGGGTAGCCAATACTTGCCTCATAGGCTTGGCCAATGGCTGCTTGAACAGCCTCAACGGCATCTTTAGCTACTAAGGCAATGGCACATCCGCCCATGCCGGCACCCGTCATGCGAGCGCCTAGGACGCCTTCTTGTTGCCACGCCGTGTGAACTAGGGTATCGAGCTCACGACCGGTCACTTCATAGTCTTCCTGTAAGCTCAGATGAGAAGCATTAAGGAGTTGGCCGAAAGTCTCCAAATCACCAGCAGTCAAGGCTTCTTTGGCTTGGACCGTCCGTTGATTCTCGTAGACCGCGTGTTTAGCCCGGCGCTCTAAGACTTCGTCATTAATCAGATGACGGCTAGTTTCAAAGCCATCAGGGCTCAATTGGCCCAGACTTTGGATTTGCATGCCACCTGCTTGCAGACGGCGCAGGGCTTCCTCGCACTGGCTACGACGTTCATTATATTTTGAATCTGCTAACTCGCGGCGTTTGTTGGTATTCATAATCAGTACTAGGTGTTCGCCGAAAGCCGCAGGGACTAGTTCATAATCTAGGCTATTAGTATCCAGATAGATGGCCATGTCTTTGGCCCCCATGCCGATGGCGAATTGATCCATGATACCAGAATTAACGCCAATGAAGTGGTTCTCGACTTGTTGGCCAATCTTGACTAAATCTAGACGGGTTAAGGTCAAGTCGAAGAGGGATTCCAACGTAATACCTACCAATAATTCCAAGGAAGCAGAACTTGAGAGACCTGCCCCGTTAGGGATATTGCCATATACCAAGAGGTCGAAGCCTTGGTCGATGGTGTGGCCGGCTTGGCGCAAGAATTTGACTTCGCCTTTGACAAAGTTAGTCCAGCTATCTTCTGGTCGATTGACTAGCTCTTGTGATAGATCAAAGCTGATGAGGCCAGCTTCTTCGAAGTTGAGAGAATAGCAACGAACTAAGCTATCTTGACGTCGACGGGCAATACCGTAGGTCCCTTGGGTGATGGCACAAGGGAAGACCCGTCCACCATTATAGTCTGTGTGTTCACCAATCAGGTTAATTCGCCCAGGCGCGAAGAAGGCCCGGCCGGGTTCAGATTCAAAAACTTCTTGAAATCGAGTGTGTAAAGCAGATAATTCCATACAAGTTCCTCCTAGTACTAGCTAGATAATTGAGTAATATAGTTCTATTATACGACTAAATGTAAGGGTGTTCAATGTTATTTCTAACAGAATTTTTATCCTTTTTGGGTAAGGACCCTTTACGTTTACTTTTTAAGTCCAATTTCGGTATAATAAGGAGGTGAGAAAAATAGGAAAGGAGGGTGGCGCCATGATTCGCAGTGTCCCCCTGAACGCCCAGGATGTCTGGATTAATATTGAAGCGGATGCCCTAGAAAAACATCCCGAGTGGATCGAGGAGTTCGACTTGGACGATGAGATAATCGAATATGCGGCCGACCGTAATGAGCGGGCTCGGGTGGATTATGATCGCCAGAGCCATACCTTCGTCCTGATTTTCAATGTGCCCAATCGCATTAAGCAGACCCGGCACTATGAGACCGTACCGATGACCTTCATCGTTCAAAAGCATCGCCTGATTACAATCAGTAACGAGGAAAATGCCTATATTTTACAACGTATGCATCGCAATCTAGAGTTAGAGCCAGAGCAAAGCCTCTTCGGCTTTCTATTCGAAGCCCTCTATCGGGTGACGGATGAGTACTTCCCTTTGGTTGAAGAAATCAACCGTGAACGAGATCAGTTGACCCGGCTCTTGCGTGACAAGACCACGAGGGAGAATCTCCTGGCCTTATCGGATATGGAGACCGGCATGGTCTATTTCATCACTGCCAGCAAGCAGAATACCGTCCTCTTGGAGCAATTACGGACCTTATTGGTTTTCCGCTCGCTAACAGAAGTGGAGCGGGAGCAATTGGAAGATACCCTGATTGAAGCGCGCCAGTTAGTGGAAATGACCCAGTTGACCGGCCAAACCCTACAACAACTGTCAGACACCTATAACAATGTCTTAAATAATAACTTGAACGATATTTTTCGAATTCTGACCAAGCTAGAGATTATCCTCATGGTACCGACCTTTGTGACCGGCTTCTTCGGTATGAACGTGCCGATTCCCTTTGCCAATCATCCTCTGGGCTGGTTGATTACCTTGATTATTAGTATTGCTGGATGCTTAGTGATTAATGGCGTCCTCAAAAATCTCTTGGCCCGAAAATAAGAAAGGAGGCTCCCCATGATTAGCATGCGACCAATCAACGAGACAGATAGCTGGCTCAATATTGACGTGGACACCATTGCCTCCCGGCCGGACCTCCTCAGTCAATATGGCTTAGATGAAGAGATTGTCGAATACGCCCTGGACCGTAATGAACGGGCTCGGACCGAATATGACCGTGAACGCAATACCTTTATTATCATCTATAATGTCCCTAATCCCATTAAACAGGATTACCACTATGAGACGGTGCCAATGACCTTTATTGTCCAGCCCAACCGACTCATTACGATCAGCAATGAGGCCAATGCTTACCTAATCCCAGAATTCAGCCGTTATCTAGATGCCAACCCTGGGGTTTCGGTCTTTACCTTCCTATTCGCTTCACTCTATACCGTGTCTGAACAGTATTTCCCTTTGGTTGAGAAAATCAATCAGGAGCGCGACCAGCTTAACCAGGTTCTCAGACAGAAGACCACCAAGCAGAACCTCTTCGCCCTGTCGGACTTGGCTACTGGGGTTGTTTACTTTGTCTCCGCCACCAAGCAGAATGTGGTGTTGTTGGAACAACTGCGGACCCAGTTCATGTCTCGCCTGCTAGATGAGGCAGCGCGCGAGGAGTTGGAAGACTCCTTGATTGAAGCCAAGCAATTGGTGGAAATGACCCAGTTGACCTCGACTATTTTGCATCAATTGTCGGGCACCTATAACAACGTCCTGAACAACAACCTGAATGACACCATGAAACTCTTAACCATTGTGTCCATTCTCCTGACGATTCCAGATATTATCACCTCCTTCTTCGGGATGAATATGCCTTTGCCTTTTGAGCAAGATGCCATGGGCTGGGTCTATATCTTGTTAATCTCGGCAATTGGCTGGGTGATTGGCCTAAGAATCCTCAACTATCTCATGGATAAGAAACAATAGCGATTAAGAAAGGGGGGTAGGCGCCGTATGGCCTTGATTGAACAAGAAGTAAAAATTGCCTTGGAGGCTGAGAGCTTTGCTCGACTTAAGGCGGGTTTGGGGCTAGATGGGGTGGCTCCGCGCCAACAGGTTAACCACTATTACGATAGTAAGCAGAGCGCCCTTAAGGATGCCCGGGCTGCCTTGCGCCTACGGCAATATGACCAAGTGAGTGAGTGGACCTTCAAGCAGGCTTTGGATCAGTTCCAGGCTCTGGAGATTACACAGACTAATGTGGGGCGTCTTGATTCGGTGCCTACTAGCCTGGCAGGCGCTTGGATTGAGGATAAGGGCCTCTTAGCCGCCTTAGCCCAAGTAGGCCTAGAGCCCAAGGACTTAGTTATGCGCTATGGTTTTCAGACTCATCGCTGGACCCTAGACTTAGGCTGGGGTGAGTTGGTGCTAGATCAGACTCTTTATGGTGATCAGGTCGATTATGAGCTAGAGTTAGAATCTCAAGACCTGTCCTTGGCTCAAGACTATATAGCCAAATTAAGCCACACCTACGATTTTCCGCTCCTAGCAGCTGATAAGAAAATTGCCAGAGTTAGCGCCTATTACGCCAAATTAGAGAAGAATAAATGAGCCAGTGGTCCACTCTTTGGAGTGGACCACTAGCAGCATGGGAAAAGGACGAAAAGGGCCCAAAATGCCGAGAAAGCCGAGAGCCAGTGGTCCACTTTAAAGAGTGGACCACTGGCTGCATGGAAAACGTCGGAAATAGCCCAAAACGATGAAAAAGCCGAGGGCTAGTGGTCGATTTAAAGAGTGGACCACTAGCTAACTGAGAAATAAAGGAGAACAGTCCGCTTGATCCCAGCAGAGCAAGATTCAGTCTCAATGTCTTTTAGCCGGGCTATAAGGCATTTCATTAGAACTTGTCTATTCTTTGTGTTAAGATAAATTTAAGAAATCCAGTCGGAGAGGAGGGAATGTCGCATGCCACAAGAACAAGTGGCCTATCAAGTATCAGGCCATGGTCAGGCCAGATTATTTGAGTTGTATCTCTTTGTTAACCCCCTAGGGCAAGATTGCCGCAGAGTAGAACGCGAACTCAGCCGTGCGATTAAGCAAATGCCGGCCAAGACGGATGTGCATATTCTCTGCTTTACCAGTCAGCCCCTCATTGCCCGTTACATGATGCAGCTAGGTTATGAACCTCAGGATTTGCGTCATCGCAACGAGATCTTCCAGAAGATTTATTCTGCCACCTTGGCTTACCGGGCAGCGGGTCTGCAAGGCAAGCGCCGTGGCCGTCAATACCTCTACGAAATGCAAAGCCGCATTAATTCTGATTTAGAACGGCTGACGGATGACTTTTTGGCCAACTTAGCCTGTGATATTGGCTTGGACTTGGCTCTCTTCGAGAGCGACCGACGTTCTCAATACGTCAAGGAACTCTACTATCGTGATCAAAAGATTGCGCTCGAGATGAAAGTACAAGATACACCGTCACTCATTATTTTTGAACAGTGTTCCGGAGACTCCGGCATCCTCTTACAAGGACCGATGGAGTGCCAACACATTCTGGAACAAGTGGACTTATTAATGGATAAAACCTGCTGCCCTCGACCTACTCGGTTGAAGCTGGTCGCAACAAAAAAATAATAAGAGAGAGGCTAGAACTTGGTTCTAGCCTTTTTTTATACAGCAAAGAAAGTCATGAAAATATATCATAATAATTGAATTATTTAACTTTTTAATCGATGGCGGATATATAGGGCTCTATATGCACTAATTCAAGTAAGTTAGGTATATATATTAAGATAATATAAGAAAGCTAAAAAAGATAATAGATCCACTAAAAATGACGCAGAGGGATCTATTGTGACAATATTCTTCTTGGTATATACTAGGGTAAGGTTATATAGTTAATCATTGAATGTGGACAATGAGTTTTTATTCGAGTCTTTTATGGAACTCTCAGTAGGTAATGAATATCATATCCACTGCAAATATAGGAGGGGTTTGAATGGTGAAAAAACTACAAATAGAAAAATACCGAAAGTTAAAGAATATAGACATTGACTTTTCTGAAAATGTAAATATTATTGCGGGTACGAATGGGACATGTAAAAGTTCAATCTTGCATTTGGTAAGTAACTCATACAAGGCGCCTATTGCGAAACGTAATCCCATTATGAAATTGATTAGCCAACTAAATAAACTAACTAATCCTAAGATAGAGTCTTTAACTCGAGGAGATAAAAAAACATACAAAGATCCAGCTAAAGGTGTGACAGGGACATTATATACTGCGTACTATTCGGAGAATAAGAAGCTAGGCTTTCGACGGCATAATTCAGATAAGAATATGCGTTTTGCAATAAAGCCAAAGTACGGTAATAAAAGTGGAGAAAAGCTCCCAGAACTACCCGTAATCTATCTTGGACTCTTCAGACTTTTCCCATATGGAGAGTTTCTTTTAGATGAATCTTTAAAAAAAATAACAGGACAATTACCGGACGAAATGCTTAAGGTGTTAAGTGATTTATATTATGAGTTTACAAATTTTCAGATTGAGTTTTCTCGCCCTCAAAATATGGGTGGGATTAAGACTAGGCAAGAGTTTGATTCCACATCCCCCGGAATAGATTCTAATACTATTTCCGCTGGAGAAGATAATCTTCTAATTATTTTGTTGGCATTAGTATCTTTACAATATTATTTTAAAGAGCATACTGATAAAAAAGAAGGGATCAGTAGCATATTACTTATAGATGAATTTGATGCTTCTTTGCATCCTGCTTTTCAGATTAAGTTATTAAAAAAGATAAAGGAATATAGTAAAGACTATGGAATTCAGGTTATGTTTACGACACATAGCTTAACGTTATTAAAAAGAGAAAACATAAAGGATGATAAAATAAAACTCATATATCTAATTGATGATAGCAACAAAGTAAGGCTAATGCAGGATCCTGACTACTATAAAATTGAGACACAACTTAATGAGATTGTTGGCCGAGATAGAGGCTTTGCTAACAAGATACCCATTTTTACAGAAGATGCAGAAGCTCGATTATTTTTAGAATTAATCTTTGAATATATGGAGAGAAAAACACAATTAGATGTTAAGAAGTTCTTTTACTTGGTAAATGCAACGTTTTCCGCAGAGACTATTAAAACACTGTCTAATGATGACGTTTTACTAAAATTCACTTTTCGTTCAATCTATATATTAGATGGGGATCAATCAAAAAACGATCTTAATAGGCATCTAATATGTTTGCCTGGGAAATTGTCTCCGGAAGAACTAGCATTTAATCATAGCAATAGCCTATCTGATGGTTTTTGGAGTGATAATTATACAATTTTAGATCATGATGGATATAATGGAAAGCAATTAGCAAAATTACGTAATGAGATTGATGAGAACGCGTCGAGATTGAAAACTAGGCAGCAAGAAAGAAAAAGCAATAAAGGAAAACAGAGAGAGTTTAATAAAAAAATGTTTAATAATCATTCTATATTGTGGAAATCGGTCCTCGAAGACTGGATTAACTGTAATACAAAGGATATAGATAGCTTTATTGAAAATTTACGCATAGTTTTCCATAAAACAGCTGAATTCTACGGAATCCAACCCGAAAGATGGGATTTATCAAAAAGGTAGCGAAAATTGGCAAATTCTGTTATTCTATTAGGGATTGTGAATGGGAGGGGAGTTTATGCCTCATACGAAAACGCCATTAAGGTATCCAGGGGGTAAAACCCAGCTAGCAGGTTTTGTTTCGCATTTAATTAACGAAAATGAAATGGAACATGTTATATACTGTGAACCGTATTCTGGTGGATTTGGAGCGGGACTAGAGTTATTATTCTCAGGTGTAGTCGAAGAGGTAATCATTAATGATTTAGATTTAGGTATATATAGTTTATGGTATGCTATACTATATGAATCTCACAGATTGATTGATTATATTCAGGATACTTGTGTGGATATTTCCATGTGGAAAAAGCAAAAAGCTATATACCATCAATTAATTGATGGTAACGCGTATGATTTTAAACTTGCCTTTGCTACACTGTTCTTAAATAGAACTAATAGATCCGGCATAATAACAGGGGGACCGATTGGAGGTAAAGAGCAATTAAGTAAGTATACGTTAGACTGTAGATTTAATAAAGATACTCTAACTAAAAAGATTAAGCGCATTAGTAAATTTAGAAATCGAATACATCTTTATAATTTAGAAGCAAACACACTAATTAAAGAGGTGTTGCTATCGAAATCTGCAGACCATCTTTTTATTTTCTTTGATCCTCCATATTATAATCAAGGTAAAAATTTATACAAAAATTTCTTTCTTCATGAAAACCATGAAGTTCTACGGAATCATATTGAATTGCTTAATAACTATAAATGGATTGCGACTTATGATTACGAGGAGCCTATAAAAATTCTGTATCAAGATTTACCCAGTTACGTGTACACTATAAGATATTCGGTAAATAGAGTACGTAAAGAAAAAGAATATCTATTCCATAGCCCCGCCATTAAAGTTACGAATCACCCTTCCATACAATTTATATGAATATAGATTTGTGATAATCCTACAAGTAGCTAATATATAGATTCTTTACGTCTAGCGGCAAGTAAGGAGATTTTACCAGAGTTTCAAATTTAAAATTCAATTTTAAATGTTTGATAATGTTAGACTAGGAGCTTAGGATTGAGCTGTGAATATGGGATAAATGAATTGTTGGATTATTTACTTAAGTAAACCGACTAGATGCCGTGTACCCAAATTGCCTATTCTAGAAAATTTTTTTGGTGCCTACTCAATCTTTGACTAAAATAGTTACCTAATCGCAAAACAAGAGACTGGATACTCTAGCTTCCAGTCTTTTTTTGCTTTCTAAATCCAAGTTTCTTGAGCCAACCACTCTTGATTTACCACAAAAACTTGATCTTGGCCAAATTCAGGGGCCCGCTCAGCTACTTGCTGGTAGAGTGCCTCATCAAAGTCTAGCCCCAGCAAGCCAGAAGGAGTGTAGAGGTAGAACAATTTGTCTCCTTCAGGGTTAAGTCCGAAGTAGAGGTCGACTAGGTCATTAGGAAGGCTGTCGGCTTGTTTTAAGGCCTGTTTGACTGCTTCCATGATACGATCATCATAGCCGGCAGTGAAGATGGCTACTTTCTCCATGAAGTCCAAGGGATTGGTTACTAGGCGGACTTGGTAGTCGGCATAATCAGGTCCGTAAGAGGCGACCGTCTCGGGCAATTGCTTGAGGAGTTGAGCGGCTTCCACTTCGTTTGGCTGGTAGTGTATTCTGACCTTGCGAACGCGGCCTTCGTAGAGGGTAGGGTAGAGGATACGTTCCTGCTTTTGACACTTCTGGCAACTAAAGGTCGCCCAATCGCCAGAGATAATGCGGTCACGCAGAGGGGGCTCCATATCGCCAGTCACAAGCAAGAGAACTTCGAAATCTTGGACATGCTGGCAATAAGGGCAGGCCATTTGGACAGTATCACGAACAATCATGAGGACAACTCCTTCGAATTTAATATGACAAGATTAATTTACACCTACTAGTTTACACCGGAATGATGGGGCTTACAAGTATTGGTTTTATTGGAATAGTAGGGGGATCTAGCAAGTTTGTTGTAAACGCTGTCTTTTAGGGCTATAATAGATGTGCAATAATGACTATTTTTAGGAGGACACAAAATGAAGTTATCATCTATCAACCTTGGAGGTGGGCCTTCATGACCCAGACTCTGGCTCAAATTATGGAACGGACTCAATGGTTCCGTCAGGCGCGTTTTGGCATGTTCCTACACTGGGGGCTTTACAGCATTCCTGCTCGAGGTGAGTGGGTCTACAGCCATGACCCAGGAATCGTGGAAAGATACCCCAGCTACCTAGACTGTTTCAATCCCGAGGGCTACCAACCTCAGGAATGGGCGCGACAGGCCAAGGCGGCAGGCATGCAGTATATGATTCTGACGGCTAAGCACCACGACGGTTTCTGCCTCTTTGATAGTCAGTGGACGGACTACAAGGCAACTAATACCCCTTGTGGCCGTGACTTGGTACGAGAATTTGTTGACGCTGCACGTGCTGAAGGACTAAAGGTTGGCCTCTATTACAGTCTCTTAGACTGGCACCACCCTGACTATCCTCATGCAGGCGACCCTTATCATCCCCGCAAGCACCAAGCAGCTGATCCGGGGCAAGATTTCAATCGTTATGTTGAATATATGCACCGTCAGGTCGAAGAATTAGTGACCCAGTATGGCCGATTGGATATCCTCTGGTTTGACTTCTCTTATGGCAAAATGTGTGGACAGGCTTGGCGGGCCCAAGAATTGATTGAGCTCGTTCGGGGCCATCAACCTTGGATTTTGATTGATAACCGTCTAGAGACTTCTGGCGAGGGCTTTGGCAGTATTGTAACGGAGACCATTAGCGACTATGCTGGGGACTTTGTCAGTCCTGAGCAAGTGGTGCCACATGAGGGCATCCGTAACGAAGCCGGGGACTTTGTCCCTTGGGAACTCTGCTTGACCATGAATAATAACTGGGCCTATCACGCTAGAGACCATCACTATAAATCATCGGCAACGCTCATTCATAAGCTAGTGGAGTGCGTAGCTAAGGAGGGCAACATGCTGCTCAATATCGGGCCAACTGCTCAAGGTCGCTTCCCAGCCGAGAGTCAGGCTATTCTGCGTGATTTTTCTGACTGGATGAATTTACACGCGGAAAGTATCTATGGCTGCGGCTATGCAGACCTGCCAAAACCTGACTGGGGCTACTATACGCGCAAAGGCCAGACCATCTACGCCCATCTCTTCGAGCAACCGATTGGGCCCCTTTATTTGCCGGGCATTGACCGCGATCAAATCAAACGTATTTCTTGGTTGAATGATGGCTCAGAGCTTCAGGTTTCGGATAGTTGGAATATCAAGGCCTTTCCAGGCTTGACCTTCGTCCAAATGGGGGAAGTGGAGCATTATACTTATCTCCTACCTAACCAAATTGATGCCGTACTGAAGATTGAATTGAAGGATTAAAAGGATATAGAGGCTAGGTCAAACTGGCCTCTTTTTTATACGCATATTACTAGCACTGAAGGGTCCTTTTGCGTATACTAGACAGTGGAGATGAGACTAGGAAATAATTCCAGAGGGTCTTAGATAGCGTGTGATTTGAAGATAGGGAAGTAGGCGAGTGTGTGATTGTAAGAGCGCAGGAAATAAGCCAGAATGCCAATGGCTTAAGATTTTCAATCTTGGCGTCCGGTAGTAGCGGCAATGTCACCTATGTGGAGTCAGACCGCCAACGACTCTTGGTCGATGCGGGTTTGAGTGGCAAGAAAATAGAATCTTTGATGGCCCAGATTGACCGCAGTGTGGCCGATGTGGATGCCATTTTGGTGACGCATGAACATAAGGACCATATTCATGGGGTAGGCGTTCTATCCCGCAAATATAATTTGCCAGTATATGCTAATAAGGCAACCTGGCAAGCCATGGATGGGATGCTGGGGGCCATTGACCCTGACAACCGTCGCGAGTTAGAACCAGATCAGTTGGTGACCTTCGGGGACTTGGATGTCTTAACCTATCAAGTCAGCCATGATGCGGCCATGCCTCAATTCTATGCCTTCCAACAGGGAGATAAGCAGTTCGTCATGTTGACGGACTCAGGCTATGTCAGCGAAAGACTTCGTAGCCTCTTGCAGAATGCCAACGCCTATCTGATTGAATCTAACCACGAGATTGAAATGTTACGCTATGGCGCCTATCCTTGGTCGCTTAAGCAACGGATTTTGGGTGACAAGGGCCATTTGTCTAATGAAGATGGCGCCCTGGCCATGGTCGATATGCTAGGGACTAGCACCCAAGATATTTATTTGGGCCACTTGAGTAAGGAAAATAACACCAAGGAATTAGCCCTCTCTACCTGTACGGGTATTCTAGAACAACATGATATTGAAGTCGGTCGTCGACTCAAGGTTCATATGACCGATCCAGAACTAGCGACGCCACTTAAGTACCTTTAATCACCTGAATTCAAACCCGCCTTTTGGCGGGTTTTTTATCTTATGTAGAGGTAGATAAGAACAAGTCTTTGCTAGTCAAGAGGGTGGCATACAACAGCCATAATTTCTGATAATTTATCTATAGTTTTGAGATAGTTATTGTGTAAGCGCAGTCATATAATGGGGGTAAAGCAAGACCAAATATGAAAGGAGTTAGAAGTATGAGCAAGACAAGTGTTTCCCCCCATTGGCAGATGAAGGCAGCCCTAGCCTCTTCCCTGGCCATTGGTTTGTTGTTGGCCGGAGCCCCTCGGGTAGCGGCGGAAGAAGTGGTGACTTCAGATACAGAGGCTACCATAGACCAGCTTAGTCCCGAAACTGAGGTCAGTCAGACTGCCACGTCCCCTAGTGACAATTCGAGCCTAAGTGAAGAGCCAGCCTCAAGCCCAGCTAGCAGTGAGTCAGATCAGACCAGTCAAGCGAGTGCAGAAAGCAACCAAGCAGTTGCCAATCCTGCCCCTGCTCAAGAAGTGCCTGACACACCGCAAAAGCAAGGTGGAGAGGTCAAGCCAAAGGAAGTGAAGTTCCAAACCTGGCAAGAACTCCTAGATTGGCAACCGGGAGCGCGTCAGGATGACGAAATTAACCGGGCCAGTGTCCCCCTAGCTTCGCATTATCAAGGACATGTAGTCAACCCAACGGCTAACCCAGATGCTAAGGTTCAAGCCCTATCGAATATGAACGCCAAGGCGGAAGACCATTCCTCTGTTGGGGGCGAGGAGTTTAAGACCTATGCCTTCGACCACTGGCAATACCTGGATTCCATGGTATTCTGGGATGGTTTAGTGCCAAGCCCTGATGTCATTGATGCTGGCCACCGTAATGGGGTGCCAGTCTATGGGACCCTCTTCTTCAACTGGTCCACGAGTCGTGCTGACCGCAAACGTTTCTTGGAGTTCTTGCAAGAGGATCAAGAAGGCTCTAACACCTTCCCGCTCGCGCGCAAGCTAGTTGACGTAGCCAAATACTATGGCTATGATGGCTACTTTATTAACCAAGAAACCACCGGCCATGGCCTCTATGGCAAGGGTGAGAAGATGCGGCAGTTCATGCTCTATGCTAAACAATATGCGGCCGAGCAAAAAGTGAATCTCAAATTTTCTTGGTATGATGCCTTTGATATTAACGGCCAACGTAATCACCAAAACGCCTTAACAGAAGTTAACCGCGATTATATGAAGGCAGAAAAACCACAAGGTCCTGTTCCAGTCGACGAGTTCTTCGCCAACTTCAACTGGGGTAAGGCATCAGTGGATGAATCGGTCAATAGCGCTAAGGCTGTCAATCGTTCCCAGTATGATGTCTATATGGGCTTTGAATTACAGAAGAACTCTTATAAGACCCAGGTGCCATTCTGGGACTTGCTAGATGACCAAGGCAAGCTTCGGACTTCCTTGGGGCTCTTTGCACCGGATTCCATCCTAGGGATTGGGACCACCGGGGAAAGTTACCACCGGGAAGAAAACAACTTCTGGACGGGCTTGCAACAAGACCCAACCAAGCCAAAACCAGAAGATAGCACTTGGTATGGCTTGTCTGGCTACATCGCTGATAAAACAGCCATTCTAGGCGACCAATTCCACACCAGCTTCAATACGGGTCACGGTAAACGTTGGTATGTAGATGGCCAAGTCTCTAAAGACTCTGAATGGAACTACCGGTCGGTGTCTGGTATTTTACCAACCTGGCGTTGGTGGATTCGTTCTAAGAATGGGGAAGCTGGCCTTAAGGGTGACTATGACTTTGAAGATGCCTATAACGGCGGGAACTCACTTCAATTTTCTGGTCATTTAGGGGCTAAGAATCCCGAAGAAGCCATGCTTTATGCCACCAAGTTAGCTGTGGGTGAGACTACGCAGTTGAAGCTAGCCCACAAAGGTGGCCTAGGAAGCCGTGTCCGGGTCGGCTTAGCCACCCAGGCCAACTATAGCGCCGATAGCTTCCATTACTTTGATTTAACGCCAGGCAAAGACTGGCACCAAGATACTTTGGACCTATCTAGCTTGAAGGGCAAAACGATCTATGCCATTAAGTTTGCCTTTGAGAGTGAGACAGATCAAGCTGCTTATCGCTTCAACCTAGGGCAAATCGACCTCTTGAAGACGGCAACAGCCCCTGTGGCCCCAAGCCAAGTACAGGTTGTGTCTAAGCAACTCAGCTCTAGCCGTCAGGCACAAGCCCATCTAGCCTTTACACCAAGTGCCAATGCGGATTACTATGAAGTCTATCAAGAAGTCGCACCTAATAAATGGCATCTACTGACTGGTTCATCTAACCACCATATTTATTTAGCTAAAGTGACTCGACCACAGGATGCTAATGGGACGACTCAACGGCTCAAAGTGGTGGCCGTGGGCAAGAATGGCTTGCGGTCCGAAGCCGGCTATGCGACTTTTGACTGGCAAATGACTACGTCTGATACGACACAACCACAAGAGCAGGCACCTAATATTGTGCCAGGAGCTACTGTGACCTTTGCATCCGGGCCTAGCGATGGTTCTGAGCCAGCTGACGCCATGTTGAACGGGACCATTACCTCTAATGCCGACAAATGGTGTATTCTAGATCCTCAAGGTCATGTCGACATTAAACTCAGCCAAGTCAGAACGGTCCGTCGCTGGGTGGTTGAACATGCTGGGGCTGGTGGCGAGTCTGTCAATGACGGTCTCATGAATACCCGCGACTTTGACCTCTACTACAAGGATATGACCACCGGAGAATGGTTACTGGCTAAATCAATTCGTGGCAACCGTGCTCATGTAACGGATGTGGACCTAGATCGACCAATCACCGCTCAAGAATGGCGTTTGGACGTGGTGACTTCCCATAACGGAACGCCTTGGGGAGCGATTCGAATCTATAACTGGAAGATGTATGAACAAGCTGCTTCCAAAGAATCCACCAACCTGCCAATGGCTAATGTGGCCGCTCAATCTTTGGGGGATGGCTATGTCCAAGTTGGTTTGAACAAGGTGCCTGCCAAGGCCACAGTGAGACTTTATGCTGACCGGGAAGCGACTCAGCTACTAGGGGAAGTAAAGGCTGATCAAGCGGGAGACTACAGTTTCCAACCAGTTCGCTTAGCAGAAGGCAGCCATTTGCTCTACTATAAGACCTGGGAAGAAGGCAAGGAAGCTAGCAACCTATCCGCAGTCTTAGTAGATTCCACGAGCGCTCACCAAAAGATTCAGGAAGTCAGCTTGGAACATGGCTTAGAGCAAACGGTCTATCATGTCAAGGATGGCTTGAATCTAGCAGGTGCTAAATTGCGAGTTCGTCTAGAAGGAGCCAAAGAGGATCAATTCATTAACCTGACCCACCCAGGGGTGACAGTCAGCGGTTATGATGCGACTAAGCTGGGTGCTCAAGATCTAACGGTCAGCTACCTGGGCCAAACCCTAGCTCAAACGCTGAGAGTCTATGTAGCTAAGGCCGATTCGAACGATGACAGTAAGGAAATTACCCATCTGGCTATTACGACTCTGCCAAATCAACACTATCGTCCAGGCCAAGACTTGGATTTATCCAAGGGCAGATTCCAAGTAGTGTATTCAGACCAAAGCCACCACACCCATACCTTCCAAGATCCAGGTGTTACAGTCTCTGGTTATGACCCTCAACGATTAGGTGAGCAGAAAGTAACTCTGCACTATCAAGACTTTACCGTGGACTTTTCTGTTTGGGTGGAAAAAGAAGAGGCTAACTTGGAATATCTCAACCAGAAATTAGCTGAAGTTGAGCGCCTGCTTCCGCACTACCGCTATCAATTTGCAACCCCAGAAGAACAGGCGGCCCTTAAGGATAGTGTCAGCAAGGCTCAGGACTTAGTTAAGACAGCACAGACCGCTGAGCAAGCTCAGGTAGATGCGGCACTCGCTAATTTGAATAAAGCCCTAGGCAAGCTATCGGGCCAGAAAGGTCGCGATGAGGCGCGCCTAGTTCTAGGCGCAGTGGCCTCATTAGGTCAGGACTGGGCGGACCGTCTACAAGATCCTGAATTAAAGGATAAACTAAGCAAACAAGTCAGTCAGGCACGGACCTTGATGGACCAAGACTTGGTAAGTCCGGCAGACTTTGCGACAGCTAAGGCTCAACTTGAAGAAAGAATCTTAGCAGCTAAGAAAGTCACGCCGACCGTCTTGCATGACCCAAGTCACGATGTCACCGTCGCCTTCTCAGGGCTGGAGCCAAGTCGGATTGCGGGTCTCAAGGTTGGTAAGCTAGGGCCAGAAGACCTGACGGAAGCTGAAAAACAAGCCTTAGCGGGACGGCAAGCCCTTGTCTATGATATTGAAGGCCAAGACGCTCAGGGTCGGGATGTGGATACTCAATATCCAGCTAAGGTCAGTCTACCAGCGCCTCAAGGCCAAAAAGTAGAACAAGTACTCTTCTTGCCTGAGGACGGGCCAGCACAAAGTTTGCCTTTCCAAGTGCAAGATGGCCGGCTTGTCTTTGAGGGGCCACACTTTACCCACTACGCCTTAGTCTTCGCTAAAGCGGAACAAAGCCAAGAACCGAGTCAACCAGGGCAAAGTGATCCGGTTGGGCCAGAAGAGCAAACACAAGCAAGCCAAGCTAGACCGGCTGGTGACAAGGTGCTAGCAGTTGCTAGCCATGAGGACCGCCTACCCGAAACGGGTGAGAGCCCATCTGGCTTTGTCCTAGGTGGACTGGTCCTCTCATTCTTAGGAATCTTAGGACTCCGTCCTAAACGTGAAAGAGAGTAAGAAGGCAAAAAAACTGCCCCTTAGGGGCAGTTTTTTGTGGAGAATTGATAACAAGTTTGGGGTGCGTGGGTTCCTGGCCAAGGGACTTATGCTATAATAGAAGAGAAGGAAGCGTATCCAGGTGTTTCGACCTGGTCATGCGCTGAAGGGGGATAGCCATGTTAATAAGTAACTTTTTTGAAGACCTGAGTCTTCAGTCTGTTGGCCAAATGCCACAGGCGGCCTACTTCATTCCCTATGGGAATTTAGAAGAGGCCAAGCGAGCCAAGCGGCGACAGGAATCGTCTCGTTTTGTGAACTTGAATGGGGATTGGGATTTCCATTATTTTGATAATGTCCGCTTGATAGAAGCGCCTTATTGGTTGACGACTCACCAAGAGGACTTGGATTGGACCACGATGCCGGTGCCGAGTTGTTGGCAGTATCAGGGATACGATCACTTTCAATACACCAATACGGAATATCCCATTCCATTTAATCCGCCTTATGTGCCTTATGCCAATCCTGCCGGGCTTTATAAACGAAGCTTTGAGATTAGGGATTTAGCAGACCTGCCTGGGACAGAACTGGTGCTAGAAGGAGTAGACTCAGCTGCTTATGTCTGGGTCAATGATCATTTTGTCGGTTATGGGCAAATTTCGCACAGCTTGCAAGTTTATGATTTAACCCCTTATATCAAAGAAGGGCAGAACCAGCTAGCAGTGCTAGTTCTCAAATGGTGTGATGGGACTTATCTGGAAGATCAGGACAAATTCCGCATGAGTGGTATTTTCCGCGATGTCTATCTGAGACGGCGGTCTGTTCAGGGACTAGTTGATTTTCATCTGCGTCCCCAAGTAGCGCCAGATGGCCAGTCGGCCCAGTTGGAATGGTCTTGGTCCCTTAATCAGACAGGGGGGAGCTGGTCCTATCGCTTGGAAGATGCGGAGGGGCAGCTAGTCTTGGAGGAGACCAATCTGCCACTGGATTCTAGCCAGCAGACCTTGACCTTGTCCCTTGATGAGCCTCATCTCTGGTCGGCTGAAAAACCATACCTATACACGCTCTACTGGTCGGTGGCAGGCGAGACCTATAAACAAGCCATTGGTCTGCGTGAGTTAGCCATCGATAAAGCTGGCCTCTACTGTAACCATCAGGCTATCCGACTCATAGGGGTTAACCACCACGATTCTTGGCCGGATACGGGAGCGACGGTGACCTTGGAACGCCAAGTTCAGGACTTGATGCTCATCAAGCACCATAACTTCAATGCTATTCGGACGGCTCACTATCCAAAGTCACCAGAATTCTATGAGCTATGTGATCGCTTGGGCTTTTATGTGGTCAGTGAGGCCGACATAGAGTGTCATGGGGTGGTAGATCTATATGGCCGTGGCTATAGCCGCAACTTTAATCAGATAGCGGAGGATCCTGAGTGGCAAGAGGCTCTAGTAACTCGTATGGCAGCCAATGTCTTGCCATTGCGGAACTTTTCCTCCATTATCATGTGGTCGGCGGGTAATGAATCAGGCTTTGGCGTCAATTTCGAAGTCCTGCTGGCCCAAGCCAAGTCTTGGGATCCGACACGGATTCTGCACTATGAAGGCTATTATTTCCGTGACCCAGCTAAGGCGCACAATAAGCAGCATGTGGAAGTCTACAGTCGGATGTATCCTTCTATTGAAGAAATCGAGACGCTCTATTTCAGCGAGGGGGGCCAATATGCACCACTTGATCGGCCGCTCATGCTCTGCGAGTATGCCCATGCCATGGGCAATGGACCGGGTGGTCTGGAAGATTATTATGACTGCATGCAGCGACATCCTCAATTGATTGGACTCTTCGTCTGGGAATGGTGTGACCATGCTATCGCAGTGCCACAAGCGGGGCAAGCAGAACTTGCCTACCGTTACGGGGGCGACTTTGGCGACTATCCGCACTTCGGCAACTTCTGCATGGATGGCTTGGTCTATCCTGATCGGACCTTGCATACGGGTCTCTTAGAGCATAAACAGGTCTTCCGGCCAGTCCGCTTAATTGACTTTGATTTACAAGCCCATCGAGCTTGCTTCCGTAATGACTATGCCTTTTTGAATTTGGCAGAGGCCCTCTACTTGCGCGTGGAAGCCTTTAATCGGGAGGGCTTGCTCTTAACTAGTCAAGACTGTGCAATTTGGCAGGCTGAGCCAGGTCAAACTACTTGGGTCGACTTAACTTGCTGTGGGGACCTAGCTAGTATGGCCAGTGTCCGCTTTGTCTATTTGGGCCTGGAAAATGAAGAGGAATATGGCTTCGACCAGGTAAGCTTGGCAGCCTATGAAGTCCCTAGTCTGAGCCAAGCGCCACAAGCCGTCAGTGGCCAGGAAGGCCTGGCCAGTTATCAGTTGACCTGGGGCGACCTAGTCTTGACCTTTGATAAGGGGAGAATGGCGCCAAGTCAAATTAGCTATGCCGGTCAGGAACTGCTCAAGCAAGCTGCCTTCTGGCAAATTTGGAGGGCTCCAACAGATAATGATCGCCATGTTCGTAAGGAATGGGAAGCGGCCAATTATCATCACAGTCAGCTTTGGATTCGAGACAGTCACCTAGAAGTTCAAGCAGATGGTGTTAGCCTACATTTCTCAGGGGCTATGACGGCGCTGGCGCGGCAGAATCCATTGAGTCTGACAGGGGCTTGGAAACTGGCTAAGGATGGCCAGTTAAGTTTGGAAGTCCAAGCTAACTTGGATAGCCAAATGCCTTTCTTGCCACGCTTTGGCCTTTGCCTGCCATTGGTGGATGCCCAGACGGTTCATTATCTGGGGCAGGGACCTTTTGAAAATTATGCCGACAAGCAGGCGGCTAGCTACCGGGCCCAATTCAGTTTGGATGCCGGAGATTTCTATGAGCCTTACATTAAGCCGCAAGAAAATGGCAACCGTAGCCAGGTGTCATGGCTAGAAGTTGTCCAGGCGCCGGTTCTCTGGCAAGTTCAAGACCAGACTCCAGCTAGTTCGGGGCTTAATTTCAGTCTATCGCCTTATAGTGCGCAGACCTTGAGCCAGACTAGCCACCGCGATCAATTGCCGGAGCCATCGGGCTATTATCTCAACCTGGATTTAGCTCAAAGTGGTCTAGGGACCAACTCCTGTGGTCCTGCCTTGCCAGATGCCTATCGCATTACAGGACCTAGCTTGTCCTGTCGCTGGACCATGGCCTGGCGGCCCCTGGACAACTAAGCCTCAAACAAGAAATCCAGGGCTCTTGTCCCTGGATTTTATAAAAATAAGGCTAAGTTCTTTACTTAGCCTTTTATGTTTATTCAAAGTCTTTGACCATGGCCTTGTAGAAATCATGGTTGTAAATAAGGAAGAGATCGTACTGTGGTTTGTCAGGCTTTTTCTCGTCCTGACCGATGCGGTGGCCACTTAGGATAAGGCCGAAATCCTTAGTCTCGACAAAGACCTTATCGACAGGCGAGGGTTCCCGATTAAGCAATCGCTCCATTTGGGCTTCAGGTTTGACCCCTAGGCCTGCCATGCGTTGTCGGATGCTATCGGCGTCTAGCTTAGCCATAGCGAAGGCTAACACCTTGTTATCGGGAGTTGATAGGAGCACTGCCTCAGGACCGAAGCGGTGGATGGTGTACTTGAAGTCGGTATTAGCTAGTTGAGATTCCTTGCTGTCCGTTACTTCCCATTTGAAGACTTGAGCGAGATTGTCAAGAGTCTTCTTAGCATCCTTGAGGTCTAAGGCTTCCTTCAGTTTAGGAGTCAACTCGTTGCTAGCAGCTTCTAGGCTTTCGTAAGAAGTTTGACTTGAGCCAGACTGGCTAGATTCAGATGACGATTGGGCCAGTACGGGGCTAGTCGTTAAGACCAGACCGGCTGCTAATAGGCTAAGTTTCTTGAATAGAGACATATACTACCTCCTTGACTTACTTGTCTGAGATGGCATCTTCAAAACGAAGACTTGGTTTGACTTGCATCAGATAGCGGAAGAGTTCAATGAGATTGTCGTATTTTTGCTGACTGACAGTCCCCATATCTAAAGAATGCATTTCCTGCTCACCTTCTCTCATGTAGAGGAAGAAGAGGTGGTTGGATGAGACATGTGGGCCGTCTTTCATGCGTTCAATCTTTACACCGATTAGGCTTAACTCTTCGATTTGGTAGTCAATGAAGCCGTTTTTGATATAGAAGAGGGTATCGCGGTAGACATAGAATTGGTTGAGTGGGTCCACAAAGCTAGCTTGCTCCGTCAGCAAGGAGAGGTTGTCACGCAATTCAGGGTAGCGTTGGTAGGTCGCTTCGTAGCGTGCCTTGGTTTCCCGTCTGATTTTGAAAGCCAGGAAAATGAAGCTGATGCCCATAGGGATAAAGAGTAGGCCAAAGATACTAGATATGATAAGGCCAACCTGATCCTGTTTATTGATTGCACTCGGGATATTGAGAACAGCCCAAAGACCCATGAGGATGAAGAAAATCCCGAATGGTAAGGCTGTGAACATCGCATGATTATTATTCTGTTTCATTGAAAACCTCCTAAGATAGTCTTTGCCTTATTATAGCATAAGGTTAGGTTTCTTGTCTTTGATTGCCAATCAAAAAGAGGCTGAGACACTTGTCTCAGCCTTTAGCCTTTGGCTCTGAAGCAGAGCTAGTAGAAGTCTTGTAGAAAGGCACAATTTGGTCCTGCCCCGGGTACTTAATCCAGACGGGGGCTTCGTATACGATGGCACCTGCAGGCACATCTTGCTTGATGACGACATTACAGCCGATTTTGGCTCCTTGGCCGATTGTGACATTACCCAGAATCTTGGTGCCCGCTCCAATCAGGACATGGTCTTCAAGCGTTGGGTGGCGCTTGACGGGGTCTAACTTGGTCCCGCCGAGGGTCACGCCCTGATAGAGGGTGACATCCTTGCCAACTATGGCTGTCTCGCCAATGACGATGCCCATGCCATGGTCCATAAAGAGGCCAGGGCCAATTTGGGCGCCAGGATGAATTTCAATACCGGTCACGCGACGGGCGCGTTTGGCTAAGAGTCTAGCCAGAAGTGGATGGCCTTTGACATAGAGCGCATGGGCAATGTAGTGGTAGTTGAGAGCCTTAATATGTGGATAGGTCCAGAAGACCATCCAAGGCGACTTGGCAGCAGGGTCAAGGGCCATGACGCGTTGAATATTATAGGAAAGTCGTTGCCAGAAAGACATTAAACTTGGACGTAGTTCCCACCTTCAAAGTCCAAGACGGAGAGATATTTCTCTACGCCATCAGGTAAGATGGTCACAATTTTTTTGTCAGGATATTGGGCAGCTAGTTTCTTAGCCCCGGCCAAGGCTGCACCAGACGAAATACCGACCCCAATACCAGTCGTCCGGATAAAGTCTTTGGCTTCAGCGAAGGCTTCGTCATTGCTGATAGTTAGGACTTGGTTGGCTAATTCAGGTTTGAAGTTACCTGGCAGGAAGCCAGTCCCAATCCCTTGAATCTTATGGGCGCCGGCCCGGCCTTGGCTGATAACAGGTGAATCTTCTGGTTCTAAGGCCACTGCTAGGACGCCTGGTTTGTGTTCATTCAAGTATTCCACGACCCCTGTGAAGGTACCGCCAGTCCCAATCCCTGCGACAAAGATATCAAGGTCTGGCACTTGTTCTAGGATTTCCTTACCTGTAGTTTGGTGGTGGTAAGCTGGGTTAGCTGGATTATCAAATTGGCTCAAAATAATAGCGTTTGGATAACGGCTCTTGATTTCTTCCGCCTTAGCGATAGCTGCCTTCATGCCGCCTTCTTTTGGAGTCAAGACGAGTTGCGCCCCGTATGCTTTGATAAGTTGGCGACGCTCCACGCTAAAGCTTTCAGGCATGATGACAACTGCCTTGAGACCCAAGACAGAGGCCAGAAGGGCGACTGCAATCCCAGTGTTACCAGAACTTGGCTCAACAAAGATGGTTTCAGGCGTTACTGCACCTGCTGCTTGAGCTGCTTGAATCATACCCAGAACGGCACGATCTTTGACGCTGCCACCCAAGTTGTACTTCTCGAGTTTGACATAGATATTGCTATTGTCTAATTGATAGACAGGGGTATTGCCGATAAATTCTAATGATGTTTGGGACATATAGTTCAACTCCTTCATATTTGGCTGTCATCAGCCGACTTATTGTTGATAAGTATAACACAGTTTGGTATGTCTGGCGCGGGTTTAGGGCTATTTTGGCTATCTTAATTTCATATAACCAGCTATAGTTTTTGACTTGAAAGGTGAGTTTAGTCTCAGGATTTGTTATAATGGGAGTTGAGATTTAGAAGATGGAGGTTGGGCATGTGACGGCGCTAGATACGTTGATTAAAGGCTTAAATTCAAAACAAAGAGAGGCGGTTCTGACTACGGAAGGGCCTGTCCTCATTGCAGCCGGAGCAGGGAGTGGTAAGACGCGGGTTTTAACCCACCGCATCGCCTACCTGATTCAGGAGCGGCAAGTCAATCCTTGGAATATCCTGGCCATTACCTTCACCAATAAAGCAGCAGCCGAGATGAGAGAACGGGTCCAACGTCTAGTGGGGGAAGAGGCTTCTTCTATTTGGGTGGCTACCTTCCATGCCATGTGTGCCCGTATTCTGCGTCGGGAAATCGAGACGCTGGGCTATGCCAAGAACTTTACCATTATTGACCAGGGCGAGCAGCAGACCCTGATGAAGCAGGTCTTGCGGGACTTGAACTTGGACAGTGACCAGTATAACTACAAGGACTTGCTTTGGGTCATTGATGCGGCTAAGAACCAAGGCTACTTGCCGGATGACTTCCTAGCTTCTGATAGTGGCTATATTCATGAGATTCATGCCAATATCTACCGTAATTATCAGAAGCGACTTAAGGCCGCCAATGCTCTGGACTTTAATGACCTGATTTTGCTGACCGTGCGACTTCTTGAGCAGAATCCGACCATCCGCCAGTTCTATCAGCAGAAATTCCAATATATTCATGTAGATGAGTATCAAGATACCAACCATAGTCAATATCGCCTAGTTCAACTCCTGGCGGGGTTGCTTAAGAATATTTGTGTGGTGGGGGATGCTGACCAATCTATCTATGGTTGGCGGGGGGCCAACATGGCTAATATCCTTAACTTCGAGCAGGACTACCCTCAAGCTAAGGTAATCTTGCTAGAACAGAATTACCGTTCAACTCAAACTATTCTTAAGGCCGCTAACAGTGTGATCGAGAATAACCTCCAGCGTAAGGATAAGCAGCTCTGGAGTGACGGCCAAGTAGGGGAAAAGATTCAAATCTATTCTGCCGATAGTGATTTGGAAGAAGCTGATTTTGTTACGCGAACTATCCGGCATTTGCGGGACCAAGAAGGCGCCAACTATAGCCAAGTAGCCGTGCTCTATCGGACTCAGGCCCAATCACGGGGGCTAGAAGAAGCCCTCTTGCGGTCCAATATGCCCTACAAGGTAGTAGGGGGACTTAAGTTCTATGCTCGCAAGGAAATCCAGGACACTTTGGCTTATCTGCGGCTTTTGGACAACCCACATGACAACCTCAGCCTTAACCGAATCATTAATGTGCCTAAGCGGGGGATTGGGGCAACAACGGTGACCAAGTTGGCTGAATTCGCGGATTCCCTGGGGGTCTCCTGGTTTGAGGCCATTGGGCGCCTGCATTTCTCCAATTTCTCAGCCAGTGTTCAGAAAAAGCTGCTGGACTTTGCCCAGTTGATTGAAAGCCTGCGCCAGCAAGTGCCTTTCTTACCACTCCGGGACTTAACGGAAGAAGTTTGGGATAAGACGGGTTACCTTAAGTCGCTTAAGGAAGAAGGGACGGTAGAGGCGGCCAACCGCTTGGAGAACTTGGAAGAATTTGCCTCAGTCGTCACCCAGTTTGACCAAACGGAGCGGGAGGCGATCTTGGAACAAGATCCTGATTATTTGGCTCAGACTCAGGGCCAGGAAGAAGTGGCTTTGGCGCCACTGACCCAATTTTTAACTGATGTCTCCCTTATGACCGATGCAGACAATCAGGAAGAGGCCTTAGATCAGGTGACCCTTATGACCCTACATGCAGCCAAGGGTTTGGAATTTCCTTATGTCTTTATGGTAGGCATGGAAGAGGGACTCTTCCCACTGCGTCGGGCTAGTGAGAATCCTGACGAGCTAGAAGAAGAGCGACGTCTGGCCTATGTGGGCATGACCCGGGCTGAACGCGCCCTCTATTTGACTGCTAGCAAGCGACGCCTGCAATATGGCCGAACCGTGACCAATCCACCTAGTCGATTTTTAGATGAAATCCAACCTGATTTAGTCGAGTGGTTAGGTTCTGGCCGTCAATCAAGCGCCTACGGCCAAAGCAGCTGGAAGCAGACCTGGTCTGATAGCCCTTCTTCTTGGACGGGCTTGCATCATCAGCCAACCGTCAATGTCGCGCCTAGTCGGACCATTCGCAAGCAAGAAGCGGGTGACCGTCGCCTTAAGAATCAAGCGGCCCTTCGTCATAAGGGGCCAGTAGCTGGGGCTAGCACTTCCGCAAGTGGAGCAGGTCAGACTTGGCAGGTCGGTGATAAGGTCCTTCACAAGACCTTCGGCCAGGGCACCATCGTTAAGGTGGCTAAGGCTGGCAAAGACCAACTATTGAGCGTGGCCTTTGCCTCGCAAGGCATCAAAGATTTGATGGCAGCCTATGCCCCTTTGACTAAGGCAAATGAATAAAATAAGCCAAGCTGAGACTGAAGTCTCAGCTTTTTTGCATGACTGATGTCCTTGATGGTGGCCAAGCCACAAGGGCATATTGCACTTTTGTAAAAAGTTCGCATTTTCCGAGAAAAATTCGCTCAAATGCGCTATAATGTAGAATAGGGTAGTGGGCCCATGGCTCACTAGCTGACCTGGATATGAAGGAGAATGAAAATGCCAAGCCAAAACCTTCAGGCACGCCTTGAAGAAGTCAAGCACTTATTAAATGACTATGCCTACCATTACTATGTTCTAGACCAATCCTTGGTCAGTGACGCAAGCTATGATGCCCTCTATCGGGAACTGGAAGAAATTGAAGCGGCGCATCCAGAGTGGATTACGCCAGATTCACCCACCCAACGGGTTGGGGACCAGCTCCTAGAAGGTTTTAGCAAAGTGGCTCACGCAGAATCCATGTATAGTCTAGGCAATGCCTTCAGTCCAGAAGAAGTGACACAATTTATTGAGCGGGTGACCCAGCAAGTCGAGGGCCCTGTCTCCTTTATGTGTGAATGTAAAATCGATGGCTTAGCCATTGCCCTTACCTACCAGGACGGTGTCTTTGTTCGTGGCGCCACGCGGGGGGATGGGACAATTGGCGAAGACATCACCCAGAATCTTCGTACCATTCGCTCCTTACCTCTACGTTTAAGACAAAATCTGTCAGTAGAAGTGCGTGGTGAATGTTACATGCCTAAGGCTGTTTTCCTAGCGCTCAATGAGGAGCGTGAAGCCCAAGGTCAAGAAATCTTTAAGAATCCCCGCAATGCGGCGGCTGGTGGCTTACGCCAGTTAGACCCGCGTGCGGTGGCCGACCGCCAACTCAATATCTTCCTCTACAGTGCAGTCTATACGGATCAATTTCATCCTGAGAGTCAGGCCAGTCTTTTTGCGGCTTTTGAGCAATTGGGGCTACGGACCAATCCGCTCAGACGTGAATGTCAGACGGCTGAAGAAGTGATTGACTATATCCAAATGATTGGCCAACAACGCCATGACTTGCCTTATGAGATTGATGGCGTGGTCATCAAGGTTAACCGCATTGACCAGCAACAGGCCTTAGGCTTTACGGTCAAAGCACCACGCTGGGCCATTGCCTATAAATTTCCGGCTGAAGAAGCTGTGACCACCCTACGTGAGGTGGAATGGACCGTGGGGCGGACGGGTGTCGTGACACCAACTGCCATTATGGATCCCGTGCCATTGGCAGGGACAACGGTCCAACGCGCCAGTCTCCACAATGTGGACTTGATTGAGAGCCTGGATGTGCGCTTGGGCGACCAAGTTACCATCCACAAGGCGGGCGACATTATTCCTGAGATTACCTCAGTGCTTCTAGCCAAGAGGCCACAAGACAGTCAGCCCCTGCTTATTCCGACCCATTGTCCGGAATGTCAGACGACTTTAGTACGTCAGGGTGAAGAAGTAGCTCTACGCTGTCCTAACCTAGTCTGTCCGGCCCAACGCCTAGCCCTCTTGAGCCATTTTGTCTCTCGGGGTGCTATGAACATTCAGGGCTTGGGACCACGTATTCTTAACCAGCTAGTCGCTAGTCAAGCAGTCACGGAATTGGATGACCTCTATCGTTTGACCTTAGAAGATCTCTTAGGTCTAGATAAAATCCAAGAAAAATCCGCCCAGAAATTACTGGCTGCCATTGAAGCTAGCAAGTCCAACTCCGCTGAGCGTTTGCTCTTTGGCTTGGGCATTCGACATGTGGGCGCCAAGGCAGCGCGCTTAGTCTTGCAAGTCTTTGGCGATTTGAATAGGTTAAGCCAGGCGACTGCCGAGGAAATTGGGGCCATTGAAGGGCTAGGGCCAATTATCAGCCAATCTCTAGTACAATATCTAGCCTTGGAATCAAGCCAAGCCATGCTTAAACGCCTAGCAGAGGCAGGCGTTAACCTGACCTATCAGGGGCCACAGCCTCTTGAAGTGGCAGAAAGTGACACAGTCAATGATTTCTGGTTAGGTAAAACTGTTGTCCTGACTGGGACCATGGAAAGCTATTCGCGTTCTGAAGCCAAGGAGCTCTTAGAAGCGCGGGGGGCTAAGGTCACCGGTAGTGTCTCTAAGAAGACCGATTATTTGGTGGCAGGTCAGGAAGCCGGAAGCAAATTAAGCAAGGCGGAATCCTTGGGTGTAACCATCCTTGACGAAGCCAGTTTCTTAGCAAATCTATAAAAAGTGGTGAAAATATGAAAAATAAATGGCAGAAGGGACTGACCCTCGCGGCAGTCAGTCTGACCCTGGCAGGGTGTCTTAACAACCTAGAAGCCGAAAAAACCAAAAAGCCAGTGGTAGGACCTAACCAGGTGGTAGTTCAGACCACTCAGAACCAGCTGTCTAGTGAGAACTATCGGGCAGTTATCAGCAATGGTCGCTACCAATTAGGGGTAGCCAGCAGCTCTGACAGCAACCTTAGTTCCGCCGGTAATATCCGTGCCTTTGAAGAAGGGCTCCTGCGGATTGCCAAAGGCGTCTTTCCAACCAACCAATATTTCCTGCAAGAAGGAACCCTGATTAATCTGGAGACCATGACCCGTTGGACGGGCCGTGAATCAGATGATAACCCAGAAGGGCTTAACCCTCGTCTGCCCGATGATGCCGAGCAACAGCGTAAGGCTGAAAGCACCATTTCGGCGCAAAGCAGTGAGTCAAGCCAGGAAGAATCGTCTAGTGCAGAATCTAGCTCCAATGACCAGGTGATTACGGACGCGGCTGCAACGCCAATTTATCTGGCCCAAATCATGGAAAAAGACATTATGGTGGAAACCAACGATGGCTACTCTCTATCTGGAATTGTCATCGGTTTGGCCATGAATAGTGAATACCAATATACCGACTCCAATAACGTGGTGCACCGTCAGGAAATCTCGATCGGCGAAATGCGGGAACGGGGTAAAGCCTACGCCAACACCATCGTGGGCCGTTTGCGGGCAACTCCTGAATTGCGTTCCGTGCCAATCTCTGTGGCTATCTTCAGCCAAGCCCCTGCCAATAATGTGGTGGGTGGGACCTTTGTCTTAGATGGGATTTCCCGTGAGGGGAATGCCGTAACCGATTGGACCGAGCATAACGAAAGCCGGGCTCTCCTGCCATTTGTAGGGACCAACCAAGGTAGTAACGATCAATACCCAGGTTTTGAAGAATTCCGGACCAAGGTCAGCGACTTCTTCCCTAAACTTAATGGGATTACGGCTGAAGCCCTCAATATCAACGGCAGCCTAGCTTCGCTTAAGATTAATATCGTGACCCAGTTCTATGATTTAACGGAGATTACCGCTCTAACCCAGCATGTGACGGATGTCGCCCAGAATATATTCCCTGAAGGACTGGATCTGCAAGTGAAGATTGAGTCATCAGAAGGGACTGAAGCCGTTATTACCAAGCCGGCGGGTAGCAACCAGTATCAATCGCAAATCCTAAAATAAGGGGTCGCTCGTCCCTTCATTAACTAGCAAATAAAGTCAGTATCAGAAAGGAAGAATCGCATGGTCCAACCAGCCGATATCAAACACGTCGCCAAATTGGCGAAACTCTCATTCGATGACAGCAAGATTGATGCCTTTACCGAGGAATTCAATGCTATCATCGACTTTGTTGAGCAACTCGAACAAGTGGATACCCAAGGGGTCGCACCGACTTACCATGGCAACCAACTCCTCAATGTCTTCCGTGAAGACAAGGCCCAAGCAGGGGTTGAGCGGGAGCAATTATTAGCTAATGTTAAAACTAGCAAGGATGGCTTCATTCAAGTACCAGCCATCATGGAAAGTGAGGAAGCCTAAGATGACCCAATATCCAACGACAATCTTAGCCATGAAAGAAGGATTAGCAGCCGGTAAATTTACATCCCAAGACTTGGTGCGGGCAGCTTTCGAACGTATTGAAGCGACAGATGGACAAGTAGCAGCCTTCTTGGCCCTCAACAAAGACTTGGCCCTAGCAGCCGCAGCTCAAGCGGATGCACGTGGCTATGGGGCGGATGCGCCGATCCTTAACGGGATTCCGATTGGGGTTAAAGATAATATCGTAACTAAGGGCTTGGTAACGACTGCTGCCAGCCGTATGCTGGAAGACTTCGTGCCAACCTATGATGCAACGGTCGTAGAAAAGCTCCACCAAGCCGGTGCCATCATTGTAGGGAAGCTCAACATGGACGAGTTTGCCATGGGAGCTAGCTGTGAGCGCTCTGCCTTCAAGACAACGCGCAACCCTTGGGACTTGAACCGCGTACCAGGTGGGTCATCTGGTGGTTCTGCGGCAGCTGTTGCAGCCCGCCAAGTGCCTGCTAGCTTAGGGACCGATACTGGGGGGAGTATTCGCCAACCGGCTGCCTTTACTGGTTTAGTTGGGATGAAGCCAACCTACGGTTCTGTTTCTCGTTATGGGCTTATCGCCTTTGGTTCTAGTTTAGACCAAATTGGGCCAATGACCTTAACCGTGGCCGATAACGCCTTGGTCTTAGAAGCCATTGCCGGCCATGATGCCAAGGATTCCACTTCCTTGCCTGAAATTGACACTGACTATAGCGCTAAGATTGGCCAACCTTTAGCTGGTCTGAAGATTGGTTTCCCAGTGGATTATCGCTCAGAAGCCATTAACCAGGAAATTCGCGAGCGCATGGATCAAGCCGCTGCCTACTTTGAAAGCCAAGGGGCAGAGATTGTGAAGATTTCCTTGCCACATTCTAAGTACGGGATTAATGTCTACTATATTATTGCCTCTTCAGAAGCCTCTTCTAACTTACAACGCTTTGACGGGATTCGCTATGGCTACCGTTCGCAAAGTGCGCAAACTCTGGAAGAAGTCTATGTACAATCACGGACTGAAGGTTTCGGGCCAGAAGTACAACGTCGGATCATGTTAGGGACCTTCAGCTTGAGCTCAGGTTATTATGATGCCTACTTCAAGAAGGCCGCCCAAGTTCGGACCTTGATTATCCAAGACTTCGAGCAAGCCTTCCAAGCCTGTGATGTAATCATGGGGCCTGCGACCACCTCAACCGCTTTTGAAATCGGAGGCCGAATCCAAGACCCAATCGAAATGTATGTGGCTGACCTCTTGACCGTGCCAGCCAACTTGGCCGGGCTACCAGCCTTGTCAGTGCCAGCTGGTTTAGACCAGGCCGGGCTTCCTATCGGCTTGCAACTCATGGCTAAGCCATTGGATGAAGCAACCATCTATCAAGTGGCTGCTAACTTCGAAGTCGGACATGACTATGTCAACCAATCCCCACGGGCAGCCGTAGAATAGGAGACCGCTATGAATTTTGAAACGATTATCGGACTTGAAGTCCACGTGGAATTGAAGACTGATTCCAAGATGTTCAGCCCATCACCTGCGCATTTCGGGGCAGAACCTAACACCAACACTAACGAAATCGACTGGGGCTATCCTGGTGTCTTGCCAGTGGTCAACAAACGGGCCATTGAATTTGGTATGCGGGCAGCTTTAGCGCTTAACTGCCAAATCGCGCCTGAAATGAAGTTCGACCGTAAGAACTACTTCTACCCAGATAACCCTAAAGCCTACCAAATCTCTCAATTTGATACGCCAATCGGGTCAAATGGGTACATTGATATTGAAGTCGATGGCCAAACCAAGCGTATTCGCATCGAGCGTCTGCACTTAGAAGAAGATGCGGGTAAGAACACCCATGCCACTGATGGTTATTCTTATGTCGACCTTAACCGTCAAGGGACGCCTCTAATTGAGATTGTCTCTGAAGCGGACATTCGCTCACCAGAAGAAGCCTATGCTTACCTGGAAGCTTTACGTGAGAAAATCATGTATACCGAAGTTTCTGACGTTAAGATGGAAGAAGGATCTATGCGTTGTGACGCCAACATTTCCCTCCGTCCTTATGGTCAGGAAGCCTTCGGGACCAAGACCGAGCTCAAGAACCTCAACTCCTTCAACTTCGTTAAGAAGGGCTTGGCTTACGAAGAGAAACGTCAAGCTCAAGTGCTCTTAGCGGGTGGTAAGATTGGGCAAGAAACTCGTCGTTACGATGAAGCGACTGGTAAGACCTTGCTCATGCGGGTTAAGGAAGGGTCTGCGGACTACCGCTACTTCCCTGAACCTGACCTACCATGGATTACTATTGCTCCTGAATGGATAGAAGCAGTAAAATCTACCATTCCTGAAATGCCAGATAGCCGTCGGGCACGCTATATCAAGGAGTTTGGCCTACCTGCCTATGACGCCATGGTCTTAACCTTGACCAAGGAAATGTCTGATTTCTTCCAGGCAACCGTAGCCGAAGGGGCAGATCCTAAACAAGCCTCTAACTGGCTCATGGGTGAAGTGTCTGCTTACTTGAACAGTGCCAAGACTACCTTGTCTGGGACTCAATTGACGCCACACAACCTTGCGCAAATGATTCGTCTGATTGAATCAGGGACCATTTCTTCTAAGATTGCTAAGCAACTCTTCAAGATTTTGGTTACTGAAGGGGGCGATGCGGATGTCATTGTCCAAGAACGTGGCATGGCACAAATTAGCGACCCAGCGCAAATCCAAGCCATCATTGACCAAGTCTTGGCAGCTAATCAAGCCTCTGTCGAAGACTATCGTAACGGGAAAGACCGTGCGGTTGGCTTCTTAGTTGGTCAAATTATGAAGGTATCTAAAGGGCAAGCCAACCCACAAGTCGTCAACCAATTGTTGATTAAGACTTTACAAACTTTCATCTAAACGTATAATAGAGAGTAACGATAATTTTAGATAGGGGATTTGCCAATGAAACGCTTTTTGAAATACAGCATGATTCTTCTGGGTTTATTAGCAGTAGCCTACATCGGGGGCTTGATTTTCTTCCTAGATCGCTTTACCTTCGGTAGCTACTTTGGAGATATTCCGCTCATGGGCTTAACTCAAGCCCAAGCCCAAGAGAAGATTGCTGAAGAACTTGGCAAGCGCCAAATTAATCTGCAAGAGAATGGGAAGACCACGGCTCAAGTAACCTTGGCTGAATTATCACCAAGTTATGACTTGGATAAGGCTGTGGGTCAACTCTTCAATCAGCAAGATCCAGTTATGTGGCCCTTGAGTTTTGGTAGCCACCAAGATGTTAAGGTGGACTCCAACATGGTCCATGTAGATAAAACCAAGGCAGCTCAAGTTCTAGCAGCCAAAGGCATTGATAACAGCCAACGTCAGGCGGCGACAGATGCTAGTATTGAATATACAGAAGCAGATGGCTATCAAGTCAAGTCAGATGCGACAGGGACTCAGGTTGATACCGATAGCCTGGCCCAAGATATGTTGGTCGCTGCGACACAAGAAAAGTCGAGTGTGGATGTCAGCCAAGCCTATGCTAAGGCAACTATCCAAGCAGATAGCGACACTATGAAGTCAGCGATTGGCTTAATCAAGCAGTATAGTGAAAACCCAATCGTCCTTCAGATTGCTGGCGATGATGTTCAAATTCCGACCAAGACTATTGAATCTTGGATGCACTTTGACGAGAACAACCAAGTCAGCTTCGACCGCGAAGCCATTAAGGCTTACGTTCAAGAATTGAATGAAAAATACTCTACCTATAATAAGACGCGTGAGTTCAAATCAACCTTACGCGGTACAGTAGAGGTGCCACCTGGTATTATGGGCTGGGGCATTGAAGTGGACCAGGAAGTCGACAAGATTGAGCAAGAGCTGCTAGCACATCAACCAGTTAAGCGTGAACCTGCCGTTAACTCGACTGGTGGCGTCCCTAACGCCAAGGATGATATCGGCCCAACCTACGTGGAAGTCGATATCGCCAACCAAACCATGTTCCTCTATAAAGACCACAAGAAAATTTTGGAGGCACCTGTTGTCACAGGTCAACCAGCAGCCGAAACGGTTCCTGGGGCAGGGGCTATCATTGAAAAATTGGCTGGGACCCGACTCAAGGGTTACAACCAGTTCTATCGAGTAGACTACTCTGTACCGGTTAACTACTGGATGCGTTTCGACGATAAGGCCCAAGGGATTCATGACGCCCCATGGCAAAGCCAATTTGGTGGCGAAGTCTGGACCCATAGTGGTTCATTGGGCTGTGTTAACTCACCACTGGACGCAGCAGCAACCATCTACGAGAACGTAGAGTACGGTACACCTGTTATCGTCTTTAACTAATAGCAAAAAACGAGACCCTAGGGTCTCGTTTTTTTAGGTCTTGAGGTAAAAATAACTTCCCATTATATCATATATGATATAATGGGAAGTTTTCTTAGCTAGAAAAACCGGCTGAGGACGAGCCTCAGCCGGTATAAGTCTTAGTTAAAGATCCCAAAGATACTACGCATAAAGTTAGTAAATGGGTTATTACGGCGGTTAGGGAGACTCTCAACGTCTTCTTCCTTGCTGCCTGCTGCTTGAGCCTTGCTTGCAGCTTCTTCTGAAGCGGCTTTGGCTGCTTGAGCTTCCTTCTCTGCTTGAGTAGGCAGGAGATTGGTAGCCAAGCCTTCTAATTGGTAGAGTTCAGGGTGCTTGTCCAAGCCGTCCAAGAGAATCTTGGTTTCTTCGTAAGAAGAGTAAGGTTCTTGAACCCCCATGACAACGGCAATAATCTTACGGCCATTTTCAGTAGTGGTGGTGACGAAGCATTTGCCGGCTTCATCGGTATAACCTGATTTTAGACCCGTCACGCCTGGACGGCCGTATTGAGCTCCTTCAAGGAGTAGGTTGTTATTAGCCATTTTAATTGGATGGTCACTGTCTTTGGCCATGGTGTATTCACGGGCAGAAGATAGTTCCAAGATTTGTGGATACTTCTCGGTGATGTATTGAGCCATAAGCGCAACATCCGCCGCGGACATCTTGTTTTGGCTGTCCTTGGTTGACCCTTCAATCCAGTAGCTTTCTGGTAGGTACTTGTTAGGCGCCCCAGAAGTGGTGTAGAACTCATAGTTCTCGATTCCCCATTCATCTAACTGGCGACGAATGGCAGCGACTGCTTCTTGTTCAGAACCGTAGATATGCGACATCAAAAGGGTGGTCGCATCGTTACCAGATGCTAACATAATCCCGTACAAGAGGTCCTGGACGGTGTATTCTGCACCCGCTACTAGGCCGGCATTAGATAATTCCGCATTATCGGTAAAATCACGGACAATAGATTCAGGTGTCTTAATCTTATCGTCTAGTTTAATTTTGCCTTCCTCGATGGCTTTGTAGGTCAAGTAAACTGACATAATTTTGGACATAGAAGCAATTGGATAAGGCTTATTCCCTTCACGTTCCATCAAGACTTTGTGGGTATCTTGGTCAATCACGACATAAGAACGAGTGTCTTCTGTTAAGCTGTTCAATTCTTCAGGGTAGCCACTAGGCATGGTGAAGCTAGATACTTGGCTGGCCTGAGTCTGGCTAAAGTCCTTAGTTAAATCTGGGGTTTTCTTTAGCTCTTGGGCCATAATAGGGCTAGCTAAACCTAGTAGGGTAGTGCTCGCTAGGGTGACTAAAACGAGCTTAGTATGTAACTTGGTCATCGAGTCTAATCCTCCTGTTATTTGGACGTATATGGTCATTGTATCAGAAAAAAGAAGCATATGCCAATAAATTTAGCCCATAGTTCCTATTGGATAGGCAATTAGAAGAGTGCTTCTGGGCTAGCGCCAGCGTCTAGGGCGGCTAGATTGGCTGGGTCCAGGTGAATGAGGGCCTGGATTTGGCCTTGCGCATCCAAACCTAGCACGGCTAAACCGTCTTGGCTCCCTTCAAAGTCAAGTTGGGCTTGCCAACCGGCCTGGCTCATGTAGGTCATAAGCCTTTGGGACCAGTACTGACGACGGGCCAAGTAGCGCTCGACTTCTTGCCGGGCAATCCAGTAATTGTCAATCAGCACAGTGGCTGCTAGGCGAAATCCCTTGGTAAGCTTGGGGTTAGGCATGGATATGGCTCCTTTTCGGGGTGTACTTTCATAGTATAGCTAATAATTGCGAAGATTTTGTGAAGATAGCTAAAATTACTAGCGGGGATTGTTATTTTTCAGCCCAGATGGTATAACAATAGAGGAAAATGATAAGAGAAGGGAGGGGGCGCTATGTCCCTGCCATTACGAACTGCTAAATATACCCTGGCTGTCTTAGCGGCGGCGCTGACGGCTCAGGCGCTAGGGCTCTTGAATCCGATGACAGCAGGGGTCATTGCCCTTTTGAGCTTGTCGGATACGCGCCGGACCACACTTAAGTTGGCCCAAGAGCGTCTAGTGTCCATGGTGTTGGCCTTGGCCCTGGCTTGGCTGCTCTTTGCTAGTCTGGACTTTAATATGCTTAGTCTAGCCCTCTTCCTTGTCATCTATGTACCCCTCAGCTATCGGCTTCAGCTCATGTCGGGGCTAGTGGCTAGCACGGTCCTAGTGACCCAACTCTTAGGTTGGCAGTCGCTAGCAGTCTCTTATTGGCTCAATCAAGTCGGTCTTTTTGCCATTGGGGCAGGGCTGGCCCTAGCCTTTAATAGCTATATGCCGTCCAAAGAAGACCTGATTCTGGCCCACAGAGCGCGTATCGAAGACCAGCTACGCCAACTGCTTTTGACTATTCATGATTCCTTACGCCAGCCCCAAGCCAGACGGGGCGCGGACTTAGCTGCCATAGCGACCCTTAATCAGGAACTAGAAGCAGCCCTGACCACGGTCTTAGCTGAGCGAGATAACCGACTCTTCAGACAGACCAATTATGATGTCCACTATGTCGAAATGCGTCAGGCACAGGCCCAGCTTTTGGAGCAGATGATGACCACCTTGCCTGACTGCTTCTTAGAGAGCGAAGAAAGCAAGGTCTTAGCCGGCATTTTCTATCTGACGGCTAGTCAGCTAGAAACGGCCAATCCAGGCACCTATCTTATGGCCGATATCCAGGCCTTGCTAGCTTATTATCGGGAGCGACCCTTGCCAGTCAGCCGGCAGGAGTTCGAAAATCGGGCCCGACTCTTCCAACTCTTGAATGACCTGAGTCGCTTTATCGCTCTTAAGTTAGCCTTCTACCAGACCTATGCCCAAGATTGGCGGGCTGGCCAGGATTAGGGCTTGAATTCTTCAAGCAAAAGTGGTATAACATATCTAGAATCTTAATCGAGAGTGAAGCCATGAGTGGCTAGTCGCGTTGACAAGAGAGGGATGGGTTGGTGCAACATCCTGGCGCTATAGTTGCTTACCTCTTCACTGATTCTTGACCTAAGGGCAATCACTCGCCTGTTAAGTCAAGACGGTCGCTCCCGTTACTAGCACCAAGAGGCTTTTGCCAGTGGCAGAAGCAAATTTGGGTGGAACCACGTTTATCAACGTCCCATTGACTCTGTGTCGCAATACCAGAGTCAATGGGATTTTTTATTTCCAATGATTAAGACTGTCGACCAAGCACTATTATCCAATGAGGAGGAACTACTATGTCTCAAATCGCCTTAACTTTCCCAGACGGCAGTGTCCGTCACTATGACAAGGGCGTCACTGTCGATCAAGTTGCCGCTAGCATCGGCTCTTCTTTAGCCAAAGCAACCCTAGCCGGTAAATTCCAAGGTCAATTAGTTGACCACGACCGGCCTTTGGAAGCTGACGGGACCATTGAAATCATCACTGACAAGAGCCCTGAAGCCTTAGAAATCATGCGCCACTCAACCGCGCACTTGATGGCTCATGCCTTAACTCGCCTCTATCCTGGTATTCATTTTGGGGTGGGGCCTGCTATTGAATCAGGTTTCTATTACGATACTGACAAGGAAGTTCAATTAACTGAAGACGACCTACCTGCAGTTGAGAAGGAAATGAAGAAAATCATCAGCCAGAACTACCCAATTGTAAGACGGGAAGTATCTCGCGCTGAAGCCTTGGAACTCTTCAAGCACGACCCTTACAAGGTTGAATTGATTACCGACCTGCCAGAAGATGAAGTTATTAGCGTCTACCAACAAGAAGACTTTACTGACCTCTGCCGTGGGATTCATGTGCCATCAACAGGCAAGATTAAGGTCTTCAAGCTGCTTAGCTTGGCTGGGGCATACTGGCGTGGTAACTCTGACAACAAGATGATGCAACGGGTTTACGGGACGGCCTTCTTCAAGCAAGCTGACCTAGATGAATTCTTGCGTCTACGCCAAGAAGCGAAGGAACGCGACCACCGTAAATTAGGGAAAGAACTGGGTATCTTCATGGTATCTAAGGAAGTAGGCTCTGGTTTACCATTCTGGTTACCAAAAGGGGCAACCATCCGTCGTGTGATCGAACGTTATATCATGGACAAGGAAATCAGCCTGGGCTATGACCATGTTTATACCCCAATCATGGCCAAGGTAGACCTCTATCAAACATCTGGCCACTGGGCTCACTACAAGGACGACATGTTCCCACCAATGGACATGGGCGACGGCGAAATGCTAGTCTTGCGGCCAATGAACTGCCCACACCACATGATGATTTATAAGAATGACATCCACTCTTACCGCGAATTACCAATCCGGATTGCGGAATTGGGTATGATGCACCGCTATGAAAAGTCCGGGGCCCTATCTGGTTTGCAACGGGTTCGTGAAATGACCCTGAACGACGCCCATATCTTCGTACGTCCTGACCAAATCAAGGAAGAATTCATCCGCGTACTGGACTTGATTAAGGCCGTTTACCATGACTTTGGCATCACTGACTACCGCTTCCGTCTCAGCTACCGTGACCCAGAAAACAAAGAGAAATACTTTGACGACGATGCGATGTGGGAAAAGGCACAAGCCATGCTTAAGGAAGCCATGGATGAGTTGGGCTTAGATTACTTCGAAGCCATCGGGGAAGCTGCTTTCTACGGTCCTAAATTGGACATTCAGTTCAAGACTGCCATTGGCTTGGAAGAAACCATGTCTACCATTCAGTTAGACTTCCTCTTGCCAGAACGCTTCGACCTGACTTATGTTGGGGAAGATGGTCAAGATAACCACCGCCCAGTGGTCATCCACCGTGGGGTTGTGTCTACCATGGAACGTTTTGTGGCTTACTTAATTGAAGAGTACAAGGGAGCCTTCCCAACTTGGTTGGCACCTGTTCAAGTGGCCCTCTTGCCAGTTAGCCTAGAGGCTCACAGTGACCGCGTTCAAGAAATCTATGAAGACTTGAAGGCCAAAGGTTTCCGTGTGGATATGGACTTGCGTAATGAGAAGTTGGGTTATAAGATTCGTTCCGCTCAAACCGCTAAGATTCCTTACCAAATTGTTATTGGGGACCAAGAAGTGTCTGAAGGCACAGTGAACGTTCGCCAATACGGTTCTGCCAAGTCAGAAAGCTACAGCTATGACGACTTTGTCCGCCTCTTAAGCGAGGACGTTGCTAACAAGAGCCGTCTTAACTAATAGGATTGAATAAAAAAGGGCTAGATCCTGCCTGCCGTCCTAGGGGACCAGGCAGAATCTAGCCTTTTGGCTTTTGTCATAGGCAAGCCAAGCACAACTTGTGTCTGATAGAGCACGTAAATTTGCTGGCTCATACCCTATCTATCAATAGATAGATTGATAGATAGGGTGGCAGATACAACTAGAAGAGACCATGCTAAAGACAGATTTTGCTTATGGCATGATTGGAAATTTTCGGCCAAATAGGGTAAAATAAGAAGGTAATAATTGACCCTGATCAACGAGGAGTAGCTTATATGGAAACTACTGAAAGCAAGCAGGCGTCACGGCCAACGTTCCGCGATCTAATGTCGCAGCCTGCACTCATTATGACTTATGTAAGTATCTTAATTCTTTTTCCGTTTTATATTAGTGTGCCAGCGGCTGTTTTGGCCGTGAGTTTGATTTTCTGGAAGTACCGTCGGCGTCTAGGTAAGATTGCCCTAGGAACGGGTTGGTTTGGAGCCGGGGCCATCTTTAGCTTTGTTATTGCCTTTGCCAACCGCAACCAGTACGGCATCTGGGCAGCCATTGGCTTTATCCTAGTTTGGACCTTCTTCCGGATTTATCGCAATTTTGTAACGCCGGACCTGCTGATTAAAATGCTCAATATTATTGGCCTAGGAAGCATTGGCACTAGTCTCTATGCTATTTATCACTACCTAGTCTTTATTGCCAGTCATGGTTTCCCGCTAGATTATATTGTGCGGGATCCTAATCCTAAGCATCGGGCTATGTCCACGCTCTTTAATGCCAACTATTATGGGCTCTTCTGTATTTTTGCCCTCTTGGTGGGGGCCTACCTCTTTGTCAAGGCAGGCACTAAGAAGGCCAAGGTCTGGTATGGTCTCAGCATGGTCTTGAATGTGGTCGGCATCTTGCTGACAGCCTCCCGCATGGCCTTGCCGGCCCTGGTAGTGGGAACCATCACCTTTGTTTTCTTCATTAATCGCCGATTGGTCTTGTGGCTAGGAGGGATTGGGTTAGCAGGGGCCTGTCTGGTCTTCTTCTTCCCGGAACTTTTGGCGCGCTTTACCTCGGCTTCCTTCTCTCATAGCTTAGAAGAGCGGGAAATGATTTGGCGGGCGGCTTGGGGCATCTTCACCGATTATCCTTTAACAGGGCGGGGACCTATGTCCTACTTCAGTTTCTTCTATCTCTATGGTGGTAAGGGACAACCTCACGCCCATCAGATTTTCCTAGAGTTCCTCTCTTCTTATGGTCTCTATGGGACGGCAATCTACTTGATTGGGACGGTTGGCTACTTCCGTGAGCGGGTGGCTCTCTGGTTCAAACCAGAAGTTCAAGCTGAGATTGGGCTAGTGACCGCCATGATTGTCACCGTCTTGGTCCATGGTCTCAGTGACGTTGCCGTAATGTGGTTACAGACTGGCTATATCTTCCTTTTCATTGTGACTTGTCCAGTGGCAGTTTGGGAAGCCTTAGCTTCTTATCGCTCAGAAGATGGCTATCTAAAAATTAAATCATAAGTTTCAAAAAGCAAGTGCCTATCACTTGCTTTTTTGACTATTTTAGACTATTATAAAAGAGTGGTTAGCACTTGAAGTGTTTGAGTGCTAAGTTTCAGAATGAATGGAGGAAATCCCATGTTAAAACCATTAGGCAAACGACTGGTAATTGAAGTAGCCCCAGCAGAAGAAAAAAGCGTAGGAGGCTTGATTTTATCTAGTGCCGCCCAAGAAAAACAAGAGACCGGGACGGTCCTAGCAGTCAGCAAGGAAGTAGCAAGCGCTGGCGAAGTAGCAGTCGGCGACCGCGTTGTCTTTGAATCTTATGCAGGCGTGACCGTTAAGCAAGACGGCCAAGAATATTTAGTAATTGAATTAGACCATGTCTTGGCCGTTTTAGGCTAAGCACAAGACATAGAATAGAAAAGGAGTGACTCTTAATGGCAAAAGAATTGAAATTCTCAGAAGACGCTCGCGCAGCTCTCTTGCGCGGGGTAGATATTTTAGCAAACACAGTAAAAACAACCTTAGGGCCTAAGGGCCGTAATGTGGTCTTAGACAAGACCTTTGGCTCCCCTTTGATTACCAATGATGGGGTAACCATCGCACGTGAAATCGAATTAGAAGACCGCTTCGAAAACATGGGGGCGCAATTGGTGCTGGAAGTGGCTAGCAAGACCAATGATGTAGCGGGTGACGGAACCACGACTGCAACTGTCTTGACCCAAGCCATTGCTAATGAAGGGATGAAGAACGTGACGGCTGGGGCTAACCCAGTTGGCATCCGCCGTGGGATTGACAAGGCCACTAAGGCAGCAGTTGAAGCTTTACAAGCCTTATCTCAACCCGTTTTATCCAAAGAAGCCATTGCCCAAGTAGCCGCAGTCTCTTCTGGCGACCCAGCTATTGGTGACTTGATTGCGGACGCTATGGAACGTGTCGGCAACGACGGTGTGATCACCATTGAAGAATCTAAGTCAATCGAGACGGAATTATCAGTGGTCGAAGGGATGCAATTTGATCGGGGTTATCTCTCTCAATACATGGTAACCGATAATGAGAAGATGGTTGCTGAATTGGAAAATCCTGTTATCTTCGTGACCGACCGCAAGATTACCAACATTCAAGATGTTTTACCACTCTTGGAAGGCATTATGCAATCTGGTCGTCCGCTCCTTATTATTGCGGAAGATGTAGACGGCGAAGCTTTGCCAACCTTAGTCCTCAACAAGTTACGTGGGACCTTGAACGTGGTGGCCGTTAAGGCGCCTGGTTTTGGGGACCGTCGTAAGGCCATGTTGGAAGACATCGCAGTCTTGACTGGGGCAACCGTTGTTTCAGAAGAATTAGGTTTTGAACTGAAGGATGCGACCGTAGAACATCTAGGTCATGCCGGTAAAGTAACGGTAACTAAGGACTCTACCACTATCGTAGAAGGGGCAGGCAACAAGCAAGCCATCGCAGACCGTATTGCGGTCATTCGCGCCCAAGCAGAAGAAAGCACCTCAAGCTTCGACAAGGAAAAACTCCAAGAGCGTTTAGCTAAATTGTCAGGTGGGGTAGCCGTTATTAAAGTAGGGGCAGCCACTGAAACTGAGCAAAAAGAACGTAAACTCCGCATCGAAGACGCCCTAAACGCGACCCGTGCGGCCGTGGAAGAAGGGATCGTGCCTGGTGGGGGTACTGCCTTGGTTAATGTTCAAGAAATCGTGGCAGCAGTAGAAGCTGAAGGCGACGAAGCAACTGGGGTTAAGATTGTAGCTCGTGCTTTGGAAGAACCAGTTCGTCAGATTGCAGCTAACGCTGGTAAGGAAGGCTCTGTCATTGTTGACACCCTCCGTCGCTCTGAAAAAGGTGTAGGTTATAACGCCGCAACGGATGTTTTTGAGAACATGATTGAAGCAGGGATTGTGGATCCAACTAAGGTAACCCGTTCTGCCCTTCAAAATGCAGCCTCTGTAGCAGCCTTGCTCTTAACGACAGAAGCCGTTGTAGCAGACATTCCAAAAGAAAGCCCTGATATGCCAGCCGGAATGGGCGGCATGCCAGGTATGATGTAATAAATTTGGCTGAGACCTCGGTCTCAGCCTTTTTGTTATATAAAATGAAGAGGGTGTGCTAGACTGAGGGTAACAAGTGTGGAGGAGGGATTTTGATGATCCTAGTACAAGCTTCATTTTTGGCAGGCCTTTTTGGGGCTCTGGCCTGGTTGGTGGGCGATATATTACTAGTAGGTTTTTCGCCGGTGACGGAAGAAGGCTTGGCCCGCTACCAAGCAAGGGGCTTGACCAATTTACGCCTGGCTCTTTATATGAGATCAGGGGCAGACCGTCGTTTACGCTGGGGTGTTTGGCTGGCTCAATTTTCTATTTGGCTACCACTTCTAAGTCTCTATGGTCTCTGGCAAATGGCCCAACCAGTAAGTAGCTTGGCCTGGGCCGGACTGCTCTGCCTCCTCATGGGCTTCAGCCTGTCCCCTTTGGCTCATGGCGCCTTCTATGTAATAGCCATTCTAGGCAAGGCTTATTGTCAGGATTACGAAGAAGCAGGCCAGGCCAATAAATTCTTGGTACAAGCGCTTAATCAGGCCAATCACTTACTCAATGTGACCTGGCTATCGGCTCTTGTAATAACCTACTTGGGTTGGGCTCTGTATGGCCTGGCTATTGTGACCGGTCAGACCCAGTGGCCGACTTACTTTCTACTGGCCACCCCACTAGTGACTACGCCAATCTGGCTGGGCCTTAGCCATTATGTCATCCGTCGCTGGACGCCAATCTTTAATGGCGCTGCCCTTAACTTAGCCTGGGTGAGTTTTTATGTCCTGGCTTTATGGCTACTCACTTAAAATCATGACATGCAAAAAGGACTGAGCTTAGGCTCAGTCCTTTTATTTACTTAGATAGGCAATAATCCGTTCAGCCAATTCAGCCCTAACACCGAGCTTGGCGTAGTCTTCAATAGAGGCTTCTTTCATAGCCTTGAGGGACTTGAAGTGCTTGAGCAATTTGGTGCGGGTTACCTTACCCACGCCAGGAATGGCGTCTAACTTAGAAGCGAATTGTTGCTTGCTCCGTACTTGACGATGGTAGGAAATGGCGTAACGGTGAACTTCTTCTTGGATTCGTTGGATATAGTGGAAGACAGGCGACTGGCGGTCTAGCTCTACCACTTCCTCACTATAACCATTCATGAGGGAAGCGGTCCGGTGTTTGTCGTCTTTGACCATGCCGGCGACAGGAATAGAGAGGCCTAGTTCCTCTTCAATCACCTGGCGGGCTGCCCGGACCTGGACCTTGCCCCCGTCCATCAAAATCAGATTGGGCAGGGGTTGTTCCTCACGCAGTAAGCGCGAATAACGACGGCGAATGACCTCTTGGGTGTGGGCAAATTCATTGGTTTGGTTGGATTCCTTGATTTTGAACTTGCGGTAACTCTTGCGGTCTGGTTTGCCTTCTTTGTAAACTACCATACCGGATACTAGGCCAGTCCCCGAAATGTTGGAGTGGTCGAAGGCTTCGATATGATAGGCCAGAGGGATGCCCAAGGCAGCCGCCAGGTCTTCGCTGACGCCACGGGTTTGCTGTGCTTGGATGTCCAAGAGGTTGAGGCGCTCGTTAAGAGCCAGCTGGCTGTTCTTAGCGCAAAGGTCCAACATGGACTTTTTCTTGCCTCGCTGTGGCGTGCTGATAGGGACTGAAATCACTTGCGATAACAAGTCCTTGTCTACATCCTCAGGGACCAAGATAGCCTTAGGAAGTAAGTGGTTTTCTTCCTGATAGAAGCGGGCGATAAAGGTCGTTAACTCCTCGTCTGGGTCCGTGTAAGCAGGGTAAATGGCAGCCTCACGTTTGAGAATGCTACCTTGTCTGAGCATGAAGACCTGGATGGAAATCCAACCCCGTTGGAAATCATAGGCGAAGACGTCTGTATTGTCGTAGTCCTGGCTCATGATAATCTGCCGCTCGATAGTGGTCTCAATGTATTGGAGTTGGTCCCGGTAGTCAGCGGCCTGCTCGAAGTCCAGGCGCTCGGCAGCTGCCTGCATCTTGTCCTTGAGCTGAGTCATAATGGGTTGGATATCGCCGTTGAAGAACTGCTTAATCTTCTGAATCTGTTGCTGGTACATGTCCTTGGTGATTTCATGGTCACAAGGACCAATGCACTGGCCTAGATGATAATAGAAGCAAGCCCGCTTCTCATTTTTGCCACAACGACGTAGGGGATAGACTCGATGCAAGAGTTGCTGGGTCTGGGTGGCCGCTCCTACATTAGGGAAGGGGCCAAAATAGAGACCGCCGTCCTTGGTGACATTGGATGTGATGATGAGTTGGGGATGGCGTTCCTTGGTGATTTTAAGGTAGGGATACATGGTCCCTTCCTTGAGTCGAATATTATAAGGAGGCTTATACTGTTGAATCAGATTGATTTCCAGCAAAAGTGCTTCTTTATTACTATTGGTGATGATGGTCTCGAAATGGTCGATTTCGGACACTAATTTGGTGGTTTTGGTATCGTGGGCGCCACGGAAATAGGAGCGCACCCGGTTTTTAAGGTTCTTGGCCTTGCCGACATAGAGAATCTGATCGGCTGCATCTTTCATGAGATAGCAGCCAGGTAAATCTGGCAAGAGCTTGAGCTTGGCTTCAATCCGTTCTTGAACCTTGGCCCGTTCTTGGGCACTCTGGGACTGGGCATCCGACATGGGGGGCCTCCTTCCTTAAATCTGGGGGCAGGGAGCCCCGTCTACTCTACACATTATACGCGTTTTTAGGACTTGGGACAAATGTCCTGTTCAAATCTTAAGAAAGGGTAAATCTCAGTCATCAAGATTGAAATCTCTGTCAGAATTGCCTAAGATGGTAGAAGAAGGAGACTGACCATGAAAAAACGATCTACGACCCCTTTGAAATTAGCGGCGATTATTGTCGTCCTCTGCCTGGCCCTCTTTGCCAGACGAGATATGATTCAGGCTGTCTGGCGGGATAATAGCCTCAGCCGCCCGCAAGCCATGCTGACTATTGCCCAAAAATTATTGAATATTCCACAAAATAAGCCTCAGGATAATCAGTCCCATGTCATTCAATCCGGGACCAACCAAGAACCCCATCAAGTAGCAGCTAATGTTGCGACTAGCCCTGTTTACCAAAAAGCAGCCCGCACAGCCCAAACCTTCAATCAGGGTTTGGATTTGACTAGTCTAAACCAGGCCTTTGTCAATCAAGTCAACCAACATCGTAGCCAAGTTGGTTGGCCGGAGATTCAGGTCGGCCATCAGTTAGCTGCAGGGAGTCAAACTCGGGTTCGTCAATTATCTGATTACTATTACTTGAGTAGCCGGACCTTAGATGGGCAAGATTTCCGGACGGCGCATCCAGCTATTGAGGATGCTAATTCCAGATTAGGGGAATCTACCTTTGAGCTCTACATTGCAGCAGATGATGTCCACCTAGATACTTGGCGCCAGCACCCTGACATCCTGGCTGACTACCTTTATAAGGCCTTTGCCAAAATGGAAGGCCAGGATACAAGCGCCTATATTGCTAGTCAATATGTGACCCTCTACGCCCAGCCTAGCGACCAATTAGTTGGCGATGTGGCCTACGTGCGTTTAGTGGCAGTTGTCACCTCCGATACGCTGGCCAGTCCTTAATTCAACTTAAAGGAGCCCCACCATGACCTCACCTTATGCTTATCTATTGCCTGGTCTAGTCGGCCTGGGGCTAGCGACTTGGACCTATGGCCAGGTCTACCAGCGTCGACATGGCCTCAAGCCAAGTAATGACCGCGAGCAAGTCTTCGACGTCACCCGCTGGCAGGCTCAAGCTAGCACTCAGCATGCTTGGTTATCGCAAGACCGGTTCGACCAGGAAATGACAGACTGGGTGCAGCCTTATCTGGCCCAACATGGTCAGTCAGAGCACATTACCCTAGAAGACGGCCAGACCTTAGCCTTTGATTTCTATCCTCATGCTGAGGCCCAGGCTACTCTCCTGATCATCCATGGCCTCAATGAGTTTAAGGAAAAATTCCGGGAGTTAACCTACTACTGGCATCAAGAAGCCTGCCAGGTTATTGCAGTGGACCTAAGAGGGCATGGCGCCAGTGGCCCCTATGGTCCCAAGTCCAGCATCCATAGCCTGCGTTTTGATCAATATGCTGAAGACCTAGCTAGACTCTTAGACCATTTAGACAAGCAAGGAAAAATCCAAGGTCCCTTAGTCCTATTCGGCCACTCCATGGGTGGAGCGGTCGCGACTCGCCTATGCCAACTCTATCCCGGCTTGGCTCAGGGCCTCATCCTTTCCTCGCCCATGATGGCAATTGATACAGGCAAGATTCCTTTTGCCTATGCGCATTTGTTAAGTCGAGTAGTCAGCTCTTTAGGTGGTGGCAAAGCTTATGCTCCACGTCAGGGCGCCTTTGACCCTGAACGTCATAGCCAGTATCCTCGCCAGAATCGCTGGACCACTCAATATGAACGTGGCCATTATTTCCATCATTGGCATCTAGCCAACCATCCGATCCCTAGCTGGGGCGCTACTTGGTCTTGGTTAGCAACTAGTCTAGCTAGCTCGCGCAATATTTTGTCTGGCCAAGGCCTTGTCCAGCTTACTTTGCCAGTCCTAGTCTGGCGAGCGGAGCTCGATGACCATGTTTTAGCTAGTGGCATTCATGGCTTGACGTCGAGCTTGGTTCAAGCCCAAGCTTACTGTGTGCCGGGGCGTAAGCATGAATTGTATTTGGAGGATGATGCCTTCATACAAGCATATGTCACCTGCATTCGTCATTTTATTGCCAGTCTTGCGCCAGCAAGCGACCATTGATTTAATCCTTGGTTGAATTTTGAACTAAAGGGAGTTACTTATGACACGCGTATATATTACAGAAGTTAAGCGCTCGGCCATTGGTCGCTATCTTGGCGCCTTATCCAATCTCAGTCCGCTAGACTTGGGCAGCCAAGTGCTCCGGGCAGTGCTAGAATCAGACCAAGTACCATTGGAAGCTATTGAAGAAGTTATCCTTGGAAATGTCTTATCGGCTGGCCATGGTCAAAACCTGGCCCGTCAAATTGCGCTAGAGGCAGGACTACCGATGTCGACTCCAGCCTACACCGTCAATATGGTCTGTGGGAGTGGCTTAAAGGCAGTCTATGAAGGCTATACCAAGATCAAAGCCGGCGAGAACCAAGCCCTGATCGTTGGGGGCGTAGAAAGTATGAGCCAGGCCGCCTTCGTCTTAGATGGCAAATCGCGCAAGGGCATGGCTTATGGTGGCAGTCCACTAGTGGATACCCTCTATCGGGATGGCTTGTCTGATGCCTTTGGGGGCTATGCTATGGGTGTGACGGCTGAGAATTTAGCTCAACAATATGACATTAGTCGCCAAGCTCAAGATGCTTATGCCTATCAATCTCAAGTCAAGGCTCAAGCTGCTCAACAAGAAGGCCTATTTGACCAGGAAATTGTGGCTGTGACAGAAGTCGACCGCAAGGGCAATCGTCAAGTGATTGATCGTGATGAGTATATTAACTATAAAACTAGTCCCGAGAAATTAGCTAGTTTGCGTCCTGCCTTCCAGGCGGAGGGGACGGTAACAGCCGGTAATGCGTCAGGCATTAACGACGGCGCAGCCTTTCTCTGCCTAGTGAGCCAAGACATCCTAGACCGCTACCAGCTGACGCCACTAGCTGAGGTCCTAGGTTTTGGTCAGGCAGGGGTTGACCCTAGCATTATGGGAATTGGGCCTGTAGGAGCTATTGAGCAGGTTTTAAAGCGTACTGGCGTGCCTTTTGAAGCAGTTGACCGCTTTGAACTCAATGAGGCTTTTGCGGTTCAAGCGCTGGCTGTCTCACATGATTTAGTCGCCCATCACGGGGTGTCGACTGATTGGTTGGCTGAGCGCACCAATGTTCATGGTGGCGCCATTGCCTTAGGCCATCCTATTGGGGCTTCCGGAGTCCGAGTCTTAGCGACTCTCTGCCATGAGTTAGTTCGCTCTGAGAGTCAATATGGCCTTGCTTCCCTTTGTATTGGCGGGGGCATGGGGATTGCTGCCCTGGTTAAACGATATCAAGCTTAGTTACTTATAGAGAGGCTGGAAAGTGCTAGCCCTTAAAGATCCTAAAATAAAAAGAGAGGCCCACGCGTGATTTTGTTTGCAAGTTGCCGTGGGCTTTTATATACTTAGGGAGAAGACAGAGGGAGGAATTACCTATGAAATGGAAGTTAGTAGCCGATTCAGGCGCGACTATCTCGCCGGACCTTTTTGCGGGGACGGATGTCGCTTTTGAATTAGTACCTTTAATGATTAATATTGGCACTCAGGTTTATGTGGATGATGCCAACTTAGATATGGCAACTTTTGTAAAGGATATGCATGACAGCAAGGAAGCATCTTCGACTGCCTGCCCATCCCCTCAAGCCTATGCCAATGCCTTCGAGGGAGCAGAAAATGTTATCTGTTTTACACTATCTAGTGGCTTATCAGGTTCTTATAATAGTGCCCAACTGGGTCGCAATATGACTTTGGAAGAAAATCCATTGGCCAATATCTATGTCTTTGACTGCTTGTCTGCTGGGACAGAGAATGACCTCTTAATTGCTAAGGGTTTGGAGTTAGTACAAGCTGGCCTGGATTTTGACCAAGTGGTAGCTAGCCTAAAGGATTATCATCAAAAGACGGATGTCGTCTTCATCTTAGAGTCAGTAGATAACTTGGTCAAAGCCGGTCGTGTCAACCGTCTTGTCGGCGGTATGATTGGCCTCTTGGGCATCCGTTTGATTGGGGTTCGTACAGCTGAAGGTAAGATTGAGATTGGGACCAAGTCTAAGGGGAGCAAACGGGCTGTGAAAGCAACCGTAGAAGAAATGCTCAAGCATGGCTATCAAGGTGGTAAAGTGGCGATTTCTCATAGCGACAATCCAGAAGTGGTTGAAGCGGTGAGCGCTTTACTTCGTGAACACTACCCTCAGGCTCAAATTGAGGTAGTGGATTTTAATGGGCTCTGCACCTTCTATGCCCAGTACCACGGTCTCATTATTGGCTTTGAAAAAGCTTAGTGTAATCTATTAAAAAACATTGATAAGAAAGATGGTGTCGGTATGTTTATTGGGAAGTTGCACCGCTTTAATGTGGTGTTATTAGCAGGTTTGTTTTTTGCAGCGACAGGGATCGGGTTCGCCTTTCATCGTGAACTACAGTATGCCCTTGTTTCCTTGATTATTGCCTCCATCATCGACTTGTTCGTCGGAGGCTTTATGAATCAATTCCAGTCTTCGGTGGCGGAGGCTGCCTTCGCCAAGGAGCTCAAGACCTTGAGTAGTTTCCTCATTTATGGCGTCCTCCCGGGCGTCTATCTGATGGCGGTAACCAATGCGGGCGCCTTTAGCCTCATTGTCTTCGCACTTTACATCTTGGCAGTCGGAATTCGCCTGGCCTACTTCAACCAAGCGGCCGAATTCCAAGATCCAGTGGACAAGCGCCACAGCGTCGGGTTGCCACTAGAACTAGGCGTCTTCGCGATTCAGGTCGTGTCCTTAGTAGGCTTCCTGCTCCCGCTGACTGTCTTCCAAATCTTCCTGATGTTGGTCTACGCGCTCCTAGCGGTAGCCTTCGTCTACAAGCTGAAGATACCGCGCCTACCAAGCCAATGGTTATTCTACATGGTGGGCGTCCAAGTGGTACTCTGCATCCTGTGGGTATTCCTGGGAAATTTCATTACAGGCTAAACAACGAGAGGCTAGGGCGTGCGTCCTAGCTTTTTTTGGGGCGCAGATTGTGTAATTAAGTGCAAAACCGAAAAAGGAAGATTGCAAGAATAAGTGCGGCAACCCAAATCATTGCTTAAAATGACTCATAGGAGAAAGATATGAAATCAAAATGGAAGTTATTTATAATTGTATTTATAGTTACCGTTGTAGGACTTTTTGCATGGACGAAAGTGTCAGACAACTTATCAACTTATAGCGTATACTACGCAAAACACACCGAAGGAATATACTCGCCCTTGCAAGAAGCAATGCGAAACTTTAATCAAATCGAGCATCCTGAACTTGATAATTATAAGTACAAGAGAGATAATTTAAGCGGGGATTGGGAATTTACCACGGCGTATAATGGAGCCAAAATTCGTTATATCGTAATTGCGGACAGTAGACAACTCTATTATAATGATGAGGCCATCCACTACTCGCTAACTCCTTTGGGTCAAGTTGAGTATATACCTGTAGATACTCCCTTATTAACTAGTCTGAGACATGACATTTCAGATGAGGAGCAAATATTCGTAGATGAAGCACTTGCTACAATTTTTGAACCTATCATTCAAGCACAGCCTGCTCCAGACTGGAACCTTCAATGGCTCTATAATTTACTGAATCAGAGGAGGTGAGAATACCTTGAAGATAAAACAAGTCTTACTCCCCTTCAATGCTTTCTTTTTGGTGTTCTCAATCGGAAATTTCCTAATCTTAAGAGACACTATCGAGGCGCTAGAAATAGCTCTGAGCATCCCGTCGCCCATTATGTTAACAAGTTTGGGTAGCCATTGGCCGCTTCGTATTTATCTTGGCAGTATGCTAATCTCGATAATCCTAGGTATTATATTATCCCTATGGAGTCTTCGTGGCCAGAAGACCACACTGGAGAAATTGGTGGTGGGATGTACCTTGTTCGGATATATTGCCCTATTAGGACTCCCTTTGTCATGGAGCTACCTTCCAATCTTGGTGATGTTAATCGTGACAGTTGTCAGCATCATGCGCAACCGTGCGATACCATGATTTTTGGGTTAAGTTGCCTGACTAGACACCAAAAAACAGCCGTCCCCACCTACGTGTGGGGACGGCTGTTTTTGCCATATATGTTAGAAGCAGAAGGCCAAGCCATACAGGATGCTAATCAGCAAGTAACTAGTGCTGAGATAGTTGAGTTTATTTTGGTTTTGGTTATGTTGTCGAGTTTGGACCAAGAGAGGGGCTAGGGTCAAGACGCTCCCGGCGATAAAGAGGAGTTGGAGCATGAAATAAGATTTGGATGGGAAACTTAAGTAGGTCCCAGCAGCCACAGCTACTAGGCTCAAGATGAGCACCAGACTTGTTTTTAAGCCATGTGGCATGAGGGAAGGGTGTCCCGTTAGCTGACTAACTAGACTATTGCCTTCAGCTTGAAAGGCCAGTTGCAAGGCTGCCAGAGGCAGGAGGCTGATGAGGAAGCCGGTCGTGATGGTTCCTGTCTGGCTGAAGTAGGCTAGGTTGTTGATAATGAAGGCCTGGAAGAAGACATTCAGAATCAACTGGTAGAGGCTGTTGGTCAGATTATAAGGATAATGCTGAATGTGAGTATAGGCGATATAGAGGAGGAGTAAGAGGTTAGCCCCCCAATGATGCTGCCACATAAAGCCCACGGTTGCTGCCCAGAGCAGAATCTCCATGGCGTATAGGATTACTGGCGAGCTAGCTTTGGCCTTACGGGTATTGAAGCGAACGAAGAAGTAGTGGTCAATCAACTGACTGCTGACTAAAATCAGGTAGAGATAGGCCAAGGCTAACCAGTTGATTTCGGTAGTGTGGTACATCCCTACGATTAAACCATATATCCCAAAGCCTAGTGGCGCCAGGAAGATTCGAATGAGGGGATGTCTTAGAAAGTGTGCAAAGTGTTTCATAGCTAATCCTCTTTTTTCGACATTTTTTACTATCTATATCTACTATACTAATGTATAATGGAGTCAGTTACAACAATAAATTCCCGATGGGATTCATTTTCTTAATGAAGTTGCCTTGTAACCAATCAACAAAATGGGGGAAATTACTATGGAAAGAAAGTTGTTTACATCTGAATCGGTGACGGAAGGACACCCAGATAAAGTTGCCGATCAAATTAGTGATGCCATCTTAGATGCCATCTTGACACAAGACCCACTAGCCCGGGTGGCCTGCGAGACCGCAGTCAACACTGGCCTGGTATTGGTCTTCGGGGAAGTCAGCACGACTGCCTATGTCGATATCCAACAAATTGTACGCGAAACGATTAAGGGCATTGGCTATGATTCAAGTGATTATGGCTTTGATGGCGATAATGTGGCCGTCTTGGTCGCGCTTGACGAACAATCACCTGATATCGCCCAAGGGGTAGATGCGGCCATTGAAACCCGGGACGAAGCAACCGATCAATTGATTGGGGCAGGTGACCAGGGGCTCATGTTCGGTTATGCCTGTGATGAGACGGAAGAATTTATGCCATTGCCAATCGCGCTTAGCCATCGCCTAGCTAAACGTCTGAGTGAGGTGCGCAAGTCTGGTCAATTGGCTTACCTGAGACCAGATGGTAAGTCCCAAGTAACCGTTGAGTACGGAGAAGACGGTCAAGCCCTACGGGTGGATACAGTCGTAATTTCGACTCAGCATGCCCCTGAAGCAACCTTAGAAACTGTGCGTCAAGACGTGATTGAACAAGTAGTGAAGCCTGTGATTCCGGCACATTTATTAGATGATCAAACCCGCTTCTTAATCAATCCAACCGGTCGTTTTGTCATCGGTGGGCCTAAAGGGGACTCCGGTTTGACAGGCCGTAAGATTATTGTCGACACCTATGGGGGCTATGCTCGCCACGGTGGCGGTGCCTTCTCTGGTAAGGATGCGACTAAAGTGGACCGGTCAGCTAGCTACATGGCTCGCTACATTGCCAAGAATATCGTTGCAGCCGGCTTAGCTAAGCGTTGTGAAGTACAATTAGCATATGCAATTGGGGTAGCACAACCAGTATCTATTCGGATTGAAACCTTTGAGACTGGCATCGTTTCTGAGAGTCGCCTAGTTCAAGCAGTGCGTCAACTCTTTGATTTAACACCAGATGGGATTATCCGCACCTTGGCCTTGCGTCGCCCAATCTATAAGCAGACAGCAGCCTATGGTCACTTTGGTCGTCAAGACGTGGTCTTACCATGGGAGCAAGTCAATAAAGTGGATGAACTTAAAGCCGTGATTGCTGAATAAGACAAAATGAAAAGCTGAGACTTAGGTCTCAGCTTTTTTACTTACTTGATACGTTCGATGATGAGAAGTTGCGGTGGATTATTCCGTTGGTTGATGAAGCCATAGTGAAGGACTTGGAATTCTTCTTGGGGCCAGCTGGCTAAGGCTTGGAAGAGGGCATCCTTTTCCTTGGCACCTTCGGGGTGACCACTGTAGATAACCAAAATGATTTGACCGCCAACACGAAGTTTGGTTCGCACCTGGTCTAGAGAGGCCAGGGTTGAAGTCTCTTGAGTTGTGATTTGGTGGTCGCCACCGGGTAGATAGCCTAGATTATAAATGGCACCACTGAATTGAGGAGTCTCAGCTAAAAGCGTATGGATTTGGTCGTGAGAGGCCAGGAAAAGCTGGGCAGACTCCCGGTTTGGAATATCAGCTAGGCGTTCCTGGGTCCAAGCCAAGGCCTGATCTTGGATATCAAAGCCCATGACTTGGCCACAAAAACCTGGTTGTCTGAGAATGAAGGCCGTGTCGTGTCCTTTTCCTAGGGTACCATCAATATAAACGCCATCTGGGAAACGTTGGATTAAGTCGGCTAAGAGGGTGTGACTGTAGTGAAGAGCGCGTTGCATAGACAAACTCCTTTGTATTACGTGAAAGTTACACAATAGTTAAAAGTAAACGAAAAGGGGGCTAGGCCCCTTTTTTTAGCGAGAGGCTTTCTATATAATGGTATTGTATCATAAAATGGCAGAATGGGGGAATATACGTGAAATTAACGCGTCAAGCGGTGATTAATCGTCGTAAACAAGCACAGCGCCACGAATCAAATAAGAAAATTGCCAAAGTGGTTAATGCAGGCTTAGTCTTATTCGCTTCTGCATCTACTTTAAGCACGCTCACTGCACCAAAGGTGACCGTACAAGCTCAAACAGCTACCCAACAAAACTTCTTATCAACTATTGGAGGGTATGCACGCGATATCGCTAAGAATAATGACTTGTATGCCTCTGTAATGATTGCGCAAGCAATTTTAGAATCAGGTTGGGGCCAAAGTGGATTAGCATCAGCACCTAACTATAACTTATTCGGGATCAAGGGTGACTACAACGGCAATTCCGTTCGTATGGACACCTTAGAAGACGATGGTAGCGGTAACTACTATGCTGCTAAGGAACCTTTCCGTAAGTATAGCAACTATGGTGAATCCCTGAATGACTATGCTTCGCTTTTAACTGGGGACAACAATCCTAACAGTTGGCGCTATAAATTCTATTATGGGGCGCGCGTGAGTGCGACCAACTCTTATCAAGACGCAACACGACATTTAACAGGTCGCTATGCGACAGATACTCGTTATGCGTCTAAGCTTAACCAATTAATCCAAACCTATGGTTTGACTCAATATGATGCAGGTGGTTCTAGCACAGCTAGCCCAGCACGCCCGCAAGCCCCAGCAACTGGTGGCGGTTCTTATACAGTTCAAGCAGGCGATAGCTACTGGCGCATTGCTAACAAATACGGCATTTCGATTGAAGAATTGCAACGCTTGAATGGTACCTCAAGCTACTTCCTCTATCCAGGTCAAAGCTTGGTAGTACCAGGTTCTGCTTCAAATACAAGTGGCTCTGCTGCTTCAACTTCAAGCTCAACTACAAGTACGCGCTCTGCAGCACCAGCAGCGGGTGGTTCATACACAGTTCAAGCCGGTGATAGCTACTGGCGTATCGCTAATAAGTACGGGATTTCTATCCAAGAACTCCAACGCTTGAACGGTACCTCTGACTACACCCTCCATCCAGGCCAAAGCATTAAAGTGCCAGGTTCAGGAACCAATGCATCAGCGTCATCAAACAGTGGCTCTGCTTCAACAAGTACAACAAGTGCAGCACCAGCAGCGGGCGGTTCATACACAGTCCAAGCCGGTGATAGCTACTGGAGAATTGCTAATAAGTACGGCATTTCTATCTCAGAACTCCAACGCTTGAACGGCACATCTGACTACAACCTCTACCCAGGTCAAAGCCTCAAGGTGCCAGGTTCAGGGTCATCTTCAAGCGCAAGTGCTTCATCAAACGGCACTTCTACTTCAACAAGCACAACAAGCGCAGCACCAGCAGCGGGCGGTTCATACACAGTCCAAGCAGGTGACAGCTACTGGCGTATTGCTAATAAGTACGGGATTTCGATTTCAGAACTCCAACGCTTGAATGGGACTTCAAACTACTTCTTGTACCCAGGCCAAAGCATTAAAGTGCCAGGCTCTGGTTCAGCAAATGCGACTCCTGCTCCTGCAGCAACCACTGCAAGTACAACATCAGCACCTGCTGAAACACCAGCCCCAGCGCCAAGCACAGGCGGTGGCAACTATACAGTTCAAGCCGGTGACAGCTACTGGCGCATTGCTAACAAGTATGGAATTTCAATTTCAGAACTTCAACGCTTGAATGGGACTTCAAACTACTTCTTGTACCCAGGTCAAAGTATCAAAGTACCAGGTGGTGGCGCCGCTGCTGAAACATCAGCTCCAACCCCTGCACCAGTTAGCCAAACACCAGCTCCTGCAGAGAGTCCAGCGCCAGCAGCTGCTGAAACACCAGCTCCAGCTGCAAACAACGCTAGCCAAGCAAGTGGCGGTTCATATACTGTCCAAGCAGGTGACACCTTGTATTCAATCGCCCGTCGTAATGGGGTAGATGTTTACAAATTGATCGCTAACAATGGGGGCTCCCATTTCATCCAAATAGGACAAGTCATCTCATTGAACTAGTCGCTAGTATCTGATATACTAGACTCAATAGTAATTCAATATTGGAATTAGTAGGCGGTACAACTGCTATAGAGAGCTTATGGGTGGTGGAAATAAGCCGGGAGTGCTACTGAACTCATCCAATTGAAGCTAGTCTGAATCTTCAGTAAGACTAGACGTCCGCCGCGTTAAGGCTAGAGATAAGCTATTCTAGCTTAAATTAGGTGGTACCGCGAAAATTTCGCCCTATGTGAACTGTGTTTAATACGGTTTACGTAGGGCTTTTTTTATCAGAAATGCAAGGAGGTTATGTGATGACCTATAATCACAAAGCAATCGAAGAAAAATGGCAAGACTATTGGCGCCAAAACAAAACTTTTAAAACTCAGGAGCGTCCTGGGCATCCTAAATTCTATGCCCTAGACATGTTCCCTTATCCATCTGGTCAGGGCTTGCACGTAGGGCACCCAGAAGGCTACACGGCGACAGATGCCGTGGCACGTATGAAACGGGCACAAGGCTACGATGTCTTGCACCCAATGGGTTGGGATGCCTTTGGTTTGCCTGCTGAACAATACGCTTTGGATACGGGGAATGACCCAGCTGATTTTACTGCTGCCAATATCGAAACTTTCCGCCGTCAAATCAATTCACTTGGTTTCAGTTATGACTGGGAGCGGGAAGTCAATACAACCGATCCTAACTATTATAAATGGACCCAATGGATTTTCTCCAAAATGTATGAAAAAGGCTTGGCCTATGAGGCTGAAGTAGCCGTTAACTGGTGTCCAGCCTTAGGGACAGTTTTGGCTAATGAAGAAGTCATTGATGGTAAGTCCGAGCGCGGAGGCCATCCAGTTTTCCGTAAACCAATGAAACAATGGATGCTCAAGATTACAGCCTATGCAGAGCGTCTTCTAGAAGACTTAGATCTCCTAGACTGGCCTGAAAGCCTTAAGGAAATGCAACGCAACTGGATTGGTAAATCAGAAGGGGCCTTGATTAACTTTGATATTGAGGGTCACGCCGACCAAGTGCAAGTCTTTACCTCACGCGCAGATACCCTTTTCGGGTCTACATATGTGGTCTTGGCGCCTGAACATGAGTTAGTGGCGAAAGTCACCAGCCCTGAACAGGAAGCCGCTGTAAAAGCCTATGTCGAAGCAGTGGCAACTAAGAGCGACATGGATCGGACCTCTCTTAATAAAGACAAATCTGGCGTCTTCACCGGGGGCTATGTTAAACATCCTGTAACTGGTGAATCCTTACCAATTTGGATTGCGGACTATGTCTTGGCTTCTTATGGGACCGGGGCGGTCATGGGCGTACCAGCCCACGATGAACGGGACTTCGAATTTGCTAGCAAGTATGATTTGCCGATTGTGTCTGTAATCGAACACAATGAATCGGGTTGCTATGAAGGTGACGGTCCCCATATTAATTCTGACTTCTTGAACGGCCTTTATAATGCAGAAGCCATCACTAGCATGATTGATTGGTTAGAAGCTCAGGGCAAAGGCCAACGCCAGGTCAACTACCGTCTACGTGACTGGCTCTTCTCACGTCAACGTTATTGGGGCGAGCCTATCCCAGTGATTCATTGGGAAGACGGCAGTATGAGTCTAGTGCCTGAGGATCAATTACCACTTCGTCTGCCAGTAACCGATAAGATTCAACCAAGTGGTACGGGCGAATCACCATTGGCTGCTATTGAAGATTGGGTCAACGTAGTGGATCCAGAGACAGGGCGTAAAGGTCGCCGTGAGACTAACACCATGCCACAATGGGCGGGTAGTTCTTGGTACTATCTCCGTTATATCGACCCACAGAACTCAGAGCGCCTAGCAGATCCAGATAAGTTAGCCAAATGGCTGCCAGTTGACCTCTATATTGGGGGCGCAGAACATGCCGTCTTGCACTTGCTTTACGCGCGTTTCTGGCATAAATTCCTCTACGACTTAGGCGTAGTACCAACTAAGGAACCTTTCATGAAGCTCTTCAACCAAGGCATGATCTTGGGGACGGACGGCAATAAGATGTCTAAGTCCAAGGGCAATGTGGTCAATCCAGACCATGTGGTAGAACAATACGGGGCAGATACCCTACGTGTCTATGAAATGTTCATGGGCCCATTGGATGCTTCGATTGCTTGGAGTGAGAACGGCTTGGAATCTACTCGTCGCTTCCTTGACCGGATTTGGCGCCTCTATGTGGCAGAAGACGGTAGCCTCAGCGAGCGAATCCAAGATGCTGAAAACCCTGCCCTAGAACGTGTCTACCATCAAACAGTCAAAAAGGTAACGGAAGACTATGAAATCCTCCACTTCAATACCGCAATTTCGCAAATGATGATCTTCCTCAATGCTACGAAAGACCAGGCCATCATTCCAAAAGCTTATGCCCAAGGTTTGATTCAATTGTTGGCGCCATTGGCCCCACATATTAGTGAGGAAATCTGGCAAAAGTTAGGTCACCAAGACAGCATTTCGCATGTCGCTTGGCCAAGCTATGAGGAAGCATTGACCGTTGAGGATCAAGTGGAAGTCGTAGTGCAAATTAATGGTAAGATTAAGGCTAAGGTCATGGTAGAGGCCAATATGGCAGCTGATGCCTTAGGTGATTTAGCTCTTAACTTGCCAGAAATTCAGGCGCAACTTGAAGGCAAGACCCTACGAAAAGTAGTAGCGATTCCTAACCGATTAGTCAATATCGTAGCAAATTAAGGAGACGATGCAGATGACAGAAAGAGACAAGCGCGATTTAGAGCGCGGCACACCAAGCCCGGATTTACAGGCTTTGTTGGCCGAAGAACAAAACTTGCATGAGACCGTCATCTTTTCCAAAGAAGACATGAAGAAACTACGTCGGCCTAATGTGCAACCAGAAGATGGCGATTACTTTAACCTTAATCTGCCGGCAGACTTGGACCTAGAATTAGACGATGATCAATTTGATGTAGACCCCATCTTCCAAGCAGATGCCGAGCCAACTCCTAGTGAACCAGCAAAGGATAAGGCAGACTGGGTAGTCAATGACTTACCAGCCTGGGAGGAAGAGGCTGAGTCAACGGAGCAAGCTGAAGTTGAGGAAGAACAAGGCCAGCTAGATGCTGATCTTCCAGAGTTAGAGCTAGAGAGAGCTGAAAGCAGCTCAGTAAGCAATCTTGATTTAGAAGGACAAGACGATCCAAACTACAATCCTTTTATCTATCGTCCAAAACATCCGAAACCTCAGCCGACAGAAGCCAAAGCATCAAAATCGCTTAAGCTACCTCGCTTAGATTTAGACGCTGTCTATGAAGCTCACTATAGCTTAGATCACTTAGATGACTTGGATGCCTATGATCAATTTGGGGCGCCAGAATTGACCCCAACCAAGATTGAGCGGCTGATGCAAAACTGGTGGCAAGGCATCACGCAAAGAGTCAATAACCTCAAACCTAAGGAAGAGGTCGTCGCACCAGAAGAAGAGTTAGCTGAAGAACCAGTAGTGCTGGAAGTTAATGACGAGTCTAGTCAGACTGGAAGTCAACCAGAACCAGAACTTGAGCTAACTGATGCAAAAGTTGAATTAGCTGAGGCAGAAGTTGAACCTACTGAGCAAGTTGAAGCAAACCTGGATAGTGTTGAGACTTTCCAAGGAACTGAAAGTCCAGAGCCGAGTCAGGAAGACCTAGAAAATCAAGGTCAAGCCCAAGAAGAGGCAGAAGAAGAAAGTGTAGACCTTAATCTGCTAGCTCCTGTTGAATTGGAAGAAGAAGTCGAGTTAGCTTCACAAGAGGACAAGCGTGATGATGACAATCAATGGGCGCCAGTATCTGTCTTAGATATAGATGAGCAAGAGGCTGAGCCAGAAGCTAACTCCGAGCCAGTAGCTGATGAAAACTTAGACTCAGATCAAGTGACGGAGCAAGAGCCTCAAGAAGAGGAAGCAGCTGAGCCAAAACTAAACCTTTGGCAACGTCTAGTACGTTGGATTCAAGAAGGCGAACCTAAGGAAGAAGAGGAGTTAGAGCTAGAAGCAACTTCTCAAGAGGCCTCCCAAACAAGTCAACCTTCTGATGAGTCAGATTCTGATCATGATGAAGATGATAGTCAAGGTAGTGCCAGTCTAACAGCTTGGGAGCAAGAAGTAGAGCCAGAGGCTGAGCATGATGCCTCAGAACTTGAAACTGACTCTGATACTTCCCTTAGTTCAGATTTTGATTTGGAACTAGAAGAAGAGGCGGTGGCCGGCCACCCGGAGCCTCAAGCGGCGCGTCCGACGGAAAGACCTCAGACCGCCAGTCCTGAAAGCCCATCTCTAGGCCAACAACTAGCCTTTGACTTAACGGACACACAGGCGATTACGCCAGAGGCCATTCAGGCCTACAGTGACCAGGTTAGCCAAGCAACTCAGGTCTTTGCGGAGCCTATTCTGACGGACCAGGTCCTAGAAGAATACCTGAATGAAGATGACGTCACCATTGAGGCGGAACTTAATGAGAAGCAAACCATCGTCAAAGGGGCGACTTGGCTGACTTTCGGGAACATCTTCTCCCGGATTTTGGGTGCCATCTATGTCATTCCTTGGGCGGCTTGGCTAGGGGCTGACTACCTCAATGCCAATACCCTATATAGTGCGGGTTACCAGCCTTATGCGCTTTTCCTAGCTATTGGGACGGCAGGTTTCCCAAGTGCCATTGCCAAACAGATGGCCTACTATCACTCCAAAAAGCAATACCGTTTTGCAGACCAACTCTTTAAGGCAAGTATGATTGTCATGAGTTTAATGGGCTTGGTTACGGCCACGGCGCTCTTCTTCGTAGCGCCAGCCTTAGCTGCAGCTACGCCAACCATTGACCATGCAGCAGCCACTTTGGTTATTCGTTCCTTAGTACCACCACTAGTTATCTTGCCGGTGATGAGCCTCTTGCGGGGCTATTTCCAAGGCTACAACAACATGGTGCCAACGGCAGTCTCCCAAATTCTGGAACAAATTGCCCGCGTCTTTTATATGTTGGCAGCAACTTATGCTGTCATGAAGCTCTTCAATGGGGCAGCGACAACGGCAGTTATCCATTCGACCTTTGCGGCCTTTATCGGGGCGGCAGTGTCTCTGGTCTACTTGATTTTCGTTTATCTTCGTCGTCTGCCCATGATTAAGGCTTTGATTGAGACTGACCAATCCCGTGAGGAATTCGATTTAATGAAAACCCTGCGGATTATGCTTATAGACTCTGTTCCTTTCATCCTGGTAGGATCCGGTATTATTATCGCACAAAACATCGATACCTATACCTTCGGTCAGATTATGGGCTACACATCTAGCCTCTTGCGTAGCGAAATCGCGGAACTCTATGGGGTATTGAGCCTAGACGTCAATAAGCTGATTATGATTATCATCTCCTTGGCCATTGGGATTTCCCTGTCTTCTCTGCCGGCTATCACCAAACGTTTTGCCGAGCAGGATAAGGAAGGAACGGGTGACTTAATTCAGCACGTTATCTTGCTCTTCAGCTTTGTGATGTTGCCAGCCGCAGTTGGTATGGCAAGCATTCCTACTGAAGTTTACCAACTCTTCTATGCTAATGGGAGTCAATCGGGGCCAGGCCTTCTAGTGACGGCCTCCTACATGTCGATTGTTTTAGGACTCTACACCATTCTATCGACTATTCTGCAGGCAATGAACTTCCGTCGTCTATCCATTTGGCATCTCTTGATTGGTTTAGTCGTCAAAGTGGTCCTGCAATTCCCACTTGTGGCGATTTTCCAAGCGCAAGGGACCTTCCTTTCCACAGGTCTTGCCTTCTTGGTGTCTTCCTTGCTCATGTGGCGGACCATTCACAAGTCGGTACCTTTACGCTATAGCGAGATGACACCAAAACTTGTTAAGATGCTAGTTGGGACAGCGCTGATGGGCGTTAGCACCAGCATCTGGGCTCAAGTCTTGAACGGCCTCATGGGGCCAGTTGGACGAGGCATGACTTTCGTCAAGGTAATCTTGGTTGTCTTGGTAGGTGTCTTCGTCTACATGACAGTGATGGCCTTATTTGGTCTCTTACCAATCCTCTTCGGTTCGCGTAAGAAAGACCTGCAAGATAAGATGAGGTTCTTCTCATGAGAATTGAGAAATATTTGGCGGATACGGGCTGGGGCAGTCGGAAAGACATTAAGCAACTGCTATCCCAAAAAATCGTCACCATAAATGATCAGGTTTGCAGCAAGGGCGGCACGCAAGTGACGCCCGGTAGCGACCGCGTTGCTGTAGGGGGCCAAGTGGTCCCCTATCAGCGATATCACTATTATTTACTTAACAAACCGGCGGGTATTTTGTCTGCCACAGAAGATCCGTGTCATCAGACCGTGATTGACTGGCTAGGGGAGGGCTACCAACATTTGGACCTCTTCCCTGTGGGACGTTTGGATATTGATACAACGGGGCTTTTGTTGCTTACCAATAATGGACAGCTAGCCCACCAACTCTTATCGCCTAAGAAGAAAGTTAATAAAACTTACACCGCCACCATCCGAGGTTTGGTGGACGAGACGGACATTGCGGCCTTTGCAGAGGGCTTGGACTTGGGTGATTTTATTAGCTTGCCAGCCGAGTTGACGGTTTTAAGTCAAGATGTGGATCAAGCGACTAGCCAAATTCAAGTCGTTATCCAGGAAGGTAAATTCCATCAAGTGAAGCGTATGTTCCAAGCCGTCGGCAAGGAGGTTCTGAGCCTCCACCGTTTGGCCATGGGGCCCCTGCGTTTAGAGTCAGATTTAGCCCATGGCCAGTGGCGCTCCTTGACTGAGCAAGAAGCGCAAGCGCTAGAGCCGTATGGCTATGTGGCAGAATAAGTTTTAGGAGGTAGACTATGACAAAGATTAATTGGTTACAAGAAGTCGAAGCGCGTAAAGAGGCGCTCTTCGCAGATTTATTCCGTTTATTGAAGGTGCCATCTGTTCGTGAAGACGATAAGGCAACACCAGAGGCGCCAGTAGGGCCAGGACCTAAGGCGGCCTTGGAAGAGTTTTTGAACATGGCACAAGAAGATGGCTTTGAGACTAAGCAGTTTGGCCCTTGGGCTGGACGTGTGGAAGTCGGATCTGGTGATCAACTGGTTGGTATTCTGGGCCACGTCGATGTGGTGCCAGTAGGAACTGGCTGGGATACCAATCCTTTTGAACCAGTAGTAAAAGATGGCCGTATCTATGCTCGTGGCTCTAGCGATGACAAGGGGCCAACAGTAGCAGCTTACTTCGCGCTCAAACTCTTACGTGAATTAGGGCTAGAACTTAACCAACGTCTCCACTTAATTGTTGGGACGGATGAAGAGAGTGGCTGGCAATGTATGGATTATTACTTCAAGCATGCTGAAATGCCGGACTATGGCTTCTCACCAGACGCTATCTTCCCAATCATTAACGGGGAGAAAGGCAACGTGTCAGCGACTTTTAATTTCCAAGCAGGGGCTAAGGCGGCTGGAGCTAACCACTTAGTTAGTTTTGAAGCAGGCTTACGTGAAAACATGGTGCCTCAAGATGCGACGGCTGTTGTTGAAAGTGCTAATTTAGCAGAGCTAGTGGTGGACTTTGAGTCCTTCCTTTTAGAACATCAATTAGGTGGCCAAGTGCAACTGCAAGGCAACCAAGCGACCTTCTCCTTGATTGGGAAGGCAGCCCACGGTTCGACGCCAAGCAAAGGGGTCAATGCGGCAACCTTCTTAGCTAAGTATTTACACCGTTTTGGATTTGATCGAGCAGGTGCAGAGAGCTTCCTTCATCTGTTAGCGGACCATCTGCACCAAGACTTTGAAGGGGTAAACTTAGGCGTGGCTCACCGTGATCCCGTCATGCAAGAATTGACCATGAACGTGGGCTTGGTTAACTACCAAGATGACAAAGGTGGTAGCATTGTAGCCAACTTCCGTTATCCAAAAGGCACTGATCCAGAAAAAATGGCTGCTCAAACTGCTCAACGTTTGGCTGGCCATGATTTAAGTATCGAGTGGGGTGAGTTCAAGGAGCCACACTATGTGTCAGTTGATGACCCAATGGTTAAGGAATTGTTAGCAGTCTATGAGGAGCAAACTGGCCTTGAAGGGCATGAAATGACCATCGGTGGCGGCACCTATGGCCGCCTGATGCCACGTGGGGTAGCCTACGGTGCTTTGTTCCCAGATTCGATTGACACGATGCACCAAGCCAATGAATTTATCGCGATTGATGACTTACTTAAGGCAACAGCGATTTATGCTGAAGCTATCTACCGTATTACACGCTAGGTCTTGCCATGGAAGTTATTCAGTCCAAGCAAAATCCTAAGATTAAGGCCTGGAAGAAACTAGCCACCTCCAAAGGGCGCCAGAAGGCGGGGCAGTACCTGATTGAGGGGACTCATCTGGTAGAAGAGGCCCTTAAGTCAGGTCAAAATGTCCGTCATTTGGTGGCTACACCGGATTATGATTTAAGTCAGTTGCCAAATCAGGCTCTTAGTTTACCACTTCTTCTGGTTAGTCCTGAGCTCTTGAAGGACCTGAGCGAGACGCCTACGCCCCAAGGGGTTCTGGCGGTTTTAGAATTACCGTCGCTACCTCGCGATTGGCAACCTTCCGGCCAACGTTATCTGATTTTGGATGCGGTGCAAGACCCAGGTAACCTGGGAACTCTGATTCGCACAGCAGATGCGGCAGCTTATGATGGCGTCATTCTAGGTAAAGGTACAGTAGATGTCTACAATGACAAAGTCCTAAGAGCGAGCCAAGGTTCACTTTGGCACCTGGAGGTCGTCAGTTTAGATATCTTACAGGAGGCCCGTCCAGCCTTTGAAGCCGCTGGTATTCCTTGGTTTGTGACGGCCCTTCACCAGGGGGCGCAAGCCTATCAAGAGGTGCCAGCCAATCAGAAGCTAGCCTTAGTGCTGGGCAACGAAGGACAAGGAGTCTCTGAAGCAGTTATTCAAGTAGCTGACCAGACCATCTACATTCCTATGCCAGGACAGGCTGAGTCACTCAATGTGGCAGTTGCTGGTGGCATTTTAATGTTTTATTTTCAAGCGTAAAAAGCAGGCCTAGGCCTGCTTTTTTTGAGTAAAAACTAGGATAAAACTTATCTGTTTTGTTTTTTTAAATGAAACCTATTGCAGATGAAGTGGAGAGTGCTAGAATGATGTTTGTGGATGATTATACTATTTAATAGTAAGAATTGTTCTGTGTTGCGTGAAAAAATGAGAGGGAAGTGTGTGCAATGAAAAAGTCAGTCTATATTAGCGCATCGTTTCTATTGTTATGCGCCGGTAGCACCCTAAGTGCAGATGTATCCGCTAAGGTTAGTCAAGATAGTTTGGGATATAAAGTTTTGGCTCAGCAAACGGGAGATAGAAAAGTCACCAAAGTAAAGTCTATTGAGGCCTTAGAAGGTGACTTAATCAAGGTGACTCTCCCTGATGATTCAAGTTATGAAGCACATTTAGCTATGGTCAATGCGCCCGAAATGAAAGGTAACAGACCTTTTGCCAAAGAGGCAAAAGAACGTTTAGAAAGTTTGCTAGAGGAGGCTGACACACTAAATGTAGAAGAGTCGGGAGGAGCAGAACAAACAATTGACGGTAAATCCACACTCTTTCTATGGGCGGATGATGTCTTGCTGCAGGAAGCTCTAGTAACAGAAGGATTCGCGCGAGTGGATTATATTCAGTCAGCTAATGAGCCTTACCTTAAAGTCATGCGGGAATCTGAAGACTATGCCAAGCAATCCAGTAGCAAAATTTGGTCTCAGAGCGGAGTGTATTCCAATGATCCAGTTCGCAAGGACTTGAGTGCTAGTCAGGCTCAAGCGCCGGCTTCTGCTCCTACTCAGCCTTCAGTTTTCTATAAGAACTGTAAGGAAGTCAAGGCTGCTGGTGCTGCACCTATCCGGCCAGGTGATCCAGGATGGGATCCCAAGTTTGATCGTGATGGAGACGGTATCGGTTGTGAACGATGAGACGGGCACTGTTTATACTTCTATTAGCATTAGTGACTATCTGTTTAGGTGGCCGACCAGTAGGAGTGATAGCTCAAGCTGCACCTAACCTACAGGCTAAGCCAATAAATCCCAAATTACTTGAAGTAGTAAATGCATACCAGGTAGTCGACGGAGATACTGCCTATTTTGACCTAGGCTCCGGTAAGTCGATTAAAGCGCGCTTGTTGCTGATAGATACTCCCGAGCTACATCATCCTCGATTGGGGCAACAGCCATATGGACTTGAGGCCAAACAGAGATTTCAGCACTTGCTTCAACAGGCTCACAAAATTGAAGTTGAATATGATATTGGAATGCACAAAGATAAGTATCAACGTGATTTAATTTATGTTTGGATTGATGGGCAACTTGTCCAAGAAATCTTAGTGAGTGAGGGTCTAGCTCAAGTTGCTTATGTTTACCCACCTAATACGCGTTATTTGAATTATTTAGAGGCATCGCAAAAAGAAGCCAAAGAAGCTAAAGTTGGTCTATGGTCATTGTATGGGTCTGAAAGGTAATGGACCTAGTGCGTGTGAGTTTAAGTTAAAAACTAATTGGTAATTAATTTATAGGAAAAGACTGGAGCTTGTTTCCAGTCTTTTCGTCTTGCATAGGAATTTGGGCAAGTTAACGAAAATTCAAAGACAAATTGAATGATACTTGAAAACGCTACATTTCATGGTAAGATTAAGAAGTAAGAGGTGATACTATGAAAGATGCTAATCAATTCTCAGCCAAAGCGACCATGAAAGATGTGGCGGAGCGGGCTGGCGTTGGTCTAGGGACGGTTTCTCGTGTGGTCAATGGCTTTCGAGTTAAGGATTCAACCTATGAGAAGGTCCAGACGGCAATACGAGAACTAAACTATCAGCCCGATGAATATGCCCGTGGGCTCAAAACCAATCGCAGCAATATTGTGGCACTGATTGTGCCAACCATTTGGCATCCATTTTTCTCACAGTTCGCCTATCATGTAGAGAAGGAGTTGCAGCAGCATCACTATAAGCTCCTCATTTGTAATGCAGATGGTGATGCGAGTAATGAGATTGAGTACATTGAAATGCTAAAGAAGAACAAGGTGGATGGCATTATTGGCATTACTTACTCTGATATCGATAAGTATATTTTGTCTTCTCTTCCTTTTGTTAGCATCGACCGGCACTTCTCCGAAAATGTCTATTATGTCACCGCAGAAAACTATGAGGGTGGGCAACTGGCGGCCAAGGAGCTTCTAGAACGAGGCGCTAAGCAGCTTGCTTATATTGGCGGTACCAATATCCATGAGAATGAGACAGTATTGCGCAAGGCGGGTTTCTATGATTACGCTGCTAAGCGAGGTTACTGCGTTGCTAAGCTAGATATGCCAGAACCTATTGAAGATGTAGAAAGCCGTATCCGGGCTTTTGTCGAAGAAAATACCGAATTAGATGGTTTCTTTACCGTTAATGATTTTATGGCCCTTCATGTGATGAAGGTCATGCAGGCATTTGGTAAGTCTTGTCCAGAGGATTATCAGCTGATTGGTTTTGATGGACTGAAGACGGCAGAAGGTCAAGACTATCTCCTCTCAACCATTGCCCAGCCTATTGATCAGATGGCCATTGCTGCGGTGGAACTCTTGATGACCCTGATTAAAGGTCAAGTTCAACCTAGTAGTCATCGCGTTATCTTGCCAGTACATTTTCGTGAAGGAGGCACCACGCGAAAAAAATTGGATTGAATTTCTAAAAATCTCTTGACAAGCCGTGAAAGCGGTATTATTATTAAGGTATAAATTGAAACGTTTCAAATCCCGAGCCCCAGCTAGACCCATTATCCTGCCGTGGGCTTGACTTTTAAAAAAGAATTGAAACGTTTCAAAAAGGAGGAAACAACATGAAAAAAGGATTCATCTTATCTGCTCTGACCACTTTATCGATGAGCTTCTTAGCAGGAGCAATGGCGCCAACCCCCGTAGCCCATGCTGCCGGCCAAGACATCAAGGTTTGGGTACAGTTTTCAGATGAGACCGCAGAAGGGAAGGCTTGGGCAAAAGTCGTAGAAAACTTCAACAAGAAGTACGATGGAAAGTACCAAGTAACAACAGAATACATTCCTCGTAGTGGTTCTGGTGGTGGTTATGAAGACAAGGTCAACGCGGGTATTACCACTAACACCTTGCCAGACGTTATTACTTTAGATGGACCAAACACAGCAGCCTATGCTAAGTCTAAGGTGATTGCGCCATTGGATGACTACTTAGCTGACGCTAATATGGATGATGTACTTGATTCCATTAAACAACAAGGGACCTATGATGGTAAATTCTATGCCTTTGGTTTCTCTGAATCCAACGTAGGGATTTATTACAACAAGAAAATGTTCAAGGAAGCTGGGATTGAAGATTCAGAACTTCCTACTCTGCAAAAACCATGGACTTGGGACGAATTTAAGGCAATCAGCAAGAAGTTGACAGACCACTTCAAACAACCAGCAATTGACTTCCGCCTCAATTCTATGGACGAAATGCTGCCATATGCCTATATGCCATTACTCTGGTCAAATGGTGGGACTGTTGTGAATGAAGACGGGACTAAGGCACAAGGTTACTTCAACAGTAAGGAAAGTGTTGAGGCCGTTCAATTCATTCAAGATTTAGTCAAAGAAGGTTACACCACGATTAGCCCAGTTGAAAAAGGCTTTGAAACAGGCGTTTACCCAATGCTCTTAAGCGGATCTTGGACCATTAATGACTTAAATGAAAACTATAAAGACATTGAATATGGTATCCTGCCTTACCCAGTATCTAATACTACTAAGAAATTAGTTTCCCCATCTGGTAGCTGGCAATTAGCTGTGACGGAAAAGTCAGAACAAAAAGAAGGGGCAGCTGAATTCATTAAGTTTGCAACCAACACCGAGTCTAGTGAAATCATTAGCCTAGGCAACAGCGTTCTGCCAATCCGTAAGACCACCATTGCGAATATCAAGGATAAGGTATCTGAGCCAATGCGCTTCTTGATGGAACAAAATGCTGCGACCGCCCACGCTCGTCCAGTAGTGGTCGCTTACCCACAAGTATCTCGTGCTTTCCAACAAGCCATGCAAGATATTAGTTACTATGAAGAAAATCCAGACGTGCAACAAGTCTTGGATCAACGTGCAGAAGAAATGCAAATTGCGATTGACGAAGCGCTCAATCAATAAGACCTTGGGCAGGTAGTTCCGCTAGGGGCTATCTGCCTTCTTTGAAGAAAGAGGAGTCTGACATGAACAAGAAAAAGAAATTCAAAGAAAATCTCTTAGGCTATGGTTTTCTGTCACCAGCCTTGATATTACTATTTATTTTCCTAATCATTCCGGTGGGTATGGTCATCTACTATGCTTTCACAGATTACTATATGCTAGCACCAGACGAACGTAAATTTATCGGATTGGATAATTTCTTCCGTCTAGCTAAGGACAAAACTTTTATTAAGAGTTTTTGGAACACTGTGCAATTCGTCGTCTGGATTATCCCAGTTCAACTGGGTGCAGCCCTAGGGATGGCTCTTATTGTCAATAAGAAGCGGAAGGGGAATATCTTTTTTAAGGTGGCTTTTTTTGCACCGGTTGTCATGTCCCTGGTCGTTATTTCCATTCTATGGCTATACCTCTTGAATCCTAATAATGGGCTTTTGAATGCTCTCTTGGAAAAAGTAGGCATTGCCAAGCAACCCTTCCTGACCAGCCCTAAACAAGCCATGTATGCCATCGTCTTTGTATCTGCCTGGCAAGGGGCCGGTTACCAGATGTTGCTCTTCTTAGGTGGCTTACAGAATATCCCGCAAGATGTTTATGAAGCAGCAGAAATCGACGGCATTAGCAAGTGGAATCAATTCCGCTATATTACCATGCCGCTGCTCAAGCCAACGGCCTTGTTCGTCCTTTTGACGACCTTAATTTCGGCCTTTAAGCTATTGGTCCAACCAATGGTTATGACACAGGGTGGCCCGGCCAACTCTACCATTACCATGGTTTACTACATTTACCGCAAAGGTTTCACGGACCGTTTGGTAGGGTACTCTAGTTCCATTGCCCTAGTCTTTACAACCTTAATTGGGGTTATTTCCCTGGTGCAACGCCGGGTCTTGAAGGAGGATGAATAGGATGAAACGCTTGAAACCAAGAAGCTTGCTTGAATATATTCTCCTGATTTTGCTGGCTGGCCTCTTCCTCTTCCCTATGATTTGGATGGTAGTCTCGTCTATGAAGCCAGAGGCTGATGTCTATAAGAACTTAAAAGGCTGGGAAGCCTTTTTACCAAGTCTCAATCCAGCCAACTGGTTTAAGACTTATGAAGAAGTCCTTCAACGCTTCAGTATTGTGACCTACATGGCTAACAGTGTTTTCTACGCTGTAACCTTTGCAGTAGGCTCTATCTTAATCAATTCCTTGGCCGGCTTTGCCTTTGCCCGTATTAATTTCACAGGTAAGAAGTGGCTCTTCGGATTTCTTCTGGCCTTACTCATTATTCCTGGCGAAATGATGTTGATCCCGCAGTTCACCATTATTAATGCCCTAGGACTCGTGAATAGCCGTTTGGCGGTCATCATTCCAGGTCTAGCGAGCGTCTTCAATATCTATCTCTTCCGCAACTTTTTCATCGCCATTCCGGAGGAAATTATTGAGTCTGCGCGGATAGACGGGGCAGGGATTGTTCGGATTTTCTTCCGCATCATGTTGCCAATGTCTAAGCCAGCAATCGCAACAGTCGGCGTGCTGTCCTTTATCTCTAGCTGGAACGACTATATCTGGCCACTGATGGTCTTAACAGATTCTTCCAAGTTTTCAATGCAGGTGGCGATTACGACCATTAATACCACGCAACCTGTTTATATTAACCAAGTGATGGCCGTGCTGACCATCTCAACGATTCCTCTGATTCTCGTCTATATTGTAGCTCAAAAATATATTCTTCAAGGCCTGGGTGGTTCCGGGACCGGGATTAAATAGTAAGTAGGTGACCAAATGCAAGAACAACTCTCACGGGCTAATGCCTACATTGCCCAACACTCAGCACAAGTAAATCCACGTTTTCGTCAGAGCTATCATCTCATGCCTCCTGTTGGCTGGATGAATGATCCCAATGGTTTTATCTACTATGAAGGATATTATCATCTTTTCTATCAATTCTATCCCTATGATAGCGTCTGGGGACCTATGCATTGGGGTCACGCACGTAGCAAAGATTTAACGCACTGGGAAGATCTTCCAGTTGCCTTAGCACCTAGCGAAGCCTATGATCAATCAGGATGCTTCTCAGGTAGTGCTTTGGTTATTGATGGTCAATTGGTCTTAATGTATACCGGCCATGTCGACCAGCAGGGGCAGGTGACTCAGACGCAATGTTTGGCGGTTTCTGATGATGGAATTAACTTCCGTAAATACGAGGGCAATCCTGTCATTGCCCATAAGCATATTGAAGGTGTGGCTGACATTGCTGATTTCCGCGACCCTAAAATTTTGCAACACAATGGTCGCTATTACTCAGTAATTGCCTCCAAGACCGTTGATCATCGCGGTCAGATTCTGCTCTTCGAATCCGCAAATGGTTTTGATTGGGACTTTAAGTCTGTTTTGCTTGAAGGGCAGGCCGGACATGGCGTCATGTGGGAGTGTCCGGATCTTTTCCCGCTAGACGGTAAATGGGTACTAATTATGTCACCGATTGAGCGTGAGCGAGATGGCAATGCTTATTGGAATCTGAATTCCACTGTCGCCTATATCGGTCAAATGGACTGGAATACTGGCCGCTTCCAGGTAGAAAATCAGCATGAAATCGATGGCGGCTTAGACTTCTATGCACCTCAAACTTGTCTGAACTCAGAAAATGAACGTATCATGGTAGCTTGGATGCAGATGTGGCAACGTAACATTCCATCCCATGAACTTGGTGATGGTTGGGCTGGAGCGATGAGCTTGCCAAGACAGGTGCGAGTTATGGATAATCGATTGTGTCAGTCAATTCCAAGCTCAGTACTAGCGCAATTTAGCGAGGACAAGACCTGGCAAGGACAACTAGAGCCTGGCCAAGAGTTCTATCTATCCGATTGGGTTAAGTCCCAACAAGTCTTAAAATTGAATTTAGAAGCCGTTCCTGGTGCTGTCTTCCAACTGCATTATGGTGGTAAACCCGATCATCCGGAAGGCCTCAGCTTAACTTGGCAAGCAGATCAAGCTCTCTTGACTGTCAAACGAGATGGGGTAGGCCATCAAATTATCGGTAAAGAAGAGCCTTATCTAGATAGTCGTCTGCTTGATATTTGGAGCGATACCCCTTATCGCTTGGAACTGGAAATTGTTCGCGACACTTCGTCCATTGAGGTTTTTGTTAACAAAAAACAAGTCATGTCTTTCACTTTTTATGCTGAGGGGCTTGGAATAGGCATAGGCTTAGTGTCAAGTCAGCTAGTAAAAGTTGAGAATTTGACCAACTATAGTCTCAGATAAAACTATAAGAAAAGGCTGGGAATGTGTAAGTTCCAGCCTTTTGCATGTCTTGAGGGGAGGCCCCCAATAAAACAGGGAAATCTTTATAGGTAGAGTGAATCAAATTAAGTCTGCTTTTTACGACGCTAGCAGGCAATTTAGGTCCCCCTTATTCTTGTAATCAAAATGTAACCAGACCTAAGAGTAGATGTGATATAATAATTCCATAGCAAAATTATAGGGGGTTATTTTTATGTCATTAAATGCATTAAAAGTCTTAAAAGGCATTTCTAAAGTACCGAGTGTTTTTCTAAGTGGCGTCGCTTTTGGGACGCTTGGACTCAAATTGTTGACAAGCAAAGAAGCTAAAAAAGGTTATGCGACTGTCTTAGCCAAAACCTACAAGGCTAAAGACGGTATCGACAGCATGGTTTCTGCCGTCAAGCAACATGCGGACGACATAGTAGCTGACGCTAAGGATCTCTATCAAGCAGAGAAAACAGCAGATCAACTCGCATCATTAGAGGGTGAATAACGTGCAATTTCAAGTGTTGCATCAGTCAAGTGGCCGGGTTCGACTTCGCGCCACTTTTCCTTTTACTGAAGATGTAAAATACTATCTTGAGGGCTTAACTTCGGACTTCCCCGACATTCTAAGATTGGACTTTTATGAAGATCCTTATGTGGTAGCTATCCATGTGATGCCTGGTCGTCAGGCCGTTGTAGCTCAATTATGGGACTTAATTCAGAAGGATAAATTAGAAGAACTTTATCGTCATCCCCAGCATCACGCAGCTTCAAGCCCTTATGCCTTAGTATCCTCAGCTGTGGGGCGTCACTACCTCTTCAAGTGGTTCATGCCAGTGCCTGTACGTTTGGCTAGAACCCTGTGGAAAGCTCTAGGCTACTTCCGTGATGCTTGGCGTGTTCTGCGACAGGGTAAGTTAACCATGGAAATTTTGGACTGTTCCGCCATTCTAGTGTCACTCGCGATGAAACAGACCGATACGGCTAGCGCCATCATGTTTATCCTAGAATTAGGGGAGACACTCAACTATTGGACCCAAAAACGCTCCCTAGAAGATCTTGAAGCCAGCATCGCTGGTCAAGGCCGCCAAGTATGGTTACTCAAGGGAGACCACTTGCTACAAATCGATAGCCAAGAAGTCCAAGTAGGTGATGTGCTTGTCTTCTATGAAGGCAGTGAGTTGCTCTTTGATGGGATTGTCTTGAATGGTCGAGCTAGTGTCAATGAGAGCTCCTTGACTGGTGAATCCTTCCCAGTAATCAAGGCTGTGGGGGATGAAGTCTACTCTAACACGGTCTTAACCAGTGGAGAACTACACGTTCGTGTAGAAAATCCAACCGCTAACTACCGTATACAAGAGCTAGTTAAGCTCATGCAAGAAGCGGCACAGCAGGAAGGAACCTACCAGTATAAGTACACCTCCATTGCTGATCGCATCGTCAAGTATAATTTCTTGGGAGCAGCGTTGACCTATATCCTAACAGGATCCTTTACCAAGGCAATTTCCTTCCTGTTAGTCGATTACTCCTGTGCGCTTAAATTATCGACTCCTATGGTGTACCTCTCCGCCATCAAGCAATTGATGCATCAGCAAGTTGTTGTGAAGAATTCGACAGTTCTGGACCAATTTGATGAAGTTGATACCTTAGTCTTTGATAAGACGGGGACCATTACCACTTCTCGTCCAGTTATTGAAGAAGTCATTCCTTTTCATGGCTATAGTGCAGAAGATGTCATCATGATTGGCGCCTGTTTAGAAGAGCATATTTACCATCCAATCGCTCATGCCTTGGTGGATAAGGCGGCTCGAGAAGGCATCATTCATGAAGAAATGCATACCGAGCTCAACCACATAGCTTCCAAGGGCATTCGTTCTGAAATCGATGGTAACGTCGTAGTGATTGGGAGCTTAGGTTTAATGGAAGAATCAGGGATTGAGATTGAAGCCGATCAGAGTCAATTGATTCGTCAGAAAGAAACACACTATAATTTACTCTACCTAGGTTATCGCCAGAAACTGATTGCCATGTTCTGCGTGGCGATTCCAGTTCGCCATGAGGCGCATAGTGTTCTACACGCTCTAAAAGGCTTGGGCAAGTATTTAGTCCTCTTAACAGGCGATACAGCGGCCAGAACCAATCGCTTAGTAGCAGACTTGCCTTTTGATGAAGTTCATACCAGTATGACGCCAGTGACTAAATTTGATTATGTCCAAAGGATGCAAGCGCAAGGCCACCGCGTCCTGATGATAGGGGATGGCCTCAATGATTCGGCTGCCCTATCTGCCAGTGATGTGGGCGTGGTTATGGGCGAAGGGGCGGAGGTTTCTAAGCAGATTAGTGACATTATGCTGCCATCCAATAATTTAGCTTCGCTTTTAACCTTGCATCAAGTCTCTGTCAATCTCAAGCAAGAAATTCAGGGGAATGTGCGGGATACTATTGCCATTAATTCAGGTCTTATCGGTTTGGGGGTACTGAATTGGCTTAAACCAAGTAGTTTGGCAATCTTGCATAACATGACGACCTTTGGGATTCTTTGCCGTAGCTATCTGAAGGGCAATGTAAGGCTAGAGAGTGAGGAAGAGGAGAAGTAATGACTTTGTTTAAATTACTTATCGAATGTGGAATCATACGGTGGAGACGACCACGATCAACATAGTAAAAGCAAAAGGCCCCCATGACTTAGAATGTTAAGTCATGGGGGTCTCTTCTACATTTTCTAAGGGGTGTGGAAGCTAATTCGGATTGGAGCCATCTATTTTTGTTTGGGACAGCGTAATTAGCCCTAGTAAGGTGAAGAGTATGGAGAGGACCTGAGAGCTAATACTTGATAGATCACCAGTCTCAGGGAGTTTAGCTGAAATCTGCTTACTTCCTTCTGCTCCACCAATTAGCTGTTGGTTTTCAGAGGAGCTAAACAATTCGTTCGAGCTGGTGTCTGCTGCCAAAGTGCTGGGTTCATTCTGGCTTGTTTCTAGTTCTGGACGGTTAAATTGTTGATTTGCCGCCATCAAATCGCCTAATTGGAGCAGGTAACGGTCATTTCCTATGGCAGCATTAAACTGAATGCCTAAAGGAAGGCCAGATTTGGTGACTAAAGCAGGGAGACTTAGGGCAGGCTCACCTGTCAAATTGGCGAATTGTGTGTAGGGCGTAAGGGCAAGAGATGGGAGCCAGTGATCATAAATCAGTTGCATCTTGGCCTCATGGCTCAAATTTTCCGAATTCTTAATCAGTTCAAGGTCTTGGTCAGACACTAGAGCTTGATCAATGCGCGGAGCGGTGTAGGCCGTTGTAGGTGTTAAGAAAAGAGGATAGCGTTGGTGGAAATCAGCCATGGTTTGACGGACTTGCTGGATGCGAGCCCAGGCCTGATTTACTTCTTCCTTGGTCATGGTCTTGCTTGCCTGGTAGAGTAGCCAGCTAGTAGGGTCTACATCATCATAGCGTAGCTCTCGTTTGAGCTTGGTCTTGGCTAGATAACCTACTACACCCATTTGGCTAGCATTGATTGTATAGTAATCCTTCATTAATTGGACACCATCAAAAGGCCAGTTTACTTCTTCCAAACGGAAACCTTTGCCTCGCAAAAAGGCTACGGTTCGCTCAACTGCCAGTTGAGCCTCGGGGCTGACTTGCGTTCCAACGGGAGATAAGCTGGTATAGCCAATTGCTAGTCGTTTTAACTCTGCTTCGGTCAAGGCTTGAGCCAAGGAAGCATCCGGTTTCTTCATCGCTTCAAACAAGCTCTTGGTATCTTCCATGGTTTTGGTCATCATAAAATGGGCCACTGTATTTTTGTCGATGGAGGCATTGCCCACTATGACGCCACGACTAGGCTTAAGGCCAATAAGTCCATTCCAGGAAGCCGGAATACGTATGGAGCCACCCGCATCACTACCGGTCGCAGTTGGGGTCATGCCAGCGGCTGTAGCTGCACCAGAGCCACCGCTGGAACCGCCTGCCTGATAGTCAGGGTTCCAGGGGCTGCCAGTAGGGCCATAGAGCTTGGAATCTGTAATGTTCTTTAGTCCCATTTCAGGATAATTGGTCTGGCCAATGAGGATAAAGCCTAAGTCTTGCAAGGACTTAACGAAGGGACTTGTCGAGCCAGCTTTTTGGTTGGCTAAGAAGGTCAGGCCATTGGAGTTGGGCATGCCCTTAATGGTGTGACCTAATCCTTTTACCAATAATGGAACGCCTAAGAAGGGTTGGCCTTGATCTTTAATTTGCCTAGCTTCAGTCAAGGCCTCTTCAGCTCTTAGACTAATCACTGCATGCAGGGCAGGGTCTTTTTCCTTGATAGTGGTTAGAGCAAAATTTACCAATTCTTCACTTGTGACTTTACCAGAGCGGACCCATTCAGCCTGTTGACTAGCATCAGCCGCTTGATAGGCAGCAAGGTCTATCTTAGATTCGGCTTGATCGTTAGCTTGACTGGCTGATCCATCGTCTCTTGAGGATACTTGACTGCTTTCGATGTCTGAACTTGAAACGTCTTGTGCCCAGGCAATCGGATGGCCAGCGCTTGTTAGCAACCATAGGGATAATAGGGCCAGTAAGCGCATCTTAATTTTCTGTTTTAGCATTTTTTACACATCCTTTCATAACTTGCCAGTTTATTATACGCCTTATCTTAAGCGCTTCCTATACCCTTGGTCATTTAAGCCACCAAAAAAACATCATCATTCGCCATTTGACTCTAGGAGGGGAGGGCAAAGGAAAGAAAAGTGAACATTTGCGAATCATATGACTTGAATTCCCATCTAACGAGCTATCCTCTGTTGACTAAGCATTTGCTTTAAGCTATACTAGTAGCTATCACAGATGAAGCATAAAGCAATGAGGAAATCCGTTAAGTTCGCACAAGTCAGGGAGGCACTTCACCGACTGCAAGGGTGCCAAAGGTAAGCCGAACTTAGCCTTCAATTTCTTAGCTTGACCGTTAAGTTTTTAGTCAATAGAAATGAACAGGTCACCGCCCGCCACGGTTAAGGGCGTCAAGTGCTCGAAGGGCCAGTCCCTTCGAGAACGAGGGTGGTACCACGGTAGCTCGTCCCTTATAGGGGCGGGCTATTTTTATTACCTTGTTTCATCTGAAATAATGATAAAGGAGTCTTGCACCATGTCAGATATCAATACGCATATTGAGGCTTTAGAAGCCTTGCGTCAACAAGCGATTCCGCAATTAGAAGCAACTGAATCCATCAAGGATTTAGAGAAAGTTCGTCTAGATTACCTGGGTAAGAAAGGACTTTTTGCTACTGTTGCGCAAGCTATGCGCGAGCTATCAGCAGAAGACCGGCCTAAATTAGGTCAGGTTATGAACCAAGTGAAGTCAGCCTTCGAAGAAATGTTGGAAAGTCGTCGCCACAAACTAGAAGAAATGGCCTTGGAAGCTAAATTAGCTCTGGAGACAGTAGATGTGACCTTGCCAGGTCGCAAGCCAGCTGGGGGCGCCCGCCACATCATTACCCAAACCATGGAGGAGATTGAAGACCTCTTTATCGGCATGGGCTATCAGGTCGTGGAAGGTCCAGAAGTAGAGTTGGACCACTATAACTTCGAAATGATGAACCTGCCTAAGACCCACCCAGCGCGTGATATGCAGGATACCTTCTATATTGACAGCGAAGTCTTGTTGCGGACCCACACTTCGCCAGTTCAAGCCCGGACCATGGAAAAACATGATTTCAGTCAAGGGCCATTGAAGATGATTTCACCAGGTAAGGTCTTCCGTCGCGATAGTGATGATGCGACCCACTCCCACCAATTCCACCAAATTGAAGGGTTAGTGGTAGACAAACATGTGACCATGGCCGACCTCAAGGGGACGCTTCAAGCCTTTGCCCGTACACTTTTTGGGGCGGAACGTGAAATCCGTCTTCGCCCATCCTACTTCCCATTCACCGAGCCATCAGTTGAAGTAGATGTAAGCTGCTTCAAGTGTGGCGGGGATGGCTGTAATGTCTGCAAACATACTGGCTGGATTGAAATCCTAGGAGCAGGTATGGTTCATCCAAATGTCTTGGAAATGGCCGGCATTGATTCAACCGTTTATTCCGGCTTTGCCTTCGGTTTAGGCCCTGACCGGGTAGCGATGTTGAAGTATAACATTGACGATATTCGTCACTTCTATCAAAATGACTTGCGCTTCTTAAGCCAGTTCAGAGGAGGTCAGAACTAATGTATTTATCATTCGAATGGCTCAATGATTATTTAGACTTAACAGGTTTAACAGGGGAAGCTCTAGCCGATCGTATGTCCCGGACCGGGATTGAAATCGAAGCAGTTGAAAACTATGGGGCTGAATTATCTGGTTTAGTGGTCGGGCAAGTTTTGTCGGTTGAAGACCATGCTGATAGTGACCATCTCCATGTCTGCCAAGTGACTGTAGGCGATCAGGAGCCCCTGCAAATTGTCTGTGGGGCAGCTAATGTGGTGTCTGGCGCTAAAGTTATTGTGGCCACTATTGGGGCTCGTTTAGCCGGTGGTTTGAAGATTAAGAAGGGCAAATTACGTGGGGTCGAGTCCCATGGGATGCTGTGTGCCCTCCAGGAACTAGGCTTCCCTGACAGCGTGGTGCCAAAAGTCTATGCAGAGGGTCTCTTCCTCTTGCCAGCAGATGCGCCAGTCGGGACAGATGTGGTGGAATACCTCAAGTTAGATGATCCAATCTTAGAACTCTCGATTACGCCTAACCGGGCAGATGCGCTCTCTATGCGTGGGGCAGCCTATGAAGTAGGAGCTATTATCGACCAGGTACCTAACTTCGATAATATTCATCGCCAAGCGACACAAGCCGCTGATGCATCCCTCTTGTCTGATGTGACGGTAAAAATTTCAGATAGTGATTTGTCTGCTTGCTACCAAGCTCGAGTGATTGACCAAGTGGAGATTAAAGAAAGCCCGCTTTGGTTGCAAATGCGTCTGATGAAAGCAGGGGTTCGGCCACATAACAATATCGTGGACATCACCAACTACTTCCTCATGCTATACGGCCAACCACTTCATGCCTTTGACTATGATACCTTAGAGCACAAGGCCTTGGGCGTCCGCCCAGCTCGTGAAGGCGAGCTACTTGTGACCCTAGACGGTAGCGAGCGCCACTTGTCAGCAAGCGACATTGTCATCACCGACCAAGACCGGGCGGTTGCGCTAGCCGGGGTAATGGGGGGCCTAGATACAGAAGTGACCGACAAGACCCGTCGTGTCCTCTTAGAATCAGCCGTCTTTAATCCGATTGCTATTCGTCAAACTTCTAAGAAATTCAACCTTCGTTCTGAATCTAGCATGCGTTTTGAAAAAGGCATTAACCAAGCGACTATCAGCGAAGCGGGCCAGGAAGCCGCTAACTGGATGGCCTACTATAGTGGGGGCCAAGTGGTGCCTGGTTTAGTCGAAGAGAATCATTTGGACCTGAACCCAATTGTGGTCACTGTACCTTATCGCGCTATTCAAGATAAGATTGGGATTGACTTGAGCCATGAAGAGCTGAGTCATATCTTCCGTCGTCTTGGCTTTGACTTAGCCTTAGGCGAAGATAGCTTCACCGTAACCGTCCCTAAACGTCGTTGGGATATCAGCATTGAAGCTGATATTCTAGAGGAAGTAGCTCGGATTTATGGCTATGATAACCTACCAACGACCTTGCCGGTAGTACCAAGTACGCCAGGTCGTCTCAATGCCAAACAAAAACTGGTGCGTCAGACTCGCAATATCTTGGAAGGCCTGGGCCTCAACCAAGTCATCAGCTATGTACTGACTTCACCTAAGCAAGCCGACTTGATGAAGTCGAAAGACTACCCAGTAGTCGCTTTGGACTTCCCGATGAGTGAAGACCGTTCTGTCTTGCGTCAGAGCCTCTTCCCAGCTCTCTTAGAAATCGCCAAGTACAATGCTGCGCGTCAGAATCCAAGTTTAGCCTTTTATGAGACAGGTAAAGTCTTCTATGGTCAAGGAAGCAATGTTCAACCACTCGAACAAGAGCGTCTAGCCATTCTCTTATCAGGGGTTAAGGAAAGTAAATCCTGGTATGGGCCAGCTCAATCCTATGATTTCTTTGATCTCAAAGGTGCTCTTGAAGGCTACTTGGCAGCCATTCGCTTGGATAAGCAAGTCAGCTTCCAGGCTGTCTCTACCTATCCTGAGCTCCATCCTGGTCGGACTGCTCAAGTCCTCTTAGGTGACCAAGTGATTGGTGTTATGGGACAAATCCATCCAGTCTTAGCTAAGTCTTACGACTTGGATGAAGCTAGCTTCTTCGCTGAATTAGACTTTGATGCTATTTTAGCGGTTCAACGTCCAGCCTTAGTTCAACGTCCAATTCCTAAGTATCCTTCTACCTCACGTGACCTAGCTCTCTTAGTAGATTTAGAGCAAGACCAAGCAGGCCTAGCTCAGCTTATGAAGGCCCATGGTGGGGAAAACTTAGTCTCGGTTGAGCTCTTCGACTTATTCATTAACCTTGACCTCTTCCGAGGCAAGAAGTCGCTAGCCTACCGACTGATCTTCCAAAACCCAGATAAGACCTTAACAGACGAGGATGTTCAATCCGCTATGGATCGGATTAGAACTGTACTCGAGACAGTGTCAGGTTTAGAAATTCGCTAAGCCCATGAGAGACTAGAAGCTGCTTCTAGTCTCTTTATTTTGGCCTAGGCTTTTCATTTAGCAAGTGAGAAGGTATACTGTAGCTATGAACAAATGAGGAGTAGGAGGCCGTGTGGCATGAGACGAGAGCGGGTATTAAGAACGTTTGGGGTAGGTTTATTGCCACTGGTAGGACTAGCCGTCTTACTGGAAAAGCCCCTTTGGTGGGGGAGTCTGGCCTTATTTGTCGCGCTTCTAGCCTTGGCTGCCTTTCTCTTCCGTCAAACGGACCAGTTTGCAAGCTCAAGCCAAGAAATTATCGCGGCTTCCATCAGCAATTGGTTTCTGATCTTAGCGGCCTTTTATCTGAGTCCAGACAACTGGCTACTAGCGGGTCGTAGTATTAGTCGTATTTGGGGCTTGGTTCTTGTGGCCCTAGTCCATCTGGGAGTCTTGGTCCTACACGTGACCAGTCGCCAAGTTAGTCGCCAAACCGCTAGCCAAGTCATGGTGATTAGCTTAGGTTATGTAATCATCATGGGCTTGCTTGTGGCGGGGCTCCTAGCTATGGGGATGGCGTCTGTCATAGGTGTCTGCCTCTTGTTAGCTTCCATGATATACTTCCTACTTACTTTAGCTTACTTAAGTAAGAAAGCCGAGGCTAAATAAAGCAGAAACCGCTCGTGATTACGGGCGGTTTTAATCTTTCTTTCCCTATTTATCTATTACATAGATAAATAGGGTCTGAGTCAGCCAAATTACGTTCTTAAAAGAGCACAAATTATGATTTCAAGACTAAAAATTCTAATAGAGCTCTCTTTATGTAAATCAAACAGTTGGAAGTCATGTTCAACTGTTTTTTCTTTGGCTTTTGGGCTGACTCGAGGGGCTTCTTATGGTATGATAGAGGGTGGAAAAACCGAAGCAAAGGGGTTGGTCGATGTGAGTCCCGACTTAAGGAGTGACAATATAAACTAAGACTCAAAGGAGGAAATCCCCTATGCTCGTAGAAGAAATTCAAACAGCCCTAACAAATGAACATTCTGAAGCCATTTACCGTATGATTCGGGAACACCACCCGGCTGATATTGCCTTGGCTCTAGAAGAGCTTGAAGACGAAGAAGTTTTCAAGTTTGTCAGCTTTATCTCGGACAAGGCCCTGGCCTTGATCCTGGAGACTCAGATTTCTGAAGAACTCCAGGTTAAGATTGTTGAAGCCGTGCCTTTTGCCCGCATGCTCAATGTCTTCACCTACATGTCCCAGGATGACATCGTTGATATCTTGGGCAACCTATCCATTTGGCAACGTAAGCAATTCCTGAATATGATGAAGAATCGTGATTCGGATGACCTGGAAAAACTCCTGGCCTACGATCCGGATACTGCCGGCGGTCTCATGACTACTGAGTTCATCGCCTTGAATGAGAACTTAACGGTTTATGAAGCCTTCGAGACCATTCGTAAGATTGCGCCAGAGAAGGAAGTTATCGAGACCCTCTTCGTGGTCGATGCTAAGACCCTGCTCAAAGGGACAGTCGATATCCGCGATATTTTCACCAAATCCGATCAACAAAAACTCAGTGAAATTCTCAATCCTAACGTTATTTCGGTGACGCCGACGACGGACCAGGAAGAAGTTTCCCTGATTGTTACCAAGTATAACCTGTCAGTTGTACCGGTCGTTAATAACAAGAACCGGATTCTGGGGATTATCACCAACGACGATATCATCCACGTCATCAATGAAGAGTACACCGAAGATATGTACTTGATGGGTGGGGTGGACTCGGAAGAAACGCTAGATAGCCCAGTCTTCGAGTCCGTAAAACGCCGTCTGCCTTGGTTGGTTATCAACCTCTTCACAGCCTTTCTGGCCTCATCCGTTATCAACCTTTTCTCCGATACCATCAGCCAAATGGTGGCCCTAGCGGCTGCCATGCCGATTGTAGCCGGAATGGGGGGGAATGCCGGCACCCAGACTGTGACCATTGTGGTCCGTGCCCTAGCCTTGGGCGAGGTGGACTGGGGTGACTGGCGCGGAATGCTTAAGGAAATCGGGGCTGGTTTCGCCAACGGTCTCATTACTGGGGTCGTGGCCGCTATCGCCCTTATGCTTATGTATGGGAATGTCTACCTAGGGGTGGTTATCATCCTAGCCATGATTGTAGATATGGTCATTGCCGGGATTTTTGGCTACTTCATCCCCTTGGCGGTTAAGAAATTCCGTGGGGACCCTGCCTTGGTATCTACCGTTTTCCTGACCACGGCTACTGACGTGTGTGGTTTCTTCAGCTTCTTAGGCTTGGCCACTCTCTTCATGCCTTTACTTGTATAAGGATTAGATTGCCTACTCCCTTGGGGGTAGGCTTTTTGCTTGCTTAAGTGCCCTAAAAAGCCAATCCCGTAAGCTAATGATAAGGTCAGCTGAGTGTCACTTTTGGCTTTTTAGGCCTTCGGACAAAATGGCATTACAGCGCCCTTAAATTATGGTAGAATAAGAAGGAAAAGTCTGTGACCCTAGGGTCCGAAAGGTGTGGTATTCATGCAACGTTTAGATGGGAAAATTCTCTCACAATCAATTTTCGCCCGGCTATCCCAGGCTACAGCGGCCTTCCGTTCCCAAACCGGGACCCAGCCCAAATTGACCGTTATCTCAGTAGGGGAAGATCCTGCTAGCAAGGTCTATGTTGGCCAGAAGCAAAAACGTGCCTTGGAAATTGGCTATGCCTTCGAATGGGTACTCTTGCCAGCAGATATTAGCCAAGAAGAATTGGAGCGGACCATTAAGGTTCACAACCAGGATCTTCAAACCCATGGGCTCTTATTACAATTGCCTCTGCCAGAGCATTTAGATCCATTGTCAGCTATGCACTTAATTGACCCAGAGAAAGATGTGGATGGTTTCCACCCCTTGACCATGGGACGGGTCGTTGAAGACAATACAGACCTCTATCCTTGTACGCCAAAAGGCATCGTGCGGCTCTTAGAAAATGCTCAGATTCCTTTGCAAGGTCAGAATGTGGTCGTCGTAGGCCGTAGCCAAATTGTGGGCTTGCCTATTTCTATCATGTTGATTAACCGCGGGGCCACTGTGACAGTCTGCAATTCCAAGACCCAGGACCTAGGACACTATACGCGTTATGCGGATATCTTGATTGTCGCGACTGGCCAAGCGCATTTAATTGGACCAGACCATCTTAAGGAAGGCGCAGTAGTAGTCGACGTTGGGATTAACCGGCTCATGTCTGGTAAGCTAGTAGGGGATGTGGATTTTGAAGCTGTAGCTCATAAGGTTAGCTACATCACACCAGTTCCTGGTGGAGTTGGCCCTATGACGGTAGCTATGTTGATGGAACAGACCTTTACTTGTGCCTGCCAACAACAAAACTTAGATCCCTTGACCTTCTTGAGCCAGGAGGAGGCCTAGTCAGTGACCGATACACAAAAGGACTATCTCAGTGTCAAGGCCCTGACCCGCTATCTCAAGCGCAAATTCGACGTGGACCCTTACCTGCAGAAAGTCTATGTAGTAGGAGAGGTTTCTAACTTCCGCTTGCGGCCAGGCCACCAGTACTTCAGCCTCAAGGAAGACAATGTTAAAATCAACGTTACCATGTTCAAACAGGCCTTTAGTAAGCTACCTTTCAAGTTAGAAGAAGGTATGAAGGTCTTAGCGGTGGGGCGGGTTTCTATCTATGAACCCAGTGGTTCCTACCAATTAACGCTTGAGTCGCTTCAACCGGACGGCCTAGGGTCGCTCTATCTGGCCCTAGAACAACTTAAGGCCAAACTTAAGCAAGCAGGTCTCTTGGATTTGCCTAAGAAGCAACCGCGCCGTTTTCCACGCCGGATTGCAGTCATTACCAGTCCAAGTGGGGCCGTCATCCGGGATATTGTGACCACCCTCAAGCGACGCTATCCCATTGCCCAGGTGGTGGTTTTCCCCACCCGAGTTCAGGGTAAGGAAGCCAGTGGCGAAATTGTGGCCGCTTTTGAACGGCTCAAGGCCAAGCAAGCAGCCTTTGACACGGTGATTCTAGCACGTGGGGGCGGGGCCATTGAAGACCTCTGGCCTTTTAACGAGGAAATCGTGGCTCAGGCAATTCTAGCCTGTCCCTTGCCAGTGATTACGGCCATCGGCCACGAGACTGACACTACCCTTGCTGATCTAGTAGGGGACCTACGCGCTCCGACACCAACCGCAGCAGCTGAAATGGCAGCTGAGGAATTAAGTCAAGTCTATCTCAAGTTGGAAGAAAGTCGAACCCGTTTGGCTCAAGCCATGCTAAGCCGGATTCAACATAAGCAAACCCAACTCCGTCGTTATCAGGAAGTCTATATTTTCCGGGAACCCGAGCGGCTTTACCAAGCCTATATGCAGCAAGTGGACCTCATCAAGGAGCGTTTGTTACGTGCTCAGTCCTCCTATCTGCAGGGGCAGGCTCAAGGCCTGGCTCTTCTATCCACTCGTCTTAAAGCCCAGGGGCCAAGCGGTCGTTTGCGTCTGGAAGGAGAGCGGCTAGTCCGTCTCCGTCATCAGTTGAAACGGGCTATGGCTCAGATCAGTCAACATTATCAAGGAGAGTTGGCTCGTTATAGCCAGCTCCTAGAGGCCTATAGCCCGCTCAAGATTCTGGCGCGGGGTTATGCCATTATCGAAGATAAGCAAGAAGCGGTGAAGTCAGTCCAGCAACTTCAAGTGGGTCAGGTCATCGATTTAACCTTACAAGATGGCCAAGCCACCGCTCAAGTTCAAACTATTAGCGCTCAGAAAGGAAAAAACCATGGCAACAAAAAAGAAAAAGCCTGAGAGTTTCGAAGCAGCTCTAGCTGAATTAGATACCATTGTACAACAACTTGAACGAGGCGAATTGCCTCTAACCCAAGCTCTGGATGCCTTTAAGCAGGGGGTAGAATTAACCCAATACTGCCAAAAGACCCTCCATGATGCCCAAGAAACAGTCGCCAACATGATGGCAGAAGAGGGCGATTTTGTCCTAGATGAGGATGTCCAATGAACTTCTTAGAACTCGATACCCTGCGACAGCTCTTCGAGCGGAGCTTGGACCAACAGACACGTTATCACTTAACTCCTCCTCGTCTGATTGAAGCCATGCGCTACTCCCTCAAAAATGGGGGCAAGCGCCTGCGTCCAGTCATGCTCTTGGCGGTTTTGGCTATTCAATCAGAAGACCTAGTCAAATGTGGCCTTAAGACAGCCATCGCCTTAGAGTATATTCACACCTATTCCCTGATTCACGACGATTTACCGGCCATGGATAACGATGACCTACGTCGAGGGCAAGCCACCAACCATAAGCGCTTTGGCGAGGGCCTGGCTATTTTGGCTGGGGATGCCCTCTTAACAGATGCCTTCCAAGTTCTGGTTTCAGATGACCTCTTGGATGATCGGATTAAGGTAGCCTTGATTGACCAACTCAGTCAAGCAGCTGGTTCTTGGGGCATGGTAGCGGGCCAAGTCGGGGATATTGAAGCCGAACAGACGCCGGTTGACTACCAGGGCTTGAAGCAGATTCATGACCAGAAGACAGGTGCCTTATTCCACTTTGCCTTAGAGGCAGGGGCTATTATCGGTGGAGCGGATGCGAGAACTTGCCAAGCCCTGCGTCAGTTTGGTCGTCATTTTGGTTTAGCCTATCAGATTCACAATGACCTAATGGATGTATTAGGCAGTCAAGAAGTGACAGGTAAAGTCACTCAGGCGGATCAAGCCCTAACCAAATCTACCTATCCAAGTCTTTTGGGTCTCCAAGGAGCCAAGGATGCCTTGGCAGTAGAGGTTAGCGCAGCTAGCCAAATTTTAGAGGATTTAGCTAAAGAGAGCGGCCGCCCTTATCAGATTCTGGGAGGAATCTTGGATTATTTAACCCTACCCTCTGCTAAGTAAAAGGAGCAGCTATGAAAAAGGAACGCATTGATAAACTGGTTGTTCAGAGTGGCCTGACCGAATCGCGCGAACAAGCACGTCGCTTGATTATGGCCGGGCAAATCTATGACAGCCAGAACCAACGTTATGACAAGCCCGGTGAAAAAGTGGATGCCTCCAAAGTATTCCACATTAAGGGCAAGACGCTACCTTATGTCAGTCGTGGTGGTCTTAAGTTAGAAAAAGCCATTAAGGTCTTTGACATTGATATGACTGACCAAATCCTCCTAGATATTGGAGCTTCGACAGGTGGCTTCACGGACGCGGCCCTCCAATTCGGCGCAGCCAAGTCCTATGCCTTGGACGTTGGCTACAACCAGCTAGCCTATTCCCTACGCCAAGATCCTCGGGTCATTGTCATGGAGCGGGAGAACTTCCGCTATGCCCAGCCTGACCAATTTCAAGAAGGTCAACCAAGCGTGGCTTCTATCGACGTCTCCTTTATCTCCCTACGTTTAATTTTGCCACCTTTGGTGCCCATTCTAGCGCCAGGAGGCACCGTCCTCATGTTAATTAAGCCACAATTTGAGGCTGGTAAGGAACGCGTGGGTAAGAAGGGAATCGTGAAGGATCCAGCGGTACACTTAGATGTCCTCAAGGAAATCCTGTCTTATGCCTGTGGCTTAGGCTATCGTCTACGTGATTTGACCTTCTCGCCTATTACCGGTGGCGAAGGCAATATCGAATTTTTGGCCTATCTGACTAACGACCAAGACCTAGCTAATGACTCTTGGCAGCAGGTGGATTTAGCCGGTGTGGTGGAAGCCGCACATACAACCTTTGAATAAAAGAGTTTAGACAAGAAAGGAGGCCCGATTATGTTGCGGAGTCTCAACATTGAAAATTTTGCCATTATCGACCATGTGACCCTGGATTTAGAGATGGGAATGACCGTTCTAGCAGGGGAGACTGGGGCTGGGAAATCAATTATAATTGATGCCCTTAGCTTGCTTATGGGCAGTCGTGGGACCAACGATTTAATCCGGCAAGGTGCCGATAAACTGGTAGTGGAGGGTCTCTTTTCTATGTCACCTGCTCCCGCACCACTGTTAGCACAATTAGCAGATTTTGGTTTGGAGCTTGAGGACCAGGAAGACCTGATTATACGTCGAGAGCTTAACCGCCAAGGCAAGAATACCGTTCGGGTTAATGGTCAGTTGGCAAACGTATCCTTGCTTAAGCAAATTGGCTATTACCTAGTCGATATTCATGGCCAAAATGAGCATCAGGCCTTGCTTAATAAGCAATTTCACCTCAGCCAGTTGGACCAATTTGCGGGCGAGCGCCTAAATCAGCTAAAACAAACTTATCAAGCTGCCTTCGAGCGCTATGACCAGCTACGTAAGGACTGGCTGGCCAGTCAGCAGGAAGGAAGTGACAAACGCCAACGCTTAAGCTTCTTAGAATTTCAGTTGCAAGAATTAGAAGCCGCTAACTTAGTCGCTGGGGAAATGGCCCAGTTAGAACAGGAAAGTCGGCGTCTACAAAACAGTCAGAAGATTGGCCAAGCATTGGCGACGGTTAACCATTTGCTATCGGAAGCTGACACCAGCGCCTTGACGCAACTGACCCAAGCCCAAGCAGCCTTAGAGGAAGTAGCCAGCTACGACTCTAGCTATCCGGCCTTGGCGGCCCAACTGCAAGATCTCTACTACCAACTAGAAGAAGTGGCCCACCAACTAGCAGTCAGCAACCAGGAGGTAGACAATGATCAAGCCATTGATGAATTGGAAGCGCGTCTCAGCCAATTAGGCCAACTGACCCGTAAATATGGCATGGATGAAGCTCAGCTATTGGCCTATTATGATACCATTAGCGAAGAAATTTACCAGCTCACACACCAGGAACAGTATACAGAGCGTCTAGTTAAGGACTTGACGGTCGCTTATCATGACTGTCTGGCGGCTGGTCAGGCCCTAGATCAAGGCCGACGCCAGGAAGCTCAGGACTTAGTGGCAGCTATTGAAGCAGAACTAGCCGATTTGTATATGGCCAATGCGCGATTCCAAGTTGACTTTACGAGCTTGGGTAGTGACTCTAGCCTGGCTAGCCTGTTCCCGGATGCGCAGCGCTTAAGTGCCGAAGGTTTAAGCCAGGTAGAATTTTATGCAACCACCAACCTTGGTGAAGCCATGAAGCCCCTGGTTAAGATTGCTTCAGGCGGTGAGTTATCGCGCTTTATGTTGGCCCTCAAACGGGTCTTCAGCCAAGGTATGACGGATATGACCTTGGTTTTTGATGAGATTGATACAGGGGTATCAGGCCGGGTAGCCCAGGCCATTGCGGAGAAGATGCAAGGCATTGCCCAGCATCACCAACTGCTTTGTATTACCCATTTAGCTCAAGTAGCTGCAAGTGCCGACCAACATCTTTACATTGAGAAAGTTGTTGAGAATGAACGTACGCGCACCCGCGTGCAGGCATTGAATGAAGAAGGCCGTATTGAAGCTATCGCTAGCATGATGTCTGGTAAGGTCTTAACGCCAGCTTCCTTGCAAATGGCCCAAGATTTACGCCGTCAGTTGCAGACCCATCGTGACAAACTAGGCGAGGAGGACTAAGGAATGTTGAAGATTTATGCCCATCGTGGCAATCAAGCTCAGGCTGTTGAAAACAGCTTAACCGCCTTCCAAGACGCCGTGATTGCGGGTGCAGATGGTATTGAATGCGACCTGCACTTGACGGCAGATGGGGCCCTCGTCGTTATCCATGATGAGCAATTAGACCGAACCACGGATAGCCAAGGTGAGGTCAGTGATTTAAGTCTGGCCCAGATTCAAGCTGCACGTCTGCGCTTTCCAGATGGTCGTGTGACCCCAGATCGAGTGCCCAGTCTACCGGAATTATTGAACTTATTGCGAGATTTAGATTTTAAGGGAAGGCTGAATCTAGAACTTAAAACTGACCAAAAGGACTATCCAGGTATTGAAGCAGCTGTTTTAGCAACCGTGGAGGAATTAGCTCCAGATTTTGACATTATCTACTCTAGTTTTAATTGGTACACGCTCCAACGCCTTAAAGCGTTAGCCCCTGGGGCAAAGATTGCTGCCTTGGTGGAAGAAGCTCTCTTGCCTTATTTATCGCATTTGCCAGCCCTAGATCCGACGGCTATTCATTTGGATCGACAACTCTACCAAGATGAGGCTTTACGAGAGCAGTTCAAGCAGTGGCCTATCCGTCTCTGGACAGTGAATGATCCGACGGATTGGGCCCACTATACTAGCTTAGCCCAGGACGGCCAGCTAGAAGCCATTATGACCGATACGCCAGCTGCTGCGCTTGAGGTGCGAGGACAGGGGGAGGCTCGTCATGACTAAACTAGCAGGTCCTTTGCTAGTAATTGGAGGTCCTACCGCTGTGGGCAAAACTCAACTCAGTATTGACTTAGCCAAGCGTTTTGGGGGTGAAGTTATTAATGGCGACCGTCTGCAATTTTATCGAGGCTTGGATATTGGAACGGGGAAGGTGACGCTAGAAGAGATGCAGGGTGTGCCCCATCATGCCTTGGACTTTCTGGATGTTGACCAGGATTATGATGCCAGCCAGTTTCAAGCTTTAGCCCAGAGCCTGATTAGTGATTGTCATGCACGTGGTATCCTGCCGATTTTAGTTGGTGGCTCTGGTCTTTATCTAGAAGGTCTACTTTATGATTTAGAGTTCGGTGGCAAGGCTAGCCATGACCCGCTCATCCGTCAAGCCCTCGAGCAACGGCTAGAGACGGAAGGAGCTCAAGTCCTCTATGCTGAGTTGTTGGCACAAGACCCACTCGCAGCGTCTAAGATCCCAATTCAAAATCATCGTCGCCTCTTGCGAGCTTTAGAGGTCATGCAGGTGACGGGGCAAAAATTCTCTGACCAGAGCCAGCATGAGACCGCCCAAGCACGCTATGAGACATGTATTCTGGCCTTAGACCGGCCCCGTGACCAGCTCTATGAGCGAATTAATGCGCGAGTCCAAGCCATGGTGACGCAGGGATTGGAAGCAGAAGTTCGTCAACTCTACCAAGTAGCGCAGGGCCAGTTGTTGCCAAGCGTACAAGGTATTGGTTACAAGGAATGGTGGCCATATTTGGCAGGGGAAATGACCGACCGTGAGGCAGTTATTGCCGCTATTCAGCAAAATTCTAGGCGCTATGCCAAGCGTCAACTGACCTGGTTCCGCAATCGTATCCAGGGCACCCACTGGCTAGATGCTAGTGAGTATGAGGTGGCTTTGGCCCAGGCGACTAGCCTCGTACAAGACTTATTAGATAGCCAAGCAAAGAAAGGAGGGACCCTATGATTGACTTACAAGTTGGCCCTGAACGTGTCCTAGTAATGGCTGTTCAGACAGAACAATATAGTCCGGAGCAATTCCAAGTTATTTTAGATGAAATGACCTCCTTAACAGAGACCGCAGGTGGCCAGGTCATTGAAGTGGTAACCCAGAAGTTGCCTAAGCTAGATGGACGTACGGCTGTCGGGAGCGGTAAATTAGAAGATATTGCCGCCCTAGTGGAAGCACGTGAGATTGACCTAGTCATTAGTCTTAATGCCCTGACACCTAGCATGAACCGCCAACTGGAAGCCACCCTCAAGGTTCAAGTCATCGACCGAGTTCAGCTAATCTTGGATATCTTTGCTATGAGGGCTCGAAGTCGTGAAGGCAAACTCCAGGTGGCGCTAGCCCAGTATAACTATCTCCTGCCACGGCTCTATGGACAAGGTAAGCATCTGTCTCGCCAAGGTGGGGGGATTGGGACCCGCGGGCCTGGTGAAACCAAGTTGGAAAGTGATCGTCGCCATATTCGCAGCGTCATTCACCACGTTAAGGAAGAGTTGGCTGATATTGCCGCCCATCGTGAGCGAACCCGTTCGCGGCGTGCTCAGGGCGGTCACTGGCAAGTCGGTTTGGTGGGTTATACCAACGCTGGCAAGTCTACCTTGCTAACCCAGTTGACACAGTCAGAGACCTACGTTCAAGACCAACTTTTTGCAACCTTGGACCCCTTAACTCGGCGTATGCCCCTTAAGGGTGAGGACCGCTTTACCTTGACGGATACGGTTGGTTTCATTGAAGAGTTGCCGACAGAACTCATTCATGCATTTAAGTCAACCCTGGAAGAAATCGGGGGCATGGACTTACTACTGCACGTAGTAGATGCCTCAGACCCTGCTCAGACGCTGCATGAGCAGACAGTTCTGCGAATCATTAAGGAGCTGGGATATGGGCACTTGCCGGTCCTAACAGTCTACAATAAGATTGATTGTTTGGCTCCAGGTCATTCAGTTCAACCGACGGCCTTTCCAAGTATCGCCATCTCTGCCTATGAACCTAGTCATATTGATCGTTTGAAGCAGGAAATCTGGAAGCTGTTGATGGCAGATGCTGACTGGGTTGACCAACGCATTCCTGCCCATGAAGCCTATAAGGTGGCGGGCATGCGACAAGAACTCCTGGTGACTAAATTCGACTATGATGAAAATACTGGCGACTATCACCTGCAGGGTTATCGTCGTCGTCAGCAAGACCGAGAGGAGGAGACGCATTGATTACAATGCAAGATATTATTGAAGAAGGACATCCTACCCTCCGCCAAGCTGCGGAAGCCGTAGAATTTCCTTTGACCGAAGAGCTCAAGGCGACGGCCTTAGCTATGCATGAATTTTTAGTTAATAGCCAAAATCCTGAGATTGCCGAGAAATACGGCCTTCGTGCTGGTGTGGGCTTAGCTGCTCCGCAGATTAACCTACCTAAGCAAATTTTTGCAGTTCATATTATGAGCTATGATGAAGAAGGCAATGAGGCGAAACCGCTCTTGAGTGAGATTCTCTTCAATCCTAAGATTATCAGCCATTCTGTTCAGGAAGTGGCCCTGCGTGATGGGGAAGGTTGCCTATCTGTTAATCGTGAAGTGCCAGGTCTAGTGCCACGACCTCGCCGTATACGACTGCGCTACCAAGATATGGAGGGCAAGGAACATGAGCTCCGTCTACGCGACTATGAAGCCATTGTGGTCCAACACGAACTAGACCATCTCAAAGGCATCATGTTCTATGACCATATTAACCAACAACAGCCGTGGTATGAAAAACCAGGTTTAGAACTATTGTAAGATCGAGTGACTGGGTAATAATCTCAGTCCTCTTTTTTTATGGGGTGGGGATCTATTTTTACCTATCTGATTTAGATTGCTTGGCTCTATCTTGTCATAGGAAAGAAATGCGGTTAAAATAAGAAAGAAAGAGTTTGCAAATGCTGGGTGAGTTCCGGCTAAAAGGAGATATTTATGTCAGCAACACACAAGCCAATTATTCCTCATGGCCCAGTCCCAAGTCCCGCTCAATGGGCCTATCATCAAGATGAATTAGCAGCCTTTATTCACTTCGGTCCCAATACTTTCAATGACCGAGAGTGGGGGACCGGGACAGAGTCACCAGAAGACTTTAATCCTAGTGACTTTGATGCTGACCAATGGGTTCGCGTGCTTAAGGAAACAGGCTTCAAACGTCTTATTCTAGTGCTCAAACATCACGATGGTTTTGTCCTCTATCCTTCAGCCTATACAGATCACAGTGTCAAAGCTAGTCCCTGGCGACTAGGGCAGGGGGATGTCTTGGCAGAGGTATCGGCTGCAGCCAATCGCTATGATTTTCCACTTGGCTTCTATCTATCGCCTTGGGATGCCCACCATCCTGACTATCATGTTGATCGCCAGGAGGCCTATAACGACTATTACTTTAAGCAATTGCAAGAGTTGTTTGAGAATCCAGCCTACGGCTATCAAGGACGATTCGTCGAAGTCTGGTTAGATGGCGCGCGTGGCGAAGGGGCCCAAGCCGTGACTTATGATTTTAAACGTTGGTTCGACTATATTGATTCGCAAGGTTATCCTATCGCAATCTTCTCAACAGAACCGACCGCTTTGCGCTGGGTAGGCAATGAACGTGGCTACGGAGGCGACCCACTCTGGCAGAAAGTTAAGGCTGACCGTCTACGGCAGGGGGATATTGATTATCTCAACCATGGGGACCCTGAAGGGGACCTCTACTCCTTAGCTGAGGTGGATGTTTCCATCCGCCCAGGCTGGTTCTATCATGATAATCAGCAACCAAAGTCAGTGGCTGAACTGATGGATATTTACCTTCATTCGGTTGGCAAAGGGAGCCCACTTCTGCTTAATATCCCGCCTGATCGGCGAGGCCAGTTTGCTGAGGCAGATATTGAGGTTCTACGAGACTTCCAGCTTGCGCGGCAAGCCCTCTATGAGACCAATTATTTAGCAGGTGGCCAAGTCCTAGATAGCAATGGGCAGTCGCAGAATCAATTACTAGATCAATCGGGCGTCTGGCAGGCTTCTGTTTGCCATGATAACGTGCTAGAGTTAGTCCTAGCTCAAGTTGCTAGCTTGGACCTAGTCCAAATTCAAGAAGCCATTCAGTATGGTCAACGGGTGTCAGCTTTTCATATCGATTACTTAGATCAAGCAGGCCAGTGGCAACCATTTGCCCAAGGTCAGACCCTGGGCTATCGCCGACTAGTCAAGGGGCCGCTAGTTCAGACTCAGCGCCTGCGACTGGTGCTCGATCAGGCGCAAGCTGCACCAATCCTGAGTGGCCTAGCAGTCTACCGTTGGCCAGATCAAGCCAAGGCTCAGCAAACATCAAATGAAGTGACTTTTGGGCAAGCTTGCTATAAGGGGACCAAAGGTCAACCTTTGGCCGTTACTTTGCTTCGACAAGGGGATTTGAGCCAGGTACTTAAGATTAAACTTGCGACTGAGCCTGGGACTGGCGTACATGGACGCGTTTATGAGGACGCCCAATACCAGGTAAGCTTTGAAGCAGGACAGGAAGTGGCTCAAATCCAAGTGCCTAGTCTCTATTATGCTCAAAATCAATCACATGATTTCTACCTAAAAATCCTGCCGGAGGGGCCTAAAACCAGACTGCTAGTCCAGTAACAAGGGATTAGGGTTTAATTCTAGTTCAAAATTCTTTATAATAAGAGTAGACATTAGCAAAGTAGGTGAAACATCGAATGAATATTGGCTTTTTTACGGATACCTATTTTCCGCAAGTGAGTGGGGTATCGACTTCAGTTAAGCTCCTAAGGGATGAGTTGGTTCGCCAAGGACATGAGGTCATTATCTTCACTACAACTGATCCCAATGCGAGGCCAGAACCAGGCGTTGTGCGTCTGCCTAGCGTGCCTTTTGTAAGTTTTGAGGATCGGCGGGTGGCCTATTCAGGTTTTGAGCGCTGCCTTAAGATTGCCCGTAATTATCAATTGGACTTGGTCCATACCCATACGGAATTCAGCCTGGGTTTAGCTGGCCGTTATGTGGCAAGCCGTCTCAAAATTCCGACTATCCATACCTACCATACCATGTATGAAAACTATACCCACTATATTCTCAACGGCAAGTTAATCCGCCCTGGCACAGTTAAGGTCTTATCCAAGGTCTTCTGTGACCAAGGAAATGGGGTGATTGCCCCTAGCCTCATGACCAAGGACACCCTGATGTCTTATGGCATTAAGGCGCCTATCCGAGTCATTCCAACAGGGGTTGAGATTCCAGATTACAATCCGGAAGGCCGTCAAAGCTTGCGCCAGAAATTAGGTTTGAGCCAAGATGATATCGTGCTTCTCTCTCTCTCTCGTTTGTCCAAGGAAAAAAATATCGCGGCAGTCTTGGAGGTCTATCCGAGAGTCCTGGATAAGTTACCGCAAGCCAAATTAGTCATTGTTGGTGAGGGACCAGAACGCCCAGTCTTGGAGCAACAGGCAAAGGATTTAGGTATTAAGCCTATCTTTGTCGGTGAGGTAGAACACAGTCAAGTCTCTGCTTATTACCAAATGGCGGACCTCTATATCAATGCCAGCATGTCAGAGTCACAAGGTTTGACCTATTTAGAGGCTTTTGCCAACCGTCTACCGATTATAGCCAAGCGCAATGATTACTTGGCTGGCATTATGACTAACGAGAATTTTGGTGCCTTGTTCGAAGATTTTGAAGATTTCGACCGTGCCATCTTAGATTATTTGGCTAAGATGGAGGCCGGTTTCCGGCCAAATATTGACCGCCAATTACTTTATCCGCTGTCACTCGAGCATTTTGAGCAGCAAGTGGCGGATTTCTATCAGGAAGTGATTAAGCAAAACAAACGTCGTAAGCGGAGTAGTGGCCTAAACAAAGTTGTGGCCGGCGTTAAGTATCGCTACAAGCAGCTGATGGGAGGTTAAGCAGATGGCAAGCGTTGGATTTATTGGCTTAGGTGTTATGGGGGCTGCGATGGCGCGTCACTTGATGGGCGCGGGTTATCAGCTAGTCCTATATACACGGACAAAAGCTAAGGCGGAGCCCTTGTTGCAGGCGGGTGCCCGATGGGCGGATACGCCCAAAGAGCTAGCCCAGGCTTGTGACCTAGTTTTTACGATTGTAGGCTATCCTCAGGATGTTGAGAGCACCTATTTTGGTCCAGAGGGCCTCTTTGCCGGTGCTCATCCGGGTAGTTGTTTCGTGGATATGACCACCTCTACCCCTCAATTAGCAGTTAAAATTGCTGAGAAAGCCCAAGAGCTGGGTGTTGAAACCTTAGATGCGCCAGTATCAGGTGGCGATTTGGGAGCTAGAGAGGCGCGCTTGACCATTATGGTAGGCGGAGCTAAGGCGAGCTATGAGCGTGTTTTACCTTACTTGGAAGTAATGGGTAAGACCATTAAGCGCCAGGGTGGTCCCGGTGCTGGTCAACACACTAAGATGGCCAATCAGATCATGATTGCTGGGACCATGACGGGGCTGACTGAGATGCTGGTCTATGCTAAGGCGGCGGGCTTAAGCCTTGATTCCGTCTTAGAGACTGTTGGGGCCGGCAGTGCATCCAACTGGTCCATGGCCAACTATGCACCTCGCATCTTGCGACAAGACTATTCGCCAGGCTTCTTCGCTAAGCATTTCAAGAAAGATTTAGGAATAGCCTTAGCTGAAGCAGAAGCTATGGGCTTGGATTTACCAGCTACCAGTCTGGCTTGGCAACTCTATGATAAACTCTGTGCAGCGGGTCATGAGGATGATGGTACCCAAGCACTCATCAAATTATGGTGGCAATCTGAGTGAGAAACTTGCGTCTAGCTTGAAAGTAAGATATGATAACATTGTAGTTTGAGGAATGTTGTCCAGACTTTGCCTCATGGCGAGAAATCGTAGCGCAATGGGCAGCAGAGTTAAGAATGGAGTGAAACTATGAAAAGTTCAGTATTAAATGGGATTATCCAACGTTTAGAAGCTATGACTCATACCGAAAGTGACGTAGAAGTACGCCGCTTCGAGATTGAAGGCGTGGAAAAATGCCAAGTGGCTTATGTAAAAGAAAGCGACACCTTTGAACTGACTGACCACCAATCTGGGTCTGTCTTCCAATACGATGACATCGACCTAGTAGCAATCGAAATTTTCGAGATGTTAGGTTAATAAATGAGACAAAGAGGTTAGGGCCATGGCTCCTAGCCTCTTTTAATTTGCTGCTAGGCTTAAGCAGAAGCTTAAGGTTTGATTAAAGCCGACGAAATCAAGGACGAGCGGGTTTTCTTATGCTATAATGGAAGTGATATACTTTAAAGGAGCAATGTGTGAATGAAACGCTACATAACGCCAAGTTGGACCATTAACTCGGTCTATGATATCCAGCCCCAAGACCTGCTCAAGCGGGGCTATGAGGCGGCCATTATTGACCTAGATAATACCGTCATTGCTTGGAATAATATGAACTATACAGAAGAAATGGCAGATTGGATTAGCCGTATGACGCAAGCCGGTGTTAAGATTTATATCTTATCTAACAATAAGGTGGAGCGAGTTGCCAAGGTGGCTGAGCCGCTAGGCATTCCCTACAAGGCCGGCGCACTCAAACCTCGCCGTAAGAATTTCCAGCTGGCTTTGGATGCCTTGGGAACTAGTCAGGCTAATACTATCATGATTGGCGACCAAATCATGACCGATATTATCGGGGCTAACCGAGCTAAAATGGCTAGCATCTTGGTCAAACCAATCGCTCGCAACGATAACTTCTATACTTGGGCAAACCGGGCTATTGAACGACTTGCGCTTAAGTTAGTAGGCATTAAACGAAAAGGGGACTGGGGGGATCAACTTGACTGAGGAACACTACCAATGTATTGGCTGCGGTGCAACCATTCAAAGTCAGGATCCTGGGCAAGCTGGTTATTTACCAGCGTCTGCCTTAGCTAAGGGCTTAGAAAAAGGGCAGTTTTACTGTCAACGTTGCTTTAAGTTGCGCCACTACAATGAATTACAAGACCTGCAAATTCCTGACCAAGTCTTCCTAGACAAGCTCAGCGAAATTGCCCATGATGATGCCTTGATTATCAATGTCTTAGATATCTTCGATGTCGAAGGCAGTCTAATCCATGGCTTGGCTCGTTTTATTGGCAACCAACCTTTCGTGGTTTTCGGGAATAAATTCGACTTACTACCTAAGGTGACCCGTCAGAATCGCGTTAAGCATTGGCTCAAAGGCATTCTGGCTGACAATGGGCTCTTTCCGCAAGATATCATTCTTGGGAGCGCCCATAAGGGCCATACCCTAACCGAACTGCTGGAATTGATTGAAGACAATATCCATGACCGTAATATTTATATCGTAGGGGTTACCAATGTGGGTAAGTCTACGCTGATTAATCAGCTTCTAGCCCATTATGGTGGGGAGGGGCAGATTATTACGACCTCCAATCATCCAGGTACGACTTTGGATATGATTCATATCCCACTGACCCCTGAACATGCTATTATTGATACGCCAGGGATTATCCACCGAACCCAACTAGCCCATTATCTGTCTCGGGAGGCCATGCGTAAGCTCTTGCCAAGTAAGCCTTTCAAGCCTATGACTTTCCAGCTTAATGCGGGTCAGACAATTTTCTTAGCGGGTGTTGGACGAGTTGATTTTGAAAAAGGGGAGCGGACCTCCTTTACCTATTATGTCTCTAAGGATTGCTACCTACACCGCACCAAGTTGGACAAGGCGGATGCCTTCTATGCCCAACACAAAGGTGGCTTACTAAGCCCACCTAGTGAGGATGAAGCTACTGATTTCCCTGACCTAGTGGCTAAGGAATTAACCCTCAGTCAAGACCAAGATGTGGCCATCTCAGGTCTAGGGTGGTTCAGTGTGAATCGGCCTGTCCGTGTGACGGTTTGGGTACCCAAAGGGGTAGCAGTGACCGTTCGAGACGCTATTATTTAAGAAAGACAAGAGGAACAAGCAAGTGACATCACTTAACAAGAAACAAGTTAACCATCTTAAAAAGATTGCTCATCACGAAAAACCAATTTTTCAGATGGGCAAGGAAGGTCTAGGCCAATCTTTCCTTGATCAGGTGGATCAGGCCTTGACAAAGCGGGAACTAATTAAGTTTAAGGTCCTGCAGAATAGCGAAGAAGAAATTCGGGAAGTAACGGCAGAGATTGCCTATGCCCTCGATGCCCATGTGGTTCAGGTTATCGGCCACACAGGCGTGCTCTACCGACCTTCTCATATTGCCAAATATCAGAAATTATCTGCTGATCTTAAGAAAATCAAGTAAGACCATGCCCATACTTGGGCTGACTTAAGCCAATCATTCAAAGAGGTGATCGCATGATGACACAAACGGAAACCCTAGGCAAGACCTTGACTAGCCTGGCTCAAGAAGTGCAGGTTCAGGGGCCTAAACGCATTGGCATACTGGGTGGGGCCTTTAACCCACCGCATTTAGGCCATTTGCTACTAGCCGAGCAGGTGGGGAAGGAATTGGAATTAGACGAAGTCTGGTTCATGCCGGTAGCCAAGCGTCACTACGAGCAAGAGGGGACAGATGTGCCCGTCATTCATCGGCTCAAGATGGTACAGCTGGCCATTCAAGATAATCCCTTCTTCAAAATTCAGCCTTATGAACTTTTGCACGGGGATAAGTTATTTACGGTCGATACCATGCGTTATTTCCGTCGCCTCTTCCCAGACGCTCAGTTCTATTACCTGATGGGAGCAGACCGAGCTCAGAAATTACATAAATGGCATCAGATTGAGCAATTGGCTGAGCTAGTCCAATTTGTGGCGCAAAAGCCAGTCGGGACGCCTATGCCCGAGACCGAGTGGCCGGTTGATTGGGTAGAAGCCCCAACCTTGCCAGTCAGTTCAACCGATATTCGTTTGCGGGTCTTCTGTGATCAAAGCATTCGCTATCAGGTGCCTGAGGCGGTGGCTGCTTACATTGATGCGCAAGGGCTCTACAAAACGGCCTTTGGTCGAGCATAGGGGGAGGCAGACATGACTTATTGGAATACCAATCGTCAGGCCTTCTTGGATGATTTGGCTCAACGTATCAAGCCTAAACGTTATCAGCACGTTCTGAGGGTGGAGCAGACGGCTATTGAATTGGCTGAAAGCTATGGAGCGGATGTCGAAGCGGTCAGCATTGCAGCTTTAGCTCATGACTATGCCAAAGACTTGGACGTGGAGCAGGCGCGTGTTCTGGCTCAGACTTTTTGGCCGCAAGTGGATTTAAGTCAAGAGGGCAGCAACATTCTACATGGCCCTGCCGCAGCTCAAATCCTTATGGACCGCTATGGTGTGACTGACCGTCGCATCCTAGAAGCGGTGGCTGGCCACACTGTGGGCTGGTATCAATTTGATTTAATCGGCAAGATTCTTTATCTAGCTGACTACATGGAACCAGGCCGCGATTTTCCAGGAGTTGAAGTAGCTCGGGAACTTGCTGCAACTGATTTGAACGCGGCATGCTGGTACAAAATCAAGCGCACTTTAACTTATTTAATTGACAAGGAAAAACCTCTCTTTGATGGGGCGGTAGAAATTTACAACCGCTGGTGCCAAGAGGGGATTTAGGAGGAACCTATGACAAAAACAGCTTTAGAAATTTTAGAATTAGCCGTTCGGGCAGCCGATGACCGTTTGGCTCAAGACATCGTAGCCTTAGATGTACGCAATGTGACCCCTATTGCTGACTACTTTGTAGTTACACATGCACGCAACGATAAACAATTGGATGCCATTGTGGACTCTATCGTAGAGGCGGCCCACAAGGAAGGCCTAGAAGTCAAGAATGTCGAAGGTAAAGATGGTGGTAAGTGGGTTCTAATTGACTTAGTGGAAGTCATTATCCATGTCTTCCATTACACTGAACGCGACCACTACAATTTAGAGAAATTATGGCGCGATGCACCCTTAGTGGATCTAAGCGCCTGGGTCAGTGCCCAATGACCACCGGCAACTTCAGTCAAATAGCCCATGTCTACGACCACTTCAATGATTTAGAAATCTATGAACGCTGGTTAGACTTTACCTTGACTAGCCGGGATCAAGCGCCAGGCAAGGTTTTAGATGCTGCCTGTGGGACGGGCTGGTTCACTCAGCTTTTGGCGCCTTTCTGTGGCCAAATCTTAGGCTTTGACTACGACCCGGCCATGATTAAGGTAGCCCAGGAAGAGCCAGGCAACAGTGAGAATTCAGCCTATCTGGTAGCAGATCTTTTGGACTTAAGTGCCTTAGACCAAGATTATGATCTCATCACCTGTTATGCGGACTCTCTTTGTTTCTTGGCCGGTCCTGACCAGGTGGTCAAAGCCTTGAATGAGTTATTTGGGCGATTGGCTCCAGGGGGGCAACTTTTGTTTGACGTTTGGACACCGCAACAAATTGAGGATTTTGATGGTTTTTCTTACTTTGATAGTGACGACCGCTATGCCTTGTTGTGGGATAGTGAGTCGGACTTGGATCAATTAAGTGTCCAACACTACCTGACGGTCTTTGAACAAGTCGGGCGCCATTATCAAAGGACAGACGTCAGCTTAGAAGAAAGAACCTATCCGCTAGCTTGGTACCAGTCAGCGCTGAAAGAAGCGGGGTTTAGACAAGTAGAAGTACTAGTGGACTTCGGCCAGGCCTATTATCAGGAAGGGCAGACGGCTGACCGTTGGTTCTTCCGCGCTAGTAAGTAAGGAGTCAGGAAAGGAGGCTAGGCCATGGCCCTAATAGGAATTTTGGCGGAGTATAATCCTCTACATCGGGGTCATGCCTACCAACTGGACTGGGTCAAGCGGCACTTTCCCCAGGACCAGATTCTGGTTTTGATGAGCGGCAATGTAGTCCAACGCGGCGAATTTGCCATCATAGACAAATGGCATCGGGCTCAGGCTGCAGTAGCCGCAGGGGCTGATTTAGTGATTGAATTACCAACCCTAGCTAGTTTACAGTCAGCGGATTACTTTGGTCGACATGGGATGGCTATCCTGGCCAAGTTAGGTGTGGAGCGGATTGTCTTTGGAACGGAAAGTGCCCAAATTGCCCAGCTTAAGGACTTCCTGGCTTGGGAAGCTCAGCATCAGGCTCATATCGACAAGGGCATCCAAGATGCCCTCAAGACCGGGTTAGCCTACCCGGCAGCCTATCAAGTGGCTATTCAGTCTCTGGCTGATTGGTCGAATCTAGCGCCTTGGCAGGCCAATCACCAGCTGGGACTTCAGTATCTTAAGACACTCGCTCAGCTAGCCCCTGATTGTCAGGTCTTAGGCCTACCTCGCTTGCAAGAAACTGAGGATGGCCAACCTATACTGAGTGGGTCAGCTATTCGCCAAGCCTTTCGCCAGGGCCAGGAAGTGACGGCAGATTTAGCACCTAGCCTCCAGGGCCAGCTTAGTCCTGAACTGGATGCGGCTTGGTCGGCCTACTGGCCTTACCTGCGCTATCAGTTACTGACCCAACCTCTGGCTTCTCTAGAGCAAATAGCCGGTATCAAAGAAGGCTTAGCCAATCGCCTTAAGGCTCAAGCTGAGATTAAGGAGAAATGGGAGGACTGGCGTCAAGCCATGATTTCCAAACGTTGGACTCAAGCTGCCATTCAGCGAGTTGCCATGGCCATTCTCTTGCAAATTCCTCAGACGGCGGTGACTGCCTTTAACCAGGAAACGACACCCCAAGCCTTCAGATTGTTAGATGCCTCTCAAGCGGGGCGGCCTTGGCTGGGGGCCTGGCGTAAGCGAGAGGATTTAAGCGTCTTTAGCCAATATAAACCTGCTTATGAAAAGGATTATGGTTGGAACTTAGTTGCGGACGCCATCTACCAGTTACGCCCGGGAGGACAGATTCAGTCACAAGTCCAACCTAAACAAGTTCTCAGCTTTCTTTGACCAAAAATTTCTTTGGCAAAAAAATTAGAAAGCTAGGCTGAAAAGGGGCCAGAAACGATTGACAGGACCCTAAAATTTAAGTATAATACAAGAGTCGTTTTAGAGGTGATATTAGATGAAATGGACCTTACGTAAAATTCGCGACCACAAGGAAGAGCTACTCCACTTCGACGTCGAATTGGATGTGGCGGCCAAGGTGCAAGCGATGGAACCGTCAATTCTCCATTTAACTCCCGTTCAAGTAACTGGTTATTTCGTTGCTCATGGACAGGAAATATTCTTGCATTGTACCGCAAGTACAGTGATGACATTGCCATCAACTCGCAGCTTAGAACCTGTACCGGTTCATTTACAAGTTCCGATTGACGAACGCTATGTGATGCCGGAATATGATGCGAATGCCGATGAGTACGAGGAGACGACAATTGTGCTCGAACACGATTATATCGACCTCGAGTTAGCAGTCATCGATGCCTTACTGTTGAATCTCCCAATGCGTGTCGTTGGTGAAGAGGAAGAGACGGCTGCATTACCAAGTGGCAAGGATTGGGCTGTGTTGACGGAGACGGATTATCTAGCAAGTCTAGAACGTCAGTCATCGGAAGCAGGGGACCCACGCTTTGCTAATCTAAGAGCTCTATTAAACGAAGCCAATGCGGATGAGTAATCTTATTCATTCCACAAATTTTTCAGGAGGTGTAAACCATGGCAGTACCAAAGAGAAGAACTTCAAAAGCACGTAAAAACAGACGTCGTACCCATTTCAAATTAGTTGTTCCAGGAATGAACCCTTGTCCTGAGTGTGGTGAATTACGTTTAAGTCACCGTGTATGCTCAAACTGTGGTTACTACGACGGCAAACAAGTCGTAGCCAAGGAAGCTTAATTATAGTAATGATGAGGAAGTCATCCAATCGGATGGCTTTTTTCTTTTGCCCTTGGCGCTTACCTAGCAGAGCTAATGCAGGAGCATCCTGCTTGACCTTTATTGACCAAAAGGGTATACTGAGACAGTAGTAATCGGCTCAGAGCCGAATCCGAAGGAGGAAAGGGAATGAACTTAATTCCTACAGTCATTGAACAATCGTCACGTGGCGAACGCGCCTACGATATTTATTCACGACTCTTAAAAGACCGTATTGTCATGTTATCCGGTCCTATTGATGATGCGGTGGCTAACAGTGTAATTGCCCAACTCTTATTCTTGGATGCCCAAGATCCTGACAAGGACATTTATCTCTATATTAATTCACCAGGTGGGAGTGTCTCTGCCGGTTTAGCTATCTTCGATACTATGAACTTCATCAATGCCGATGTACAAACTATCGTAATTGGGATGGCGGCTTCTATGGGGGCTTTCCTTCTAGCGGCAGGGGAAAAGGGCAAACGCTATGCCTTACCTAACGCAGAAGTGATGATTCACCAACCTTTGGGTGGAGCCCAAGGTCAAGCGACCGAAATTGAAATTGCCGCAAAGCATATTTTGAAGACTCGCGATACGCTTAACAAGATTTTGGCCGAACGTACTGGTCAAACCCTTAAGGTTATTGCCCGCGATACAGATCGCGACAACTACATGTCAGCTGAAGAGGCGGTTAAATATGGCCTGGTTGATGCCATCATGACCAATTCTAAGAATCTCAAAAAATAATTTTAAGTAGCGCGCTTGCCCATTAGGGCAGGCGCTATTTTGTATCTAGGTAGCTGCGTATAGGTTAGGGAAAAGCTAGAGAATTTTTTCGTATTTTCTTGACTTTAGGACTTGAAATTTGCTGAAAACAGGTGTAAGATAATGAAGTAAGCTATTTAAGCTTTACGGGGGTATAGCTCAGTTGGTAGAGCAAATGACTCTTAATCATTGGGTCTAGGGTTCGAGTCCCTATACCCCCATTGCACTCGCCTTTTGATAGGCGAGTTTTTTCTTTTTTCGGGCTGAGTTTAGTCTCAGTTTTTTACATTGTAATTCCCTACCATAACTGCTATAATCAAACTCAGTGAGGGGTCCCCTCATGGCAAAAAAACTACCCAAAAGGAGTCAATAATTGTCGAAAAAATAACCCCTATGGGGGCAACAGGAGCAATGTAATGAATAAAACGCAACACAGCGTGGTTCTCAAAGGCGTTACTAAGTCTTATGATGACCAGCAAGTCTTAAAGTCGATTGATATGGAGCTTGAAAAAGGCAAGTTCTATACCTTATTAGGTCCCTCTGGCTGCGGTAAGACAACTATCTTACGAATTATCGCAGGCTTTTCTTCGGCCACTAGTGGTCAGGTTTATTTGGATGGTGAGCCGGTCACAGACGTGCCTGCCAATCAACGGAAGGTCAATACAGTCTTTCAAGACTATGCCCTCTTCCCTCATATGAATGTTTACGACAATATTGCCTTCGGTCTATCTGTTAAAAAGGTAGATAAGGCAACAATTAAGGAAAAGGTAACGGAAGCCCTCAAGATGGTCCGACTCTCAGGTTATGAGAATCGTGCAATCTCTGAAATGTCTGGGGGTCAGCGCCAACGTGTGGCTATCGCCCGTGCCTTGGTAAATGAGCCAGAAGTGCTCTTGCTAGATGAGCCTCTATCAGCTCTGGACTTGAAGTTACGTACCGATATGCAGTACGAATTGCGTGAACTGCAACGTCGACTAGGCATTACCTTCGTCTTCGTCACTCATGACCAGGAAGAAGCGCTTGCCATGTCCGACTGGATTTTTGTCATGAATAACGGGGAAATTATCCAATCAGGGACCCCAGTAGACATTTACGATGAACCAATTAACCACTATGTTGCCGACTTTATCGGTGAATCTAACATTGTGGATGCCCGCATGATTGAAGATTACCGCGTAGAATTTGTTGGTAAGGTCTTTGACTGTGAGGATGCTGGTATTCCAGCTGGTGAAATGGTTGAGATTGTTATCCGTCCCGAAGATATCGACGTAACCACGCCTGAAAAGGGCAAGCTGATTGCGACCGTCGATACCATGCTTTTCCGTGGCGTCTTCAACGAAGTCATCGCCTATGACGAAGATGGCAACGAGTGGATGATTCATACCACTAAGAAGGTGACCGCTGGGGCCAAAGTAGGTCTCTTCTTTGAACCAGATGCCATCCACGTAATGCGCTTCAATGAGTCGGAAGAAGATTTCGATGCCCGTCTAGAACAGTACGAAGACTAGGAGGGGGCCTATGAACCGCAAGTATAACCATCTCTATGCTATTCCTTATTATCTCTGGCTAGGTCTCTTCGTTATTTTACCCTTGGTCTTAGTTTTGGGTTCTTCCTTCTTTGATATTCATGGGAACTTTACCTTGGCCAACTATGCTGAGTATTTTTCTTCTATTAACTATATCAAGATGACTATGAACTCCTTTATCTATGCTGGGCTCTTGACCATCATTACGCTAGCTCTTAGCTATCCTATGGCCTATCTGCTTAGCAAAACAAAGCACCGTCAGCTCTGGATGCTTTTGGTCTTGCTGCCAACCTGGATTAACCTCTTGCTTAAGGCTTATGCCTTCATCGGCCTCTTGAGTCAGACTGGCTCAGTCAACCAATTCCTGACCTTTATGGGGATTGGACCTAAGCAGTTACTCTTTACCGATGCGGCCTTTCTCTTGGTAGCTGGTTATATCGAATTGCCATTTATGATTATGCCAATTTATAACTCTATTACGGAGATTCCGCATTCCTTGATGGAAGCATCTTCAGACTTAGGCGCTTCAAAATGGGCGACCCTTCGTCGCGTTGTCTTCCCACTGTCTATGCCCGGCGTGCGTTCAGGGATCCAGGCGGTCTTTATTCCGTCCTTGTCCCTCTTCATGTTGACTCGTCTCATCGGTGGGAACCGGGTCATTACCTTGGGGACAGCCGTTGAACAACACTTCATGGTCACTCAGAACCGAGGCATGGGTTCCACCATTGGGGTCGTTCTCATGGTGCTCATGGTGCTAGTCATGTACTTAACCCGCGACCGTAAGGATAAGGGGGCCATGACTCATGAATAAGATTTTTAAGTTTTCTAACCTATATCTCTGGTTTATGTTCGCTGTTCTCTACTTACCAATTTTCTATTTGATTTTCTACTCCTTTAATGCAGGAGGGGATATGAATAGTTTTACTGGCTTTACTTTAGACCACTATACCAAGGTCTTTGGTGATACCCGTCTTATGATTTTCATTCTCAACACCTTCATTTTAGCCCTCTTATCAGCTCTGTTGGCAACAGCCATTGGGACCTTAGGGGCCATTATGATTTATTATTTGAGACAAAAATCTAAGCGCCAGTTAGTACTGAACCTTAACAATATTCTGATGGTAACGCCTGACGTTATGATTGGGGCAAGTTTCCTCATTCTCTTCAGTCTCTTGGCCATTCAATTAGGTTTCTTCAGTGTTCTTTTGGCTCACATTGCCTTCAACGTCCCAATTGTAGTCCTAATGGTACTACCGCGTCTCTATGAAATGAATGATACCATGGTGACGGCTGCTCAGGACTTAGGGGCTAACTACTTCCAAGTCTTGACTCGAGTAGTCTTGCCAAGCATCGCGTCAGGGATTATGGCCGGCTTCTTTATGGCCTTTACCTATTCTCTCGATGACTTTGCAGTCACCTTCTTCTTGGCAGGGAATGGTTTCTCAACCTTATCAGTTGAAATCTACTCGCGTGCACGTCGCGGTATTAGCCTTGAAATCAACGCTATCTCTACTTTGATGTTTATCATGAGTTTGATTTTGGTAATCGGTTATTACTTCATCCAAACAGGGGAACAACGCCGACTCAATCGTATGGCTAAGGCACAGAAGGGAGGCCGTCGCCGTGCGTAAGATTGTTCAAGGGATTCTAGCGATTCTGGCTATTAGTGCTGTCCTCTTCGGTGTTCGCTATCAGTTGGAACATGCAGAGGGCTATACCGGTGACAAGGTCATTAACTTCTATAACTGGGGCGATTATATCGACCCAGAACTACTCAAGGAATTTGAGGCCGAGACAGGCTACAAGGTCATCTATGAGACCTTCGATTCTAACGAGGCCATGATGGCTAAAATCCGTCAAGGTGGGACTCCTTATGATATCACGGTTCCTAGTGAGTACATGATTCAGGAAATGATGAAGGACGGCATGGTCTTGCCTTTGGATCACAGTAAGCTAAGCAACCTACAGCACTTGGATCAACGTTTCTTGAACCTAGACTTCGACCCGGATAACAAGTATTCTGTTCCTTACTTCTGGGGCACCCTTGGGATTGTGTATGACACCAGCAAATACAGCGAAGAAGACTTCCAGTCATGGAATGATCTCTGGCGACCAGAATTGCGTAATGACATTCTGATTTATGATGGCGCGCGTGAGGTAATGGGGATAGGCCTCCAATCCTTGGGCTACTCCCTCAATGAAACGGATGATTTAGCGCTTGAGTTGGCGACAGTTAAGCTCAAGCAATTAATGCCAAACATCCGGGCTATGGTGTCGGATGAGATTAAGATGTACCTATCTCAAGGTGAAGCGGGCGTCGGTATTACCTTTTCGGGAGAAGCCAAGACTGCCTTGGAACGTAATCCTAAGCTAGCCTATACAGTACCTAAAGAAGGTTCCAACATCTGGTTTGATAACATTGTCATTCCTAAAACAGCGCGCAATGTAGAAGGTGCCTATGCCTTGATTAACTTCCTCTTGCGTCCAGATGTGGCTGCGCGGAATGCCGAGTATATTGGTTATGCAACTCCAAACAAGACTGCGATGGAACAGTTACCTGAAGATGTAACGCAAGACACGGCTTTTTACCCTGACGATGAGCTCATTGCTCGCTTAGAAGTATACAAGGGCTTGGGACAAGCCAAGCTCGTTGAATACAATGACCATTTCTTAGAAGTCAAGATTGAGGCTAAATAGTGAAAAACAAATTATCGACTCAAATTTTGAGCTTTTTGGTGGTCGGTGGCCTCTCGACACTAATTGACTTTGCTATCGTCTATGGCCTCAATGGTATCCTAGGCTGGCATTATCAGCTGGCAGTCCTTATCGCCTTTGTCCTAGCTACCGTCTTCAATTACTGGGCAAGTATGCGTTTTACCTTCGAAAGCAAGTTTAGCCCGGAACAAAAACATCAAGAGTTTTTGCTTTTTCTAATCTTAAGCTTACTGGGTTTGGCTCTTACTGCTGGACTCATGTGGGTGGCAGTCGATGCCATGCATTGGCCGGTCATGCCAGCCAAGGTGGCGGTGACAGCTATTGTCATGGTCTTCAACTTCCTGACTCGCAAACTCTTGCTAGAAAAATAAAGTATCAAGCTGACATCCTAGGATGTCAGTTTTTTTGTGAGGGGAAGGCTAGGTATTAAGCCTACTAAGTTATAAATTACCTTAGCTAATAAGTAAAGTGATTTTACAGCTCTCTATATAATGAAATACTAATCTCAATTATCACATTAATTAGCTTCAAATCCCTATAATATAGGATATCTAGCGTATAAGTACGGTAAGGAATATGAGTTTTATATTGTTTTCATTATAGAGTTGATGGTATACTATAGGAATAATAAGTCAGACCCTCCTCTAATTTTGAAAGAAGATTGGCAAGCCAAGACTTAGTCAGCTCAGACTAGCTTGCTAGCTCTTTCAAGGGGGAAGAGGTCTAAGTAGCGAATGCGGAGGCTGGGGGGACCTAGCTTCTTTTTGTATATCGCTCCTTATCTTCTCCTCAAGGAGACGGACGACTAGCTGCTTTTCATGCGGCCAGTTTGGTTCTTATATTAGTTCAAAGGAATGACGCAGCATGTCCATGATTCTCTCTCTCTATCTGACCCTTATGCCAGTCATATTGGCAGGTATTGCCAATATGATATTTTGTAAATCTTCCCTATTAGACTCAGTTAACCAGCCTATTGATGCTGGACGCCTACTAGGGGACGGTCGTCGTCTTTTTGGGGCCAATAAGACTTGGAAGGGATTCTGGGGGATGGTAGTCTGGGGCTTACTTGCTCAATTAGTTTGGTCCTATGTTCTGGCGAGTCAGCCGGATTTAGAGAAACTTCATTTGATTTATGCTCATTATCCGAATAATCTAGTGACTAACTTTCCGCTAGGTATCCTCTTGGGCTTGGCCTATGTGATTTTTGAATTACCTAATTCTTATCTCAAGCGTCGCCTAGATATTTTACCAGGTAAGACCTCTAAGGATGCTTGGAAGTATCCTTTTATTTTGCTGGATCAGATTGATTCCTTAATCGGGATTCTCTTGGTCTTACACCTTTATATTTCCTTAAATTGGGCACAAGTCATTGGCCTATTGCTTGTAGGGACATTGACCCACTTAGGAGTTAATCGTCTACTATATCTAGCGAAATTAAGGCAAAATCGATTGTAGGAGTAATAAGATGGATACACTCTATCAAGCCAAACAGACCCCAAGCTATGGGGGGAAAATTAATCATCTTTTGGATCTGAGGCAGCTCAATCTCCCAGTACCAAATGGACTTATTCTATCAGCCGAGCAAGTTATGACCTGGCTAGCTGATTGCTGGCCGGAATTAGCTAGCCCAGGACTAGATTGGGAAAAGTGGCTCAAGTTAGATCGAAAAGTGGTACAAGAACGGTTAGAAAGTCAGAATCTTCCGGCTAAACTAGAGGTAGCTCTGGAGAATTTTATAGAGGACGGTAAGACCTATATTGTTCGCAGTAGTGCCCTCTTGGAGGACCAGGCGACGACTTCTTTTGCCGGTCAATATGACTCGATAGCAGATTGCCAGACTATGTCATCAATTGCATCCGGGATTAAAGCTTGCATCTTGTCATTACTTAAACCTCAAGCCCTTGCTTATTGGCATCGCCAAGAGCAATCCTGGCAGGACTTTGGCTTAGCCATTTTAATCCAGGAGCAATGTCAGCCTGATTATAGTGGGGTCTACTTCACCTTGAACCCTGAATCTAACCAAGACCAAGAGATGCTGATCGAATATGTAGCTGGAGCGGGAGAGCAGTTAGTCAGTGGACGCGTGAATCCAAAGCGATTAAGCTTATCTTGGTATGAACCGGATTTGAAGCTAGCTGTAGCCAGTGGTCTATCCCAAGCCCTACTGGCCAGACTTCATGAACAAGCCATGCTTATTAGCGCCCACTTTGGTCGCCCAATGGATGTCGAGTGGTGTGCCTGCGGTGACCAAGTCTATCTAGTTCAGGCTCGCCCTATGACGACTCTGCCTACTCGAGTCAGCCAAGGACGTTGGACGACAGCTAATTTTCGCGATGGCGGTGTGGCAGCCCAATCCTGCCCTAATCTCATGTGGAGTCTCTACTTTGATGCTTGGCAAGAGTCCTTGTCGAGCTTCTTGGATGCCATTGACTTAGCCCCTAGTGGCCCTATGCCGGACTTGATGCGTCGGCATCATGCTCGTCCCTACTGGAATTTAGGGGTAGTAAAAGCAGCCATGCAGCAAATTCCTGGTTACATTGAACGGGATTTCGATGATGAGCTAGGGGTTAATAAGGATTACGAGGGTAGAGGACACCTAAGTCAGTTAAGTTTGGGTCTTCTGACACGCTTCATCAAGGTGGCTTGGAAGACACAAGGGCTTACCAAAAAGTTTATGAAAGCAGCCCCTGAAAACTTAACTAACTTACAGGACAATTTTAAGCAGCTAGAGACTGAGATTGCAGGGTTAAGTTACGAGACGCCCTTGGAACAAGTTGAGGCCCTCTGGCGTCAAGTTATCTTAGACTGCTACAGAAAAACGGAGCAGACTTATTTCTGGCAAGCCTACATCAATACGGTTCAACTCTCCATGCAAAAGACGCGGTTACTCAAATGGTTAAGCCAAGACCAGTTCTTTCAATTGATTGCAGACCTAGGTAATATTTCCCATACCCAGCCCTTAGAAGAAATGCTAGCCTTAGCTAGTATGATTCGAAGTCGGCCTCTGATAAAAAACGATTGGATGCAGCAAACAGTGCCAGGTTTATTAGAGCTTGCCCAGCAAGAAGGGCAGCGGGATGATTTTAAGGCCTTAGCTGGTTTTATGGCTAAGTTTGGTCATCATTCAAGGCGAGAATTAGACTTGAGGGTACCAAGTTACATGGAAGAACCTGAACAAATTTTAGCGCTAATCCAACGCCTAGTGCTTGACGATGCTTATTATGATAAGGCGCAAAAGTCTCTGGTCAGACAGCACAAGAATCAAGAGCTACCTAGTGGCTTGACAGGACGTCAAAGCCGCAAGATTAAGAAGATTGCGAACTCCTTACGTCACTTATTGTGGTGGCGAGAGGAGTTTAAGGATTGCTCAACTCATGCCTACCACCTGATTCGGCAAGTCAGTCTGGCTTTGGGTCGAGCCTATCTTAAACAAGGATACTTAGAGCAAGTGGAAGATATCTTCTATCTAACCAAATGGGATCTCTTAGCCTTCATGAATGACAAAGATAGAAGTATTGACCTACAGCAACTAGTCAAACAGGATCGCCATTATTGCCAGTCCTATGATAAAAGTCAGGCTCTAGGAGACTTAACAGAAGGTAATTTCCAACCGCTCCCACAAGGCAGTCGGGAAGCTTACTTGAGTGGCATGCCTGCTAGCAGTGGTCAGGTCACGGGGCGAGTGCGCGTGATTTTAGACTTGGCAGATATAGCTAGCATTCAACCGGGTGAGATTTTAGTGACAGCTTATACCGATACGGGTTGGAGCTATGTCTTTGGCATCTTAGGAGGCCTGATTACGGAGACGGGTGGGGTACTCTGTCATGCCTCGATTGTAGCCCGTGAATGTGGTATTCCGGCACTGGTTTGTGTCCAAGAAGCAAGCAAGAGGCTCAAAACGGGCATGCTAGTCACGCTAGACGCAGAGAAAGGAAAGATTCATCTACATGAAGATTAAAAACTATTTGATTGGAGAGTATGATAAGTCGGTCATACTTACTTACTTGGGAGCGGCCTTTGCCTTAGTAGCTATCTATTGGACCTTACAAGGGCAGGTCCGGCTAGCCATGATGGCCTTTATCCTTAGTGGAATTTGTGATCTCTTCGACGGTGTAGTGGCTAGACGCTTACCACGGACACCAGAACAGGAACGTTTTGGCATTGAAATTGATTCACTCTGCGATATGATTAGCTTTGCTGCCTTGCCAGCTTTTCTACTCATGTCACAGCTAGCTCTTGGACCTGCCAATCTCTTGCCTGCTATTATCTATGTGCTAGCAGCTGTGACGCGCTTGGGGCACTTTAATCGCTTGGCCAAGCATGATGAGGGGAGCGGGCAATATTTTGTCGGGGTTCCCGTCACTTATGGCGCCTTGTGCTTTCCCTTAAGCTATCTGTTAGGTCAATGGTTGGCTCCTGGATTCTATACTTGGCTTTGGTTGGGATTAGCCATACTCTTAAGCGGCCTATTCGTCTGGAACCAGCCCGTTCCTAAGCCGAACAAGAAGGCTTATCTGGCTTTTGCCTTATTAGCGATTCTTAGCTTAATCGGGCTTTGGGTCTTGCCTTATGGTTAAGGTTTACCAGCGTCAAAGTGGTCAGGTCATAGAGCCTGCTGTCTATCAAGAAGGCTTGGTTAATCGCCTCTATCAGACTAGATGGGGGCGATGGCTTCTCCCTCTCTTGACACGGCCTAGCATCTCCTATTTGCTGACCCTAAGTGATTACTTGCCCTGGTCAAAAGCTAAGGTAAGAAAGTTCCTAGAGACCTATGACCTGTCTCTGGCTGACTACCAAGAGGGGACCTATCCCCACTTTGCAGCCTTTTTCCAGCGAAAAATTCAGCCAGACTTACGCCCTGTCTGTCCAGAAGGGCAAGTATTGGCCGTAGCCGACGCCAAATTACAAGTTTTTGATATTCATGAAGACTTAAGTTTGGTCTTAAAGGGCCAAAGCTATGATTTGGCAGAGTTATTGGAAGATGACCAACTAGCGCAGGCCTTTCAAGGTGGGCTAGCCTTAGTATTTCGTCTAGGGGTCGAAGACGTGCATCGCTATTTAGCCATTGAATCTGGGGTGATTACCCATCAAAAAAGCATCAAGGGCAAGTTGCATAGTGTGCGGGAAGTAGCCCAAGCCCAGCGATTGATTTATCGTGAGAATAGCCGGCATTACTGTCTGATTGAGACAGAAGAGGGGCCAGTTCTCCAGATGGAAATTGGTGCACTGCTAGTCGGTCGAATTTATAACCATCATCAATCTTACCTAGTCAGAGGCCAGGAGAAGGGCTATTTTGGCTTAGGTGGATCCACTATCGTCGTACTATATCCAGCCAATCGTATTGAGCTGGACCAAGATATTAGATATTACTCAGACTTAGGTATCGAAAGCCAGGTCAGAATGGGTGAAAGGATAGGTGTTAAACATGTTTAAGCGTTTAGCGATTTATTATAAGGAAATGTTTCCGCTGGGGTCGCGTTTTATCGTGGCAGCCATTATGTTTTTCGAGATTTACTTTGTCCTCTTGTTAAATGACGGGGTGACCAACTTTAATTTCAACCATCAAGAATTGATTGGGATTTTCACCATTTTTGTATTCTTAATGATTTTACGTATTGCAGATGACTTCAAGGACTATGAGACCGATCAACGACTCTTCCCCCATCGGGCTTTGCCGTCAGGACGGGTCAAGAAAAAGGACTTGGCTATCGCTTTAGCCTTTATCGTCACGGTCTCTGTTATTTTGAATATCTTCTTCATGAATAATATCTTTTGGTTCCTCTTCCTCTATATCTACGGAACCTTGATGTCTTTCTGGTTCTTTAAGCGAGATAAAATTCAAAACTCATTGCCTTTAGCCTTGGTGACCCATAATCCGGTCATGATGATTCTGAATCTCTATACTATTTCCTTCGTATGCTATAAGTATAATCTGCCCCTAATATCAGTCCCGACCGTTCTCTTGGCCTTCACTATGTACTTCCCAAGCTTGATTTGGGAAGTCTGTCGTAAGATTCGAGCACCAAAAGATGAGACAGAATATGTAACTTATTCCAAGCTCTTCGGTTATAAGAAGGCTACCCGTTTCATCGAAGTAGTCACCATTCTAGATATTATGACCAACTTCCTTCTGCTCTGGAATATTTCCCATGTAGGGGTCGTGGTCTTGGTGCTTAATGTTATCTGGATGACGGTGCAGTTTGAGCAGTTCATTAAGGACCCAACCCTCTTCAATATCCGGGAAAGAGTTGAGCGTTATACCTATATTACTGAGACCACCATGGTCGTCTCAGTAGCTGTCTACCTCTTGATGGGAGTCTTCTAATGAAACAAGTCTATGATCTCCAGAAAGTGGGAGGGAAAGCCTACCACCTCATGGAAATGACCAAAGCGGGGCTACCAGTACCTAGTTTTGCGGTCTTTGCCTTTGACTGTTTTGATCGAGCGGACAGCATGGATTTTCTGGCTAGTCAAGAAGCAGCCTATCAGGCGGGTAATCTGAGTTTGGATCAGCTGAGTCAAGAACTATTGGCTTGGGCCACAGAGATTTTTGCTAAGGAAGATTTAAGTCCTGTGCTGAGCTGGGTCAAGCAAACTTTTCCATCTGGTCAGGTGCGTTTGGCAGTTCGTTCATCTGCTAGCATTGAAGATGGTGCCGTCTCATCTTTTGCCGGACAATTTGAAAGCCAACTAGATGTCCCAATCGACCACTTACCCCAGTCTCTAGAGCGTACTTTCTTGTCCCTCTATCAGGTATCCGCTCTGGCCTATCTCTTCAAGCAAGGGATTAGCCTGCCAGAAGCTCAGATGAACTGTCTGGTTCAAGTCATGATTAAGGGGGATTTATCAGGTGTTTATTTTACAGCCAACCCTAAGGGAATTCTTAATGAACACATTGTGGTTGTGGGCCAGGGATTAGGTGATCAAATTGTAGAAGATAAGGTGCCTACTAGTATGGTGACCTATCATCCGGCAGATCAGCTATCCTATACGGAACAAGAGCCAGGGGCCCCAAGTTTAACAACTAGTCAATTAGGGGACCTAGAATCCTTAGCCCAGCAAGCCATGGCGCTTTTTGGCCCCTATTTGGATTTGGAGTTTACCTTCCAAGGAGACCGGCTCTACATCTTACAAGCACGTCCTATTACTACTTTGCCACAAGGCAAGCAAATCATTCTGGATAATAGTAATATTGTGGAGAGCTATCCAGGTCTCTCTACACCCTTAACTATCAGTTTTATTCAAGAAGCCTATGCCAGTATATTCCGTGGTTTGGCTCAAAGGTTGGTGGGCAAGGGGGCAGCTGAACTGGCTGCCTATGAGCCGACCTTCCAGAATATGCTCTGTCCAGTCAATAGTCGAGTCTACTATCAAATTCAAAGTTGGTACCAGCTTCTGCAATTGTTGCCTTTCTCTAAAAAGATTATTCCTATCTGGCAAGATATGCTGGGCGTGAGGGAGACGGAAGTGCCGGCCATGCCGGTCCATCTCTCGCCTTGGAAGCGACTTAAGATTATGGGCCGAATTATGCGCGAGTTTTTCACCTCGCCTAAGCAAATGGCCCAGCTAGAACAGGGATTCATCCGGATTCAAGCAGTCTTTCAAGAGCGCTTCTCGCCAGATGCTGATTTGGAGCAGCTGACAGCTCTAGTTGTACAGCTTAAGGATGAGATTCTAGCACATTGGGATATTACCTTGATTAATGATCTTTATGCCTTCGTCTATACGGGTTTATTGAAAAAGTCGCGTCAAGGGCAAGATATTCAGGCAGAAATCGCCGGTATTGAACAGATTGAAAGTATGCGGCCGGCTCTAGCCCTTCAGGACTTAGTTGGGGAGCTCAAGGATCCCAAGAACCAAGCTCTTCGCCAGGCACTAGAAAAAGAAGATGCAGCAGACTTTTTAAGTCGACAAGATCCCTTAGTAACCAAGATTCGGGATTTTATCCAAGAATTTGGTGACCGGGCACCCGAAGAACTGAAGCTAGAAACACCGACCTTCCGTACCCATCCACAAGGCCTCTTATCCTTGCTGGTTCAAATGTGCCAGCAAGAAGCTCCTGACCTAAAAGCCTCAAATGCCGCAAGCAATCAACCAAGAAGTTGGTGGACGGGCTTTTTACGCCGTCGCGCTATGACTGGCGTAAAGTACCGAGAAAGCTCAAGGCTAAATCGGACACGGATTTATGGGATGATGCGGATGATTTTCCGAGCCATTGGGGCGCAACTTGCCAAGCAAGGCTATTTAGAGACAGAAGAAGACATCTTCTATCTGACCAAGGAAGAAATCTTTGAATTGGCCAGCCAGCCACACTCAGTATCGGACCTGATTGCAGAAAGACGCGCTAAGTTAGCGGGTGACAGGACCTTACCAAACTTCAGCCGCTATGTCTTCTTGGGTCAAGTATTTGAGAAGTTTGTGCGATTTTCAGGGCAGGCACGTAGCCAATTGAGTCGGGCAGAACACCTTCAAGGAATTGGTTGCTCGCCTGGTCGCGTTAAGGGCCAAGTGCTAGTAGTGGACGATGTTCAAGCCATTGAATCTGCTCAGGGTAAGATTATGGTGACCAGAATGACAGATCCAGGGTGGGTCTATCTCTTAACTCAAGCCCAAGGGGTCATCGCTGAGCAGGGATCCCTCCTGTCTCATACAGCCATTATTTCGCGTGAGCTAGGCATTCCATCAGTTGTGAATGTGCGGGGTGCTACGCAATTGATGAAAAGTGGGGATTGGATTGAGATGGATGGCTTAAGCGGCCAAGTGACCATTTTAGAGGAGGCGGGCCATGCTGACCATTAAAGCTGTGCAGCCTCATTCGCCGGAACTAGTCGACTTTCTAGCCTTGCCGCAGAAACTTTACGGCAAGGGGCACTTAATGCAGTCACCTGAAGAGGAAGCAAGTCTGATTAGTGGGACCCATCCACTTAGCCCGGAAATAGAAGTGAGAGCCTTTGTCGGTTACCAAGACCAGCAAGTTCAGATTCGAGGCTTGCTGACTTATTATCCAGTCGATGGCACTTGCTTCTTAGGCTATTTTGAGTCCTTAGATGATGTGGGCATGGCCAAGCAGTTTATAGCTTACATAGCTGAACAGGCCCGCAACTTAGGGGCTGAAAAACTCATTGGCCCCGTTCAGGCTAGTTTTTGGTTGGGCTATCGCATGCAGCTATCTGGCCATGAGGACTTACCTTTTACTGGCGAGCCCCATCAGCCGGCTTATTACCCCAAGCTCTGGGAGGCAGCGGGATTCAAACTAACCGAAAGCTACCTGTCTAATTTCTATCCTAAGGTAAGTCCCACTACCCAGGAAGCCAAACTAGCTAAGCGTTATGAGGCTGCCTTAGCAGCAGGGATTAAGATTCGATCCCCCCACAAGTCGGATTGGACTAAGGTGTCCTTACAAGTCTTTGAACTCTTGAATCGACTTTACCGAGATTTTCCTATTTACCGTTCCTTGCAAGGGGCACAATTTAGTGCTATTTTCGAGAAGTATCGTTATATTTTGGATTTTTCTATGGTTAAGTTGGCCTATCAGGAGGATAAGCTAGTGGGTTTTTTGATTACCATGCCAGACTATGGAGCCTTGGTTTATCAAAAGTTAGATTTATTTACTTTAGCCAAATTATTTTGGATTAAGCATCGAGCCAAACGCTACATCATACTCTACCTAGGAGTGGATCCGCAGTATTTGGGTTTGGGGTCAGCGCTGAGCTACCCAATTTTTAAGGAGGCTCAAGCCAGAGGAGCTTCTGCTGTTGGAGCCTTAATACATCAGCATACACTGACACGTCACTATGCTGCTGACTTACAGGGAACTAGCCATACTTATGGACTCTATCAACTCTTACTATAAAAAAGCTCGCACTTGCGATAAGTGCGAGCTTTTTATATGGTCTTAAATAGGGGACTAGGCTTTCTGAGATTTAATGGTTTTCGTCACTAACCGCATCAATTTATGGGCAAAAGCCAGATTGACTACCATCAGAATCACACATAGCAAAGTCGAGATAAGTAGACTAGTCAGGCTGTATGAAGTCATGGCAATGGCTCGTTTGATAATCAGGATACTTGGGGGGAGCAGCACTAGGCTGCTAGCCAGGGCAGGGATGTATTTCCTAATGAGGATACTTTGGATAAGGTGGATAATCAAGTGGAGGCAGAAGGCTATGAGGGCCCCTAGCCAGACTAGATAGTTAGCAAAATACAGGCTAGCGCCGGTGATGATAATGACTAGTAGATACTCCTCTAATACTGCCAGAGCAAAGCCTGAGGGGGAAAAGTGTTCGTAGCTAGCTGCAATTCTCGGGTACTTATTTATAATCGCTTGATTTTTGTCCAACCATGGACCAAAGCCGATGATTTCTTCCATCTCGTGTAGCATAAAAATGACAGGAAATAACCATAAGAGATTTTCCATAATTTGCTTCCTCTCCTTGTTTTTTACTTTTGTATTGTAGCGCTTTAAGACCTGCATTTCAATCATACTGCATGTATAAAATAGACAGCTAGATGAGACTTTGGGTCATAAGATGAGAATCCTATAAGATTAGTTGTTTTCTCACTGTATTTAAGCTAAAATGTAAGGCTAAAGACTTGTTTCTGAGCACCGTTTACGGTACACTATGCGTGAGAATACGTATACATAGAAAGAGAGAGAAATACTGTGACAGATTTAAATCCAAATCAGGCGGTGGGATTGGCTACCAAAGCAGTCAGAACGGTTGATTTTGATCAAGAATTTGCCTATGACGGACCTTTAGGTGCCTTTTATACACCTCAATCAACTCGTTTTATCGTTTGGGCACCAACGGCTAAGAGCGTGACCGTTGAACTTTATGAATCCAACCAACCGGATAGTGACTTGGCTAGCGTCCATGTTATGCAACGTGGTGAACGCGGTACTTGGGTCACTGAAATTTTAGGGGACTTGCATCTAACAGCCTATACTTATCTATTAGACCATGGTTCATTAGGCCTTAAGCGTAGCCAGGATCCTTATGCCATTGCGGCGGTAGTCAATGGTGACCGCAGTGTGGTAGTTAACCCAGCTGCTACTCAATTAGAAGGCTTTGATCGTATGCCTGCTTTTGGCAAGGCGACCGACGCCATTATCTATGAGCTCAACGTCCGCGACTTCTCAGTAGCGGAAGATTCTGGGATTTCGGCCAAAGGTAAGTTTTTAGGACTTGTCGAAGAAGGCACTCATACCTCTAAAGGCCAAGTAACTGGTTTAGACTACCTTAAGTCGCTGGGCTTTACCCATTTGCAATTATTACCAATTTATGATTATGCGACAGTAGATGAGACAGAAGCCAAGCCATCAGCCTACAACTGGGGCTATGATCCTAAGAACTACAATGTGCCAGAAGGCTCTTATGCGACGGATCCTTATGATCCACTTAGCCGGATTTTAGAACTCAAGCAAACCATTAAGACCCTTCACGACAATGGTCTGCGCGTCATTATGGACGTGGTCTATAACCACGTTTATCAGTTTGACTTGCAGGCTTTCCAGAAGATTGTGCCAGGTTATTTCTTCCGTTATGATCAGGCAGGTAACTTGTCTAATGGGACTGGGGTCGGCAACGATACTGCTTCTGAACGCTATATGATGCGCCGCTATATCTTGGATTCCATCCTTTACTGGACACGAGAATTCAAATTAGATGGCTTCCGCTTCGACTTAATGGGGATTCATGACGTTGAAACCATGTTGGCTGTACGTCAAGCCCTGAATGAAATTGATCCTTCCATTATCGTTTTAGGCGAGGGTTGGAACCTGGGTACTATGTTGCCTTATGAAGATAAGGCTGCCCAACACAATGCCTACCGTATGCCAGGAGTGGCTCATTTCAACGATTCTATTCGTAATGCCCTCAAAGGTGGTAACTTCAACAAGCAAGAAGGCGGCTATGTCAATGGACGTCCTGACTTAGAAAAGTTAGTGGCTCAGAACCTCTTAGTAGGGATTCCTAACTCGGCTTATGCTAGTCCGGACCAAGTCGTCCACTATGTTGAGGCCCACGATGACTTAACTCTCTATGACAAGTTGTGTTATACTCATCCGCATGATTCTGAAGAAGTTCGTGTTCGCCGGGCCTTAATGGCGACCAGTCTGGTCCTCTTGGCGCAAGGGATTCCCTTTATTCATGCTGGTCAAGAGTTCTTAAGAACCAAAAGACTGATAGAGAATACCTATAATGCACCGGATGAAATCAACCAATTTGACTGGAACCGAGTAGCGGAGCATCAAGATACGGTGGATTATGTCCGTGGCTTAATCAAGTTACGTAAGAGCTCGCCCCTCTTCCGCCAAAACTCTTATGATGAAATCCTCAACTCTCTGGCTGTCTATCAGTTACATGATGGCGTCATTGCCTACCAATTGGAAGATGAGAATTCTGCTTATTTCGTTATGATTAATGCTAATGATTGGCGCATGCCGATCACCTATCTGCCACATGGTCTCTACCGCAAGGTAATCGTTGATTATACGGCACCATTGGAAGAAGGCCAAGTCTTCGACCTTAATGGCCACTACGAAATGCCTGGTCTGTCTGTAACCGTCTTGGAACGTGTAGAAAAAGCATAATAAGCAAGCAAATCAATCCGACCACATGAGTGGTCGGATTTTTGTCTTTCAGCATGCAAAAAAGAGCCGCCAGAGCGACTCCTTGACTTCTCGATTCTCCTTAGCCTTCTACAGGGAAGAGGTCTAGAATTTGACCAGTGTAAATATCGCAGACGAATTGGTAGTGAACCAGTTGTTCCCCTTCATAGCGACTAATGCCCCCAATATAAACTTGAGGTTGGCTCTCCAATTCAGGGTACTCAACCGGAACATAGTGGATCCAAGAGCCTTCAATTGGTCCTTGTTTAGCAAATTCAGCCTTGACTTCGGCTAGGACCCGACTAGGGCGTTTAGGTTGGGATTCCAAGTAGAAGAGAGTCCCGGCAGCGCCGACGATGGCGCCGGTTAAGAGCAAGAGGCCACCGACAAGGCCTTTACGTGGAGTAGATGACATAGTATTTTTCCTTCTTTCATAGGCATGGTGCGCGCTCCATCAGAGAGCGGTAGGTGGGGGCGCACAGGCTTGTGCTCCGTACTCTTAGTGTAACACAAATTCGAGTACAATTCATTGATTTTACTAAGCGCACGTGAGATAATAAAAAGAGTAAAATCTACCTATTTATAATGGTGAAGGAGGTAGCGGTGCGACCGCGACAGGCATGACATTACAAGGCTTTGACTTAATCAAACATCTGACCGAATTACAAGGGATTTCGGGCAATGAAGGGCAGGTTCGTCGCTTCTTGCAGGAAGAGTTGACCCCCCTAGTTGATAAAATCGAAGTGTTTGGGATTGGCAACCTCTATGGGATTAAGTATGCTAAGAATCCAGAAGCACCACGTCTCATGCTAGCAGCTCATATGGACGAAGTCGGCTTTATGGTTCGTCAGATTACCTCGAATGGTCTCTTCACTGTGACACCTATTGGGGGCTGGAATCCTTATAGTATCTCAGCTCAACGCTATACCCTTCAAACCCGTAAGGGGGACTATGTCTGCATTTCGTCATCTGTGGCCCCTCACTTATTACGGGGCAAGGATGGGGCGGCTAAGTCAGTGGCGCCTGAAGATATCCTCTTTGATGCTGGCTTTACTTCCCGTGACGAAGCCTTGGAATATGGCGTGCGTCCTGGCGATTCCATTGTGCCTGAGACAGAAACCGTCTGGACGGCTAACAAGCAAGCTCTAATCGGCAAGGCTTGGGATAACCGCTATGGCTGTGCCGTGATGTTAGAAGCCATGCGGGCTGTTAAAGACAAGGAGCTAGCGGCAACCATTATTGCGGGGGCCAATGCTCAAGAAGAAGTCGGTTTGCGTGGGGCCAAGGGGGCAGTCCATCGCTACCAACCAGATGCCTTTATTGCCGTAGACTGTTCGCCAGCCGATGACACGGATGACAGCAAGGATAAGTTTGGACAACTTGGCGGTGGTTTTCTCTTGCGGGTGCAGGATCCAGGCCATATTACCCATCGCGGTATGCGTGAGTTCTTGTTAGATACAGCAGAAACTCACAAGATTCCATACCAATACTTCTTTTCCAAAGGTGGAACCGACGCGGGTGCCGCCCATGTCAGCAATGATGGGGTGCCTTCGGCAGTCATTGGGGTCTGCGCCCGTTACATTCACGGTCACCAAACCCTTTTCCGCATGGATGATTATGAGGCAGCCAAGGAAATGGTCATCAAAGTCCTAGAGACTTTCGACAAGACAACCTTAGCGACCATTCGCGCAAATGTCTAAGGACAGCTTACATAAAATTGATATTTCAGATAAGTAGACGAAAGGAAGAAAAGATATAATATGTGGTTAGCATTCTATAATCCTGGAGGCGTCGGTGACGTGCTCCTTCTCACTAGTGGTCCAGTTTCTTCACACGAGATTGACCCAGATAGCAAAGGTCAGGTAACCGCCCTGCGCCATCATCAATCTCAAGCCATTGTGGGCTATAACCTCTTCGGAGTGGCGGACTTGAACTTAACTGGAGAGGGTCATGTGACCTTGACTGCCGAGCAAGTGGCTCAAGTCAATGCCCGTATTCAAGCTGCAGGCTTCGACCAAGCGGTTAGTTTTGATGCTTCACCTCGCTTAGTAGTTGGTTATGTGGAAGAGTGTGTTGACCATCCAGATAGTGACCACTTGCATATTACGCAAACACGTGTAGCGGCTGACACCGTTCTACAAATCGTCTGTGGGGCAGCCAATATTGAAGCCGGCCAAAAGGTCCTAGTGGCCCAACCAGGTGCCGTTATGCCAGATGGCTTAATTATTTGGCCAGGCCAATTACGTGGCGTTGACAGCAATGGTATGATTTGTTCTACACGCGAACTAGGTTTAGATGCCATTGAAAATAAACCAGGTATCTGGGTATTGAAAGATGACTTAGCAGTCGGCACACCACTTGAGCAAGTCGTCGCCCACTACCAAGGCTAGTTTCGTCATTTAAGTGATAAAGACTAGCAGCTAGTGTGTTAAGCAAGACCAGGAAATGAAAGGACGGGGGCTTATGAAGGACTACCAAGGACCCGCTTACCAGAAGCGGAATGTAAATTACGACAACCGACGTTTTAACCGGGAATCCCAATCGCCTTCAAGTAAGGGCACCCCTTACAAGTTCAAGTCTGCGCTAGAAGAAAAGCAAGAGACCAGCCGGGGCCATCGACCTGTCTATCATCACGAGCAACCTTGGCGGGATCAACCGCAAAAGATGATTGACGCCAGTCAGACACCACCGCCAGCTACGACACAGGAGCCATTGGAAGAGGCTGACTATCGGGTAGCCTACCGTGAGCGCCGCAATAGTAGCCCAAATCAGCGCTTTAATTCGGATTTGGTGCGGGAACGCATGATGTCAGAGCCAATCGAAGAGGAAAGTCCCGCGCCTAGCTATCGACCGGGTGAGGAGCTAAGACTGCCACAAACCCATTCTGACCGTTTGGATCGAGCCTATGTGGCACCAGCCGAGCGGCGACCTCAAAATGACTGGCCCAAGCCTGGTCAAGCCGACAGTCGACGTCAAGACCGCCAGTCCCTAGATGATTTTCTTGAAGCTCCGACTTCTCAGCGCCCACGCCAGGCTTGGCAGGCTAGCGCCCAAAGAGAGCGGGAGCATCATGAGGCCAGCAGCCAACGGCAGGTTTCAGATGCCCAGGCTAAGTTTCAGTCTATTTTAGAGAATGGGCGAGATAGCCAGGAAGTGGCAAAACAGGCGCGGGCAGAACGTTTCCAACCTAAGGAACTACCTAAGCCTTATCAGCCACCGCAATCTCAAGCTGTGACGGAAGTCGGGGTCTCGCGTGAGATTTTGTCCCGTATGCGTAAGGACAAGGACAGCTATTTATTATTTGAAGACTAGAAATTAATTGAGTGAAAGGACGTGTGTAGGTTGATTATGGACAAAGCAACAACCTATCATTTTGTGGGAATCAAAGGCTCAGGCATGAGTGCTCTCGCGCTTATCCTGGTAGGAGAAGGCTATAAGGTACAGGGGAGTGACGTAGGGAAGTACTTTTTCACCCAGCAAGGCTTAGAAGCTGCGGGTGTGCTTATGATGGAATTCTCGGCTGACAATATTCAACCTGGCCTGACCATTATTGCAGGCAATGCCTTCGGGGATGACCATGAAGAATTGGTGCGGGCGCGCGAATTGGGCTTACCAATCTACCGCTACCATCATTTCTTAGGTAAATTGATTAAGGGCTATACCAGTATTGCCGTTTCAGGCTGCCACGGTAAGACCTCTACCACAGGTCTCTTGGCGCATACCCTCAAGCACTTAGCCCCACTGTCTTACTTGATTGGGGATGGAACCGGTTATGGGCAGGAGTCTGCCAAGTACTTTGGTCTAGAAGCCTGCGAGTATCGTCGCCACTTCCTGTCCTATGAACCAGATTATGCCATTATTACTAACGTGGATTTTGACCATCCAGATTATTTCACTTCTATTGACGATGTCTTCTCAGCCTTCACTAGTTTTGCCGGTCAAACCACGAAAGCCGTGATTGCCTGTGGGGAGGATGCTTATTTACGCCAATTAAAAGCGCCAGTCCCTGTCTACTACTATGGCTTTGACAGCAATTCAACCGTCTATGCAACCAATGTTGAACGGGCTCAAGATGGGTCTTCCTTCGATGTGACCTTTGAAGGCAAGTTCTTAGGACGTTTCCATGTGCCGACCTATGGTAAGCACAATATCTTGAACGCTTTGGCGGTCATTACGGTCTTAACCTTGGAAGGTTTTCCGGCAGATGCCATTGCCCAAAACCTAGCGACCTTCACTGGTGTCAAACGTCGTTTCAGCGTTAAGACAGTGGGTGATTTAACCATCATTGACGACTATGCCCACCATCCAAGCGAAATCAAGGCGACCATTGATGCGACCAAGCAACGCTATCCAGACAAACGCTGTATCGCAGTCTTCCAACCCCATACCTTTAGCCGGACAGTGGCCCTGCTTAACGAGTTTGCTGAGTCACTTAACCTAGCAGACCAAGTCTATCTCTGCGACATCTTCAACTCTGCCCGTGAGCAAAGTGGGGAAGTTACTATTCAAGACTTGGCGGCCTTAATTGACCAAGAGGTGGAGATTATTTCGAGCGAGCACTTGTCTCCACTTATGCAGTATAAGGACGATGTCATTGTCTTTATGGGCGCGGGTGATGTGGATAAGATTGCCCAACGCTTTGAAAAAGAATATGCCCGCCTACATCCAAATGTCCTCTAAGACTCACTTGGCGGCTAAGACCTAACACTCAACACAAGTCATCACGATCAGCCATTCTTAGCGGCTTGTCCTAAGGGATGCTGCTGGATTGGCTGATTTACTTTGCTTCAGGCTATTAGAGTCTAGGAGCTTATCATTAACACTTAAGGAGGCGCCCCATGACCCAGCGCAAAATTTTACTGATTGATGGAAGCAGTTTGGCCTATCGGGCCTTCTTCTCCATTTTGGATATTGAACGATTCAAGAATAAGGCAGGTTTACATACCAATGCCTTGTTTAGCTTTAACCGCATGCTGGACGGGGTTTTAGACCAATTTAAGCCTAGCCATGTCTTGGTGGCTTTCGATAAATCTGGTCATACCTTCCGGACGGAACAGTACCCAGAATATAAGGCAGGACGCCAAAAAACACCGGGCGAGTTCCGCGAGCAACTGCCTTATTTTCGTGTGCTCTTGGATGCCTATGGCATCAAGTACTACGAATTACTCCACTATGAAGCGGACGATATCCTAGGCACCCTGGCTAAGGCGGCAGATCCAGATGACCAGGTCATGATTGTGTCGGGGGATAAGGACTTGACCCAATTAGCCAGCGACCAAGTGACAGTCTATATTACCAAAAAAGGCGTAAGTGAGCTAGAGCCTTACACGCCTGCCAGCATTTGGGACAAGTACCAGCTGACGCCCCAACAGATTATCGACCTCAAGGGACTGATGGGCGATAGCTCGGACAACTATCCGGGTATTGAACGGGTAGGGGAGAAGACCGCCCTTAAGTTGCTCCATCAATTTGGGACGGTCGAAGGCCTCTATCAAGGCCTGGATCAACTCAAGCCTTCCAAGATGAAGGAAAACATTATCCGGGACGAAGCCAATGCCCGTCTCAGCAAGTCCCTAGCCCGCATTGTCCAAGATGCACCACTAGAAATCACTCTCGATGATTGCCAACTGGGACAGCGTGACCTAGCTCAGTTAAGTGAGTTCTATGTCCAAATGGATTTCCGTAGCTTTCTCGCCCAACTCCACCAGGGGACGGAAGTCGTCGCTAGTCAAGAGACCAGTAGCTATCCTGTTACCTGGTTGGAGGCCATTGAAGAAGACCATGTCAAGGTAGCCGGCGCCTTCTATCTGGAGACGCTTAGCGAGAATTATCACTTTGCACCAGTCCTGGCGGTAGCATGGACCCAAGGTGACCAGGCTTATGCCGCAAGTGGCCAAGTCGCCTTTGCTAGCTCAGCCTTCAAAAAATGGCTAGAAGATGAATCTCTTCCTAAAATCAGCGCAGACCTTAAGCGAGACAGTATCTTGCTGGACCATCAAGGCCTGACGCTGGCGGGTGTGACCTTCGACGTGGGCTTGGCGGCTTATCTGGTTGATGTCGAGAAGATTAAGGATTTAGCTAGCTTGGCAACCTATCTAGACTTGGGAATCCAAGTTCAGCTGGATGAAGTAGTCTATGGCAAGGGCGCCAAGCAGGCCCTGCCAGAAAATGAGCGCTTAGCCCAACACTTGGCGGACAAGGTTTCACTTTTGGAGCAAGCCGTAGCCCCCTTGACCCAACAACTGGATGACCTGGGCATGACGCAGCTCTACCAAGATATGGAATTCCCGCTGGCACAAGTCTTGACTGATATGGAGAAAAGAGGGGTAGCGGTCGATGTGGCCACTCTGGATCAGATGAATGACTTGCTCTTAGCACGTTTAGAAGAATTAGAGGCGGAAATCCAAGCACTAGCAGGACAAGCCTTCAATCCTAATTCGCCTAAACAATTGGGTGAAATCCTCTTCGAACGCCTAGGCTTGCCGGTCATTAAGAAGACCAAGACTGGCTACTCGACGGCAGCCGATGTCCTAGAAAAACTCAAGGATGCCCATCCCATTGTAGCATCCCTCTTGACCTATCGTCAGCTGGCTAAGCTTCAGGGAACCTATTTGGCCGGTTTACCTAAGTTTATTCAAGCTGATGGCAAGATTCACACCCGCTTCGTCCAAACCCTGACCCAGACCGGTCGCTTATCCAGTGCGGATCCTAACTTGCAGAATATTCCCATTCGGATGGAGGAAGGCCGCAAGATTCGTCAGGCCTTTGTGCCGTCTGAACCAGGCTGGCAACTCTTTGGTGCTGACTATTCGCAAATCGAGTTGCGGGTGCTGGCCCATATTTCAGGTGATCCGCACATGAAGCAGGCCTTCTTGGAGGGGCAGGACATCCATGCAGCCACGGCACGACGGGTCTTTGGCCTTTCGGATGATGCGGTGGTGGACAGTGATATGCGGCGCCAGGCTAAGGCGGTTAACTTTGGGATTGTCTATGGCATTAGTGACTACGGCCTGTCCCAAAATTTGGACATGCCGCGTAAGGAAGCCAAGGCATTTATCGACCGTTACTTGGCCGAATATCCAGGTATCTCGACCTTTATGCAGGAGATTGTGGCTCAAGCTAAGAAAGACGGCTATGTCAGCACCTTGTGGGGCCGGCGACGCGCCTTGCCGGATATCTATTCCAGCAACTTTAACCTGCGTTCCTTTGCAGAGCGGACGGCTATGAATACGCCAATTCAAGGGACGGCCGCCGATATTATTAAGGTAGCCATGGTGGCCTTAGATCAAGCCATTCGTCAACGCGGTCTCCAGGCTCGTCTGCTCTTACAGGTGCACGATGAGTTGATTTTAGAAGCGCCTCAAGAGGAAATCGCCATTTTAGAAGACTTGGTACCGGAAGTCATGGAGGGCGCTGTTAGCCTATCGGTACCGCTCAAGGTAGAAGCAGCCAGTGGTAGCAACTGGTATCAACTAAAATAAGGCCTCGGCTCCTTGACGAGCCTGGTCTAGAAAGGAAGTGACTTATGCCGGAATTACCCGAAGTTGAAACTGTACGGCGTGGCCTGACCAGTCTGATTGAGGGCAAGACTATTGCGGAGGTCCAAGTTTTCTGGCCCAAGCTAATTGACTTAAGGCCTCAAGAGACACTGGCCCAGTGGCAAGACTACTTGCGAGGCCAGACCATCCAAGCAGTGGGGCGGCGGGGCAAGTACTTATGGCTGGATTTTGGCCCTCAGGTCCTAGTCTTTCATTTGCGAATGGAAGGTAAATGTCATGTCTACCCATCAGGTCAGGAGCCTAAGACTAAGCCCAAACATGTGCATCTGATCATGACTTTTAAGGACGGCAGCCACTTCCATTATGAGGATGTCCGCAAGTTTGGACGTTTCTCTTATATGGCCAAGGACCAATTAGAAACCTATTTTGCCAGCAAGAAGTTAGGACCTGAGCCAACCCAAGAAGCCTTTGACTTGGCTCATTTTCGAGCTCAGTTAGCGGCTTCTAAACGGGCGCTTAAGCCCCTTTTGCTGGACCAGACCCTGGTGGCTGGTTTAGGCAATATTTATGTGGACGAAGTCTGTTTTAAGGCGCGGATTCATCCGCAAAGACCGGCCTGCGACCTTACCGTCCATGAGGTTAAACGTCTGCATGCCGCCATTATAGAGATTTTGGCTGCGGCTGTGCAGGCAGGGGGTTCTACCATTCGGACCTATCGCAATTCCTTGGGGGCAGCGGGAACCTACCAGGAAGCCTTGGCTGTCTATGGCCGAGTAGATGAGCCCTGTGTACGTTGTGGTCGCCCGATCCATAAGGTTCAATTAGGTGGGCGAGGGACCCATTTCTGTCCGCATTGTCAATCCTCTCGCCTCAAGCATCCGCTAGGAGGGAAAGGCCATGCTTAGAATTGGTTTAACAGGGGGGATTGCCACAGGTAAATCCACCGTATCTAATTACTTGAAGGAACTTGACTATCCATTGATTGATGCGGATGTCATTGCCCGTCAGCTAGTGGAACCAGGTCAGGAGGGCCTCAAACGCTTGGTAGCAAAATTTGGAGCAGAGATTCTGAATGAATCGGGTGCACTTGATCGCCAGGCGCTAGGTCAGCGTCTCTTCGGGGACGCCCAACTGCGCCAGGAGGTGGATCAACTCTTACATCCACTCATTTATGAGGCCTTGGAGGCGGAGAGTCAGCGTGTGGCCCAGGCGGGAGCAAAGCTGGCCTTTTTCGATATTCCCTTACTCTATGAGACAGGCTATGACCGAAAAATGGATCAGGTCTGGGTGGTCTATCTGCCCCATGACTTGCAAGTTGAACGGCTAATTGCCCGTAACAGCTGGAGCCAGGCTCAAGCGGAGGCAGCCATTGCTAGTCAGGCATCTATTGAAGCCAAGCGCCAGCGGGCAGATTTAGTCATTGATAACCAGGGATCTTTAGCGGTGACCTTTGCCCAGGTGGATCAGGCTTTAAGCCGTCTCTAGCTTGTTCCTCTGACAAGAATTCGTTATAATAGAAGGGAAAAGCGCCATCTGGCGCCAGAAGATAAGGAGGGAACCCTATGGAATGTCCAAAATGTCATCATCAAAACTCCAAAGTTAATGACTCCCGGCCAGCTGATGGTGGGGCGGCAATCCGGCGGCGGCGGGAATGCCTCAACTGCAAACATCGTTTCTCTACCTATGAACGTATTGAACAGATTCCTTTGCTAGTCATTAAGCGTGACGGTACCCGAGAAGAATTTAGCCAAGAGAAGCTACTGCGCGGGATTGTGCGTTCAGCTGAAAAGCGTCCTATTACCATGGAACAAATGCAGGCTTTGGCCCAACAAGTAGAAAATAAGATTCGTGAAATCACTGACCAGGAAATTGAATCAGAACAAATTGGGGAATTTGTGATTCCGCTCTTGATGGAATTAGATGAAGTGGCCTATATTCGCTTTGCCAGTGTCTATCGCCAGTTTCACTCGCGTGAGAGTTTCTTAAAAGAACTCCAAGCCCTACAAGATCGTTTAAGTGAGAAAAACGATAAAAAATAAAGCGATTAAGTCAAGTCAAATTTAGAAAGGAGGTCCCACTATGTTAAGTCCCTTACAGCCCTTTCGGGTTCGGCAGCAAGCGCCCTTGTCCCAGCTACAGCAGGTGACCCTGCGCCAATGCTATCAGCCTGTCATCGGCACGGTGGGGCTAGCTTTCTATCTGTCTTTAACGGATTACGTGGGCGCGGATGGAACCTGGAGCCCAGCGGTCATGCATGCTAGCCTGATTGATCAACTTCAAGTTTCGCCGGCTGACTTAAATCAAGCCCGCGGTTACTTGGAGGCCTTGGGCTTACTCAAGTCCTATCAACCTAAAAAGGTCCAGGGCAATGTTCAGACCCAGTTAGTGTCTTATGAAGTCATGGCGCCACTTGAGGTAGGGAGTTTCTTGCAGCACCCCCTTTATGCGGCTTTGCTGATGAATAAGATTGGGGATCAAGCCTTCTATCGCTTGATGCGCCGCTTTGAATGGGAAGAACTGGATGCCAGCGAATATGTGGAAGTAACCCAGTCCTTCAGTCAGGTCTTCGACTATCCATCAGATCAAGCTATCAAGGACGCTCAGAACCAGGATGCTTTATCTGGTTCCTACCGTCAGCAGACGGCCACTAACCTAGCAGAAGCCAACCTGGACCAAGCCAGTCATGATAACTTTGGCTATGGTCAAGTCTTAGATATACTAGAAGCGGCTCAAGTCAATAGCCGACTCTTCACGCGGGAACTGCGCCAGCAAATGGCCAGTCTCCATCAAGTCTATGGCTTTAACGAGGAGCAAGTGGCGACAGTCATTAAATTGGCCTACCAAGACCAGACGGAACAAATTGCCATGGATCAATTACCGAGTTTGGCTAAACGTTATAAGGCTAGCCTAAGCAGCAAGGAATCGGTTTCTAGCCAGGCGGGTCAGCTCAAAGACCAGATTCAAGCCCGCGCCCAAACCTTGCGGGAACAAGGCCAATATAGCAAGAACCAGGCACAGATTATTGCCACGGCGGAGATTTTGCCACCGCTGGCCTTTCTTAAGCAAGTCAAACAGGCCAAGGGTGGCATCCGGAGTGACCAAGAGGGCTACAACCTAGAAGTTGCCTTGGAAAAGATCAAACTATCGCCTGCCATTGTTAACCTAGCAGTCTATTACCTCTTAGTCATGGAAGGGCGCGACCACCTTTACAAGTCTAATTTTGAAAAATTACTGGATGAGTGGCAGCAAAAGGGGATTAAAGAAGTCCACCAAGTCTTCCGCTATATCGAAGACAAGCGCCAGGCCCAAGCCAAGAAGGCTAGCCAGGAGTCGGGACGTCCGTATGCTCGATCCCACAAGGGGACTGGCGCCCATCAGCGCCAAGAAGTGGTGCCTTCATGGTTAGCCAAGCAACGCCAAGAAGGTCAGGATTCAGGTCAGGCATCAAGCCAATCCAAGCCTGAGGCTAGCCCAGCTGCTAGTCAAGCCACCCAGACCTTCGTCAATCCATTTAAGAAAGGGTCAGCCCAGGAGCTAGACCACTAGAGGAGGAATCTTATGGAGACAATCCAAGACGTCATGCGTCAGATTATGAACCAGCCCCATCTGCAAGAAATTTATGAGCAGGCAGTGGCCTTGGTCCGCCAGGATGAAGCCATTCAAGCCTTCCTCCGAGAACATCAAGCAGAATTAAGCGGGGAGATGATTCAAAATTCCCTGTCCAAACTCAATGAGTTTCGTCTAGAACGTCGGGCTATTGAATCAGGCCAGCCAGGCACTAATCCAGGCTATCAGCCGGAATTATTCATTAACCATAATTTTATTGATGTCCGCTACAAGCCAACCACTGATTACTTGGCTAGCCTCAAGGCTCGTCGCCAAGCGGCCAATCTGGATAACCGCATGATGGCGGATGATGTCCGCCAGGCTCATTTGGCTGATTACATTATTGATTCGCCAGAACGTCAGGCCTTAATTAATGCGGTGACGCAATTTATGCAGACCTATCACCAAGATCCTAAATCAGCGCAAGGTCTCTATATTACGGGCCCTTACGGGGTAGGCAAGACCTATTTATTGGGGGCTTTGGCCAATTATTTGGTCGAAGAAGAGGGAGCGACGGTAACCTTCTTACACTTCCCAACCTTTGCTTCTGATATGCGGGCTTCTATTCGGGACAATAGTACCCAAGCCAACTTGGATAAGGTCAAGCAGGTGGATGTCTTAATGCTAGATGACATGGGCGCCGAGTCCGATCCATCGGGCTGGGTTCGAGACGAAGTCTTGGCCATTATTCTAGAATATCGTATGCGGGAATCGTTACCGACTTTCTTCACTTCCAATTTTTCTCTGAAAGAATATGAAGACGTCCTGACTTACAACCAAAAAGGTATTAGCCTAGCCAAAGCAGGCCGAATCATGGAGCGGGTTCGTTACCTGGCTCGTGAGATCACCCTCGATGGGCCAAACCGCCGCCAACTCAAACGGCAAGGATAAGGAGTAATAGAATGAATCAACCAGAACCTAATGAACTGATCAAGCGTTATCGGATGACTCGTTTTCTCATGGTCATCGTCTTGGCTGTCCAACTATTCGTCTTAGCAGCTTACTACTTCAAGGAAAAGCAAACGGTCTTAGCCTTTCCTATGATTGTCAACAGCCTTTTCTTGGCTTTGGCCCTGACCCATTTGCGACATATTAAACCTCGCGAATAAACCAATCAATCCTATTAGCCTCGTTCTATTGGAACTAGGCTTTTTCTTATGATTAGGGGCTTGTCGGATGGGCGCTTGTTACATACAATAGAAGTAAGAAAAAAGCAAGGAGTGGATGTCAGATGAAGGTCTTGGTGACAGGACATGGGGGATTCGCCTTAGGCATGGCGGAAGCCAGTAGGATGATTGTAGGTGATCAGGAGCTAATCGATTGGTTACCTTTTGAGGAAGGGGCCAATCTCAGTGACTACCAAGCTCAAATCGTCGCTAGAGTCGAGACGCATGGGGAAGAAGGCTTGATGATTTTAACGGATTTTAAAGGCGGCACCCCCTTTAATGTCAGCATGCTGCTGTCTCAGGGGCATCCACAAGTCGCTGTTCTGGCAGGAACGAATTTGGCCATGATTTTAGAAGTCATTGATCAGGCCCCCACAGCGAGTTCAGTGACTGACCTGGCGGATCACTTAGTGGTCATAGGCCGTCAAGGTCTGCTTAAGGGAGTTATGCAGGCGCGGAACTAGGCTTTCTTATCATGCTCGGCCTCTAGCTTCTAAATCTATTTCCTAGTAAATTCAAAGTAATTTCCTAAAAAAATACCTGCTTTTAGTCGCAAGAGCAGGTTATTTTAGTGTATAATAGGGAGGAATATACTGGCAAATCGATGGAGAGGAGTGGACATTATCGCAACGCTGAAAGACGTGGCAAAGAAGGCCAATGTCTCTAAAATGACGGTCTCTCGAGTAATCAATCACCCCCAACTGGTGACGGATGAACTCAAGCAATTGGTCTATCAGGCCATGGAAGAACTCAATTATCGACCTAATATGGCGGCCAAGGCTCTAGCTCAGAACCGGACCCTGATTGTTAAGGTCTTGATTCTGGAAGAAATGGACGCGACAGAGCCTTATTATATGAACCTCTTATCTGGGATTGCCAAAGGTTTAGATAAGTACCAATACTCCCTCCAACTCATGACGGAGAACACCATTGATACGGGGAATAGTGATGGTTATATTATCACCGGCATGCGAGAGTCCGATTATGAATGGATTCGCAAAATCGACAAGCCACTTATTCTCTACGGGGAGAATACCTACGGGGTGCCTTTTGTTGATTCTGATAACCGGCAGGCTGAATTTAAGGCCACCGAGTATGCCTTTAAAAAAGGTTATGACCACATTATCTTTGTCGGGATTGACGTGCCGGAATACTTCGAGCGCCAGCGGGAGCAAGGCTATCAAGACGCTCTGGCGCAACATCCAGATCACACGGCACAAATTCACCGCATTCGGAATTCCTCGACGGCGGCAGCAGAATTGGTTGAGCGTCTGGACGCACATTTGGAACCTAACACATGCTTCGTCTGTGCCTCAGATCGCATTGCCTTAGGCATTCAGCGGGGGCTCAAGTCATTGGGCAGAACCATGCCGGACGATGTTGGGGTTATTGGTTTTGATGGGGTCTTTTTAGACCAGATTGCTAGCCCGCAGCTGACGACTGTGAAGCAGAAAGTCTTGGACATGGGGATTGCCTGTGTGGAACAGCTCATGCGCTTAATTGAGGGAGAAAGCCTCAAGGAAAGGGCCTGCTACTTTGAAGCAGATTTGGTGGAAAGAGGGTCTACTAGATTGTAGGATACTTTACTTCCTATTTAGCTAGTGACATGATAAACTTAGAACCATAAGTAGATAGAGGGGGATATATAGACTATGACTGAGAAAAGAATGACGCGAACTGAGCGTATGCGTCAAGGAAATAAAAGTGCTAAGAAGCCTGATAAGGCGACAAAGGCAAGTAAGAAAAAACAAGGGAAGAAAAGAAAAGGGGGCTTCTCTTGGCGGATTTTTCTGGCAATCTTGCTTTTCTTAGCGGCGGCAGTGCTATTCTTGCTAGATCCAATCAAGAACTACTTAGTCCGTCAAGGTCAGGAGGCGAATGCAGTCACTGAGTTAGACCGTAATAAGCGGGCTGAGATTGAAGCGAATGAGAAGAAGGATGTGAACTATGACTTTGGTGTCATCAAACCACTTAATCCTTATGATGTCATCGCAAATGGTATTAATGCCAAGGATCTTCCGACTGTAGGTGGCGTGGCCATGCCAGATGTTGGCATGAACTTGCCAATTTATAAAGGAGTAACCAATGAAGGGATGTTCTTAGGAGCAGGGACTTTGACTCCTAACCAGAAGATGGGGGAATCTAACTATTCCATTGCTAGCCATCACTCCATTCATAAGGGCTTGCTTTTTGAACCTTTGATGCACGCCAAGGTAGGCCAAGCTGTCTATCTGACAGATTTAGACAAGGTCTATAAATATGAAGTGAATTACATTGATCAAGTGGATCCAAGTCGTGTGGATTTGATTGAACCTACAACAAATCCAATCCTAACCATGATTACCTGTGACTCAACTCTTACCATGCGTGTCGTTGTTCAAGCTAAGCTAGTGGAAACTAAACCTATTGAAGAAGCATCCAAAGATATGGTCAATGCTTTCAAAGCCAAACAGACAGTTCCTACCAATAACTAAAGAAATTAAAAACCCCAGACACAGAGTCTGGGGTTTTGTTTATATAGTTTAGTTGAGAATCAAGCTAGGCTTTGCCATGGCGTGTAGAATGATGACATTGGCAAGCTCCAGGAGGACACTGACAGGGGATGGTCTCTGGGGCAGTCTTGGCTTGTTCTTCTAGTTGCGTTATGATAGCTTGGCAATCAGCTTGGCTTAATGGGGTGCTGGCTAATAGCCGGGCCAGAAAATGGGCGCGGTCTTTTCGACAAACAGGATCAAGGGCTGCTTGTAGGCGAAGAAGAGTGGCCTCTTCCTGGCTAATCGTTGCATAAAAATGATAGGGGCTAATCCCTTCGGATTTGTCTAAATAACCCTTTTGAATTAGTCGCGAGAGCAGGGATTTAATGGTCCCAACCTTCCAATCACTTGAGGCGGATAGCGTGTCAATGAGTTGACGACTGGTGATACCGGGCATAGTCCAAACCAGTCTCATAAGCCGCCACTCAGCCTCGCTAATATGAAGCACACTGGGTTTATTTTGGCTTAGGGGGGCAGTCATGGGCGGGCTCCTTTCTGTAAAAATTACATTTGTCATCTCTTAGTCTAGTAGGCTCAGAAGTCCTTGTCAAGTCAGGAGCACAAGATATAGGGGGAGCCCTAGTTAAAAGGCTCGATTGGACCGGGTTTGAAGCGAGTGATTTCTTTTCGAACCACTACATCTTGTGTTGTCTAGATGAATTATGCACTAAATATTGGGGCTTAAGGCTTGTTTTTCGCCCCAAATATGGTAAGATAGTACATGTTGAAAAATCTATTCAGGGAGGTGTTGAAATTGCTAGTGGTCTACTTATCCATCACAGGACAAACCCGCAAGTTTGTCCATAAATTAGACTATCCCTTGTTGGAGATTACTCCAGACTCTGTCTTCACTGAAGTCCAGGAACCCTATATTGTGGTCGTGCCGACTTATGAGAAGGAAGCAACTGAGATCGTCAATGAATTTATTGAAGTAGGCAATAACCGCCATTATTTTAAGGGCGTTGCCGGTGGCGGTAACCGCAATTTTAATACCTTATTTGGTTTTACAGCCAAGGATTTGGCCCGAGATTATCAAGTGCCCCTCTTGCACTTGTTCGAATTTCAGGGATCCGAAAATGATGTTAATAAATTGAAAGAGCAGGTGGAACAACTTGGATAAACCAGTCTTAAAGAGTCGTCCGACTGAAGTCACTTACTTCAAACTCAATAATGAATTAAACCGTCCCGTTGATGGTAAAATCCCTCTCAACAAGGACCGGGAAGCAGTGCGTGCTTATTTCCTAGAGCACGTTAACCCTAACACGGTCTTCTTCTATTCTTTGGAAGAGAAGATTAACTACTTGGTAGATAACGACTTTATTGAACGGGAATTCATTGAGAAATACCCAATGGAGTTCATTAAGGAGCTGATTTCCAGCACCTATAAGATGAAGTTCCGCTTCAAGTCCTTCATGTCTGCCTTCAAATTCTATACCCAATATGCCTTACGGACCAACGATGGAGCCCGCTACTTAGAGCGCTATGAAGACCGTATTGCTTTTTGTGCCCTCTTCTTAGCGGACGGGGATCAGGAATTAGCAATACGTTTGCGGGATGAAATGATTAGCCAACGCTATCAACCCGCAACCCCAACCTTCCTCAACTCAGGGCGTAAGCGCCGTGGGGAGTTGGTTTCTTGCTTCTTAATTCAAATTTCTGACGATATGAACTCCATCGGTCGGGCTATCAACTCTGCCCTACAACTGTCTCGAATTGGTGGTGGAGTAGGGGTTAACCTGTCCAACCTGCGAGCTGCTGGTGACCCGATTAAGAAGATTGAGAACGCCTCTAGTGGTGTGGTGCCAGTGATGAAGCTCTTGGAAGATAGTTTTAGCTATTCCAACCAATTAGGCCAACGTAACGGAGCCGGGGCAGTCTACCTCAATGTCTTCCATCCAGATATTGTCTCCTTCCTATCAACCAAGAAGGAAAATGCGGATGAGAAGGTGCGGGTTAAGACCCTGTCTTTAGGGGTCGTGGTACCAGATAAATTCTACGAATTAGCTGCCAAAGATGAGCCTATGTATCTCTTCAGTCCATACGATGTGGAACGCATATATGGTCGTCCATTTGCCTATGTAGATATTACAGAAGAATACGACAACTTGGTTAACAACCCTGAAATCCGCAAATCTAAGATTTCAGCACGTGACTTGGAAAATGAGATTTCTAAGCTCCAACAAGAATCAGGCTACCCATATATCGTCAACATCGACACGGCTAACCGGGCTAACCCAATTGATGGGACCATTACCATGTCCAACCTCTGTTCTGAAATCCTTCAAGTTCAACGGCCAAGCCACATTAACAACCGACAAGAGTTTGAAGTCTTAGGGACCGACATTAGCTGTAACTTGGGTTCAACCAACATTCCAAACATGATTGAATCGCCTGATTTTGCTTCATCTGTGGAGACTGCGGTCCGTGCCTTGACCTATGTCACTGACCACTCTAACATTGAAGCAGTGCCAACCGTTAAGCACGGCAATGATTTGGCCCATACCATTGGTTTGGGCGGCATGGGCTTGCATACCCTCTTCGCCATCAACCAAATGGAGTACGGCTCACCAGAATCTGTTGAGTTAACGGAAGCCTACTTCTATGCCCTCAACTACTATACCTTAGTAGCCAGCAACAAGATTGCGAAGGAACGTGGCAAGAGCTTCGATAACTTCGAGAATTCTAAGTACGCGACAGGTGAATACTTTGATGCTTATATCCAAGCACCTTTCCAAGTGACTTCTGAGAAGGTGGCAGCGATCATGAGCAAGGTGGCCCTGCCAACAGCAGATGACTGGCGTGACCTTAAGGAGCAAGTAGCGGCTCATGGCCTCTACCACCAAAACCGTCTGGCCATTGCGCCAACCGGCTCTATCTCCTATGTCAACGAGACCAGTGCCAGCTTGCACCCAATTACACGTCTGATTGAAGAACGTCAAGAGAAGAAGACAGGGAAAACCTATTACCCAGCGCCAATGCTGTCTAACGAGACCCTGCCTTACTATAAATCAGCCTATGATACCGATATGCGTAAGGTTATCGACGTCTATGCGGCGGCCCAAAAACATATCGACCAAGGTATGTCCTTAACCCTCTTCATGCGTTCAGAATTGCCAGAAGGCATGTATGAGTGGAAAGAAGGCCGGACCAACAAGATGACTACACGTGATCTCAACATCTTACGTCACTATGCTTGGAAGAAGGGCATCAAGTCCATCTACTATGTGCGGACCTTTACGGAAAATAACGACGAAGTCGGCAGCAACGAATGCGAAAGCTGCTCGATTTAGGAGGCGTCAGACATGACAGACAAACAATACTTTAACCAAATTCTTTCCCAGAAGAACAACATGCCAGTAGCCTACTATAAGGCAATCGACTGGAACAAGGTCGAAGACATGATTGATAAGTTAACCTGGGAAAAGCTGACCGAGCAATTCTGGTTGGATACCCGGATTCCGGTTTCTAATGACTTGGATGACTGGCGGACCTTATCCATGGCCGAGCGCGACGTAGTGGCCAAAGCCTTCGGCGGCTTGACCCTACTCGATACCCTTCAATCAGAAGAAGGGGCGGCGCTCATGAAGGACTTTGTCCGGACCCAACACGAAGAAGCGGTCTGGAACAATATCCAGTTCATGGAATCTGTTCACGCCAAGTCCTACTCTACTATCTTCTCCACTTTAAACACCAAGGCTGAAATCGAAGAAATCTTCGAATGGACCAACACTAACGAGCAACTCCAGTATAAGGCTAAGAAGATTAATGAGATCTACCAATCAGGCCATGGCCTCAAGATTAAGGCAGCCTCTACTATGTTAGAGACCTTCCTCTTCTACTCAGGTTTCTTCACGCCACTTTATTACTTAGGTAACAACAAGTTGGCCAACGTAGCAGAAATCATCAAGCTCATTATCCGTGACGAGTCAGTCCACGGGACCTATACAGGTTATAAATTCCAATTGGGCTACAATGAATTGCCAGAAGATCAGCAGGCTGAGCTCAAGATGTGGGTCTATGAACTCTGTATGGACCTCTACCAGAATGAAGCCAAATACACCCAGTCCCTCTATGATCAAGTAGGTTGGACTGAAAAAGTTAAAGTCTTCATTCGCTATAATGCCAATAAGGCGCTTCAAAACTTAGGCTTTGATCCACTCTTCCCGGATACAGCAGAAGATGTTGATCCAATCGTCATGAATGGGATTTCGACCGGAACATCCAACCATGACTTCTTCTCACAAGTAGGTAACGGCTACCTCTTGGGTGAAGTGGAAGCAATGGATGACGAAGACTATTCTAAATGGCTATAAAAAGAAAGCTAGGACTGCGGTCCTAGCTTTTTCTTTGGTTTATCTTGTTTAGAAATTCTCCCTTACGTAAGCGTCTAAGGCTAAGAGGGCATCTGCCACATCACTAGGCGTGAATTTTTGGGCCATTTGATGAATGGTTTCGCCATCTTGGGTGGCCAGGGCGCCGACTTTGACTAGGTCTTCATAGGCCACGCCAGCTAATCTCACTTCTTCCAAGGTAGTTGGGAGACCCAAGGCTTGATAGAAGCGGATGTAGCGATCTAATTCTTCTTTAGGACGATTTTCTAATACCAATTGGGTCAGGGTCCCATAGGCGACCTTTTCCCCGTGGGTTAGACTGTGAATATCGCCGTGTAAGGCAGTAAAGCCATTGTGGATGGCGTGAGCAGCAGCCAGCCCACAAGATTCAAAACCAATCCCACTCAGTAAGGTGTTAGCTTCTACCACTGCTTCTAGGGCTGGCGTCACGACCTTAGCATGGGCTGCAGCCAACGCTTGGAGGCCATTTTCAAAGAGGGTGGATTCGCAGGCACGGGCAATGGCTTCGGCTGCGATACTTGGACTACCACCGGCCATGGTAGCACCATGCGCTTCAATGACAGCGCGACCTTCAACCCAGGTAGCTAAGGCATCCGCGATACCAGAAGCTAAGAGACGCACAGGAGCTTGAGCAATGACTTGGGTGTCTACGAGGACTAGTTCAGGGTTTTTGCTGTAGAAGAGGTAACGTTCGAAGACGCCTTCTTCTGAGTAGATAACAGAGAGGGCAGAAGTAGGAGCATCAGTCGAGGCGACAGTCGGCAAGATAGCCACCGGTACCTGCAGTTTGTCAGCAATGGCTTTGGCGGTATCAATGGTCTTACCACCACCCAAACCAAGGATGACTTGAATGTCTAGGTCACGACCTACTTGGCTAACGCGGTCAATTTCCACGTCTGAAGCTTCCCCATGGAAGGCCTCGTAGTGAACAAAGGCACTGCGTGCTTTTAGGTCTTCTTCTAACTGACGTCCGGCAATTTCATAAACAGTCGAGTCGGCTAGTAGGAGTGCGCGCTTACCTAGAGCGAGAATATGGTCTAAGCCAGACTTGAGCACGCCTTTACCTTGGACATAACGAGAAGGACTTGCAAATACTTTTTCCATCAAACATCACCTTTTCTTTCTAGATTTGTGGCTAGGCCACTATAACCTCAGTCTAGCACTGGTAGACTTGTGAAGCAAGTGAAAGGCCTTCCAAAATTCTGTTGTGATTAGGATTCACAAATTTTCTAATTTTTGTCGGGGAAAGGTCCTTTTATGACTGAGGTATAGGCAATCTCTATCTAAGTATAAACTATATTCTTAAATTCAATAAAATACCATATTTTATATAATCGGCTTTCAATCTGATGACAGGAGTGCTATACTTAAAGCATAGAATTCTATGACAAACCTAGAAAGAAGGATCTGATAACATGGACTTTACAGGTAAAAGAGCCATTGTCACAGGTGGTGCCAATGGGATCGGGAAAGAAGTCGTTCGCGGTATTGTCGAAGGCGGTGGTTCCGTCATTATCGCCGATATCAATGAGGTAGCAGCTCGGGCAACCATTGCAGAATTTGGTCCAGCCGTTGATTTTGTCCACATGGATTTAGGTGACCATGAGGCCATTGAGACCGCTATGCAAGGTATTCTGTCTAGACCTGAACGAGTGGATATTCTAGTCAACTGTGCTGGGGTCATTTCTGCTAAACCATTTGATCAATTAAGCTATGAAGAATGGGAACGTACCATCCGGATTAACCTGACCGGTTGCTTCTCTACCATCAGCCAGATTTTCCCTTACTTCAAGGAAGCGGGCGGGGGTCGTATTGTCAACGTCTCCTCAGTAGCAGCGAAATTAGGGGGTGGCCTCTTAGGGACGGCTGCCTATGCCTCTTCTAAGGCGGGCTTGAATGGGCTGACCAAAGCCATTGCCAAGGAAGGTGGTAAATACGGTATCTACTGTAATGCGGTTTGCCCATCCTTCACCCGGACTGAAATGACGACCGTCCTATCTGAAGACGCTGAAAAGAGCCAACGTGTCATCAGCATGATTCCGCTAGGCAAGCGCGCCGAACCGGTTGAAATTGCCCAAATGATTCTCTTCTTCGCCAGCGATTTAGCTAGCTTCATCACGGGGGAAATTGGCGACTGCGACGGTGGCATCACCTTAGATGGTTGATGTCTAGAAGTCGATCTATCTGAAGGGAGCCTAGTAAGATGCAAAAAGCCAAAAAATTCAAAATCCCTGGGGACATTATTATTATCCCTATGTTTATCGGCTGTGCCATTAACAGCCTGCTACCACAGGTCCTAGAAATTGGGGGCTTCACCACCCCAATTGTTAAGGGGGCCGGGCCTCTAGTCGGGGCCTTCCTCTTCTTCATTGGGGGGACCATTTCCTTAAAAAATACGCCTAAAGCGGTAGGCCGCGGGGCAGCTATCATCCTATCCAAGATTGCTGTCTCCGTTGTCCTAGGGCTCTTAGTAGCCAAACTCCTAGGCGATAATTTCTTGGGTCTGTCAGCCCTCGCCATCATCGGGGCCATGTCTGTGGCCAATAATGCCATGTATGCTGGCATTGTCGATGTCTACGGTAATGAAATTGACGCCGGCGCAGTGGGCATTACTACCCTTAGTGTAGGGCCGATGGTGACCATGGCGGCCTTAGCTTCAGCGGGCTTGGCTAATATTTCCATTTGGAACTTGGTCGGGACGGTCTTGCCCCTAGTTTTAGGGATTGCCCTTGGGAATGCCTTTCCTTTTATGAAGAAAGCCCTCTCCAATGGGGTGCCTGCCATTATTATGATTGTGGGTTTCTGCTTGGGGGCCAACATGAGCTTCGGCCAAATTCTTGAAGGTGGCCTGCCTGGTATCCTCTTAGGGATTCTGACCACCGCGCTTGGCGGGGCAGTCGCTATCTGGGTGGACCGGTCTACAGGTGGCTCTGGGATTGCTGGTGCAGCCATTTCTAGTACGGCAGCCAGTGCCATTGCGACCCCAGCAGCCTTGGCAGCTGTGGATGCTAGCTTTAAGGGGCTGGAATCAATCGCTACAACTCAAATTACGGCCTCCGTTATCGTAACGGCTATTTTAACGCCACTCTTGACCGCTTGGGTAGCCAAGCGTAATCAGGAAAAAGGCATTGACAGCAAAGCAATCTAAAAAAAGAGCCGGCAGAAGATGCTGGCCTTTTTGTATGGAGAAAACCACCAGCAAAGCTGGTGGTTCCGAAAAGCTTACAGCGAGGTAAGCAAAAAGACCTCCCAAGTGGTAAACTTAGTGTAGGTTTCCCGACCACACAAAATGAACCAGGGAGGTATCCTTATGAAAAAGGACAATGATAGTTTAGCACACATCAGTTGGAATTGTAAGTACCATATCGTGTTCGCCCCCAAGTATTGACGTCAAATCATATATGGAAAGTACAAGGCAACGATTGGCAGAATTATTCGTGAATTATGCGAGCGCAAGGGCGTCATTATCCATGAAGCAAATGCCTGCAAAGACCACATTCATATGTTGGTCAGTATCCCACCCAAATTAAGTGTTTCAAGCTTTATGGGGTATCTGAAAGGGAAAAGTAAGCGAAGCTCTTTGAGAGCTAGCGAGGGAAAGTGGTGCAGGAGGGAAACCGATTCAGCAGGCCTTTAGGCCGTGGCCGGTAGCAGAGGCTTCTGGCCGCAGAGCAAACTGCCCGTGACAAGCGTCGGTTTTGATTGTGGTTAACCCGAAGTGCTATAAGAATATTGTGACTTTGAGTGGAGCTAAAACTAAATTAAGCATTGGCTTTAGTCTCTATATCTTGATGAACTGTCTCCCAGCTAGTAGAATGAAGGTAACAATTTTGTCTGTCAATCATCCTAGGGATTACAAAAGGCAGATTAACATAAGAAGGAGAATCAACATGACTCAGAATATTGAATTAGTCACTTTTGATGAAAACAAATTGCGAGCCGTTTGGGAGTTGGGATTTCGTGATGCGGAACCTGAGTGGGCGCGTTGGGATGCACCTTACTTTCAAGATTATCAAGCATATGAGAGTTTTGAAGATTTTGCCTCTAGTGGCGTGGCAGCTTTTCTCTTAAGCGAACAGGTGCATTGTATCCAAGTAGAAGGCCAACCAGTGGGAATGGTCTCCCGAACTTGGGAAGATCGACGAACTCGTTGGATGGAAGTAGGGATTGTCATTTATGATGCAAATTGCTGGAACACGGGTGTGGGGCGGAAGGCTTTGGAGAAGTGGACGACTGACACTTTCGCTCGCTTTCCTGAATTAGAACATCTGGGCCTAACAACTTGGAGCGGAAATGTCCGTATGATGAGTTGCGCCCACGGTCTCGGTTGGCAACAAGAAGCCTGTATTCGTCGAGTCCGCTACTGGCAAGGGGTATACTATGATAGCGTCAAGTATGGAGTCCTCAGAGAAGAATGGGGAAAATAATAGATGAGAACTCACTAAGCTCTTGGCTTGGTGGGTTTTCTTTTTTTAGGTATTGAAGGTCTATGAAGACATGTTCGTATTCCTTGTTCCCCAATTGCATGGGTAGTAAAATTAGATTATCCACTCTCGCATATGAAACTTATTTTAGTAGTGAATAAAGGATGGCTCTCTCCCAAAATAAAAAGAAAGCAGAAAGGTAGATAAAATATGAAAATTAAAGACATTGTACGTGACTACGACTTGGACAAAGAGGCCTTTGAGGCCTTCCTCCAAGACCAAGGAATCGCAGTGAAATTTTCTCTGACCGGTGCCTATCTAGAAGACAGTGTAGACCTAGTTCATTTGCTAGACCAATTTCAGAACTATTTAGCTGACCAAGATGAGGAATTTGCTGAACAACTTGCCCAACAAAAAGAACGGGAGCAAGGAATTGCTAATATTGTAGTGACTACGGGACAGGGATTTGATGGCTATAGTATCACGCATTATGGTGGGCCTGTGGCTAGTGATTTGGCACATTCTATCGCGCGTGGTGTGGATGGAGGTCGTGGAGACAATGCATTAGGTGACCCGGCCCAAAGTTTGGTAGATGTTATGGAAGAAGGGCGTATTCTGACCTTAGCCCATCTCAAGGAACAAGCCTATGATCTTGGCTGTAATGCCATTATCAACCTTAAATTTGATTATGTGACCTTAGAACCTGAAACAGTCAATACTCAAGGAGCTACAAGCTATCTTCCTTATGTATTCTGTGTTACCGCTCTAGGTACAGCAGTCTACGCGGATGAAGTCTAATTAGTTAAGACCATCATTTCTGAAGCTAAATCAACCCACTGAACCTTTTGGTTTGGTGGGTGTTTTACTTTGAGCTAGTAAATTTAGGTTAGCCTCAAAGAATAGGACCTAAGTCCTATTCGCTGAGCCCTGTCATATGGTATAATCATCTTGTCCTCGAAATAAGAACTTGATTCAGAGGACAGGAGGATTATAATATGAAAAAAACTTGGTTATTTGTGATAGCTGTTCTGGCAGTCATCGCCTTTGCCTTAGGTGGTACCTATAATGGCCTAGTATCATCGCAAAATGCAGTTACTCAAGCCCAGGCAGACGTGCAAGTTGATTTGCAACGTCGCTATGACTTAATTCCTAATGTAGTCAACAGTGTGAAGGGTTATATGAGTCATGAATCAGAAATCTTCGAGAAAATAGCGGAAGCCCGTGCTAAGATTGGTTCTGGTAATGCGTCAGAAGCCGAGCAAGGCCAGTCTGACTTATCATCAGCTGTGTCCCGTTTATTGGTTTTAACAGAGAATTATCCAGATTTGAAGGCTAATCAACAGGTAGAAAATCTTATTACTGAATTGGAAGGCACTGAGAACCGTATCAAGACCTCTCGTGGCGTTTTCAACGAAGTAGCGACCAAGTACAATACTAAGGTTCGATCCTTCCCAACTAACTTAGTAGCGGGCATCTTCGGTTTCCAACCAGTGAACTTGTATCAAGCAAGCAGTGATGCGCAAGTAGCACCAACAGTAGATTTGAATTCTTCTAGCCGTTAAGGCGACAGTAAGTCCTATGAGGAGGCATGACCATGAAAACTAAAAAATGGCGAGGATTCCTACTCTTACTAGGCTTTGTCTTCTTGTTTATGGTGGGTTGTGGCGCTAAGACTAACAACTTACCTGATAAACCAGAGCGGTCGGTTGTGGACGAGGCTAAGGTTTTGTCTCAGGATACTTTAGCCTATATTGATCAGGTCAATCGACAACTGGCTCAGACCTCGGAGCAATATCAAATTGGGGTTTATCTGCCAGCTGATCTCAAAGGTCTCAGTATTGAAGAGCTAGCTAACAAGGTAGCTAAAAAATGGCAAGTGGGCTTCTCTGGTACTAACAATGGCATATTGTTGGTGGTCGCGCCTAATGACCGCAAAATGCGGATTGAGACCTCAAATAAGGCAGCTGAAACCTTACCCGATGTGGCGGCCAAACGGATCTTGGATTCTGCCAAGAGTGAACTCAAAGCTAAAGATTATGACCGAGCAGTGCGTCTGCAGATACAGGGGATTATCCAGTATCTAGGCTTGTCAGATAGCCAACTGACCCAACTAGGGGTGACCAACTCAGCGCGTGCTGAGCACGAGACAGCCTTGCGCTGGTCTAAGAGCCCTTGGCGTTTTGTAGCCAGTGCTTGGCCAGTCTTCCTAATTTTACCTTTTGGCATACCACTTGGTATTCGTCTCTTACGGCGACGCCGTGGCGCCTTCCGCTGGTCTGATGACGATGATGATTTCTTCGACGGATTCTGGGGTAGTGGCGGTAGTGGCGGTATCCTAGGCGGTTGGTGGAGCTCTGGTAGTTCCGGCTCTGACTCCGGTTCAAGTGGTAGTTCAAGTGGCAGTTCCGGCGGTTGGGGCGGTGGCGGCTTCGGCGGCGGCGGTGCTTCCAGTGGCTGGTAAAGTAATCAAATAGCTAAGGCTAGGACTGAGTCCTGGCTTTTTTCGTTTGGCTAGATTGATCCTATCTTCTGTGATATAGTAGGAAAGAAGAGATAAGGAGGATAAGCATGAAATTTCTTATACCGAGTGCCAAGCAGATGTCAGACTTGTCTGATGGCAAGTTCGTTGAGTTAGCGCCAGCTAGCCAGGCTGTATTGGAGCAATTAGTTGATTTATCAACTGAAGAATTGGCTAAGTTTTATGATATTTCTGACGCTCAAGCAGTAAGCGAGACGGAACGATGGCAGGCTTTGGCGACAGGGGAAGCTGAGTCTTACCCTGCCATGGACCTCTATGATGGTCTCATGTATCGTCAATTCAAGCCGGTGCTTAAGTCAGATAAGGCTCGAGCCTTCGCTAGTCAGCATGTCTTGATTGCCACCGCGCTCTATGGCTTAATTGCGGCTAATGCCCCGATTGCGCCGCATAGATTAGATTTCATGAAATCTCTCAAGGTTAATGGCAAGCCTCTAAAATCCTATTGGAAGGTACAGTATGATACATCTATAAGAGCCAATCAAGATGAAGTCCTGGTTTCCCTTCTGTCATCTGAGTTTGAACAAGTATTCAGTCCAGCCCTGCGGCGACTTTTCTTACGAATTCAGTTTCTAGAAGAAGTGGATGGCCGACTCAAACGCCATTCAACCATTTCTAAGAAAGGGCGCGGGCAGCTACTAGCTTATTGTATAGAACATCAAGTCCAGACCCTAGAAGCACTCCGAGCTGCTAAGTTTGATGGCTACAGCTACCGGTCAGATTTATCTGGTGAACTAGACTGGGTCTACGTTAAAAAAATAGAGAAATAAAGGAATAAGCCAGCCCCTTAGGGACTGGCTTATTTAGTTAGCATATGCTATTTTTCATTGTCACTAGCTGGCTGGCTTTCAGGCTTCTTCCCTTCTAGCAAATCTAGCGCCCAGCGGTAGCCAATATAGTGGAAGTCGCCGCGTAAGTCCTCTTCCAAGATTTTGCGGTATTTGCCTTTGACGAAGTCAATGAGCTTCTGGTGTAAGTCGACTAGAATTTGATCTTGGTCCGTTACATAGAGGATGCGCTCAGCACCTTTGCTCGGATAGTAGTAGCGCGCCTTAACCGGTGTATCAGGCTTCTCGGTTGCAAAGAGCCCATCCGTCAGGATTTTGACTGCTTCAATGATGCGGTCATCATGGCCGGATTCCAGAATTTGGATCTTCTCTAGTAATTCAGGAACGCTTGTCACCAAGCGCAGTTGGTAGTGGTCTAAGGAGAAGTTGAGGCCTTCCAAGATTTGCTCCAAATCGTCTTCTAGACGATCTTTTTCTTCCAGATAATGGGGCAGGAGAAAAATCATATAGGCAGCTTGCGGATTATGATAGAGGAATTGATAAGTTAGTTGACGCTCAGCACCGCAAGTAGGGCACTCGAAGCGGAAGAGTTGACCTTCGAAGAGATCACGCGCTAAAGGCGCTTGGGTCTTGCTATTAAGGTGAGTAGGGTAGTCTTTATCTACTTGGGTCTGACAGACAGGGCAAGTCAGGTGGAGTTCAGGCATGGTGAAGCCTCCTTCATCAATCTTTCTTTTATTATATCAAAAAAAAATGCGAAATCTATCTCAAGCTACTTAGAATAAGAAAAATGTGGTACAATAGGAATGTAAGGGTGCCCGTAAGTCAGTCGCGAGTAACCCGTAATGTATGCAGAAAGGGATGGAAGTAATGAACTGTTTAGTGGTCTATATGTCACGTTATGGCTCGACCAAACGCTATGCTGAGCAAATCGCCAAAGTACTTAATTGCCGTGTCTGTGCTCATAATGAGGTCACCGATACACTCCTGGCAGAGAGTCAGATTATGATTCTTGGAACCTGTATTTTGGAAGGGCGTTTAGAAGGTGCTCCTGTTTATCAAGAATGGATAGAGGCCTGGCCTGACAAGTCTTGGATTCTCTACACGGTTGGTCTCTCCAATCCAGACTTAACCAACTTTGATCCTCTCATGGCGGCGGCCTTCAAGCCAGAAGTCTTAGAGCGTATCACTGAATTCCATTTTCGTGGGACAATCGTCTATAAGCGCCTCGACTTTATGCAACGCTTAGCTAAGCAACTAGAAGATACCAAAGAGCATTCCCTAGATACAGTTAGTTTGGGTGACGTAGAGCGCTCCATGCTAGAGACATATGGGACCACTTATGATGCAACCGAAGAATCTTCTCTGGAGCCTTTGGTGGCTCGGGTTCGTGCTATTCAGAAAGGAGCAAAATAAATGGTAGATACCAAGGAACTAGTCGGTCGTTACGCTGCTAACTATGTCAAAGATGGTATGGTGGTTGGTTTAGGAACCGGATCAACGGCTTATTGGTTTGTTGAAGAATTAGGTGCTCGTATTGCGGATGGCCGCCTCAAACAAATTGTAGGCGTAGCTACTTCTCGTCGGGCAGCGGAACAAGCCCTTAAGTTAGGCATTACCATCATGGATTTAGATCGGGTCAACCATATTGATTTGGTCGTTGACGGGGCGGATGAAGTGACCCGTGATTTCTATGGCATCAAAGGGGGCGGTGGTGCCCTCTTGCATGAAAAGATTGTGGCTAAGAATGCCAAGCGTTCTATATGGGTTGTAGGCGAAGACAAGGTTGTCGATACTTTAGGAGCTTTCCCCTTGCCTGTTGAGGTGGTGCAGTTTGGGTCCTGGAATCTTTTCCGTCAATTGATGGCGGCAGGCCTAGAACCAAGCTTCCGTAAAGTTGGGTCTGATTCGCTCTATATGACAGATTCTGGCAACTACATTATCGACTTAAAACTAGGCCAAATTCCTTATCCTCACCAACTAGCCCATGAATTGAAGAATACGGTAGGGGTAGTCGAACATGGCCTCTTCCTAGACGTATGTGATACTTTCTTGGTGGGACGTGCTGACGGTAGCATCCTCCTTTATCAGAAAGATCAAGCCGAGCCAATGACAATTGAGGTGAATTAAATGCGGGTAGTAGACCTAATCGAGAAAAAACAAGCAGGCCTGGCCTTGAGTCAGGAAGAAATCAATTTCCTGATTGCCGGTTATACAGATGGCACGATACCTGATTATCAGATGAGCGCTTTAGCAATGGCTATCTATTTCAAGGGAATGACGGAAGAAGAAGCCAGCTATTTAACCATGGCCATGGTCAAGTCAGGGGATGAGATTGATTTATCCGCTATTCATGGTGTCAAAGTCGATAAACACTCAACGGGTGGCGTGGGCGATACAACTACCCTGGTGCTAGCACCTCTAGTAGCTGCCTGTGGTGTGCCAGTTGCTAAAATGAGTGGTCGTGGCTTGGGCCATACGGGCGGGACAACTGATAAATTAGAAGCCATCCCTGGCTTCTCCGTAACCCTATCACCTCAAGACTTTATTGATCATGTCAATCGCTACAAGATTGCGGTCGTTGGGCAAAGTGGGAACCTGACCCCTGCTGATAAAAAACTTTATGCCTTGCGGGATGTGACGGGGACCGTCCAATCCATTCCCTTGATCGCTAGCTCGATTATGAGTAAGAAAATTGCGGCTGGGGCGGATGCCATTGTCCTAGACGTTAAGACTGGTGAAGGAGCCTTTATGAAGACCTTGGCAGATGCTGAAGCTCTGGCTCATACCATGGTGAAGATTGGGCGCCAAGTGGGCCGTAAGACCCTGGCTGTTATTTCTGATATGAGCCAGCCTTTAGGCTATATGATTGGGAATGCCTTAGAGGTCAAGGAAGCCATCCAGACCCTTCAAGGCCAAGGACCAGAAGATTTAACAGAGCTTTGCTTGGTTTTAGGCGGTCAAATGTTGCTAGCAGCAAATCGAGTAACTAGTCTAGAAGAAGGCAAAGCCCTCCTGCAAGAACAAATTGACTCAGGACGTGCCTTGGAAGTCTTCAAGACTTTCCTTGCTAACCAAGGCGGGGATACGAGAATTGTGGATAATCTAGACTTGTTGCCTCAAGCTCGCTATCACATTCCATTCCTAGCCCAATGTTCGGGTGTAGTCAGCCAATGGGTGGCTGATGAAGTTGGGGTAGCCGCTATGATTTTAGGCGCTGGACGTGAGACCAAGGAAGATATTATCGACCCAGCTGTAGGGATTGAACTCTGTGTTAAGGTTGGGGATTCGATCCAGGCAGGCCAGCCACTTGCGATTTTACACAGTAACCGAGAAGATGTGAGTGAGGTCTTGGCTCGCTTGTCTGCTGCCGTTTCGATTGCCGACTCCGCTCAGGTGCCAGAATTAATTCGCAAAGTTATTGTGGAATAAGCCCATAAGCTAATAAAACAGCCCCCATTACTTGGAAAATCATCCAACTAGTGGAGGGCTGTTGAATTATGCTTGGCTTTTCTAAGAAAGTCTTAACTAGGGTGATTTTAGTTTACTTTTGCCCCTTAGAGTGTTAAACTGACTGATGAATTTGTATGATTTTCGGAAACGGAATGAGGTGACAAAATGTCAATCAAACCAAGAGCAATTAAGCCTTTTTCTTATGGAGTTTTGGCCTTAGGCTTAGCGCTTATATTAGGGGGCGCAGAGGCAGTAGGTGCCCAATCAGATTCTGAGCAAGTAGACTCAACAAGCCAAGTAGAAAGCCTAGCCACCGCGTCTGAGAGTGCTAGTTCTGTAGCTGAATCCGAAATGGTCTCCACTTCTGCTGAGAGTTCGGCTGAACCGCAACTATCCAAACCAGAACTATTGCAGGCCGCTCTTGATGCTATGCATGAGTTAAAAATCTACCAGGTACGTTATGGTTTTACCTACGTCAAGGATCGAGCGTATACGGCCCAAGTACAAGCGGTGGGGGACCGTAGTCGTGGTATTGCTAAGATACAATTAACCTATTATGGCGATAAAGGCGAAGGTCTTAAGTATCAACTCGATTTGATGACTTATGATAATCTCTCTCATGTCTATATTAAGCATAGTCAATTATTAGCAAGCATGACTTTCTTCCCTGAATTGTCTTTGACAACGGAGCAGCTCAAGGCCTTAGAAGCCTATGATAACTATTATATCGAACTTAGCAAGGAACAGCTCAAGCAAGTTGGCTTAGATCAAGAAGCTTTCCAGTTGCTTTTCTTAGAGCCCAACCGCAAGAAGTTGAGCCAGTTGCCGGAAGCTAAGATTCATGAGTTCAAAGGGACCGTGATGACCAGTGCAGAGTTGACTGAAATTCCGGAGTTTCTCTTTGACCAGACACGTAACTTACATCTGGATTATCGTCTTAAGATGGAGTGGGAAGCAAGTGACAAAGGCCCTAGTCTAAAACTCAATCCCCATCTAGATTTGGTAGGTAAGGGGGTCGGTTTGGACCTCCAAGGGGAGGTGTCGGCTAAGATTCGCAAAGGCGAGTTTGGCCTCAACCGCATTGCCGACATCGCGACTGGTAAGGTAGATTTTCTAAAAGCTATGCAATTAAAGACCAGTCCTGTGCTCCAAAAGCTCAAGCGGTTTAGCTTGCGAGTGAATCCTAAGGAACAAAGCTATCGTATGACTCTTTTGGGGGTGGTGGAAGATACCAACCTTAACCTTTTCAATAATAATCCTGCCTATACACGCTCTTATGACTATGTAGTGGATTATGAGTTGAGCCCTAGCCAAGAGCACTTACCAGATATTACGGAGCTCAAACGCCTTTCTGCCCAGGAATACCAATCTCTACTAAATAAAATCTTAAGTCAGACACCACAAGAATAGTCTTTCGTTGACTACAGTAAGGTTGTTTAATAAGTGCACTTCACCCCATAAGTTAGATTTTCTAATCTAACTTATGGGGTGAAGTTTATTCCTGGCTTTTTCAGTTTCCAGAATGCAAAAACACAATTTACTTATTTTTTGAAGGGCTAGTTCTGTTATAAGGTGACTAGCCTTAGCCAGGGATCTTATGCTAGAATACAAGAAAGGAGTGTGACAGGGAATGGATTTAGGAATCATTGAAGCTTTTGCGCGTCAACGTATGGCACAAGATAAGACAGGACACGATGTTCAGCACCTTGAACGTGTGGTTGCCAATGCTCAGCGTTTGATGGTAGCTGAATCACAGCCCATTAAAACCTCCATTGTGCTAGCTGCAGCTTGGTTGCATGATGTCATTGATGATAAGGTGACATCGAATCCAGCTCAAGCGCGCAGAGAAGTAGCAGAGCTTCTAATACAAGCAGGAGCAACTTTACCAGAGAGAGATACTATTTTAGAAATTATGGACCGCCAGTCTTTTAGCAAAAATCTGCAAGAAAAACAATCTCTATCACTTGAAGGGCAAATTGTACAGGATGCAGACCGACTAGATGCCTTAGGGGCAATTGGCATAGCTCGTACCTTTTATTATGGAGGTTCACGAGGACATGATCTCTATAATGACTTGCCTCCTCGTGATTTGTCCCAATTAAGTCAAGAAGATTATCGTCAAAATCAGAGTAGCCTGGCCCATTTTGATGAGAAATTATTAAAGTTGGCTGACTTGATGAATACCGCATCTGGCCGTGCTCTAGCCCAAGAGAGAACTGCTTTTATGCGCCAATATCTGGCACAATTCTGGGCTGAAATCAAAGGAGAATGTTAGATGAATACACTAATCATGAAGAAGAAAGCCAGTCAAGGGCTGAAAAAGGGCAAGGCGCTGATTCAGTTAGCTGATGTCATGGAGCCAGAAGTAGCTGAGCGGCTAGCCGAAGGAAGCGTAGTAGGCTTAAAGTCGGTGACGGGGCAGTGGCTGGGACTCATGCTAGTCGGGCGCCAACAGAAGGGCTTAGGTTGGTTGCTAACTCAGAATAGTCAGTTAGACGCTAACTGGTTAGAGCAACGGGTTCAAGAGGCCTTGTCTCAGCGTCAGTCCTATTTTAAGCGTTCAGACTTAACTGCCTTTCGCCTTATCAATGGAGAAGGAGATGGCTTGGGCGGAGTAACAGTGGATTGGTATGCAGGATTTATCCAACTTAATTGGTATTCTCAAGGGATTTATCATTACCGCGATGAGCTAGTATCAGCTCTTAAAGCTAATATTGTCAATATCTTAGGAATCTATGAAACTCAGCGTTTTGACCAGCAGGTGGCTGAACAAGCTATTAGCCACCTTGAAGGTCAGCTAGCACCCTCACCAGTCACTATTCGCGAAAATGGTATTCACTATGCCATCCATCTAGGACAAGAATGGATGACTGGACTCTTCTTAGATCAACGTCAGGTGAGAGACTATATCATGCAAGGAGCTGCCGGCAAAAGTCTCTTAAACCTCTTCAGTTATACAGGTGGCTTCTCAGTAGCGGCTGCAATGGGGGGCGCAAGCCAAACCGTTAGCGTAGATGTGGCTAATCGTAGCCTAGCTAAGACGCAAGAAAACTTCGCGCTTAATGGGATAGAGTCACCTAGCCAAGCACATGAAATTCGCGTTATGGATGTCTTCGACTATATCCGTTATGCTAAGCGTAAAGGACTGACCTTTGATCGAGTTGTATGTGACCCACCTAGTTTTGCGCGAACGAAGAAATATACCTTCTCTGCCCTAAAAAATTATGGCCATCTTGCGGCAGATCTTTGGTGTTTGGTGGCCCCAGGTGGTCAATTAGTCTTGTCTACCAATCACTCGGCCTATTCGTTAGAACGCTTTAAAGCAGATTGCTTGGCAGCGTGTCCGGGTGCTGAACTGAAGGCTCATTTTGGCTTAGGAGAGGATTTCCCGCGGTCAGAAGATGAGCGCAGTGATTACTTGAAAGTATTAGTCTTGGTCAAGGGGAGCAAGGGCTAATTATTGTGATAAGGCGCTTTAATTTTTAGCTATTCTATGATAGAATTGTAGGGAATAGGTAGCAACCTAATTAGAGGAGGGATTTAAGATATGCAATGTCCAAACTGTGGCAAGCCAGTCAGAAGTAAGACACACTGTGCCCGTTGTGGTTATTCATTTGCGGATAAAAAAGTGGTGAGGGAACCACATTATGAGAATGATGAAGCATTCGATTCGAACACAGTTCTGCCTCATGATGATTTACACCAGACAACGGAGTATGAAGCGTGGCGTAATACCCAAGAAATTCAGAATTTTGATTTTTCATCCCAAGATGATGAGGAAGAATTAGTTCCTGAATTTAAACCAAAACGTCGTCGTGGTTTTATGCGAGTTATTTTTAGTATTCTACAGATGGTGCTTGTTTTAATTCTTTTATTCTTGGCTTTCCTATATGGTCCGGAGTTGCCTAAGTACTTACCACAAGCCTTGAATGCCGTAGGGATTAAATGGGGAAATCAAAATACTGAAACACCAACATCATCAAGCTCTAGCCAAGTAGCGCAGGAGTCCAGCAAGGAAGAATCAAGTAGTACACCAAGCCTTCAAGCCAAAAGTAAACAAGCAGATCTTTCTGCCTATCCTTTTGTGACGGTCACTCTGACTTTTGAGCAACCACTAGAGAATTTGACCCGTGATACATTCAAATTTTCCGTAGATGGTAGCGACTTAACAGACTACTCTTTAGTCAAGGAAGCTAACAATTTAGTCTTACGTTATGTGGACCCAAGCTATCAAATTACTAAAGCAGCTGGTAGTAAGGTGTCCTTGGCCATCAAGGCGGACAGCCTTAACTACGCCGAACAACTTGAATATCAAACACCGGATTTAGGTCTGAGTCAAGATCAAGTGAAAGCTTTAGAGGCAGTGTTCAAGTCCGATGGTAAACAAGTCGTGGCTCTTCAAGAAGTCGGTAGCAAAGCTCCTTACTTATCAAGTACTAAGTCTAGTGACGCATCTAACCTTTTTGCATGGTTTGTATTAGCGCGGACCTATCAATTGATTGATGAGAAAAAGTTCGAACTAACAACTGAAGTTGAAATTCAAGAAGCTCTCCGTGTAGGGACGGGAGAGACAGCTATGGCAACGCACGCTATTGGCTCGAAGATTACTATCCAAGAATTAATTGATGCAGTAGTGGTAGCCCAAGATGCAACAGCCATGAACTACTTAATTCAACAAGTAGGTGGCGCAAATGAATTGAATCTCTGGCTTAATAGCCAAGGCTACTATTCAACAAAGATTAGTGCTAATCTAGCCTTGAATGAGGCAGGTGATATTACAGGTGTGACCACAAGTGCCTATGACTTGGCTAATTTGTTGAATCAGCTTGCCCAAGATAAGTTAGTTAATGATAAGGTGAGTGCAGCGCTTAAAGAAGCCGTTCTTAAGACTCCGGTTTCCACCAAGTTCCCAACAGACCTGAAAGATGTGACACGTCGTTATGAAATGACGACACCTGATCAAGTGGGGAGTATGCACCATTATGCGGCAATTATTGAGATGAACGGGAAATCCGTGATTGTTGTAGTTCTCGGTGCACCTGGCGATGGAGAAACTGCGAATACTAATGTGGCTTCAATCGTGAAGACCTTAGTGGAGTTTGCCCAAGGCCAAACTAACGCAACTGAATCAAGTGCTTCAAGTAGTGAATCATCAGCAGCGAGCAACTCATCTACTCCTGAGTTGCCTTCTCAGTCTGAACTTAACAACCCTAACGTAGAACCTGCACCTGTTTTCGATTACTTCGATGATGATGGTGACGGTGTCCTCGATTCTACTCCACGTCAAGGACGATGGTATTGGGACACTAACCGTGGAACCTGGCTATATTATTAATATAAAAGAAAGAGCTGAGACGAATATTCCTGTCTCAGCTTTTTTTATATATTGACTCGACAAACTACTAACCCTGTTTCTTAGCTTGAGGATTTGGTAGTAAACGATTAACTAGAATGGCAATGGCAGAACCAATGATAGCATCCAAAATACGATTGGCACCATAATCTAGGAGGTGCTCTTTAGGTGTATTAAGGAAAACGACAAAGAATGTTGCACTAGAATTGATGACGCTAGCTGGGTGGTTGAAGGCATTGCAGAAGACGATGATTAAGAGAATTCCCAAACTTGCACCTAATACACGATAGATAGGTAAGGGGAGATTCATCCAAAGGGCAATCTGGGTCAATAAGATGGCGATGATGACGCCGAGGGTATTGCCAAAAAGTCTAATACGGCCAAATTTAACAGAGGTCTCGTGTTCAGTTCTCAGGGTAAAAACGGCAGCGATTGCCGCTAAGACAGCAGGTTGGCGGTGTAAAAGTTCGAAGAGGGTAATAGTTAAGCCGACCGCAATCATGGTCTTAAAGGTCCTCATTCCAACTTTAAAGGCTTTGAGGTCGAAATTTAGTTTCATACAGCTTATATTCCTTTGTAGGCGTTCTTAGGCTTAAGTGTACCAAAAAAAGAACTTGGGGACAAACCATTTGATAGTTCACCTAAAAGGTGTATAATGGAAGAAAGTAATCTATCAATGAGGTGATATAAATGAACCAAGCCCTTATCAGTATTGTACTTAATGCTGTCAAAGAAAAATATGTAACTGAAAAGGCCTTTTATACAGATAAACTCGGTATCAGTCCCCAGAGCTGGGACCGCTTCAAAAAAGGGGAGCAAGGTCTTAAATATGAGAATGTCAAAATCCTGTCGACTCTCTTCACTGATTACGAATGGATGCTCGTTCAAAAAGTCGTTCGTAATGCAGAACGTCTGAGTGATGTGATGGCCAATCCAGTTAAAGAATATCAGTACCTCAAGTATCAGATTGCCCGCCGTTGGATTCATCAAGGTATGGCCCGTATGGAGTGGCACCACAGCGAACCTAATGAGGAAAGCTCAAATCGCAAATCTAATATGATGATTTTACAAGTAATTACCGATTATCATATCTGGGGTTATAGTGATGTCTTAGAATTACGGTTACCAGGCATTATTCGCCAACAAATTGAAGGCGATGAGATTAAACTCTTGGAATGGTTTGATAACCAATTGAATGGTGAGCTCTAAGAGATATCAAAATAAGAAATAGAACAAGGAGGTGACCCATGGCCAAAAAAGGTAAAAGCTACTATGCCAGGAAGAAAAAAGCAAGTAGTGGCTGGAACTGGAAAAAACTCAAAACTCGCTGGCGGAAGTTTCGTTTAGCCCTTTATCAGAAATTGGGCAAGGGGACTCTACTAGCTATTGGACTTACTTTGATTTTATTTTTAACTTACCAAGTAATCCAAGACCGTGGTGGTCAGCCGGAGAATAATCATCAAGTGCAACACCTTAATCGGGAATCATTTGTTCAGAAATTAGTTCCTACTGCGCAACGTTTGCAGAAGCAGTATGGCGTTCTGGCTAGTGTTTCCTTGGCCCAAGCTATGGTTGAGTCGGATTTTGGTCAGAGCCAACTGGCCGCTAATTACTATAATCTATTCGGTGTTAAAGCTGAAGCTGGAGATCCAGATGGGGTGGATTTGGAGACCAAGGAATTTGTTAATAATGAGTGGGTGACCATCGTCGATCGTTTTAAGGTCTACAAATCTTGGGAAGACTCTCTAATTAAACACGCGGAACTAATTTTTTACGGTACAACTTGGAATTCTAAGCAGTATCAAGCGGTCTTAGAGGCCAAGGACTATCAATCTCAGGCTCGCGGTTTACAGTCGTCAGGTTATGCGACGGACCCAGATTATGCTGATAAATTAATTGCAATGATTGAAGAATGGCAACTAACTCAATATGATCAATAATTTTAAAATTGTGTAGGTTTCAGTAATAAAGTATGGTACACTAGTAAGGTGTGAATGAGATAAAGGAGGTGGCACTGTGCCAGAAAAACACTATCCAGGTGAAACAGTAGGGATAATTGGTTCTAGCATTCATGCTGCCCTTCTGGCTCAGGCGGCAGGGAAATTAGGCTACCGTGTAGCAAGCCTAGTTCTAAATCCAGATAATTTGGTGCGTCAATTTGCTAGTTGGCAGACAGTGGCCGAAGCCTATGATGAAGCAACTTTACGATTTTTCGCTGGGCGGATTGACACTGTCATTGTAGAGCCGGGGCTCTTGTCTAACTTAGCTTTCAAGGTTTTAGCGGACATTACAGATGTTACGCTATCGGAAGACTTGCGAGCTATTGCCACAGATCGTCTGATTGAGAAGGCCTATCTAGATGAGAAACGTTGCTTGGTGGCGCCTTTTGCTATGGTGACTTCGCTAGAAGATGTCAAGGAAGCAGTGGAGTTTATCGGCTTCCCTTGCTATCTCAAATATACCCAACGGCACATTGAAGCTGTGAGCAGCCATCTCATTCTTTACAGCGAGGCTGACTATGAAGCTGCTCAAGACAAAATTGCCTTGGGAACCTGTATACTAGAGGCTTGGATTCCTAGCGAAAAAGTAGTCTCCTTGTCGGTGGTTCGGAACGAACGAGGGGAACTCCTGGTATATCCACCATTTGAACAAGTTCAATCTAGTGCAGTGAGTGGTACACAGGTCCGTTACCCTGTCAAGCTCCATGAAGAAGTTGAGCGAGAAATCCGACGTTTGGGGCGCTATTTAGTCGAGACTTTAGCCTTAGTGGGCTGTATGACCATTGATTTTCTGGTGACTTCTGCTGGCGTGGTCTATATTAATAGTGTTGAGATAGGCGCTAAGGACGCTGCTATGTTTACCCTAGGTGCCATGTCCTTGTCATGTTATGAAGCCATGGTGCGCTCAGTAGTCGGATTACCTCTGCCTAGTCTAGTACCTTTAGCTGATGCGGCCATCGCCTTACCTCTTGAAGCCTTAAATGCTGACCAGGTCATGACCCAATACATGTTACGGACTGACTGGGGTTTTGCTCTCTTTAATCCAATGGGACGTAATCCTCTGGATTTAGAAGGGCAAGTCATTGTCACAGGGGAAAGTTTGGCTCATTGTCAACGTCAGATTGAGTTGACAGATATCTTGAAAAAATAAGAAATAGGTAGCTTTATGGCTACCTACTTTTTGTTTATAAGTGTCAAGAAGTCATTTCTAGCCTTAAGAAAATATCCGATAAACTTAGCCCCAGCCTTGCATTCTGAGACAATTAACGCTAGACTAGAGAACAGGGGTTTCAGGCCCAGGCCTGAAATGACAGATTGTATAAGGAGGGTTTCCATTTGGTGGAACATCAAGAAGAAAAACAACAACCTTTTCTCTATCGCTTTTTGGTAGGGATACTGATTGGCTCTGGCTTTATTGTGCCAGGGGTTAGTGGCGGGGCCTTAGCTGCTATTTTTGGGATTTATGAACGCATTATTGGGTTCTTGGCCAACCTAACTAAGAACTTCAAAGAAAATATCCTCTATTTTATTCCGGTAGGATTGGGGGCGCTTTTCGGGATTGTCCTCTTCTCCTTTGGGGTCAGCTACCTATTAGCTAACTATGCTACCATCGTTTCTTGGTTCTTTGTCGGCTGTATCCTAGGATCCGCACCTGCTTTATGGCGGGAAGCTGGTAAAGAAGGGCGTAGCCATAAGGACTTGTGGGTGCTAGCTGGATCTTTTATCTTTGGGATTGTGCTTTTACAGTTTGGTAGCCATCTCTTTAATGGCCAAGTCGAGGCTAACTTCATTTCTTGGTTTATCTCGGGGGCGCTGATTGCTTTAGGGATTCTAGTGCCTGGCCTTAGCCCATCTAACTTTATACTTTATATGGGACTCTATGAAAAAATGGCGACAGGATTTAAGCAGTTAGATTTAGCCGTTCTGATTCCAATTGGCTTGGGTGGCTTGGCGACCATTATCTTGCTTTCTAAGCTGATTGAGCGTATTTTCCGCAGTCATTACAGTGTCTTCTTTCATTTTATTTTTGGGATTGTCCTTGCTTCAACGATTGAGATTATTCCAAGAGACTACACTGGCTTTGGCTTGCTCCAATACCTGCTCTGTTTCCTCACCCTGCTTTTGGGGACAGGAATGGGTTGGTGGATGGCTCAGCTTGAAGAAAAATATAAGTAAAACAAAAGCCCGGGAAACCGGGCTTTTTTCTTTAGGCATAGAGCTTGCGCCAATCGTAGGGAGCCAAACTTTTGACTCGTTTAAAGGCAGCAGAAAAGTTGAATTGGTTGGCATAACCGACTTGTTGGGCAATAGATTGGATGGATAGTTCACGATTAGTCAGGAGTTGGCAGGCAATATTCATGCGGTAGTTAAGAATGAATTGAGAAGGAGTTAAACCCATTTCCTGTTTGAATAATTTGCTGAAGTAATTGCGATTCAGATTGCAATGCTGAGCGATGTCATCGATTGAAATGGACTCAGCAAAATGATCTTGAATAAAGCGAATGGCCTCGCGAATATAAAAGTTGTGAACATCATTTTGGGGTATGAGTTGGGTGTGGTTAGAATAACGAATCAGGGCATCCATGACTAGGTAGAGTTGGCCAATTAAGAAAGACTCATGTTGCTTAGGGTTATTAATCAGTTGCATGAGGGGTGCCATGATGTTATCTTGCACAGACTGCTGCTTAGGTTTAAAGAGATAATTAGAAGTATTAAAGCCCGCTTCCTGTAAGAAGTGCTTAGCTTTTAGCCCATTAAACTCAATCCAACAATAGGTCCAAGGGTCGGATTCATCCGCTTCATAGGCACAAATGCAGTCAGGTGTCATTAAAAAACCCTGCCCCGCAGAGAGCGTTTGTGCCTTCTGGCCTACCAGTGAAAAGCGCCCTTGGCCAGATAAAATGTAGTGGAAGAGATAGTTATGGGTTTGCGTGGGCCCCATGCGATGCAAGGGGGCGCAAGCCTCGCGACCAAATTGAATAGGATAAAGTTCAATAGACGTTTTGTTGTGGAAGACATAGAATTCTGCTTGGCTCATAGGGATCCTCCTTTTCTCAATTATAGTAAACGCTTTAATGATTAGTCAAACTTTATATTCGCCAAAGCGCTATTATATACTCAAAAATTATCGTATGTCTTAAAAACGAATAAAGAAAGTGACATATGACTATTCGATGGCTTGGAATGACATGTTATAGTTAGCTTAAACAAAGTTCATTATGACAAGGACTTACTTATCAATTATTCTTGGGATTAGGCAACTGTAGAAACTCATTTTTTGAAAGGAGCACATATACAATGGAAGTTATTTTCGATAGCAGTCAACAAGTCTTCCACTTACGCAACCAGAAGGTGTCATATCTAATTAAGTTGGAAGGTTTTGGTTATGTTACTCATCTCTATTTTGGGCCACGCTTGGAACAATACAGTGGCATAGCGACTTATCCACGGATTCATCGCGATTTTGAAGTGGAGTCGGTCGAATTTGGAGCAGATGTACGTGATTTCTCGGTTGGGAATTTGCTTTATGAGTATAGTCAATATAATCGTGGGGATTTCCGGCACCCGGCCTTAGTCTTACGTCATGCTGATGGCTCCACAGTCAGTGATTTTCGGTATGACCGTCATGAAATTGTGGCGGGCAGTCCAACCTTGGAAGGCCTCCCTCATGCGAAAGTAGATGAGGGGCAAGAGGCGGTTACTCTCAAACTCTATCTAAAAGATGCACTTAAATCGCTAGAACTGGTCTTGTTCTATACGATTTTTGAGGGGCAGGCAGTAGTGGTGAGGTCAGCTATTCTTCACAATAAGGGAAGTGAGACAAGTCGGATTGAGAAAATTTCCAGTTTTCAATTGGATTTGTCGCCACGGCAAGCAGAACTTATTCACTTAAACGGTACCTGGGCTCGGGAGCGATTCGTGGAGCGTGAAGCCATCCACCATGGTATTAAAGTTCTAGATAGTAAACGAGGAACGAGCAGCCACCACCAGAGTCCTTATATGGCTATCGTAGCGCCTGAGACGACTGAACACTTAGGTCAGGCTTTGGGTGCCCAACTCATTTACAGTGGTAGCTTTGAAATGTCTGTTCAGATGGACTCCTATGATCAAATTCGACTTCAGGCAGGCATACAATCGCTAGGATTGGATTGGGAGTTGGCTCCTGGGGAAAGCTTCCAAACTCCACAGGTTGTCTTGGCTTATAGTAATCGTGGCTTGAATGGCTTATCCCAAGCTTACCATGATTTTGTCAGTCAGCATTTGATTCCGAGCCGCTTCCGAGGTGTAGAAAGGCCGATTCTCATAAATAACTGGGAGGCAACCTATTTTGATTTTGATCAACCTAGATTGCATGCCTTGATTGACCAAGCAGCTAATCTTGGGATTGAGCTCTTCGTCCTAGATGATGGTTGGTTTGGGCAACGCAACCATGATAATAGTTCGCTGGGTGATTGGTTTGAACAGAAAAGTAAATTGCCACAGGGTTTGGTAGGTCTATCGGATTATGTCCATGGAAAAGGGATGAAGTTTGGACTCTGGTTTGAACCTGAGATGATTTCAGAAAATAGTAATCTCTTTCGAGAGCATCCTGAGTGGGCCATCCAGACACCCGGTCGAAGTTTGACACCTGGTCGTCAGCAGTTAGTCTTGAATATGGCCAATCCAGATGTCCGAGATAACCTCTTCCAACAGATTAGCAAAATCCTGGATCAAGTACCGATTGACTATATCAAGTGGGATATGAACCGTCATCTTACTGAAGTCTATGCTCTACATTTACCGGGTCAAGCTCAGGGACAGGTAGCTCATCGTTATACTTTGGGTGTCTATGATCTCATGGAACGGTTGACTAAGACCTATCCTCACATTCTATTCGAAAGTTGTTCAGGTGGGGGAGGTCGTTTTGACTTAGGTATTCTCGCCTATATGCCACAAACCTGGACTTCGGATAACACGGATGCTGTAGAGCGCCTGAAGATTCAGTATGGGACCTCCATGATGGTGCCGCAGCACACCATGGGAGCTCATGTATCCGCAGTGCCTAACCATCAAACACACCGTGTGACGCCTCTCGCGACTCGAGCTCAGGTCGCCTACTTTGGTGACTTTGGTTATGAGCTCGATTTAGCCAAACTGCCAAAAGAAGAACTTGAAAGCATTCGACAACAAGTGAACTTCTACAAGCGACATCGTGCTCTCTTTCAGTTTGGTCGCTTTAGTCGCCTGCTAAGTCCTTTCCAGGATAACCTGACAGCCTGGATGGTGGTTAGTCCAGAGCAAGATCAGGCAATGGTCTTGTTAGCTCAGACTCTAACTCAAGCTGCCATGCCTTTGCAGGTGCTTAAGTTACAGGACTTGCGCCCAGAAAGGCGCTATCAAGTGAAGTCAGAGGAGCAGGAATTTGTCGCTACTGGGGCAGAACTGATGCAAGTAGGATTCTATGTCTTTCCGCAATTGGAGGGTGACTATGCAAGTCGACTCTACCACATCAAGGCAATGGTAGATTAAGAATTAGATATTCAGCACCTGGTTTCAGGTGCTGTTTTTTTATTAGCCGTTTTCTAAGAAATACTTAAATTTTCACGCTTAGCAGTCAAAATTCATAAGAAATTCGTAATTTTCCAGTATAATAAGGGTCATGAATGAAGTAATGAGGTGATCATAATGGCCAGTCAAGCAAGTTTTAGAAGCCGTCTTTGGCATGGTTTCAAAGGCATCTGGCGGTATTACCGTGGCTGGAAATGGTTAATCCTTATCGGCATGTCAATCACGCTAGTTATGTCGACCTACCTGGTTTTTATCGCTAAGACGACCAATGTGGCTATGCTACAAGATGCACTCAAGACGGTTACAACCATTTATGATAAGAATGACCAAGAAGCTGGGACACTGAGTGCCCAGAAGGGAACCTATATAAATCTAGACCAGATGTCTACTACTATACGTGAAGCGGTGGTGGCAACGGAAGACAAGCGATTCTATCAGCATAGCGGTTTTGATGCCCAAGGGATAGGGCGGGCCCTAGTGCGATTTGTAATCAATCGCAATACTTCTGGCGGGGGCGGCTCAACCTTGACCCAGCAACTGGTTAAGAATGCCTTCTTGACCTTAGACCAGACGCTACAACGTAAGCTCAAGGAATTTTTCCTGGCCCTTGAAGTCGAAAAACAATTTAGTAAGGACCAGATTCTAGAGATGTATCTCAATCATGCCTACTTTGGTAATGGAGTCTGGGGTGTCGAAGATGCCTCGCAACGTTATTTTGGTCACTCGGCAGCTACCCTGTCTTGGAATGAGGCAGCGGTTCTGACAGGTATTCTCAAAGGGCCATCGCTTTTTAACCCTATTGATGACTACGAGGCGGCAATCGAACGTCGTAACGTAGTAATTGGTCTCTTGGAACAGGAGTCAGTGATTGATAGTCAAACGGCACAGTCAATTAAATCTTCAGGTATTGAACTTCATGATGCCTATGTGGCTAAGGAGCAGGACCAATATCCGGCCTATTTCGATGCGGTGTTAGATGAGGCGGTAGCTGAAACAGGAATTCCTGAAGCGGACTTGCTGGCTAAGGGCTATAAGATTTATACCTACCTGAATCCTGAATATCAAAATGCCTTGGATTCAGCCTATCAAGTGCAGGGGATTTTCCCAGATGATAATACGGGAACTCCATTAGTACAGAGTGCTTCAGTTGTGGTAGAGCCTTCCACAGGTGGTGTGATGGCCATCTACGGTGGTCGAGGTGATTACGTTCACCGTGGTTTTAACCGGGCAACTGACATGAGACGCTCGCCGGGTTCTACAATCAAGCCACTGGCGGTCTATGAACCTGCTCTGGAAGCGGGTTATAAAATTAATAGTCAGGTGCCTGACCAGGTAAGATCCTATGGTAACAACCATTACGCACCGGAGAACTATGATCGTCAGACTGATCCATCTGGTCAAGTCTCACTCTATTATGCCTTGGCCCAAAGTAAAAACACTTCAGCTGTCTACTTGATGGATCAGTTAGGAGTAGGCAAGTCAGTGCAAAAGTTAGATCAATTTGGTCTCAAGATTCAAGCTCAAGACCAACAACTCACCTTGGCCTTAGGCGCCCTCAGCCAAGGGGTATCGCCTTTGCAGATGGCTAGTGCCTATGCAGCCTTTGCCAACAAAGGGATTCGTAATGATAGCTACTTAATTCGTCAAATTAAAGACGCCAGTGGCCATATTATCTATCAAAATACTCGCCCAACTAAATATATGGTCATGACACCACGAGTAGCAGCCGACATGACCAGCATGATGTTGGAAACTTATGGCGGTAATGGGACCGGTTATGGTGCCGGACCTAGTTTTGGTCAAATCGCGGGTAAAACAGGGTCAACGGAAGTATCGGACGGCAACATGGCAACTCGTGATAAATGGATGATTGGCTATACACCAGATTTTGTTATTGCTTCTTGGGTAGGCTTAGATAAGTCTGGGGAGCAATCACTGGATGATTTAATGCCTAATGGTATGCGCCAGCTCTTCTCTATTCAGACTACTAATCTCATGTCGGCATCGCCACAGACCTCTTTTGGTTTGGAAATGGCTTCGCAAATGACGACCGACACCAATCCAGTTGCTGATGCGCTTCAGCACTATAACGTTGGAGAAACAATTGATCAGGGCGCTAAATGGGTTAACCAAAATGCGGGTAACCTATGGGACGACATTGTCTTCACCACCAAGGAAGCTGTGCGTGGTGTGGGTGATTGGTGGCGCTCGATTGACTGGCCATTTTAAGCTAGATAGTTAGATAAAGCAGGGGCCTCAGTCCTTGCTTTTTGCTGGCTAGGGGGATAAAATAGAAAATGAGTTTTGCGTCTCAAATTCTATGATGCGCTTGTCTTATTAGGTCCCTCTGCAGGCCTATTTATTATCTTAATGAAGCCAAAATTTTGAAGTTGAAGGAGTCTCTTTATGACCTTACGAAGTAAACTAGCGACTGGTATTGGTCGCTTAACCCGCTGGGCCTTAACGACCTTTACCAGTGGAGGTTCTAGCCTACCTGGTAAATTAGCTCTAGCCCTAGATCCAAATCTTCTAGCCGATTTAGCTAAGAACTATGATGTCGTCATTATTACTGGTACTAATGGTAAGACCTTAACGACAGCACTAACGGTGCACGCCTTAGCTCAGTCTTACGACCACATCCTGACTAATCCAACAGGTTCTAACATGAAGCAAGGAATTGTATCTACCTTCCTGTCTGCACCTGCCTTACCTAAAGGGCAACGAGGTGTAGCTGTTCTGGAAGTCGATGAGGGCTCTCTTAAACACGTGGTTAAGGCACTGGCTCCTAAGGCTTTTGTCCACACTAACGTTTTCCGGGACCAAATGGACCGTTATGGTGAAATCTATACTATCTATAAACTTATGGCAGACGCTGCTAAGCAGGTGCCAGAAGCAACTGTGATTGCCAATGGGGATTCACCACTCTTTAATTCAGTGGCTTTGCCTAATCCTCGAGTATACTTCGGTTTTGATCATGAAGAGGACCATGAGGTAACGCCTCACTATAATACGGATGGTATTCTCTGCCCAGAATGTCAGCATATCCTTCGCTATCACAGCAATACCTATGCTAATTTAGGGAAATATTATTGCCCGCATTGTGGCTTCAAACGTCCGGATTTAAGTTATCGCGTGACGGCTCTGGAAGAATTAGCGCTGACTCATTCGCGTTTTGCTATTGAAGGACATGAATACGCTATTCCAGTAGCAGGGCTCTATAATATCTATAATGCCTTAGCAGCCTATAGTGTGGCTCGTGAATTTGGTGTATCTCCTGAGGCCATTGAAGCTGGCTTTAAGCAAGCAGAGCGGGTATTCGGCCGGCAAGAGTTTTTCCAAGTAGGGGATAAGAAAGTCCTTCTTAACTTGGTTAAGAATCCAGTCGGCTTGGATCAGGTCTTAGCGCTTATTAAATTAGATCCTGAACCTTATAATTTAGTGGCCATTCTCAATAACCGCTATGCGGATGGGACAGACGTCAGCTGGATTTGGGATGGTCATTATGAACAGATGGTTGATTTTCCAATCCAAGAAGTCTATACGGCAGGGATGCGGGTTAAGGATATGACCAAGCGTCTTGAGGTAGCAGGACTTGATTCAGAACGCATCCATGAGTTAGATAGTCTTGAGGCGGTTGTTGCGGCTATTGAAGCGAGCTCGACACCACATATTCATATCTTGGCTACCTATACCGCCATGTTAGATTTACGAAAATTACTAGTAGCCAAAGGCTATTTGAAGCAGTAGGAAAGGGAGGGCTAGATTGAATGAAAACTTTACGAATCTGCCATCTCTATGGCAATCTCTTGAATACCTATGGAGATAATGGGAATCTCCTCATGCTGCAATACCATGCCAAACAAGCCGGTTACCAAGTAGAAACCGATTTGGTTAGTTTAGGTGATGACTTTAAGGCGGATGACTATGATATTGTCTTTATTGGTGGTGGGCAGGATTACGAGCAAGGCATTATTGCGCGCGATATTGGTCGTCTAAAGACTGAACTAGAACGTTACATTGAATCGGATGGCGTCTTACTCGCCATTTGTGGTGGCTTCCAATTTTTGGGTCAATACTATATGACAGCAGAAGGGCAGAAAATTGAATGCCTAGGTATTTTTCCACATAAGACAGAACGCCAAGAAGGCACTCGCTTCATCGGGGATATTGAAATCTATGATGAAGTCAATCAAGTGACTTATTATGGCTTTGAAAATCATAATGGGGTGACCACACTAGGTCCCAATCAAGCACCGCTTGGTCGCGTAGTGACCGGTCATGGGAACAATGGCCAAGACAAAACCGAGGGTATGCACTATCGCAATACTTATGGTAGCTATTTCCACGGCCCGCTTCTAGTACGGAATGAAGGTCTAGCAAAACATTTGGTGACATTGGCTATTGCTAATCATGAAGCTAAGAAGGCTTCAAAAGTCTAAGCCAGCTATAAAGGATTAAAGAGAGACTAGTTGCCTAGTCTCTTTTCTTGTGCCTTAAGTAAGAGGTGATGGCGGACCTCTGAAGAAATTTCACAAACATAATCTCAGGATGTAGGTAATTAAATGAGAAGTTCGTGATAACTATTTACTAGCTTTGACTTCTGTGTTTGTGCATCTAAGGATTATTTTCAGAAAAATGAAAAACTACCTTGCAATAAGATTAGAAATACGTTAAAATTATGGCATCCTAAAAAGAAAAGAGGTATCTCTATGACGAATGAAAAGACCAAATCGTCTGCCTATAATTTTATAAACAATGTATTGAATGGGACAGCCATTGCTATCGTAGTAGCTTTGATTCCTAATGCAGTCTTGAAGGCGGCGCTCACAGCCCTTCAGAGCAATTACCCTGCTATTAAGCCATATTTAGTGGACTACTTAAATATTATTACCATCTTCCAGTTCTTCATTCCTGTTATGGCCGGGTTCTTGATTGCACATCAATTCAATATGAAGCCAATGCAGATGATTGCGGTCGGTGGGGCTACCTTTATCGGGTCTGGCGCTTGGAAAGCGGTTGAAGCAACCATCGGTGACAAGACAGGCCAAATCTTCCAACTTGCCGGGACAGGAGATTTGATTAATGCTATGGTAACGGCAGCTCTTGCGGTAGCTGTCATCCAGTTAGTGGGCCACCATTTTGGTGCCTTAGAAATTATCCTCTTACCAATTGTGGTAGGTTCCGGAGTCGGTTTACTTGGTTACAAGCTCCTTCCATATGTTAAACAAGTGACAGATACGATTGGTCACGTAATTGAAACCTTCGTACAATATCAACCATTCGTAATGAGTATCTTAATTTGTATGTCTTTTGCTATCTTAATCTTAACCCCAATTTCAACCGTCGCAATCGGCTTAGCCATTTCATTATCCGGCCTATCAGCTGGGGCGGCCTCTATGGGGGTCGGGACTACGGCTCTATACTTAGTCTGGGCAACTCATAAGAAGAATAAGCCAGGTGTTCCAACAGCAATTGCTTTAGGTGCTATGAAAATGATGATGCCTAACTATCTGACTCACCCTATTATGTCAGCCGGGCTTCTCTTATCTTCAGCTATTACAGCTGTTTTGGTTCCGGTCTTTAACTTGACAGGGACGCCACAAACCTCTGGTTTTGGTTTAGTTGGTTTGGTTGGTCCGATCGCTTCCTTACCAAGTTTAGGAAATAACTTCTTGCTCATGCTCCTCATCTGGGTGGCTGTGCCAGCAGCGGTAACTTTCCTAGTTCACTTCCTCTTCACCAAAGTCTTGAAACTCTATGATGAAGAAATTTTCGTATTCAAAGGTTCTAACTAATCTCATTATTATATTGGAGGAATAGACAATGACAACACCAGAACAAATGGACTGGAATAATCTTGGTTTCGGCTATACCGATACCGGCAAACGTTACCGTGCATACTACCGTAATGGTGCTTGGGAAAAGGGCGGCATTACAGAAGATGCCACCATTACCATGAGTGAAGCGGCTAACGTTTTACACTATGGTCAAACATGTTTTGAAGGTTTGAAGGCTTATCGCACTAAATCTGGTGAAATTAACCTTTTCCGTGTTGATCAAAATGCGGCGCGTATGCGCCGTTCTGCTGAGCGTCTCTTGATGCCAGCCTACCCAGAGGATTGGTTTGTTGAAGCAGTTAAAGAAGTGGTAGCAGCTAATGCGGATTGGGTACCACCTTATGAATCAGGTGCGACACTTTATATCCGGCCTTTCCTCATCGGCTTGGGTGCATCAATTGGGGTTTCACCTGCAGATGAATACCTCTTCGGAATTTATGTATCTCCTGTAGGTGCCTACTTCAAGGGTGGCTTAACTCCAAGTAAATTCGTGGTCTCTGACTATGACCGGGCAGCACCTCAAGGGACTGGTGCTGCTAAGGTGGCAGGTAACTACGCGGCTAGTCTATATCCTGGCAAAAAGGCAAAATTAGAAGGTTATGCTGATGCTATTTATTTAGACCCAGCAACCAAGACTAAGATTGAGGAAGTCGGGGCAGCTAACTTCTTCGGGATTACCAAGGATAACAAATTTGTTACGCCATTATCTCCTTCTATTTTGCCATCTATTACCAAGTATTCACTCTTATACTTAGCCAAAGAACGCTTGGGCTTGGAAGTAGAAGAAGGCGATGTTTATGTTGATCAGTTAGATCAATACGTAGAAGCTGGTGCTTGTGGGACGGCTGCTGTTATCAGCCCAGTTGGCTCAATCACAGTAGGTGATAAGAAGTATGTCTTCCATTCTGAGACAGAAGTGGGGCCAATCACTAAACGTCTTTATGATGAACTGGTGGGTATACAATACGGGGATGTAGAAGCTCCAGAAGGTTGGATTCAAAAAGTACCGGTTAAATAGTCAAGCTTGAAGAGGCAGGAACTCAAGTTCCTGCCCTTTTGTTATGGAAAAATCACAGGTTCAGAAAGCTAGAATTTCAGCTTGGCTGAGCTAGCTAGATTTGCTGATTCTTTGATTGACTATTAGGCGCTTTTCCCTTATCATTACTAGTTGGGACAGTGAAATTTGCGCTTAAAAATACCCAAGAAAGGATGCTTAGTGTGGCACAGTTTTATTTTAAGTATGGCGCCATGAATAGTGGGAAATCGATTGAGATTATTAAGGTTGCCCATAACTACGAAGAACAAAATAAACCGGTTGAACTCTTTACCAGTGCCATTGATACGCGTGTTGAGGTAGGAATTGTCAATAGTCGGGCAGGTTTCCAACGCCAAGCTACGCCTATTACGGAGGACATGGACCTATTCGAAACCATTAAGGCCTTGACACCTAAGCGTTATTGCATCTTAATTGACGAATCGCAATTTCTCAGCAAAGAACACATTTTGCAGCTAGCGCGAGTAGTGGATGAACTCGATATTCCAGTCATGTGCTTTGGCCTCAAAAATGACTTCACCAATGAACTTTTTGAAGGATCAAAATACCTCTTGCTCTATGCTGATAAGATTGAAGAAATCAAAACCATCTGTTGGTTCTGCCACCGCAAGGCCATAATGAATTTGCGGATTTCAGATGGTAAGCCTGTATATCAAGGTGAACAAATTCAAATCGGGGGCAACGAGTCCTACTATCCCGTTTGTCGTCGCTGTTACAAGAATCCTGGAATAATTAAGTAAAGGAGACCACTATGTTTGAACAATTGGATGCCCTCATTTTTCGATTTGAGGAATTACACGAATTACTCAGTGACCCCGAAGTCATCTCAGACTCCAAACGTTTGCGGGAACTGACCATTGAAGAAGCCGATCTGAGTCCTAAGGTAGCAAAAATTAAACGCTACAAGCAGGTCCAACAAGAAATTAAGGATACTGAAGAGATGCTAGGCGAAGGCCTAGACGCTGATATGGCTGAATTGGCTAAAATGGAATTGGCTGAATTGAAGGCTGAAAAACCTCGTTTGGAAGAAGAAATTAAGGTTATGATGTTACCTGAAGATCCAAATGATGGTAAAAACATTATCATGGAAATCCGTGGTGCAGCGGGTGGGGACGAAGCCCAGCTCTTTGCTGGTGACCTTCTCAATATGTATACGCGATACGCTGACAGCCAAGGTTGGAAGGTAGAAGTATTAGACGCTAATATTACTGGTATCGGAGGGTATAAGGAAGTCAGTCTCATGATTACCGGGCATAAGGTTTATAGCAAGCTTAAGTTTGAGAACGGAGCTCATCGTGTGCAACGGGTGCCGGAAACAGAATCTCAAGGCCGTGTGCATACCTCTACCGCAACTGTAGTCGTGATGCCTGAAGCTGAAGAGGTCGACTTAGATCTCAAGGATGCTGATATCCGGGTAGATATCTATCATGCTAGTGGGGCCGGCGGTCAGCACGTCAACAAAACTGCCTCAGCGGTTCGTTTGACTCACTTGCCAACTGGGGTGGTCGTTGCGATGCAAGATGAGCGGAGCCAACTTAAGAACCGGGAAAAGGCTATGAAGGTCTTGCGTGCCCGTGTCTATGATATGCTCCAATCAGAAGCCCAGGCAGAATATGATTCTAACCGTAAATTAGCTGTCGGTACCGGTGACCGTTCAGAGCGTATTCGGACCTATAACTACCCTCAAAACCGGGTAACTGATCACCGCATTGGTTTAACCATTCAACAACTCGATGCCATTATGTCGGGGAAATTAGATGAAATTATCGACGGGTTAGTCCTCTTCGACCAAACCCAAAAATTGGAGGAGCTCAATGGCCCTCAAATCTAATGCAAGCCTGGCTGAAGTACTCAAGAGTGCTTCAGTTTTTTTGGAAGAAAGAGGTTTTGATGGAAGTCTGGCCCAGTCATATTGGCTGCGAGTCTTTGATTGGACTCTAACTGATTTGGTCAGACAGCTTCAACAGACTCCTAACCAGGAGGTCTATGAGACCTTTCAAGAGGTTTTAGAACGCCTAGTGAGGCATGAGCCCTTGCAGTATATTTTAGGTTATGAAGACTTTGATGGTCGCCGTTTTAAGGTGACACCTGCTGTCTTAATTCCACGGGAAGATACAGCTGGCATCTTAGATTTAGCGGCTTCCTGGTTAGAAAAGCATCCAGAAGCTAGTCAAGCTCTGGATTTAGGGACGGGATCTGGTATTCTAGCCATTAGTTTGGCTTTGCGTTATCCGCAACTTCAATTGACCGCGGGTGATTTATCGCCTGAAGCCTTAGCTATTGCCAAAGAAAATGGCATAAGCCTTCAAGCCGCTGTGGATTGGCTGGTGACGGATGTCTGTCAAGGTTTGCCTCAAGATAGAGCTTATGATTTAGTAGTATCAAATCCACCTTATATTAGTGAGGCAGAATTAGATTTAATGGATGAGTCAGTTAAACGCTATGAGCCGTCTATGGCTTTGTTTGCTGAGCAAGAGGGCTTGGCTTTTTATCGCCAACTGGCTAATCAAATTAGGGCCTATCTCAAGCCATGTGCTTGCTTGATTCTAGAGATTGGTTTCCGGCAAGGGCAGGAGGTTGCGGCTATTTTCAGTCAAGCCTTCCCCCAAGCCAAGGTTAGCTGTCATAAGGATTTGAATGGGCATGATCGCTATGTCCAAGTAGAGATTAATGAATGAAAGGAGATGACCGCCTAAAATGTTAACCCAGAAATTTCGTTTGGGAGAATTGGATGAAGCGGCCGCTCTCTTAAGAAGAGGTGAGCTAGTCGCCTTTCCTACCGAGACAGTTTATGGTTTAGGCGCCATCGCGACTAAGGAACAAGCAGTTGCTAAGGTCTTTCAAGCTAAAGGTCGTCCTAGTGATAACCCACTCATTGTTCATGTCAAGGATGCCCAACAAGTCTTGGACTATGCGGCAGAGGTGCCTAAATTGGCTAAGGATTTAATGGAGCGCTTTTGGCCGGGGCCTTTGACCATTATTTTGCCTGTCAAAGCAGGTGTCTTTCCGGCAAACGTTAATAATGGCCAAGAAACGGTTGCCTTTCGTATGCCTAACCAGCATTCAGCCTTACGTCTAATCGACTTAGTGGGGGCGCCGCTAGTTGGGCCAAGCGCTAACTTATCGGGCAAACCTAGTCCAACAAGCGTCGACCATGTCATGCAGGATTTTGATGGAGTCATCGCTGGCGTAGTGGCTGGGGATACGGATCAAGCCCAGATCGGAGTGGAGTCGACGGTGGTCCGCCCTATGTCAGACCGTTTAATCATTTTACGGCCAGGTGCTATCACCCAGTCCATGCTGAAGCAAGTATGTCCAAAGGTTCAAGAATTTTCAGTAGCAGAGCAATTAGCTGCTCCTCAGCTCCAATCACCAGGCGTTAAGTATCGCCATTATAGCCCTAAACAAGCTGTGTTTTTGTTTGAGTCTTCTGAAGGTCTCGCCAACCTTCATGCAAAGCTAGTTGCTAAGGGAGGAAGCGTCGGTTTGTTGGCAGATGATGCTATTATCCAAGCCTTAGGTCAGCAAAGTCCAGTTGTAGCGACCTACTCTTTAGGTCAGCCTAATGATGCGGCCAGTGCTACCCGTCAACTATATGCCGGCCTGCGGGCTTTGGAAGCGAGTGATTGTGATTGGATTTTAGCTCAAGCAGTGCTAGAATCAGAAAAATATCATGCCTACATGAATCGTTTGAACAAAGCGGCTACAAGTATGTTATAATAGAAGGCAGAACATAGGTTGGCAGGAGCCAACCACAAGGAGGTTACCTATGACTGAAAGTTTACATGATGCCTTGGTCTTTGAGACCATCGAGCGTGAAGAACGGCGACAATTAGAAGGAATCGAGTTGATTGCCTCAGAGAACTTTGTTTCACCTGCAGTCCTTAAGGCACAAGGAAGTGTCTTAACCAACAAGTATGCTGAAGGCTATCCTGGCCGACGCTATTATGGTGGCTGTGAATACATTGATGTCATTGAACAAGCAGCGATTGATCGAGCGAAAGAACTTTTTGGTGCGGAATATGCCAACGTACAACCCCACTCTGGTTCATCTGCCAACCTTGCTGTTTACCGAGCTTTCCTCAATGTTGGCGACCGTGTCTTGGGCATGGATTTGTCACAAGGTGGTCACTTAACTCATGGTTCGCCTGTTAATTTCTCTGGCCAGTCTTATGAGATGCATGCTTATGGTGTAGACCCTGTTACTGAATTGATTGATTATCAAGCGCTAGAAGCTCAGGCTGAGGCTGTAAAACCTAAGATGATTATTGCAGGGGCATCTGCTTATTCCCGGACCATTGACTTTGAACGTATTGGTCAAATTGCTAAGAAAGTAGGGGCTATCTACTTTGTGGATATGGCCCATATTGCTGGCTTAGTTGCGGCAGGTCTCCATCCTAACCCAGTGCCTTATGCGGATGTGGTAACAACGACGACCCATAAAACCTTACGGGGCCCTCGTGGCGGCTTGATTTTAGCTAAGGCACAGTATGCTAAACAACTCAATATGGCTATTTTCCCAGGCATTCAAGGGGGGCCACTGGAGCATGTAGTAGCCGCTAAGGCGGTTGCCCTCTTGGAAGCCTTGCAACCAAGTTTCAAGACTTATGCAGCGCAGGTGATTAAGAACGCTCAAGCCATGGTGGAGGTTTTCTTAGAAAGTCCTCTGCGTGTCGTATCTGGTGGGACGGATAACCACCTCTTCAATCTTGATGTGACACCACTGGGTGTGACAGGGAAAGAGGCCCAAGAGCGTCTGGATCAAGTAGGGATTACCGTTAACAAGAATTCGATTCCTAACGACAGTCGTTCCTTCATCGATCCAAGTGGTATTCGGATTGGGACATCTGCTATTACGACGCGCGGCATGAAAGAAGCGCAAGCTCAGACTGTTGCCCGTCTGATTCTCAAAACCTTAACAGCTTCTGACGACCAATTGGCGGCTATCCGTCAAGAAGTCAAAGAACTCGTTGCTGGCTTACCACTTTATCAAGCTTAAATTGATTGACTCAGAAAAGGAGAGACTAAGATGGCAAAATGCGTAGTAATTAACCACCCACTGATTCAGCACAAACTAACCATTATTCGTGATAAAAACACCTCTACCAAGGCTTTTCGCGAAGTAACCAATGAAATCTCTATGCTTATGGCTTATGAGATTACACGTGATTTGCCAGTAGAAGATGTGGTCATCGAAACTCCCTTAGTTGAGACCACTCAAAAGCGGATTGCCGGGAAGAAAATGGCGATTATTCCAATCCTAAGAGCTGGCTTGGGCATGGTCGATGGGATCTTGGATTTAGTGCCTGCTGCACGTGTGGGGCATATTGGTCTCTATCGTGACCACGAAACCTTAGAGCCAATTGAATACTTTGCTAAATTACCACAAGATATCGAAGAGCGTCATGTCTTTGTGGTGGATCCAATGTTAGCGACAGGAGGCTCTGCGATTGCAGCCTTAGACCTTCTGATGAAAAAGTATGGCGTCAAGCCAGAAAATATCACCTTTTCTTGTTTGGTTGCTGCACCAGAAGGGGTAGCAGCTTTACAAGCGGCGCATCCAGATGTGGATATCTATATGGCGGCGCTAGATGAGCGACTCAATGAACACGGCTATATCTTGCCAGGGCTTGGGGATGCGGGTGACCGTATTTTTGGTACTAAATAAGGAAGAAAGGCTAGGAAGAGATTTCCTGGCCTTTTTATTATGCCATTTGTTACGCGTTCCGAACATTTGGATCAAGAAATTGGCCTTTTCTTACTTTAATACTTGTATTCATTCAAAATACATGATATTCTAATTTATATTTAATAATTATGTTGAGGTGAAACTATGAATTACTTGATGATGTCCCCCCATTTCCCTAAAAACCTCCAGAATTTCGCAATTCGACTTAAAGAACGTGGTGTGAATGTATTGGGGATTGGCACAGAGCCCTATGACTGGCTCTCACCAGAGTTACGTGAAAGCCTCACTGAATACTACCGTGTCGATGATATGGAAAACCTTGATGAAGTGAAGCGTGCTGTAGCTTTCTTAATTTATAAGCATGGGCCAATCGATCGTCTGGAATCTAATAACGAATACTGGCTAGAGTTAGATGCTGCTTTGCGTGAGCAATTCAACGTACCTGGGGTCAAACCTCGTGACTTAGAAAAAACCAAGTATAAGTCAAAAATGAAGAAGTTATTTGAGAAAGCTGGCGTTCCAGTGGTGCCAGGTTATCTAATCAAGAATGAAAGTCAACTCAATAAAGCTTTGAAGGAAGCTGGCCTCCCTGCAGTAGCAAAACCTGACCGTGGAGTAGGGACTGCAGCAACCTATCGACTTGAGACAAAAGAAGATGTTGCAACCTTCTTGTCCGAGTGGGACCAATCCATTCCCTATTTTGTGGAGCCTTATGTCTTGGATGCGGAACTCTGCACATTTGACGGTTTAGTTGATGAAAAAGGACAGATTGTCTTCTCAACAAGTTTTGTTTATTCCTTGCCAACCTTAGAACTGATTGAGGGACAGTGCGATTACACCAACATTGTCCAAAAGGATGTAGAGCCTAAGTTGGCTGAATACGGCCAGGCAGCAGTTAAGGCCTTTGGGATGAAGGAACGCTTCTTCCATATCGAATTCTTCCGTCGTAAGAAGGGAGACTACGTGGCCATCGAGTATAATAACCGACTGGCTGGCGGTTACACAATCGATCTCTATAACTATGCTTATGGTTGTGATCTCTATGCTATCTACGCCGATATCGTAACTGGGAGGCTAGAAGAAACGCCAAGCTATGATCGACATTACGGGGTAGGTATCTCACGTCGTGACGAGTTGGCTTACGCACATAATATTGATGAGATCCGAGCAAAATACGGTGACCGTGTGAAAATGGTCGACCGCTTGCCAGATGCTTTTTCGGCTATTATGGGGAATGAGTTCTTAGTCATTCTAGCGGATACGCAAGAAGAAGTTGAAGAAGTAGGTCATTATGTACACAAGAAACAAGGAGGACAATAATAAATGCACGTAGAATGGTTAAGTCACTGGAGTGGTCAACTCAATCGCGAAATGCCTCTCAACCGCTATGGTCACGCGGGTTTACCGATTGTGGTCTTTCCTTCATCAGGTGGAACCCACAATGAATATGCCGACTTCGGCATGATTGATGCCTGTCGCGATTCCATTGAGGCAGGACGGGTTCAATTTTTCACCTTGGCTAGTGTGGATAGTGAGAGCTGGTTGGCTGATTGGAAATACCCTCACGATCGGGCTGAAATGCATCGGGCATATGAGCGTTATGTCATTAGCGAGGCGATTCCTTTTATTAAGCATAAAACGGGCTGGTTTGATCCAATGATGACGACAGGTTGCAGCATGGGGGCATACCATGCGCTCAACTTCTTCTTGCAGCATCCAGATGTTTTCCGCGGGGTGATTGCCTTGAGCGGGGTCTATGATGCACGTTTCTTTGTAGGGGAATATGGCGATGATGTGGCAATCTATTCTAATTCGCCAAGTGACTATGTCTTCAACCAACACGATCCTTGGTTCCTGGATCAATATCGCCAATCCAATATTATTGTCTGTACCGGGCACGGGCCTTGGGAACACGATGGTCTGCCATCCTTCTATAAGGTAAAGGAAGCCCTAGAAATGAAGGGAGTGCCTGCTTGGTTTGACGAGTGGGGCGGCGATGTAGCCCATGACTGGCCATGGTGGCGCGTGCAGATGCCATATTTCTTGAGTCGTTTAGGTTTATAAGATAAATGAGGCTAGGAGTCTTTCCTAGCCTTTTTAGTTTGCCTCTTAAATCTAAAAATAGGGTAGTTAATCTGCTGATTTTGGAAAAGGAAGATAAAAACAGCTAGAAGAACGGATGTAAATCAATGAAAAATAGGTGGTAATTTCATGTAAATGCCATGGCTACAATATCTAAAAATGGAGCTGTCAGAAAATCAGCTATGAAAATAATTTTCTTAATAAAAACACTTGAAAAATATTTTCTTTAGTGTATAATGAAAGCGTAATCAGTTGAAAGACAGAAAGAGAGGTGACAAATTGGATGAATTACTTGTGCTTTGATATTGGCGGGACCTTCATTAAATATGGTCTTTTCAATGAAAAGGGGGAAGCGCTAGGCCAGACTCAGAAGGTCAAAACTAGCGTTGACCAGTATTCTAACCAGATATTGCAACAAGTTCTTTCGATTACCAAGCAGGTTCAATCCCAGGAGAGCCTATCGGGCGTGGCGATTTCAACTGCTGGAGTGGTTGATTCTCGTGACGGGTCTATACGATTTGCAGGGCCCACTATCCCAGGTTATACGGGGACGCCACTGAAAGCTGAAGTGGAAGCACTCACTGGTCTGCCTTGCTATGTGGTAAACGATGTGAACGCAGCTTGTTTGGGTGAATACTGGCAAGCCAGTCGAACAGGCCAGCCACCTAAGTCCATGATATGCTTTACGATTGGTACAGGTGTAGGGGGAGCCATTGTTTTAGATGGACAACTGCTAACCGGTGTGAGCGACATGGCCGGAGAGGTGGGCTACTTGCCTATTGGCAAAGCAGCCTTTCAGGAATTAGCTTCAACAACCGCTTTGTTAGAACAGGCGGCTCAAGCGACAGGCGAAAATCTCAGTGGGGAAGCCTTCTTTGACCGCTTGGAAGCAACAGGAGATCCAGTCTTAAGCCAAGTACTCGACCAATTTCTAAATCATTTAGCCACCGGACTTTTATCAGCGATTTATCTGCTGAATCCAGAAGTCCTTGTCCTAGGGGGAGGAATTCTAGCGCGTGCTGATCTCATTATGCCACGTCTAATGGCAATCTTGGAGCAACGTGTGATTGATCCTCGCTTCCTCACAACAGAGATTCGACCAGCCCAGTCAGGTAATGATGCTGGAATGTTAGGTGCGCTATCTCAACTCATTAAGCTAACTCAATAAGGATGTGATCCCATGGGAGTATTAGAGCGAATTGAAGCCAACTTCGTTCATCTATCACCAAAGGAACAGCTCCTTGCAACCTATATTATGCAAGAAAGTCCCTATTTTACTAACATTACCATTAGCGAGATGGCCAAAGAAACAGGTGTTTCAGCCGCAACCATTACACGCTTTTGCCGTAAAGTAGGGTGTGAGAGCTTTGTCGATTTGAAAATTCAACTGCAAGCCAGTGAAGGGGAGTCGGCAAGTAATCACCAGAAACATGATATGTTCGATACGGTTAGTGAATTCTATAACCGTATCATTCAACGAACGTCAGAATTACAATCAGAATATCAGCTCCGTCAGTTAATTCAAGTTCTCTCTCAGGCCAACCGAATCATGGTTTATGGGATGGGATCCTCGGGGTTAACGGCTCGGGAATTGGCTATTCGCCTTTCGCGTATGGGACTACCAGCCACGAGCGAGACGGACTCACATATGATGATTATCTCCAGTACGGTGACACGTTCTAGTGACGTGGTAATTGCCATTAGTAATTCTGGTGAAACAAAGGATGTGATTGATGCTTTAGGCAATGCCAAGCAAAATGGCGCCATTTTGGTGGCCATAACTAGCATGAAGGGAAGTAGTTTAGCTAAGCTAGCTGATGAGACCCTTCTGGTACATAACAGTCGTTTTGTCAATAGTGAGTTTTTTGTCAACACTCAACTACCAATTTTTTTCCTTATCGACATCATTACCCTGATGATGTTGGAAGAACCAGTCTTCAATCAGAATATGCAGAAGACCATTCAAGAAATTACTTCTATCAATCAAAAATTACAAATGGGGGAACCATCATGAAATTATCAAAAGTTTTTGCAGCTGCTTTATCTTGCGGGATTTTATTAAACACAGTTGTGACAGCGGTACCAGCCGATGTGCGTGCTGAAGAGACAGTAACCATCAAATACTGGAACTTCCCTAACTTTACCAGCGACTCAGAATTCAAGACTTCTGAAGAATACGATGCAGCCTTGATTAAAGCTTTTGAAGCTAAGAACCCAGGCATCAAAGTTGAATACCAAAAAATCGACTTCACAGACGGTCCAGCTAAAATTGAAACAGCAATCCAATCTAAGACCAACCCTGACGTAATCTATGATGCACCAGGTCGTGTCATCGACTGGGCAAGCAAGGGTTACTTGGCACCATTCAAAGACGTTGACACTTCAAAATTAAATGAATCAGCTGTTAAGGCTAGCTCCTTCGAAAACGAATTATACCTCTATCCACAAGGGATTGCACCATTCTTGATGGCAGTTAACACTAAGTTGACTGATAAATTAGGTGTGACAGATCTCTTGCCATTCGAAAAAGAAGGTCGTAACTGGACTCCTGAAGAATTCCAAAAATTCTTAGAAGCAGTTCAAGAAAAAGACAAAGACCTAATTCCAACCGTTGTATATGCTAAATCTGCAGCTGGTGACCAAGGTCCTCGTGCCTTTGTTTCAAACTTATACGGTTCTTGGATTACTAACGATGAAGTGAATAAATACATCATCAATGACGAAAACGGGGTAAAAGCCCTTCAATGGATTCGCGAACAAGCACCTAAAGGCATTATCGGTCAAGGGGCTGCTTTAGAAGCAAAAGATGCTTTGGAATACTTCAAGTCTGGTAAGTCTCCATTAAGCATCTTGGCAAGTCCAGGTCTCTACGCACAATGGAAATCAGTAGAAGACTTAAACGTTCGCTTCTTACCATTCCCTAATGCTAACAAATCACCTAAGTATGAATACTTAGTAGCAGGGCCTGCAGTCTTCGATAACGGTGACGACAAGAAGATTGAAGCCGCTCAAAAATTTGTAGACTTCATGATTAACGATCCAGAATGGGGTACTCGTACTTTGAAAGCAACTGGTAACTTCTCTGCTCAAAAAGGCGTGAAAGGCCTCTACGACAACGAAGAGTTGAAGTTTGCTGAAGGCTTATCAGATCACTTCGGTGCATACTACAACACCATTCCAGGTTACGCTAAAATGCGTCCACTTTGGTTCCCAATGCTCCAAGGGGTATTGTCTGGCCAAGGTGATGTAAAAGAATTAGTGGACAGCTACGTAGAACAAGCGCAAGCTACCTACGAAGAAGCAAAATAAGCCACACTATAATCTGAATTCAGAGAGTGCTTGATTTACTGGGACAAATCTAGCGCTACCCGGACCAGGTTCTCGCGTGCGACTAATATAAACATCCTACTCCCAAGCGCCCAATATTTTGGACTAGCGGGAGTTTGGGAGTAGTCGTTTATAGTGATCGCGACCTAGGGTAGCCGATTTGTCCCTTTTATTATGAATTATTCTCTCGAAAGGAGATCTCTATGTTAGCCAAATTAAGAAGAAAGTACGACTTTAGCGCCTATCTCTTCATTGCACCTGCTATGGCCTTCTTCCTGACTTTCGTACTCTATCCAATGTTACGCGGGATTTACATGTCCTTGCTCAAGTATAGAGGGCGGAGAGTTAGCTTTGTAGGCTTAGACAACTACACTAAGCTCTTAGGCGACCAGACTTTTATCAAGTCCTTAAGTAACACGATTTTTATCGTAGCAATTGCAGTGCCAATTGTAGTAGTCTTATCACTCTTTATCGCCATTAACATCTATAACAAATCAGCTCATGTACGGAGCTTCTTCCGTGGCGTCTTCTACTTGCCAGCTGTATCCTCAGTTGTGTCGATTACAGTGGTATGGTTGTGGATTTACAACCCAGACTTTGGGATTCTCAATTATATTCTCAAATCCATGAATGTCATTGAAGGTAATGTCCAATGGTTAGGGAACGCCTCTACTGCTATTTACGCAGTCATTGCCGTTCTAATTACGACCAGTATTGGTCAGCCGATTATTCTCTATATTGCAGCTTTAGGGAACGTTCCAGTGGAACTGCTCGAGTCTGCTAAGATTGACGGTGCCAACAACTGGACCATCTTCAAAAACATTATTTGGCCATTGATTATGCCAACGACCCTTTATATTGTGGTGACAACCACCATCAACAGCTTCCAAATCTTTGCCTTAATCCAATTGATGACTTCTGGTGGTCCTAACTATGCGACAAGCACCATCATGTACCAAGTCTATGAAATGGGGATTAAGCAGCAATCCTTTGGCCAAGCCTCTGCATGGGGTGTTGTGCTAGCCTTGATTATTGCTTTAATCTCGGCTGTTCAATACAAATACTTCAACCGCGATATTGATTAGGAAGAGGTGACGATTTAACATGGAATTCAAAAAATTCGGTCTCTACAACATTATTTCTTTCACATTGTTGGCATTCTTGACCATTTTCTTCATCTTCCCATTCTATTGGATTGCAACAGGTGCCTTTAAGGTTCAAGACGTCGCCATTGCCATCCCACCAGAATGGTTCCCGATGAGCCCAACTTTAGATAACTTCAAATCACTCCTAGTGCCACTGACTGCACGTTGGTTCTTCAACTCTGTATTCGTTTCAGTGGTAACAACCATCTTGGTCTGCACGACGGCTTCCTTAGCTGGTTATGCCTTAGCTAAGAAACGTTTCCCAGGCGCTGGCTTACTCTTTGCCGTATTTATCGCGGCCATGGCCTTGCCAAAACAAGTTATCTTGATTCCTTTGCTTCAATTGATTACGGATCTCAAACTCATGGATACCTACCGTGCCTTGATTTTACCTGCTGTCGGTTGGCCATTCGGGATCTTCCTCATGAAGCAATTCTCCCACTCTGTACCTGATTCTCTCCTAGAATCTGCAGACATTGACGGATGTGGCGAAATCAAGAAATTTGTCAATATCGTCTTACCAATTGTTAAACCAGGTATTGGTGCCTTGGCTATCTTCACCTTCATTTCCTCTTGGAACGACTATTTCTCTCAATTGGTATTCACTAACTCAGAAACAATGAAGACTTTGCCTTTAGGTTTGGCATCTATGGCTCAATCTGCTGAGTTCTCTCTTAACTATGGGGTCCTCATGGCTGGTGCGCTCTTGGCTTCCTTGCCAATGATTATTGTCTTCCTGATGTTCCAAAGCTTCTTTGCCCAAGGTATTACAGTCGGGGCGGTGAAAGGATAGTGAGCACAATGCATCCAACGATTGAACGATTAAAAGGAAAACTGATTATTTCCTGTCAGGCTTTACCTGGCGAACCGCTCTACCGAGAAGAAGGTGGGGTCATGGTTCTTATGGCCAAAGCAGCTATTGAAGCTGGAGCCGTCGGTATCCGTGCCCAAGGGATCACCGATATTGCCCAGATTAAGGAAGCTTTTGATGTACCAGTGATTGGAATTATTAAGCGAGCTTATCCAGGCTATGGTTCCTACATTACCGCCACCATGAAAGAAGTGGATGAGTTAGTAGCAGTTGGTTCCGATATCATTGCCTTAGATGCTACCTTACGTGAGCGTGCTGGGGAGACCTTGGACGAGTTCATCGCTCAAATCAAGGCAAAATACCCTAATCAATTGCTGATGGCCGATATTTCCACTTTGGAAGAGGGACTGAATGCTGAACGTCTAGGTTTTGACTTGATTGGGACCACCATGAATGGTTATACACCGTATACGGAAGGCCAAACTACGGGTCCTAACTTCGAACTAATGAAGGCCTTAGTGGAACAAACCCATACTCCAATTGTGGCTGAAGGTAAAATTCATTCGCCAGAGGACCTAGCAACAGCTTTCGCCCAAGGGATTCACACAGCTGTTGTAGGTGGCGCTATTACGCGACCACTAGAAATTGCTAAACGCTTCGTTAGCGTAGTAAACTAAAGAAATGTAAGAAAGAGAAAGGAGTGCCTGATATGACCCTGGAGCAACTGATTATTGGTTGGTTCTTCTATGGAATCTTCTTCATGGGCTTGTCGGTTTTGGCAACCTACCTGATTAACCGAGTAGCCAAGCGTTACTATACGGCGCCACTCATTATCAATGCGGTAGCCATTATTATTCTCATGGGGATGGTCGCCTTAAAACAATTTACGGCAGACATGTTCCTACAGAATTATCTCTTTACCTATATGCCAATTGTGGCGGCTAGTGTCACCTATAATTTGGTACTCTTTCTCATTCGACGCGGGCGACCCTTGCACGATCCTCGCGAAGAAGCCTTAGATACAGATAAATAAGCAATTTTCGGCAAAGAGGAGGTGAAAAGATGATTGTAGATCATTTACAAGGTCTTCAAGAATATAGCGACCGAATTCCCCATATTAAAGCAGCACTCGATACATTTAATGGTCTAGCTCAACAAGCTATTGGGCGTTACGACTTTGAAGGTGGCTACTTCTTCATCCAAGATGGAGAGCTAGGTGCAGTTGATGAATCGCATTATGAAGCCCATCAGAAATGGTTAGACATCCATGTCCCGCTTGAAGGCCATGAATATCTCATTGTGGCCCCTACATGTCAGCTGAATGAAGTCACTGCCTATGATGCCGATAAGGACATTGCCTTTTTGGATGGTCCCATCCATACTATTGTCAAACTCTATCCTGGACAAGCTTGTGTAGTTTTTCCAGAAGATGCACATAAGCCTGCCCGCCATTTGGGCCAGGTTAGTGCTTATAAAAAGTTAGTTATTAAATTACCGGTTGCATAACCAAAGGAGTCTTAAACGTGTCAAAATTCGATAAGTACAAAGGAATTATCCCAGCCTTCTATGCCTGCTATGACGATGAAGGCAATATCAGTCCAGAACGCACCCAAGCCCTAGCTAAGCATTACTTGGAAGTAGGGGTCAAGGGTCTCTACGTTGGCGGTTCGTCTGGAGAGTGTATCTACCAAAATGTGGAAGAGCGCAAGTTGGTCTTAGAAAATGTCATGAAGGCAGTTGGTGGCAAGATGACCATCATTGCCCATGTAGCGGCTGCCTCTACGCGCGATTCTGTTGAGTTAGCTAAGCATGCGGAAAGTCTAGGAGTAGATGCCTTAGCAGCCATCCCACCAATTTACTTCCGCCTACCAGAACATTCCATTAAGGATTACTGGAATGCCATGATTGATGCAACAGAACTTGACTTCATCATTTACAACATTCCGCAACTGTCAGGCTATGCCTTGACTCCTAGCATGTTTAAGTCCATGTTGGAAAATCCTAAAGTGATTGGAGTTAAGAACTCTTCCATGCCAGTCCAAGACTTAATCACTTGGAAGTTGACAGCTGGTGACCGCGAAGTCGTCGTTTTCAATGGTCCAGATGAGCAATTCATCGGCGGTCGTGTTATGGGGGCTGACGGCGGGATTGGTGGTACCTATGGGGTAATGCCAGAACTCTTCTTAGCCGCTAATGCAGCTCTAGAAGCAGGCGATTTAGCTCTGGCCTTTACCATTCAAGGCCGCATTGATGAAATCATCTTCACCTTGGTAAGTGGTAAAGCTAACCTCTACGCCGTACAGAAAGAAATCCTCAAGCGCGAAGGTCTCAACTGTGGTTCTGTCCGCCCACCATTAACAGGTGTTGGCCCAGAAGACCTAGCCGTTGTTGACAAGGCGCACGCTATGATCCAAGCCGCTCGGGCGGAATTTGTTAAATAAGCACTCACACTATGCAAGACCTGACTACTAGGGTGCTAGCTTTATGCTAGATACCCTGGTAGCCAGATTTTGTCGTATCAGCAACCCAAAATCCCTATAATTTGGAGGCTTAGCATGAGTAAACAAGCAAAAAATCTTTTCAATCGTCGGTCTCGCTTCGCTATTCGTAAATTAGCGACAGGAGTCTTCTCAGTTGTTATTGGACATGTCCTATTTTTATCACCTCAAACGAGTGTCTCAGCCCAAGAAATCCCTCAAACAAGCCCAACAGAGGCTATTAGCCAACCTGAAAATGTAAACGTTTCCGAAAACGCAAATAAGATTTCTGAAACTAGCAATCCTGAAGAAGTCCCAACGACTGCCGCAAGCTCCGCCAAAGCAGAGGAAGAAAGCTCAGTTTCAAGTTCAGAAAAAACTGAAGAGTCCAGCCAACCTCAACGGGATGAAATCGTTCGAGAAGTGGGACGTGAAAACCAAGTGTTAGACCAAAATGATGTCGCAACCAATCAAGAAAATAATCAACGGGTGGATTTATCTCAGCATCTTGATAGTCTGAAAAAGTTGACTAATGCCACTATCCATATGGAATTCAAACCGAGTGAGCGGGCGCCACAATTCTATAATCTATTTTCTGCTTCAAGTAATAAATTTGTAAATGAATATTTCACCCTTGCCGTTCATAATGGGACTGCATTGGTGGAAGCTCGTGGTCGCCAAGGTGAGCAGTTTTATGGAAGTTATAGTGATGCTCCCCTAAAAGTAACGCCAGGCCAATGGAATTCAGTGACTTTCACAGTGGAACGTCCAGATCCTAACAAAGAAACAGGACAAGTTCGCCTCTATGTCAATGGGGTCTTGTCCCGGACTAGCCCTGTTTCAGGTAAATTTTTAAGTGATATGCCTGATTTAACAGATCTTCAAATTGGTAATACACGTAGAGGATCCGACTTACGTTGGGGTAGTGATTTAACAGTACGTAACTTATCTATTTACAATCGCGCCTTATCACAAGAAGAAGTGGGGGAACGTAGCCAACTATTCAAGCGTCAACCTTTACAGTTAGAGCCTGCTCCGGGAGCAGAGATTTCTGATAAAAAGGACGTTTTCGAGAGCGGACATAGTGGTAAACCGAATGCTGACGAAATTGCCAGCTATCGTATTCCTGCTTTACTTAAGACTGATAAGGGTACTTTGATTGCTGCCGCTGACGAACGACGTCTTCACGCTTCTGACTGGGGCGATATCGGGATGGTGGTACGGCGTAGTGAGGATGGCGGTAAGACTTGGGGTGACCGTATTCATATTGCTAACCTACGCGATAATCCTAACCCTGAACGAGCAGACCAAGCCTCTCCTGTGACAATCGACCAAGTGCTGGTTCAAGATCCAAAAACTAAACGTATTTTCTCAATTTATGATATGTTCCCAGAAGGCCGAGGCATATTCGGTATGTCTGAGCAAAAGGAAACCATGTATCAAACCATTGATGGAAAGACTTATCAAGTGCTTTACCGTGAAGGTGAGCAGGGACACTACACTATTCGCGAACAAGGTTATGTCTATGCTCCTGATGGAACTAAGACAGACTATCGAGTAGTGGTGGATCCGGTAAAACCAAAATACGAGGATAAAGGGGACCTCTACCAAGGTGAGAATCTCTTAGGTAATGTCTACTTCACTAGCAATAAGACCTCACCTTTCCGAGTAGCGAAAGACAACTATCTCTGGTTATCATACAGTGATGACGATGGCAAGACCTGGTCAGCGCCTCGTGATATTACCCCAATGGTAAAAGCCGATTGGATGAAATTCTTAGGAGTAGGACCAGGGACGGGAACAGTACTTCGGACTGGGCCACATGCTGGTCGCATTATCGTGCCAACCTATTCGACTAACTTTGTCTCTCACCTTAGTGGTTCCCAATCAGCTCGTGTCATCTATTCTGATGACCATGGAGAAACCTGGCAAATGGGAGAGGCGGTCAATGATAATTTGCCAATTGAAGACGGCACCTTACACTCAAGTACTATGAATGATTACTGGTATCAAAATACAGAGGCTTCAGCCGTTCAACTTGATAATGGACAGGTGAAACTCTTCATGCGTGGCTTATTTGGCCAGTTGCAAGTGGCTACCAGTTATGATGGCGGTCAGACCTGGGCCAAACAATTGGATTACTATCCAGATGTCCATGATTCATATGTCCAATTAGCGGCCATTTCAACCCACCATCAAGGACAAGAGTATATCGTGCTTTCTAATGCTAACGGGGAAGGTAATTCTAGAAGTGAAGGGACCATTCGTTTGGCTCGAGTAGAATCGGATGGAAGCCTAACTTGGCTTCATCATCGCTTGATTCAGCCAGGATCCTATGCCTACAACTCACTTCAAGAGGTATCGCCAGGTGTTTATGGGATTCTCTATGAACACAAGGAAGGGACTCAAAATGACTTTACCCTATCCTACAAGACAGTCAATTGGGACTTTATTACCAAAGACCCAGTACAAGCCAATGAAGTCAAGGCTTTGAATACTGAGCACTATGACAGCAAGATTTTTGCAGTGAATTTTGACCACGAAGTGCTAGTGAATGATTCGCCTGTATTGACCTTATCAAATGGTAAGACGGCGCGATTCTATACACAGCTTTCTAACAAAACCCTACTCTTTAGTGCTGAATCGGTGCATGACAAGGTAAGTGTAACGGGGTTAGAGTCAGGCCATATTGAAAGTCTTCATGGTCTACCAGTCAATGTTGAAGGTCTTACCTTGCCGATTAGTCCTGCAGACCCCGTGACGCCAGAACCTGATCATCCAACTAATCCTGTGGCGCCTGAGCCGGATAAACCAACTAATCCGACAGACTCTGATGTGACAGTACCGCTCTATCGTAGCCAAGGAGTCAATGTTACCTACAACCCAGATGGTACTGTGACCTTTGAAGATAATGACAAGGATACGGGTGTTAGTGTCACCATCCCACCAGAAGGTTTAGGCAAGCAAGTAGTGTCTTTACATGTGGGACGGGTTAAGGTGCCTGGGTTAGCTGACAATGTCTTGGTCTACGAGATTCATTTCCAAGATAAGAAGGGCCAAGGTGTTCAAATCGAACGACCAGCCCAAGTATCCATTCCAGTAGATGGGACGGTAGCCAAGGCCTATCATTTAGATGATCAAGGTAAGCCAGGGCAAGCAGTGGATTTCCGTATGTCAGAAGATGGACGCAAGGTTATCTTGACTGCGCCTCACTTCTCACTTTATGCGGTTGAGCTTGGATCAAACCAAGCAGATACAACTCACTCAAGTCAATCTCAGCAAACGCCAGCTGAACCTGGCCTTACATCTGCTAGTCAGAGCCCTACAGGCAATGCTAATGAGGCTAAACAGGGGCAATTACCAGCTGCTGGGGAAGAGAGTAATTTCTTCTTTAGTGCTGCAGCACTCAGCTTCTTAGCTGGTTTAGGGCTTGCAAGCTATAAGCCAAAAGAAACAGAATAATCTTGATAGCTCGGGGGTAGGCTCACCCTTTGGAGCATAACGAATTAAAGACACGACCTTTTCTCCTTTGGTCGTGTCTTTTGTAATTTTGAAGCGCCAAGCTAGGGGGGGAAGTCATAATTTGATATAATAGGGTAAAAGGGGGAGTGAGATGATGAAGTGGGAACAGTCGCTGACAGACTATCTGGCCTATCAAAATCAGCACTATCGTAATCCGGCTAAACTAGATAATCCAGTAGAAATTGAGGGCATGGAAAACCTTAAAAGATGCGGCCAAGCAGCTCGGCAGGCTTTTTCAAAATTGGCGACTGCCTTCGGGCAAGCTTTTCCAGATTGGACTCAGGGGCGAGTAAGTGCCTGGATGAATCAAGCTCAAGTGGCTAGACCTCATTTTTGGGTCTATTATTTTCCACCAGAAAATCGGCCGGCTAGTCCAAGCTTCGCCTTGAGACTAGTATCGGATCAAGGGTCGCTCACCGTCTGCTTGGAGTTAAGTTTCATTGAACGAAGTCGCCAAGAGGAGACGCTAGCCCAACAGGCGCGAATCTTAGAAGTGCCAGCACCACAAGAAGCCTATTACTGGGTTCAGGATTCAGATAAGCAAACGCGACGCATGACCACAAGTGAAAGTCACCGGCAAGAGCTGGTAGAATCCTATGAGGCGGGGCAGGTACGCAAGGTGCTATTGCGTCAAGATATGCAGCCATTGGCGGACTATAGCGACTTAGGAGCTTTGGTTCAGGACTTAGTTAAGGCAGTAGCTGGCTTTTGGCCCCTTTATCAAGTGACCCAAAGCTAGGGAAGGAGACATGAAAATGGATTATCAGCATATAAAGGGACCTGACTACGACTACTACACGGTGCCGGCTTTGCTTGAAGCGGGCTTGGAGCATCGTTTTATTGGTAAACCGCTTAATTTCAAACCTGATTTTAAGGAGGCATCCGTAGAAGGTGTCAATCGAACTTTTCTAAAAGCCGATATGCCTCTAGTTGAGGTGCACCAGGTTCACGGAGCTGACATCTGCCAAGTAAGGGCCGGCCAATTGGGGACAGGATGGGGCTTACGCTCTCTTGGCGACTACGATGGCTTGGTAACAGAGGCAAGCGATTTGGCCCTAATGGTCAAGATTGCGGACTGTATTCCCATTATTCTCTTTGACCCGGTTAAAAAGGTGTTTGCCCTAGTTCATTCTGGCTGGCCGGGCACACTCCAATCGATTGGACAAAAAGCCTTAGAAGTTATGATGAGCCAATATGATGTGACGCCATCTAATCTGCTGATTGCCTACGGGCCCGCCCTTAGCATGGAAGATTTTCAAGTTCAGGAAGATGTCTATTGTCGCTTCCAACCCTTAGAAGCAAGTCATCCCCAGGCCTTCAAGCAGGAGGATGAGCATCATTGGTTGATAGATACCAAACGGATTAATAAGGAGCGCTTCCTAGCTATGGGGGTGCCTTTAGAGCAACAGTATGATGTGGCTGTGTCGACTAAACAAGCTTTAGGCTGTCATTCTTACCGACGTGATGGGTGGGATGGCTATGGCCTGAATGCGGTCGTAGCCTATTTGAAATCTTAAGAGGAGGGAATTAGATGCCAGAGGATTATTTGGCGATTCGTCAAGCTATCATGCAGGCACCAGAAAACCAGGTTTATAGCCAGGCAGGGATTGAGCCACTTTTTACGGCGCCAAAAACCGCACGATTAGTAATTGTTGGGCAAGCACCGGGTTTGGCTACCCAAGAAGCTGGACGCCCGTGGGATGACCGGTCAGGTGACCGCTTGCGGGACTGGCTAGGGATGGATCGCTCGACCTTCTATGATTCAGACACCTTGGCTATTCTCCCCATGGATTTCTATTATCCTGGTAAAGGAAAATCGGGTGACTTGCCACCGCGCAAGGATTTCGCTGCTAAGTGGCATCCACGAATTCTAGCTCAATTGCCAGATGTTCGATTGACGCTATTAATTGGTCGCTATGCTCAAGATTATTATTTGGCTAAGCGCAAAAGGGCCAACCTGACGGAAACAGTTGCCCATTATGAGGACTATTTGCCGGACTATTTTCCCTTAGTTCACCCCTCGCCACTCAACCAGCGGTGGCTGAAGCAACATCCCTGGTTTGAGCAAGAAGTGGTACCGGATTTACAAAAATTAGTCCATAACATTCTCAAGTAAGCAAATAAGGACTGGAGATTCTCCAGTCCTTATTTTGGTAAAACTAATTCTTCTTCTTGGCTTGAACTAGCGTTACTTGATTGACTAGCGTCAGTGCGACCACCGGTTGAACGTTGGCCGTGAATCTCGATAATGAGTCCATGTGGCAGGCAGATGGAAACCTGACCTGGTCGACCCACCCAACTGGTTTTAACCGCAATTTGGTCTGGGCTATTGTCTTCGCGTACGCGAATTCGTTTGCCATCACGCTCAATAATGTTATATTGACCCGGATGCGGGTAGTAGGTTTTCTCTTCATGAGGAGCATCCTCAGAGAGGTCGAATCGGTCCACTTCCTTGCCGTCAATTTTAATGAGGGCATAGGTAGAGGAAGATGCGGGTGCTTCCTTAGTGCTAGACCATTCAGTAGCTTGGCTGACTACATCCGATTTATTCAAGCCTTGGTAGTGGTAGAAGGTCAGGATATTGGGCAAGAAGGATAGGCCAATGACTCCCAAAATGATCAGGTAATCAAAAGGTTTTAATAAGCTAAATAGCCGTTTCATTGAGGAATCACCACCTTTTCTGAGCACAAAACTAGTATTATTGTATAAAAAAAGGGTAGAATAAGCTAGCAATTTGTGCCGTTTTTTGGTAAGATACCATTATGCCAATAAAAAGCGCTAGTCGCTTTATAAAAAATGCAAGCAAAAGGAGTTTTAAATACCATGTCATTAAAAGCAGAATTACGCGAAAAAGTGGGCACTGGCTCAGCTAAAAAAGTACGTGAAGCTGGTTTAGTTCCAGCAACTTTATACGGGAAAGGTTCAGAAGCTGTTTCTTTAACAGTTAACTGTCGTGAACTCGACGTTGTCTTAAAAACTCAAGGTTTGAGCCAAGCTTTTGAATTAGAATTCGACGGCAAGAAAGAAAACGTTGTTGTTAAAGCTGTTAACAAGGCTGCTTTGGCAGACGAAATCTATAGCGTAGACTTCAAACTCGCTTAATTTAAATGATCACTCCCGCTAGTCAGTTCTTGGCAGCGGGATTTTTTGTGGCGACCGCTAGAGGCGCCACCTAAGAAGGAGAGCCTATGAAAAATCATATTGCCTTATATCAACCGCTAATGCCGGCTAACACGGGAAATATTTCCAGAACCTGTGCAGCTACCAATACGCCGCTCCATCTAATTAAGCCCTTGGGTTTTTCGACCGACGATAAAATGCTCAAGCGTGCCGGCTTAGATTACTGGGAGCATGTAGAAGTTCACTACCATGAAAGTCTGGAGGATTTCTTAGCTTATGTGGGTGAGCGTCCACTTTACTTGATTACCAAGTTTGCGCCCCGCATTTACTGTCAAGCAGACCTAGCTCAAAATAGTGCTGGCGAGCAATTCTTCCTCTTTGGTAAGGAAACAACCGGCTTGCCCGCTGACTTAATGGAAGAGCGCAAGGCAGACTGCTTACGTATCCCGATGAATGACCAGCATGTACGGAGTTTAAATTTGTCCAATACAGCTAATATCGTCATTTATGAAGCTTTAAGACAACAAGCTTTTGAGGGATTGGATGTTACCCATCACTATCGTGACACGGACAAGGCGCGCAATCTCAACTGGTAGACTTGCGCCAGTTACGGATTCGTGATAGTATAGAAGCAGATAAATGATGCGACGGTTTTGACTAGTACAGGATAGGACGTCTTCAGAGAGATGATGGCTGGTGTGAATCATCACGGACTAGCCCTGGAATCCACCAGAACCCTGCAGCCTATGACTCAAGTAGTGCCGGTTGCCCCCGTTACAGGCCTTAAGTGCAGGAATCATGTCCTGAAATCGGGTGGTACCGCGAAACCAAGAAGAGCCTTTCGTCCCAATAAGACGAGGGCTCTTTTTGTTATTTGACCAAAAGGAGGAAATGGAATGTTAGATCGTAAATTATTGCGTGAACAATTTGAATGGGTGGTAGAGAAATTAGCTACTCGTGGTGTAGACCGGGAGGTATTGGAGAATTATCGCCGCCTAGATAGTGAGCGTCGTGAACTTTTGATTGACGTTGAAGGGGCTAAACAATACCGTAACCAAGTGTCTGGAGAAATCGCCCAACTCAAACGCAACAAGGAAAATGCGGATGATAAGATTGCTGAAATGAAAGAAATCGGTGATCGTATTAAGCGTGATGACGAGCGCTTGGCTCAAATCGAAGCAGATTTAGAAGCCATCGAGCATCGTTTGCCTAACCTTCCAGCTGAAGGGGTACCAGTGGGGGCTGACGAAGAAGATAACGTGGAAGTACGTCGCTGGGGCACGCCACGCGACTTCGACTTTACACCACTTAATCACTGGGAAATCGCTGAAAAATTAGATATTATCGACTTTGAACGTGGGGCTAAGGTGTCAGGTAGTCGCTTTGTCTTCTACAAGGGCTTGGGGGCGCGCTTGGAGCGGGCCATCTATAACTTTATGTTGGATACTCATACCCAACACAATGGCTACCAAGAAATCATCCCGCCATACATGGTAAATGATCAATCTATGTTCGGGACCGGACAATATCCAAAATTTGTGGAAGACACCTTCCGGGTTAATGACGAACGTGGTTTGACCCTGATTCCAACAGCAGAAGTACCATTAACTAATTATTACGCTAATGAAATCTTACCACTTGAGAACTTGCCAATTAAATTCACTGCCTTGAGCCCATCATTCCGTTCTGAAGCGGGGAGTGCGGGTCGTGATACACGTGGTCTCATTCGTTTGCACCAATTTAATAAAGTGGAAATGGTTAAATATGCACATCCAGATCATTCCTTCGAAGAATTAGAGAGCATGACCCAAAATGCTGAAGGTATCTTACAAGCCTTAGGGTTGCCATACCGTGTCATTACTTTGTGTACTGGCGATATGGGCTTCTCAGCAACTAAGACTTATGACTTAGAAGTTTGGATTCCAGGTCAAGATACTTATCGTGAAATTTCTTCTTGCTCAAACTGTGGCGACTTCCAAGCACGACGCGCTAAAATTCGCTTCCGCAATGCTGATGATAAGGTAGAATATGTTCACACCTTGAATGGCTCAGGTTTGGCGGTAGGGCGGACCTTCGTAGCTATCCTAGAAAACTACCAACAAGCGGATGGCTCTGTTAAGATTCCTGAAGCCTTGGTACCATACATGAATGGCATTACCGAAATTCCAGCTAAATAATAAATAGTAAGAGGCTAAAACTTTTGTTTTAGCCTCTTTTCTGATGCTTAACAATTAAAAAAGCTAGGGATTATCCCTAGCTCTTAATAGCTTGCGCTTATTTTAAGATTAATCTACCAATTTCTTGGCCACGGCTTACTTGACCTGAAGCAGTGAGTTCGAAGCTTTCTACTAAATCATTACCATTAGTGAAAATCACGATCATGGCATTGTCTTTGCCTTCAGCTGCTAATTGATCTAAGTCAACGCTAGATACTAGGGTGTTAGCATCAACGTGTTGAGCGTCAGAAACCTTAGTGTCGAATGGGCCACCGTTAAGCGCCACAGTATCAATCCCCATGTGGAGTAAAACTTCTAAGGCACCAGACTTGAAGCCAACTGCGTGTTTAGTAGGGAAGACATTGACCACTTCACCTGCAACAGGCGCAGAAATTTCACCATTAGAAGGGACGATTGCGAAGCCATCACCCATCATTTTTTGCGCGAAGACGATGTCGTTAACTTCTTCGATGTTGATCAATTGACCATCAGCGACAGCGTAGAGTGTTACTTCTTTTGAAACGGGAGCCGCTTCTTCTTTTTTCTTTTTGAAAAATCCAAACATGATCCTATCTCCTTTGTGTTTGAAATTTATTTCTTGTCCTTATCATACCACATTCTTTGCGATAAGTTCAATGCATTTAATGCCAAGATGGTGTATAATGGATGATAGCTTATAGAGAAAGGACCTAAAATATGAATGGAATTATAGAATTAGTGAAGGTAATCATCCTTGGGATTGTCGAGGGGATTACCGAATGGCTACCGATTTCTTCGACTGGCCATATGCGTTTAGTGGACGCTTTTATGCCACTACAACTGGAAAAAGCCTTTACCGATATGTTCTTCGTGGTCATTCAGCTGGGGGCTATCTTGGCAGTGATGGTGGTCTTCTTCCACAAACTTAATCCGCTGTCGCCAAGCAAGTCAGCAGCAGAAAAGAAAAACACCTGGATTTTATGGTCTAAGGTCATTGTGGCGACTATGCCAGCCTTTGTCCTGGGATTCCTCTTGGATGACTTAATGGACCAATACTTCGACAAGCCATGGGTTTATGCAATTACTTTTACCGTCTACGGTCTAGCCTTCATCTGGGTGGAATCAGGCAAGCGTAAATCTAAAGCAAGCCGTATTAATAGTTTAGAAGCTATTAGTTATAAAGATGCTGCCCTCATGGGGCTATGGCAATGCTTGGCCTTGGTGCCAGGGACTTCTCGTTCTGGGGCTACTATTATCGGGGCGCTCTTAATGGGGACCAAACGCTATGTAGCGACTGAATTCTCCTTCTTCATGAGTATCCCAGTCATGTTCGGGGCAAGTTTCCTCAAGTTAGTGAAGTTTGGCTTCCACTATACAGCAGCTGAAGCGACTTATCTAATCTTAGGGATGTTGATTGCCTTCGGGGTATCACTCTTAGTCATTAACTTCCTCTTGGGTTATATTAAGAAACATGACTTCAAGGTTTTTGGTTACTACCGTGTAGCCTTGGGGATCTTAGTAGCGGTACTTTACTTCTTAGGAGTATTTAAAGGCAAATAAAAAATGTCTGGGACCTATTAAGGGTTCCAGACATTTTTTTAATTTAAACAAAGTATAAATTTCTAATTATCTTTTTATATTTTCTTAAATGCTCGTAAAG